>JBHGBE010000119.1:0-9588 GCA_041946855.1 Phycisphaerae bacterium | reverse complement strand
GATGATGTAGTCGCTCATGTCGGTGATGCCGTCGCGGTTGGCGTCGCCGGGGTAGCTGACGTTCGACAGCGTCACCCAGCCCAGCGCGACGGTGCCGGGCCCGCTGGTGACGGTGCCGCCGACCGTGATATCGGCGAAGCCGGTGCCGTTGAAGCTGACGCCGTGCAGGGCCTGGCCCGTCAGGTTGTTGCCGGTGCTCAGGACCGTCAGCACGTTGCCCAGGAAGTTCTTCTTTGCGGCGATGTTGACGGCCAGGTCGGCGTTGGCGAGGTTGGTCACGTTGCCCAAGACGGCAAGCTGGTCGTAGTCGGTTCCGGGGATCGGCTGCGAGGCCGTGCCTGTGCCGTGAAGGGCATCCACGGCCAGGCTTGGGTATCGCGTGCCGCTGGCCAGCATACTGAGGTTGCCGTTGATGGTCAGCACTCCTGCGCCGGCCGCGCCGGCCGAGCCCGGCGAGATCGCGCTGCCAAGCGCGTAGAGCGTCTTCCTGGTGCCCGTGCCGGACTGGGCGGTGTTCACTCGGATGACGCCGTTGCCGGTGAAGTCGTTGGCGTAGGTCACGTTACTTAGTACATAGGCATTCGCCTGGTAGCCGGCCTGGTCCCCCTGGATCCACAGGCATCCGCCGACATCGACGCGCACGGCCCCGCTGCCCAGCGTGGCCAGGCTGTTGTATTGGTTGGGAATGGTCAGCGCAATAGTTCCGCTCTTGATCCAGGTGCCTCCGCTGTAGGTATTCGGAATCCTGGCGTCGCCGGACATGGTGACGAGGCCGGTTCCGCCCATGATGATCTGGCCGCTGCCAGTGGTGCGGGCGGGGAGTGTGAGGTTGTCGTTGGTCTCAATGTCCAGACCGCCCTCGTACCAATAGATCTGAGTAACGCCAACAGTGCCTGTGACACTCAGGTGTCCGGCAAGCACAAGCGTCCCCGTGCCGCTCTTGGCTATTCCCGTGTTCTTGATGGAGCTGGTGTTGAAGACTTGCACATTCGCGCCGATATACAGATCGCTGTAGGTCGAGAGGAAAAGGCACGAGGCCGCGCCATTCGCGCCGACCGTGATTGTCCCGTTGTAGATGCCGCCCGAGCCGCCCGCGGCGGTGCTGGTGTTGGCAAGGCCGCTCTGGATGAGGCCGCCGCTTGTGATCTGGAGGTTTGTGCCGCCCAGGTCCAGGCCGTAGGCGCCGTCGATCTTCAGTGAGTTGATCGTGGTGGAAACCGTCAGGGTCTGCGCGGGGCTGGAGGCGTCGATCAGGACGTTGGCTGTAGTGGCGGCCGTGGGGATGTCGTTGAACCGCCCGGTCGTCGAGGACAACTGGGTGATACACTTGGTGTTGCCATTCACGGTGGCCAGGGTGGTGAAATCCTGGCCTATGCGTATGTTCCCGCCGTAGATGCCGTTGGTATTCGAGCCGCTGGAGGCCCTTACGATGCTGTAGGCCGTGGTGCCGGAGGCGTTAAGGTCCAGGCCGCTTATGTTCCACATTCCGCCTATGTACCCGGACCAGTTGGAGAAGGTTAGCACGTTCAGCGATGCATAGTGGTCGGCGCCATGGTTCACGATGATGTTGTTCAGTCCCAGGTCGTTGTACATGCCGACCGTGGCCACGCTCTCGGTTGAATCCGCGAAATCGTTGCCCAGCAAGGTGAAGCCTCCGCCCTGGCTGGCCCACCAGTAGGTCGCGGCCCCTGCCGGCATGCGAGCGATATTGTTGTCGGTGTGACTAAGGACGAGTTGGCCGCCGTAGGGGTGGATCGGCGCGTTTTACCCGGAGCTCACGATGCAGTTGCCGGCGAGTGTATACGTCACGCTGGGATCGGTCATGTAGATGGTGATGCCGTAGTTCGTAGGTCCCTGGAGCATTCCCACATATCCTGAACTGTGGCTCAACTGCACGGTCTGCGTGTAGTACCACTTGAAGGTGCCGCTGCCTGTGAGGTCGGAGAAGAACCCCGCCCAGGCGTTGTAGAACGTCCCGTCGGAGACCGTCAGCGAGCCCTGGGCCGATGTGCCGACGAAGCCGCCGGCGACCGTAACCGTTCCCCCGCCGGTCTTGACGATGTTGCGCCCGTTCATCTGGTTGGCGCCGTAGCCGGAGCCATAGTACTGGGTGGAGGCGAATACCAGGTTCGTTCCCTCCGCCACGTTCCAGACATTGTCGCCGCCCAGCTTCACAACGGGCTGGATGGCGACGGTGCCGCTGCCGGCGAGGGTCGTGACGCCGGAGTTGATCGTCAGGACGGTGCTGTTGGTGCCGGCGACGGTGAAGTCGCTGGCGGAGTTGTACGTTAGCGTCCCGATCGTGCGGGCCCTGTCGTCCCAGACGAAGCTGGTGGTGGCGCTGGAGTCGAAAGTCACGTCGCTGCCGGCGTCAGGCACGTAGCCCGGCGACCAGTTGGCGGCCGTCGACCAGCCGGCCGTGGAATCGGCCCCTCCGACCCATGTGTAGTTAGGCCCGGCCATCGCCTGCGCGCAGGCCATGCACACAACGGCACAGGAAAGCGACAGTTTTCCCATTACGAATCTCCTTTTCTTGCGCCGGATGAGGGTCGGTCCGGCCGGCCTCCGGCAGCAGCCCCGGACGGCTGACTCGCGTCTTCACTCAAACAGATAGGGAGTGCGGCGTGCGCAGCGCTAATGGCCTTCCGCGCCGATGGTTAGTGTACCGCGCGGCGGCCGAAGGTCAAGAGGTTTCTGATTCCATCGCGGGCGGGGTCAGATCTCCAGGTTGAGCCACTTCATTTCCTTGGGGCTCAGCTCGATGTCCAGTGCGGCGAAGGATGAGCTTGTCTCGCTGAGTATTCGCGGCCCTATCAGCGGGAAGGTCGGGAACGGCTGGTTCAGCACCCAGGCCAGGGCGATCGCCACCGGCTCGACGCCCTTGCGGGCGGCCAGGTCGTACGCCCGGTCGCGGCGGCGGAAGTTCTCCGGGCTGTACCAGCAGCGGGAAAGCTCCTTGTCGTCCAGCTTGTCGCGCCCGGCGCGGTCGGTGAAGAAGCCGCGTGCCTGGCTCGACCAGGGCATCATGGCCGTCTGCGTCCGCTTGAACCACTCGCGCGACTTCTTGTCGGAGTTGTGCAGGCAGCCGGCCCAGACGGCGTCGATCATCTCGGCCAGGCTGAGGTTGTTGCTGACGGCCGCGATCGCCTGAAGGCCCTTGCGCTTGGCGTAGTCGTTGGCCCGCTTGACGCGGTCGAGCGTCCAGTTGGACACGCCGAAGACCTTCACCGTGCCGGCCTTGACGAGCTGGTTCATCGCCTCGACGAACTCGCCCACCGGCACCGCCAGGTTGTCGCGGTGCATCATGTAGATGTCCACGTAGTCCGTCTGCATCCGCTGGAGGCTCTCCTTGTGCTGGCTGATGATGGCATCGGGCGTGCAGAAGGGCGTATGTGCGCCCTTGTCGAGGATGACCACGTCGCTGCGGACGCCGCGGCTCTTGACCCACGCGCCGAGGACCTGCTCGCTCCGGCCGCCGCCGTAGATGTATGCGGTGTCGAAGCAGTTGCCGCCGCGGGCGAAGAAGTCGTCGAACATCACGGCCGCCCGCGGGGCCTGCAACATGTTGTCAGCGCCCATGACCAGGCGCGAGACCTTCTTCTCCAGGCCGGGGACCTTGCCGTACTTCATCTTCGTCGGCTGGGCGACAACCAGCGGCTCGCCGGTGATCGTGGCGACGTTGCCGGGCTTCTCCATCTCGTATGCCAGGCCGATGGACTCGCGCCAGGCGTCGAGGGCCTTGGCGTTGCCCAGCGTGTCGTCCCAGGTCATCGCGGGGAAGGACGCCTGGCGGTTCTCGACGCCGGCCGCGAATGCGTCGGCCTCCAGCGCGTAGAGCCAATCGTCCGTCTTGATGGGGATTTCCTCAACCGGCTGGCCGGACTTGGCGACGATGATCTTCACCTCGCCGCCTTCGCGGGCCGGTATCCACGGCCAGGGGACCGTGATGCTGCCCTGCGTGCCGAAGACCTGGACGTTGTTCTCCTGCGTGAGGGCCACGCCCGTGCCTACCGAGGCCAGGATGTCGCCGGGGAACTTCATGACGGCGAGCGTCCACTCGTCGATGCCCGTCTGGCCCAGGTGGCCGACGCCCTTGACCTCGATCGGCTCGGCGATGGTTCCGCCGGTGGCCACGCCGGCCAGGAGCCGCGCCATCGAGACCGGATAGCCGCCGACATCGAGTATGCCCCCGCCGGCCAGGTCGTTCTTGAACAGGCGGCTCTCAGGATTGAACCCGGCGTGGAAACTGAAGGACGCCTTGATGACCCGCACGTCGCCGACGGCCTTGTTGCGGACCAGCTCGATCAGCTTGGCCGTCTGCGGGTGCGTGCGGTACATGTACGCCTCCATGAGCATCACGCCGGCGGCCTTGGCGGCCTCGATGATCGCCATCGCCTGTGCATGGTTGACGCCGATGGGCTTCTCGCACAGCACGTGCTTGCCGGCGCGGGCGGCCTTGATGGCCCACTGGGCGTGCTGCGGGTGCGGCGTGGAGACGTAGACGGCCTGCACGTCGCCGTCGGCCAGAAGGGCCTCGTAGCTGCCGTGGGCCTTGGGGATGTTCAGCTCGGAGGCGAACTTCTGCGCCTTCTCCAGCGTCCGGCTGCCGACGGCCGTCAGCTTGCCGGTCTTCGACTTGGGCAGGGCGGATGCGAACTTCCGCGCGATGTTCCCCGTGCCGATGATGCCCCAACGCAATTCAGTGGCCATTGATTCTCCTTTGGCGGCTTGGTTGTCTGTTCTGCCGTTTACGATCGCAGATTGTAGATTGCAGATTGCGGATTGGAAGGACGGACTTGGGGAGCAGCCGGCTTGGTCAGCAATCTACAACCTACTATCTACAGTCGTCTCTACTCCGCCTCCGTCTCCGCGAGCTGCTGCCGCATCGCGGAGTTGACCTGGCGCAGCAGGTCCACGTAATCGACCTGGGCGGCCGTGAACTTCTTGAACACGTCCGAGGCGATGAGCTTGTCGTGCAGGTCCTGGAGCTTGTGCTTGTCGTCGACCTCGATGGGCTTGTTGTCGTGCTGGAGCTGGGCGATCTTGTCTTCCTGCGCCTGGTAGTCCTTGAGCGTCTGCACGACGGAGGCCTCGGCGTCCAGCGCCTTGCGGGCCGCGCGCATGGCCGTCGCCTGCGGCGAGGACGCGATTGCCTTGCCCAGCTTGCCTGCCAGTTCGATGATTTCGTTCATTCCACTTCTCCTTCAGCTTCTTGCCACACGATGGGCCGTTCAGGGCTAGGCCGCGGGGAACCATTTTCGCAATATCTGCCTGAATCGCAAGAAGGCCCTGTCCTGGCATCGCTCAAATCCAACCGTGCTCGCCAGCTCTCGATAGATGGACGATGAGATTGGGCGCCTTGCCACTCTGAGGGCGTTATGTAGGGCCTCCTTGGGCTTTTCTGGCTTGCCCCTCACGCCAAGATGAAAACCCTCCTGCACCAGCCATTCCCTCAGCTTAGGCGTCCGGCCGGCCCACCCAAGGGCTGAATCTACATGCGGCGAATCGCTCCATGCCCAGACCTCCAGCTCGGGGTCGATAACCACCGCGGCGGCACGGTCCTGCCACCCCGTGGAGGAAAGCCTCGATTCGCACAGGGCCTCAAGCTTCTCGCAGGGAATGTCCTCCTGCCCGCAGCCTTCGCGGTCGAACAGGACCACCGCATGGACGTAATCGCCAGCAAAGGGCCTAAGGAAGTCTGCCGCCTCGCGCAGACATCCTGGGTCATGCCCGGGATGAGTGTAGATTTTGGTTTGGAGCGCCCTCACGCCGAGCGACTCTCGGCGATCGAGAAGGCCTTTGATGGTGAATTCCATCGTGCTGTCGGCGACCAGAAAGACAACGTCCTTGCGCATGGAAGGGCCGGTCATCCTAGGACCCCTCCCGCGAAGAGAACCCCAAGGCTCGTCTCGCCCCGCCAGTCCCTGAGGGCCGGGTGTTCCGAGCCCAGGACGATATCAGTGGCGCCTGCATCGGTCTTGGCGAAACAGAGCACCTTGTCCAGATCGACGACGCTCAGGATGACCGGCGAATGAGTGGCGAGCAGGATCTGCGCGTCATAGACCGAGGACAGCGACTGGAACATGGCCTCGACGGCCCTTGGGTGAATCCCGTTCTCCGGCTCTTCAATGAGATAGACTCCACGAAAGTCTGGCAGGTAGGCCAAGAGTGTCAGCGCCAGCAGCCTGAGTGTCCCGTCGGAGGCAACCCAGGAAGGCACCTCCAATCCGCCACGATAGCAGATTGTCAAATATCGGTGCTTGTCGTCCTCGCGTTCCACTGTGCGAATGTTCTCGAGGTCGGGCAGCGCTGTCTGAAGATGCCCTATCCAATCTCGGAACCTATCCGGGTCTCGCTTCTCCAGGCTGTCAATCACCCACGGCAAGTTCGACCCATCGGGCTTGAAGCCCCGGACTTGACCTGGCGGGCTGGCCTTCCGTATCAACAGGCTGTTCAGGACAATTTGCTGCACGCCATCACAAAGAAGCCTCTTCAGCCACGTGCTGACAGGAAACCTGCTCTCGTCTTCAGGCAGGTTTGCCAGCGCGGACTTGCGGGGCCCGAGCCGAAACGCCGGCATCCAGCCTTTTCCCGTGCCCTCGTATACCTCGGAATAGAAGTTGTCATTGCCCCCGGAAACCTTGTTCACAACCGTCTTGGTCCCCGTCGCTCCAGGGCGGCAAAGGATCGTTTCAGGAGAAGGCATCTCATTCGGAAACAACGTCCTGTCAACCTGGTTCTCAGGCAGGGCCTTCTTTAGCACTACCCGTTCGGCAAGAATGGATGTCTCGGTGGTAGACGCATCAATACCGATGGATATCTCGTAGCGTATCGTGTCGAACTTGGCCTCCGGCAACTTGGCCGCCATATCCTCGGGAATCTGCGCTTCCACAGCCAGTTCAAAGGAATTCCCTGACCTTCGCCAGACCAGATCCTGAAAGTTGGATGTCCTGTCAAGCACGGCAGCGTCAATGCCGTCGGACACGAGTCGCCCCAGGAAACTCACGGTGTCCAGAAAGGTCGTCTTCCCGCTGGCGTTGGGGCCCACCAGCACGTGGAAGCGGTCTAGCGGACGGCGGACATGCCTCAAGCATCGGTAGTTCAACGCTTCTATCAAGCCAATCATCGTCTCACCTTCACGCGCCGCTAGAAGAGGCGGGTCGTCAACCGGCGACATAAGTTTACGGCTCTTTTCCCGCTTGTCATCAAGTATTTGGCTGGCGGGAGGAGGAGGCGACTGTAAGCTTTCAGCCAAAGGAAGACCACGCTATGCCCCAGCGATACGCCGAAGCCATCATGAAGTACCTGGCCGACCGCCAGTACCAGCCGCTCAAGCCGCGCCAGCTCGCCCGCGTGATGGGCGTGGCCGAGGAGGACTACGGCACGTTTCGCCTGGCGGTCAAGCAGCTACGCGACTCCGGGCGCATCATCATGGGCGCCAAGGACGCGCTGATGCTGCCGGAGCTGCCCGGCAAGGTGACGGGTTTCTACCGGCCCAACCCGCGCGGGTTCGGCTTCGTGGTGCCGCAGTCGCCCAACGCGCACGGGGACCTCTACATCCCGGCGGGCGAGCAGGGCGGGGCGATAGCCGGCGACCTGGTCGTGGCCCGCGTCACCAGCCGCGGCAAGCGGGATGGCCGGTCGGTCTACACCGGCCGGATCGTCGAGGTGCTCCAGCGCGGGCAGAACCGCTACGTAGGCACGCTCCAGCACGCCCGCGGCGCGTGGTTCGTCATGCCCGACGGCGCGCAGATGACCACGCCCATCGTCGTCCGCGACATCGGCACGGCCGGCCCCAAGCCCGGCTCCAAGGTCGTCGCGGAGATCGTGCAGTACGGCCGTGTGCCGGGCGAACTGCCGACGGGCGTGATCGTCGAGCGGTTGGGCGAGCAGGGCGAGCTTGCCGTCGAGACGCTCGCGGTGATCCGCGCGCACGGCCTGGAGGACCAATTCTCCGAGAAGGCGATGGCGGATGCGCGGGCGTCCATCGCGGCATTCGACGGCCGTGCGATGGACGGACGCGTGGACCTGACAGGCCAGACGATCATCACCATCGACCCGCCCGACGCCCGCGACTTCGACGACGCAATCTCGCTTCGCGCCAACCGCGACGGCACGTCCGAGCTGGGCGTACACATCGCCGACGTTTCGCACTTCGTCCGCGAGGGCACGGCGCTCGACGAGGAATCGCGCCGCCGCTCCACAAGCGTCTACTTCCCCCGCCGGGTCGTGCCGATGCTGCCGGAGGTGCTGTCCAACGGCGTCTGCTCGCTCCAGGAGGGCCAGAGGCGGTACTGCCTGTCGGCGTTCATCACCTACGACCGCGAGGGCAACGTCCGCTCGACGCGATTCGCCCGGAGCGTGATCTCATCCGTCAAGCGGCTGACCTACACGCAGGCGCAGGGCATAATCGACGGCCAGACCGGCGGATACGAGCGGGCGGTAGTCGAGCTGCTGCGGGCCATGAACGACCTGTCGCGGCGGATCGAGCAGCGCCGCCGCAAGGCCGGCATGATCCACCTGGACCTGCCGGAGGTGGAGCTTGTCTTCGACGACAACGACAAGGTCATCGACGCGGTCCAGCAGGACACTTCGTACACGCACACGATGATCGAGATGTTCATGGTCGAGGCCAACGAGGCGGTGGCGCGCCTGCTGGACAAGCTGGACCGCCCGTTCCTGCGGCGGATCCACCCGGAGCCGGACCAGATCGGCGGCAAGCAGTTGTCGAGCTTCGTGCGGGCGTGCGGGCACAGGCTGCCCGTGCCGGCCACGCCCCGCGACATCCAGGACATGCTCGACGCCGTCCGCGGCCGGCCCGAGAGCTACGCGGTCAACCTCGCCGTGCTCAAGACCTTCGAGCAGGCGGAGTACTCGCCGATGCGCGTGGGCCACTTCGCCTTGGGCAGCCGGTGCTACTGCCACTTCACCAGCCCCATCCGCCGATATCCCGACCTGACCGTCCACCGCCTGCTGGCTGAGCACTGCCGCGGCGAACTCGCGGGCAGGCCGCCGGAGGACATGTCGGCGCTGACGCGGCTTGGCGAGCACTGCTCGGCGGCCGAGCGGCGGGCCAAGGCGGCCGAGGATGAGCTTCGCGAGGTCCTCATCCTTCAATTCCTGTCCACGAAGGTGGGCGAGGAGTTCGACGGCGTGGTGACGGGCGTGACGAACTTCGGCCTGTTCGTGCAGTCGCCGCGGTTCCTCATCGACGGCCTGCTGCGGCTGGAGGACCTGGGCGACGACTGGTGGAACGTCGACGCCCGCCTTGGCGCAATCCGCGGCCAATCCAGCGGCCGTAAGATGCGCATCGGCGACATCGTCCGTGTCCAGATCGCCGGCGTCGACATCGCCCGCAGGCAGCTCAACCTGGTCCTTGCACGCGGGACACAGCAGCAACGCCGGCCCGAGCGCCAGAAACCGCAGCAAGAGCAGCATCGACAGCAAGCACAGCAGGTGCACCAGGCACCGGACCTGGGCGGTCGACAGCACGGGCGGAAGGGACAAAGGCACAACCGAAGGAGAAGACACTAGTCCCTGAACAAGCGTGATTTTCCGAGGCGTGGCGCAAAAAAGGCTCGAAATCCC
>JBHGBE010000118.1:0-9975 GCA_041946855.1 Phycisphaerae bacterium | reverse complement strand
CTGGCCACCTCCCGCCGCTATACGTACAATCCGTTGCAGACGGGTGAAATGTTACAACCTTCCTAGGCGGGAGATTACGGTTAGGATTGCGAGGATCGAACACGGTTCGCTCGATTGGGCGAATAAGAAGGTTCCCGGTTTGCGCCAGTCGAATCCGCTCTTCCGCGATCTTCACGTATTCCGGAACCAACTCGGCGCCCAGTGCCCTGCGCCTATGCATCAAGGCTGCTATCGCGGTACTCCCGACACCCATGAAGGGATCGAGCACTACGTCGCCTTCATCGGAGAGCGCGAGCACAAGGCGCTCAACAAGTTCAATGGGGAACTGGCAAGGATGGATTGTCTTCTCTACGTGGTTCGCCTTCACGTTTGGAATGTCCCAGACATCTGAAGGGTTTTTGCCCAGAGGGTTGCATGAAAACGCGCCTTTGCGAGGCCCCTTGAAATACCGTTTTGTCGGGTACTTGGCAGGCACGCGGACGGGATCGAGATTGAAGACATACCGATCAGTCTTAGTGAACCAAAGAACGACCTCGTATCTGCCGGAGAACCGCTTCGAACAGTGAAGGCCGTGGCCGAAGCGCCACACGATTCGGTTGCGTAGGTGAAGTCCGAGCGCCGTGAAGATCGGGAACAGAGCAATGTCGAGTGGGTATATCTCGCCGTTCTCAACGAAGTTCCCGACTTGCCAACAAAGGCTGCCCTCCGGATTAAGGACGCGGTAGCACTCCTCGATGATAGGACGCTGCTGTTCGATGTAGGCTTTGAGCGACAGTTTCGACTCATACTCCTTGCCCAGGTTGTATGGAGGGGATGTTACAACCAACTGCACAATGCCGTCGGGAACTTGCGCAAGTAGGTTTCGGCAGTCGCCCTGAAAGATCGTGCAAGCGGCGGCCGGGTCATAGTCCTTGGCGACTTCGAGCTTAGACATGGAAGCCACTCTAGTCCATTGCCGATAGGGGATCAAGCTCTTTGGCCACGCAAATGGCCCCGGCGTGTGGGCCACGCGGATCGGCTACGCCAGCCCCGCCGCCTGGATGATTCCCGGCACGCAGTGGTCCCAGCCGAGCGTCATCAGGTGTGCGCCCTGGCAGCAATCCTTCACGGCACGGATCAGCTCGCCGCAGATATCGATGGAGACCTTCTCGCGGTCCTCCTTGGCCGCCTTGGTCAGCCGCTCGATGATCGGCGCCGGCACGACCACGCCCGGCACGGAGGAGTTCATGTACCTGGCCATGCCCGCGTTCTTGAGCATGACTATGCCGATCAGCACGGGCACCTTGATGCCGCGCTTGCGGATGTCGGTCATGAACTTCTCGAACGCGGCCGGCTCGTAGACCGCCTGAGTCTGCACGAACTCGGCGCCGGCCTCGACCTTCTTCTCCAGCTTGATGATCTGCGGCTCGACCTCCTCCGCGCAGGGGGTCACGCAGCAGCCCTTGAAGAACTTGGGCGAGCCCTCCAGCACGTTGGGCTGGCCCTTGGAATCGACGCCAAGATCGTGGCCCGACTCGAGGGTGGAGATGGCCGCGAGCAGGCCCACCGAGTCAAGGTCGTAGACCGGCTTGCAGCCGGGGTGGTCGCCCATCATCGGGTGGTCGCCGGTCAGCGCCAGGACGTTGCGGATGCCCAGCACGTACGCGGACAGCAGGTCGCTCTGGAGCGCCAGGCGGTTGCGGTCGCGCGTGACCATCTGGAAGATCGGCTCGATGCCGCGGTCGGCCAGCAGGTGGCACGTCGCCATCGAGCCGAAGCGCATGACGGCCGTCTGGATGTCGGTGACGTTGACCGCGACGACCTTGCCCTTAAGGAACTCCTCGGCCTCGTGGAGGCACTTGGCGACGTCGACGCCCTTGGGCGGGCCGATCTCGCCGGTCACGGTGAACTTCCCGGAGAGCAGCGCTTCCTGGAGTTTGGAAACCGGTTCCGACATTCTGTTTGCTCCTGTCTGGTGTCCTATCTAGCTGCAAAATGTCTAATGTCTAGTGTCTAATGCCTAATGTCTAACAGGTTCCGGGGAACCAGTCGGAAGACCCATCACCGGGGGCCGCATTAGACATTGGCCATTAGACATTAGTCATTTCTTTTCTTCGTCCAGCGCGGCCATCTCCGCATGCGCCAGCCGGCGGACGCCCGCGCCGCGGTCCTTGCGCCAGTCCTTGGGGCCGCGCATCTTGCGGTACTGGTCGAGCCGGCCCAGCTCCTGGAGGCGCTTGTAGATGAGATACCAGGCGCAGTCCATCTCCTTGGACACCTCGCACTTGCCGTGGCTGGTGCCGCCGCAGGCGCCGTTGATGAGGCTCTTGGAGCAACGGGCGATGGGGCAGATGCCGCCGGTCTCGGCCAGCACGCAGTCGCCGCAGCCGTGGCAGTACTCGGCCCACTGGCCCGGCGCGGTGTTGGCGCCGTAGAACGTCGTGTTCAGGCCTGGCAGCACGATGGACTTGGGGAACAGCTCCGTCATGAACCCCACGCCCACGCCGCAGGCGATCGACAGCACCGCGTCGTATTCCGACAGCGGCTTCTTGAGGTTCTGGACGAACTCGCGATCGCACTGGCGGGTGATGCAGTCGGTGTCGACGGTGATGTCCATGCCATTGGCCTTCGCGGCCAGGCGAAGCTGGCTGGCCAGCTCCTCGGCCTGCTTCTCGCCGCCGGTCAGGCAAACAGTGACGCACCCGCCGCAGGCCAGCACAAGCACCTTCTTGTAGGGCTTGAGCATCTCGACTATCTGGTCGAACGGTTTTCGCTCGGCAACTATCATGCGAATCTCCTACGGTTCACACTGTGAGTCGTGGATTGTGTATTGTGGATTGCCGCTGACCGGGTCGAGGGAAATCCAGGATCCACAATTCACAATCCACAATTCCTTGTCTCTAACCTAGTTCGTGATACTGGAGCCGATCTTCCGGCATCCCGATCTCTCGCATCATATTCCGCGTCTGCTCGATGCGGGCGCGGAGGCGCCTGGTGGCGGTCGGGTAGCGGTCGGCGCCGTCGCGGCAGGCGATCACCACGACGGTGTGCGCCCCGTTCTCGAACGCCCTCAGGATGTCCAGCGGGGCGACGCCGGCCATGCTGGGCACGTGAATCTCCCGCACGCCGGGGATGTTCTGGTCCTTGCCGGTCCACGAGGCGGCCGTCGCGCGGTGGCCGCAGATGAACGCGACGACGTTGCCCTTGCCCTCGGCGATGGCGGCCTTCACCTTGGCAGGCAGCCCGCCGGCAGGCTGCGCCTTCCAGATGATGGCGTTGGCCGGGCACTCCGCGACGCACATGCCGCAGGCCTGGCACAAGGCCGAATCGATCCTCGCGACCTCCGCGACTTTGGGTATGCCGAAGGGGCACACCCGCAGGCACGTCAGGCACGCCGCGCACTTGTCGGCCAGCACCTCGGCCCCGCCGCCGCAGCCCATGCAGCGCCGGCTCTCGCGCATCGCCTCGGACTCTACGTAGCTGTGGTCGAACTGGGCGAACGTCCGCTTGCGGACATCGGGGGCCTCGGCCTTCACCGGCACACGGGCGACCTTGGTCACCTTCTCGCCGACCGTCGGCGCGATCTTGCCGATGTACGGCGGCAGTGTGTCGTCCAGCCGGACCTGCTTGCCGGACAGGTACAGGTCGATGGCCGCCGCCGCCCGCTTGCCGCTGGCGCACGCCTCGACCGCGCTGCCCGGCGGCGTGACGATCTCGCCGCATGCAAAGACGTTTGGCACGTTGGTCTGGTGCGTCAGCGGGCTGTAGTCCAGCCGGCCGCGCTGGTCCACCTTCAGCCCCCCGCCGGCGAACTTCGTATCCGCCATCTGCCCGATGGCCATGATGATGGTGTCGCACTCGATGTCCATCGTGTCGCGGTCGTCGTAGGCGGGATTGAAACGCTTGTTCTCGTCGAACACCCGCGTGACCTTGCGGGCGGTCAGGCCGGTGATGTTGCCGCCCTTGACGTGGACCTTGACCGGCCCGCGCCGGTGGATGAACGTGATGCCCTCTTCCCTGGCCTCGTCCTGCTCCCACTTCCAGGCGGGCATCTCCTGCTCGTTCTCCAGGCACATCATGCGGACCCGCTCGGCGCCAAGCCGCAGGGCCGACCGCGCCGCATCGACGGCCACGTTGCCGCCGCCGATGACCAGCACGTCCTTGCCAACCTCCGGAGTCGGGCCGAAGGATATCCTCTGAAGGAACTCCAGCACCGGATAGACCCGCTTGTGGTCGGCGCCCGGCAGCGGAAGCATCCGCGAGAGCGAAAGCCCGGTCGCCACCAGCACGGCCGCAAAGCCGTCCTTGAGCAGATCGTCGATGGTCTTGTCCTTGCCGATCTCGACGCCGGTCTTGATCTCCACGCCGTGCGCTACGATCCAGTCCACATCCATCTGGAGCACTTCGCGCGGCATGCGGTACCTGGGGATGGCCGTCGCGGGTATGCCGCCGGCAACGGGGAACTTCTCGAAGATCGTCGGGCGATAGCCCTTCTTCGCCAGCTCCAGCGCAGCCGACAGCCCGGCCGGGCCGCCGCCGATGATCGCCACGCGGGCCTTGTCCTGCTTGGGCGCCTTGCGGACGGTCGAGCCTTTGGGGCCTTGAAGCTCCGCCACGAACCGCTTGACCTCGCGGATGGCAACCGGCTGGTCGACGTCGTTGCGGCGGCAGTTGGCCTCGCACGGGTGATGGCAGATTCGTCCGCAGACGGCCGCCAGCGGCAGGGCATCCCGTATCACGTCGATGGCGTCCTGCATCCGCCCCTGCGCGATGTGCTCCAGGTACAGGCGGATGTCCGCGTGTACGGGGCAGTTGTACCGGCACGGGGCCCATTCCAGGTCCATCAGCTTGGCGGGACCGCCCAGTTTGTCCAGGTCGGCCGACGAAAGGCTCGCGTCACGCATGAAGCTTCTCCCAATCTTCCGCACGGCCGCGGCCGCGCGATGGATGCGACAAGGCCGGTTACAACTGGCTCGCGGAACACCCCGCGATCCGACGCCCTCGCACCTATATTAGACCAGAAAGGACCTGCGCTTGTTCGGCGATTTTGCAGGGAGTCGCATTATAAGGCCCCCCGCCGAGCGGCAAAGGGAAAAATCAGGGCGACGGGTGCGCCGACGGATTGTAGCGCGGGCCGGAGGCCCACGCCACTACTTTCCGATGCACGCAGGGCTACTTGCCCCCGGCCCGAACGCCGGTTACTGTTGAAAGCCGGCAACGGCAAAGGAGACACGCATGATTCGCACGATAGCCGTTCTTTCCTGCGTGGCGATGCTGGCGGGGGCGGCGGCCAGCCAGGTCTCGGTTCAGCCCGCCTCCGCGCCGGCCACAGGCCCGGCGAGCGGGCCCGCCAGCGCGCCGGCCGGGAGGCCATGGATAACCCTCTTCGCCAACGAGCAGTGGTACAAGCAGCAGGCCGGCAAGGAGGAGGTCTTCACCGGCAAGCTGGAGGCGGTGCCCAACGCGGGCGGCCCCAGCACGCGGATGCGGACGAGCTTCTACAAGCTCGGGGACCGCACGGTCTACACCGGCGCGAGGAAGGTCAAGGCCCTGGACGACCTGGTAGGCAAGAAGGTCGAGATGCGCGGCAAGGGCGTGTCGATGAATCTCGAGGGCCAGGCCCTCAGCGAGATCTGGCCGGCCGCCGTCCGCGCGGCCGAGTGAACTACTTGGCGGCGGCCCCGGTTTTTGAGGCCGGGCCGTCGGCATCGACCACGATCCGGAACTTTTGCCCCGCGTAGCCCTTCTCAGTGATGAACTCGTGCGTGCCCATCGACCAGCCTTCCTTTACGATGCCACGGCCGCTTCGCTGGCTCTTGCCAGTTTCGCCGGCCGGCGGCGGATAAGCCGGATCGGTCTCGCTCTTGCGCACGTTGTACATCCCCTTGTCGCCGGTGATCTCCCACCAGCAACTGGCCATGTCGTAGAGGCCCCAGGCGTTTGGCTGCTTTGAGCGGACCTTCAGCGGCGACTTGAAGCCCTCGGCGCCGCCGGAGTACTGGTCCTTGTACTTCTCCTGGAAGGTCGGGTTGGACGTGCCCACGCGGCCCGCGTACTCCCACTCGGCATCCGTCGGCAGGCGGATGTTGCCGCCGGTCTTCTCCGACAGGATGCGGCAGAACTTCGCGATGTCCGCGAACCTGGGGTCCTGCACGGGCAGTTGGGGGTCCTTGACCGTGCTGGGATTCTCGCCCATGACCGCCTCGTACATCTCCTGCGTGACCGGGACCTCGGCCATGTAGATGGGTCTGGTCAGCGTGACGACGTGCGGGTACTCCTCCAGGAAGTACGGCCACTGGTAGAACGGCGTGCCCATCATGAACTTGCCGGGCGGGATGGCGACGCACTTGAGCGTCAGCGTGCCCGTAATATTGAGGACCAGCGGCTCCTTGTCCGCCTTGGCGAATGGCTTGTCGGGGGCGAGCATCTTGGGCGGATACTTCAAGACGGCCGGCGCGATCCTCGTCGCGGTGATCCACTTCTTGCCGTCCTTATGGCTGAGGACACCCGTGACGGCCATCGCGGCGGCGGGATTGCAGTAGTGGCTGCGGGCCTTGCTCTTGTCATCCTTGAGCGCCGGGCTGTCGGGCGCGAGATAGTATTTCAGGTCGGCCGTGAAGCGGTCGAGCATCTTCTGCGCCCCATCCGCGTCGAGGCCATTGTCGGGCCAGCCGGCCATAATCCTGTCGAGGGCAGCGCGGACCTCCGGCGTGCCGTCGATTGCGAACACGACCATCACGTGATCGTCGGCCTTTGGGTTGGGGATGCACGCCCCGTTGCAGACGTAGCTGCCCTTGATGGTGACCTCCGCGCCGGCCGTCGCGGGCTGGGTGTCGGCGGCCGGCGCCGGGCCGCAAGCGGTGAGCGCCAGTGCGACGCTTGCCGTCAGGATCAGGGGAATCATCGGCCGCATGCGTTCATTGTCTCCGGCGAAAGGTCTTGCGGCAATAGGACCGATATGCCAGTGTTAGACCATATATGGCTGAGGATGTGCTGGCAATCTTTCGCCGCTGGGCGATGCGGCTGCTGCTCCGCAGGTGCGCGGAGGCGGTGGCGGTTGCGTTGACGGCCGGCGCGCTGGCCGCGGCAGTGCTGGAACTGGCCTGGACGCTGGCGTGGCACTGGCCGGTAGCCGGCGGCGTGCTCTGCGTGGTCCCGATCGCCGTGGGGGCGGCCGTGGCCATGTGGAAGCCCATGCGCGGCTTCCTGGCGATGGACAAGTCCCTGGCGACGGTCACTGGCGGCCTGTGCGTGGGGGCCGGCGCGGTCTCGCTGATGATGCTCCTCGGCGGGACGGGCCTTCGCACTCCACGCGAGACCGCGCCCCTGACGATCCTGCCCGCCGCGGTGATCGCGGGCGCGGCCGCCGCCATACGCCGCCGCATGACTCTGGTGGATGCGGCCGTCTACCTGGATGCGCAGTGCGCCCTGGAAGAGCGGATGGGCACGGCCGCAGAGCTTGCCGTCGCCGGCGCTTCCGGCCCGGCCGCCAGGTGCGTCTACGAGCAGGCGCTGGCGCTGGCTGAGCGGGAGGATGTCGCGAACGCGCCTACATGGCAACGCGGGGCGGGCACCGTCGGCGCGCTCGGGCTGGCGATCATCATGCTGGCGGCCGTGAACTTCCTGCCCTCGCCGGTGAGTGCGGGCGAACTCGTGGCCGTCAATCAGGTCGCCGGCGGACTGGCGAACCTTACCCCCGAGCAGCGCGCCGCGCTGGCCGAGTCGCTCCGCAAGTCCGCCGGCTCGGAGAGCCAGGCCGAGATACGCCTGAGCATCGACCGCGCGCGGCAGGCCGTCGAGCAGAACGACCCCGAGGCGTTCAGGAAGGCGATGGAGACCCTCGCCAGGAACGGCATCAAGATCAGGACGCTCCTGCCCGGCGAGATCGTGGAGGCGGTGGGCAAGGCCGGCAAGGGGGGGGCCACTCCCACCGGCCGCGCCACTCCGTTTCCCGCCGGCGCCACTCCTTCCCCCACTGGCGGCGCGACACTGACGCCGACGGCCGGTCCTACCGGGTCGCCGTCGCCCGCACCCGTGACTCAGTCAGGCACGACCCTCGCCACGCGGGCCGCCCCCACCATCGGCCCCGTCCACAGCGGCACTGTCGAGGTCCGCGTCTACGACCCCGGCTACTCCAGGACGGCCACCGCGCCATCGGCCGGCCCCGCGCCCTCGGCTGGTCCCGCGCCGACCGGGCCGGCAAGCCCGCTCGTGCCCTGGTCCGATGCGTGGGACGCCGCCCGCGCCAGCGCGGCCGCCGCATTGGCTGCCGACCAGGTCCCGCCGCAATATCGCCAGCTTGTGAAGGATTACTTCGCGGGGAGACAGGTACTGGGCGACGGACAATAGCGGCAGGCGACGGACAACAGGCCGACAAAGCCGGCATCTGGCGATTCCACGATTCCGCGGACTCCGTTGACAGTCACGGCATCGGAAGCGTACATTCAACATGCGTGCATGATGCCGTTACGTCCGCCGTGACAGGACACGTGCGTGTGGCCGCATGTACGTAACCGGTTGTCAAAGATAACGTTGCGCCCGTAGCTCAGTAGGATAGAGCGGCGGTTTCCTAAACCGCAGGTCACAGGTTCGAATCCTGTCGGGCGTATTCCGGAAGTGCCTGTCCGTCCGAAAGTTGTGAAACAGGCCCTTCTTTGGCCGTTGCGGTTTTTGCAACTTTTTGGCTGGAGTGGGTCAGAAGTGGGTCAGTCCGCGCTCCAGCCAGGCCAGGGGCGGCCGCTCTCAAGACCTCATCGCCCAGGCGCCGAGCCCTGGCCAGGTCACCGTCCTGAACGGCCAAGTAGTACTTGTTGGTCGTCTCCAAGGATGAATGCCCCGCCAGCACGCGTACGACGTGAACCGGCATGCGTCGGGCCCAGTTCGTGATGCACGATCGCCTGAAATCGTGGATCGTGCAGAAGGCAATGCCGGACCGCCTCCGGATGGCCTTGAAGTCCCTCAGCACATTGTTGACGAGCTTCCGGCCCTCACGCCACCGGCCCTCGGCAACGGCCTTCAAGACCAGCTCGTATCGCCTCCGATCGACGAAGACGTAAGGGACGCCGTCAGGGGCCTGGGATTGCCATTCCGCCAGGAGGCCGATCATCTTCTTGCTCAGCGGGATCTGGCGAAGTTCGTGGTCCTTGGGTTCCCAGTGAACAGTGACCTTCCCGTCCCGCTTAGCGGAAACCCGGACGAGACTGCGTTCGAAGTCTATGTCACCCCAGGTCAGATGGCAGGCCTCGTCAAGCCGCAGGCCGGTGGTGTACAGCATGGCCAGGAATACCCGCCATCTCAGTGTTCGCGCGGCTGCCAGAATGCGGGCGAATTCCTCTGACGAGATGTACCTGATCGGCTTGCAGCTAACCTTGCGGGACTCCAGTTTCCTGAAGGGATTCTGGCCTTCGGGAAGATAGCCTCGGCGGTCCCCTGCCAGCCTGAAGATCCGTCGCAGCGCGGCGATCTCCTTGTTGAGCGTGCTGGCACTGGCACCGTCGTCGCTTCGATGACGCAGGTACACCTCGGCGTCCTGCGCAGAGATGCGACGGAGCGGACGGTCGCCGACTACCTGCGTCAGATAGCGGAGCGCCCTCAGATGCTCACGAAGCGTGCTGTAAGACACTTGCCCTTTCATCAGTTCCGCATGTTCCCGAGTGAAGTCTTCGAGGCTAACGTCAGGCGGGGGATCCGCCTTTCCTGAACGCACTTCCGATTGTTTGGTCTCAGCGAAGGTATCGGCCTCCTTTCTAGTCCCGAAGGACTTGCTGTAGCGGTTCCCATTGGCGCCGAACCAGCGCACCGCCCACCTGAAGAGCCGTCTCTGCGGCCACAGGTTCTTGGGCAGCGTCCGGCCCGACCTATCGACGGGAACCTTTCCATGCCACTTCCGATATATGCCTACTCTTGTTGTCGCCATGATGCATTCTCCGGCCCTTGCCCGGGCCTGAAGGCCATCACGGACGACTGACCCAGCGGGTCAGTATACGTCCGATCCGA
>JBHGBE010000117.1:0-10071 GCA_041946855.1 Phycisphaerae bacterium | reverse complement strand
TTCAACTACTTCGGCGACGACCAGGGCAGCTTCGCCGTCCCCGAGCCGGCGACGCTGGCGCTGCTGGTCCTGGGCCTGCCGCTGCTTCGCAGGAAGAGAAGGCCAATCGTCTAGACAGCAGACTCCGGATCTCACGTTCTGTCTGTTTCTCCTGTAAGCCCCTCCGGCCCGGCGGCCGGAGGGGCTTTTTGTGGCTCGAGGCGCGGTGGCCTCGAACAAGAGATGAAGTCCTACGACGCGCATTGGTCCACGATCGGCGATGCCTGCCGGACGCCGGTAAGCGACGGGCAGATGGTGTACGCGCAGTTCGACCCTCACGTCGCCGTGGCGTATGATCTGGATGGCAACCGGCGGTGGATTGCGAACATCTCCGACTTGGGGCTCGCGAAGCGCCAGACGGCTGACAAGTGGGTGTACCCCAACCAGCCGACCAACTCGCCGGTCCTGGTCGGCGACAAGCTCATACTTCTTAACGGCTGGATGAGGGCCCTGGACAAGAAGACCGGCAAGATGATCTGGGACACCGGCCTGCTGGAGAAGGGATTTGACAAGTCCCACGACATGCCGCACACCACATGCGCACAGTCTCTTGTTCCCTGCCGGATTGGAAATGCGGACTACGTGCTGGGCTTCCACGGGCGGCTCGTGCGGGCCAGCGACGGCAAGGTCATGGCCGGGCCGACCAGCAACGTCAACGCGCACACCACGCCGGTCATCGACGGCGACACGGCCTACGTCTGGAGCGGACAGCGATACAAGATGATCGCCAATGGCGATGAAGTCACGATGCGGCCTGCGGGCCGCACAAGCGAGTCCGACCACGCCATGTCATCGCCGCTGGTGTACGGCGGTCTGGTGTACTATCTGGATGCCATTGGTGTCCTGCGCGTCTGCGATGCCCACACCAACAACCTGCTCTACAAACAGGTGCTGGACATGACGCCCCTCTTCCACCATAGCTCGATGGGCGCCACCGCCAGCGTGTGTCTGGCGGGAAAGCACATCTTCCTCCTGGACGATCAGGGGGCCTGCGTCGTGATCGAGCCGGGAAGGACCTTCAAGCAGGTCTCGCTCAACCGCATAGACTGCCTGATGCAGCATCCTTGGCCGATAGGCACCATCGAGCGGACTTGGTCGACGCCGACGTTCGATGGGAAGTGCATGTACATCCGCAGCGAGAGGAACCTCTACTGCATCGGCGAGGAAAAGGGCAAGTGAGTTGAAACGGCGGCAATGGCCCGAGCCTGTTGCCGGAGGGGCTGCTTTTTGCATCGTCTGCCCGGCTCTTGACCCGTGCGCCGCCGGCCGGCGTCAATCCTTCCCAGCCGGCTCGCCTTTCAGGCCGATGTCGGAGCGGACCTGCTTCGCGGCGTCCTTCTGGCCGTCATCGTCGAGCAGTTCGGCCAGGCGCTCGCCAAGCTGATAATACATGGACTGCCTGAAGCAGTAGTTGGTCGGCGCGGGCTTGCGGGCCTCGGAGAAGAGCTGCCTGTACATCTGTATGGCCTGGTCGCGGCGGCCCTCCGAGAGGAAGAAGGCGTCGGCGTGCGTGACGGCCGTGAGGAACACCTCCGTCAGGCTTCTCGTCTTGCCGGTGATTACCTGCTGGTAGGCCTTGAGGGCCGCGTCGCGCTTGCCCTGCGAGCCAAGCTCGTCGGCCAGCGCCACCATGAGGTAGCCCTGGAGGTCCGGCCGCCGTTGGTAGACGGCGATGCACTTGAGGTAGATGCCTTCGCGCCGGGCGGCGTCATAGGTCGGCACGATCCGCATGGCCAGGCGGCAACTGTACTCGGGGTATTCCCTGGCCGTGCGGGTGATGAGCAGGTCGAAGAGCCGGTCGGTGGCCTCCGTGGAAAGCGCCCCGGCCTTGCGAAGCTCGATGGCCAGCTCCCATACGCCCTTGTTGGCGAGATTCGCCTTGGCGGCGGCCGTGAGCAGATCCTCGACCAAGGCCATGTCGATCTTGCGGATGGGCTTGATGGACTGGAGGTCAGCCTCGACGGCGGCCTTGTGCTCCGCAAGCCGGCGGTTGTGGTCCTGGGCCAGTCTGCGGAGGTCCTCGACGCCTTCGGGCACGGAGGAGGGTCGAGTTGCCGGGTTTGAGGCGGGCGCCAGGGAAGGCTTGACCGCGTTGGCGACCATCGCCGCAAGCGCGACGGCCGCATCGGTCTCTTCCCTGCGGTCCAGCGGCAGCAGCGCGGCTGCGCCCAGGAGCATGAGCTCGCAGTCGTTTATCCTGGCGCCGGTGGCCGGGTCGGTCAGCGTGCCGGAATAGTACTTCTGCTCGTCGTAGCGGCCGGTCTGGACGTCCCACTCGAGCGTGCGCTGCCCGCCCTCCACGCGGGCGCGGAAGCACGCGAGCCAGGCGTGGCCATCGCCGCGGAAGTTGCGGCCGTGGACCAGCGACGCCGGCATTCCCATCGCCTTGCACACCTCGGCGGCGAAGTACGACTGGTCCAGGCAGATGCCCCCGCACCTGTCCAGGTCGTTGAGCGTGTACTCGGCCCTGGTGATCTTCTTTGGCGCGCCGTGGAAGAAGTAGTCGCTGTCGAACTTGACGTCGAGCCACGTGGCGGCCAGGTCCTGATGGTTCGCGTACTTCTGGGCCGCCCACTGCCGCTCGGCGATGCTCGCCCGCGTGTCGGCCAGGAACCGCGACAGCTCGAAAGGCATCGCCTTCAGGTCGAAGCGGAAGCGGCCCTTGGGGTTGGTGTACCAGTCGAAGCTCTCCTGCATGGTCGCCGGGCGCGGCTGCTTGACGTAGTGCTCCAGCGGCAGGCTCGTCGCGAAGGCCACGGCGAGGTTGGCGTACGCCAGGACCCTTCCCTGATCGGCGGACGCCAGGGAGTAGAGGTCCTTGATGGCGTCCTGCGGCGACTTCCTGTCGGACAGGTCCTGCATCGCCCGGAAGAGCAGGCGCGACAGGTCGCGGTTGGCGACGAGCCAGGCGGAGAACTTCCCGCCGTCCTTGAGCTTCTCGGCCATCGGCAGGTATCGCGACGCGCGGAGGACGTAGACCATGTCGTTCAGCGCCGCCAGCTTGTCCGGATGGCCGCACTGGAGGCGCTCGAATATCAGAGCGGCCGTGCGGTGCTCAAGGTCGGCGTACTTGCCATCCTTTGCGGCGTCGGCAAGCTCGTCCAGGATTGCCTGCGAGAGCCAGCGGTCGTCGAAGTCGCCCGTGGCCGCCGCGGCAGGCTGCGACAGGCCGAGCGCGAGCACCAGGGCCGCCAGGAAAACAGGAATCAGGGAACAGGGACTAGCGACTAGGGCGAAGCGGCAGTGGATGAATGAACTATGTCCGCACATGGGCGTCATTTCCGCACATACCCGTCATCAGTTTGAACCCAGCCCTTCACCCTTCGGCCCCATGCCCTCTTCCCTAGTCCCTAGTCGCTATTCCCTGGTACCTGTGTGCTTGGTGGCCGCGTACAGGACGATGTTGAGCGCGAGCCTGCACGCGTCGTCTCGGCTGTAGCCCTTGAGGCCATACGCCCCTGCGCCCTGTGCCGGGCAGGTCAGGCCGTAGGGGCTGAAGATCACGCCCCACCGCCCGTTGACCGCAACGCCCCAGAGCGCGGGCTTGGTCAGCTTGGGCTGCTCGGCCACCAGCGCGGGCGAGTAGCTCACGGCCGTCACGTCGAGGCCGAGGTCGGAGAACTTGCCCGTCAGGAGCGGATCGTCGTCCGGGATGGGCCTGACTTTGTCCTTGCCGAAGACCTGCTCCACCATCGCCAGCGCGGAGTCGGCGAACTCCTTGCGGCCGACGGCCGAATCGACGAAGACAGTCCCGCCGCCAAGCACGTACTTCTTCAGCCGGTCGCGCGCGGCGGCGTCGAGCACGAGCGGCTGTGAACCGGTCAGCCACAGCAGCGGCAACGAGGCGGGCACATCCTTACTAAGATCGACGGGGGGCTCATCCTTGACGCCGACGCTGACGGCCGACGCCAGGGCGTCGCTGACCCGCCGCATCGCGGCCGGGCAGATCGACCAGTCGCCGGCGTGCCTGACGCGGGCCACGCCGATCCACCGCACGACGGGCGCGGCGGACCCGGCGGCGGACCCGCTTCGGCGGCGGGCCTCCAGCTTACCCGCCGGCGGCGTCTTGTCGGTGGCGTACAGGACGATGTTGGCTGGCAGCTCAAAGTCCTGCGGCGCGGCGGCGGACTTGTCCGCGGCCCACGACGCGGCCAGGTCGGCCGTCAGCACGAACACGGCCGTCCGCGCGCTGTCGCCGATGCCGATGATCTTCGTGCGCTTCTGCGGGTCGATGTTGAACTTCAGGCCCCAGACCGGATGGTCGTCGGCCAGAGGCGCGGCCCGCATCTCCGGCAGCAGCGCCTGCAAATGCGCCGCGGCGCTCTGGGCGAGCTTGGCGTCGCCGCCGACCGGGTTGACCAGGACCGTCCCGCCGTTCATGACGAACTGGTGGATGTTGTTGGCGGTCTTGGGCGGGATGTTCCACGCGCCGTCGGAGAACTGCTCGGCAATCGCGTTTACGTAGAGGACCGGCGCCTCGCCGAGCACGGCCGGGGGCGAATTGGGCCCGATTGCCTGCCATCCAACCTGCCATTCCAGCGCCCGGCCAAGCCCGCGCACGAGGTCGGCCGCGTCGCGCTTGAACGGCGGCTCGCCCTCAAGCATGAGCTTGTCCAGCAGGACGGGCGTCCTGGCCTTGGCCAGCGCCAGGACGGCGAAGCTCGTGCGGACCGGCGCATCCATGTCATCGACGACGGCCGGGCCGGGCTTGGCGGCGTCCGGGCCTTCGGGGTCGGCCCAGCTCCCGTTGGTCCGCTGCTTGGCGACCAGTATGGCGGCCATCTCCGGATACCAGTCGCTTGCGCCGAAGTTCCTGATGCCCCCGGCTTCCGCCGTGCGCGCCAGCGAGAACAGGTAGACGTAGAAGTAGTCCATGTAGATGTCGCTGACGCCCCAGAGCCACTTTGGGATGCCGGTCGAAGAGTAGTTGTCATTGAGCCACTTGACTGCCTTGGGCAGCGCATCGCGCTCGGCGGCCGGGCGGGACGTTCCGCCGTCGGCGCCGGCCAGGTGCTCCTCCAGCGCGAAGAGCGTGGCCGCGCCGGCGGCCGTCATCGAGCCGTAGCTGCTCTTGCGAAGCGGCTGCGCGGTGTTGATGGGCGGCTCGTAGCCCCAGCCACCGTCGGCGTTCTGCGCCTTGGCCCAGTAGGCCAGCGAGTTTTTCCAGACGGTGCCAGGAACGGCCGCTCCCGCCTCGGCCGCCTCGGCCAGCGCGAACAGCGCGAACTGGCTGTTGGAGTTGTCGACCCACTTTGGCTGCTGCTGCATCGTCGGATGGCCGGGCCCGTATCCCCAGCCCCCGGATGCCTGCTGGCGGATGAGCCATTGCACGTCCTCGTTGAGCTTGCCGGCGTAGTCCTTGCCCAGGCGGGCGTAAAGCACGCACCGCGTCGCGCGGGCGTAGACGGTCATCGGCTGGGCCTTGCCGATGTAGTCGACGGCCGACTTGATCTGCCTGGCGTCGGGCTTGTCTCCGGCCGCCAGGGCCGCCAGCACCGCCAGGGCCTCGGCCCCGCCGGGATATAGCTGTTTGTAGCGCGTGTCCCAGGAGCCATCCGCGGCCTGGGACGAGTAGAGGTAGTCAACGCCGCGACGGATGGCCCGGTCAACCTGGGCGTCGGTGACCGTTATTGCCGGCCTGGTCTCGGCCGGCTTGCTCGATGTGGCCTGGCCGAATACCGGCTCGCCAGCCACGCCGGTGGCAACCAATGCGGCCAGCTCCAAGAGAACTAGTGCGGGGCGTGAGTTCGGCACATGCTGATTCCGGAACAAATCAAGTGATAATTAGCCATTCGACTAAATTTAGTCGTGGAACTGAATTTAGTCGCTGGACTAATTTTAGTCAATCGCCTAACGCGCCCTAGATATCAGTAGCTCATCGCGAACAACATCAGGTTGATGGCCAGGCGCTGCCCGTCGGCGTCGATGTAGCCCCGGCAGGAGAACGGGTTGTCGCCCTCCAGCGCGCACGTGAAGTCGTACTTGCTGTACAGCAGCACGGTCCGCCCCTTGACCGCGACCGCCTCAAGCGGCGGGCGCGTCGTGCCGCGCCAGTTCGGCTCACCGGCGGACTTGAGCTGCTCGGCCAGTATCTGCCGGTAGTGGACCTCGCCCAGGGCCATCCCGATCTTGCCGGTGTAGACCGGATGGTCGTCGGGGACCTGCCTGAACTCCGCATCCGGGAAGAGCTTCCCGACCATCTCGCGGAAGCTGGCGTCGAAGGCCTTCTGCCCGCAGCACGCATCGGCCAGGAGGAACCCGCCGCGATTCAGGTAGTCGCGCAGGGCCTCGACCTCCTTGTCGGAGAGCTTGAAGCCGTTGTGTCCCGTCATGAACAGGACCGGATACTCGTATATCTTCTCATCCGTGGCGTCCATGACGCGGTCCTTGGCCACGACGTCGACGTTGGCCTTGTCGCGGAGCAGGGCCGCCAGGTTGACCAGCGAGTGCGGGTCGGCGTTGAACTCGCCGTCGTGCTTGAGGCGGGCGATGCGGAGCGCGCCGCGCGGCACCTCGGCGGGCTGCGCGGCGGCCTTGACGCCCGCGGGCAGTTCGACCTTGTCGAGCTTGTTGGCCAACTGCTCCCGGCCGGTGGCGTAGGCGGCCAGGTTCGTCCCGAGCCTCAGCGCCATCTCCGACAGCTTGCCCCTGGCCGTGTCCTCGTAGTCGTTCATCTCCCACAGGGCGTCGAGCGTCTTGGGTGAGAAGAACACGCTGGTGCGGCACCCAACATCGATGCCCTCCAAGCCGTAGGTGTCCTTCAGCGTGTAGAAGCTGTTGAAGACGGGGTGATCGAGCCTCAGCGGCCGGCTGCCGGTGGTCTTGTCAGCGTACTCCGGCCAGACGGCCTTGGCGAATTCGCGGAAGCCCCTCGTGAAATCGATCTTGCTACAGCAGGCCTCGAACAGGAGCGTGCCGCCCGAGTCGACGAACGCCTTGAGCTTCTCCTTCTGGGCGTCGGTGAAGGCCGGGAACTCGTGCCCGGTTATCAGCAGGACCGGGCTGACGCGGAGGTCCTGCACGGGCGGATCGAGCGTGGTCGTCTGCCAGGTCGTGGTCTTGCCGAGCTTGTCGGCGATGAAGGCGGTGAGGTTCTCCAGGTCGTGGATGTTGCGGTTCCAGTTGCCCTCCTTGCCGTCCTTGCCGTTCCAGACGACCTTCTGGAAGAGCACCGGACGGTTGCCCTTGGCAAGGAACAGCGTGCAGAATGCGGTGTCGTACGCGGCTCCCCAGTCGCCATTGGGCCGCTGCGCCGACACGAGGAAGGCCGCGCCCTCGCGGTACCAGTCGTGCGTGCCCATGAATCGCCGCCCGCTGATCATCCCCACCCGCTCCAGGCCGTAGAGGTAGTAGTACAGGTATCCCGCGCCGCGGCCGGGGTTCTCGCGGACCTTGAAGTTCTTGGCGAACCACTCAAGCCCTTTTGCGATGGCGACGTTCTGCTCGTACTTGCCGCAGCTTGGGTACTCGCCCTGGGCGTTGAGCGTCTTGGGCCCGCCGATCATGAGGCGCTGTCCGCAGATGTAGAGGCTGGCCAGGCCGGCGGCCGTCATCGAGCCGTAGGAGGCGCCGCCACGGCCAGCCGGGACGTTCCTCATGCCTTCGTTGAAGACATAAGTCCAGCCGCCGTCGTTGAGCTGCGTGTTGACATAGTGCCTGAGGGCCTTGTCCCAGACTTCCTGCGGTATCTTCGCGCCGGCCTTGGCGGCCTCGTGCAGGCCAAGGAGGGCAAACTGGCTGTTGGAGTTGTCGCCGCGCCCGCCGCCGCGCTGGGCGCCGTAGCTCCACATGCCGACGTCGGTCTGGCCCTTGACCAGCGCGTCGGCAGTGTCCTGAATGGCCTTCAGGTACTTCTTCGGGTCGGCGGCGGCCAGGGCCTGGATCTTGAGGCCCATGACGTAAGTGTGCGTGTTGGGTATCGCCTCGACCCGCGTCAGCGCCTTGGCGAGGGCCGGGTCGTCCACCGGCACGCCCGCGTTGATAAGCGCCAGCACCTGGAGGCACATCGTGCCGGCCCCCATATATTGGTCGTTGGCGCGGGCCGCGCTGAGCCCCTGCTTGAGCTGCGGGAGGGCCTTCTGGATGGCGTTGGCGACCTGCTCGCTGGACACATTGTCCGCGGGCTGGGCGAGCGCCCCCGCCGGCCGTGCGACCAACGCCGCCAGACTCGCCGCCACCGCCGCTATCAGCAGGACCGCTCTAGTTCGCATGGCCATGTTCGCATTCTCCCGGCGCAGACCCTCTGCTGCTGCGGAGGTTCGCTTATGCACATTGTAACGCGGTTATCCGCGTACAACACCAAAAGAGCGCCGGCTCTGTCCCGCCGCGCCCACTCGTTATCTTCAACATCGGCCCACACGCCCAATCCCGCGGAATCCCGCGGCGGATTTGCGCCCGCCGCCGCCCTTGAGGCCGCCGGGCGGCGGGATTATCATGTCCCCAAAGCGGAGAGCATTATGGCCAAGGAAACGTTCGAAAACCTGATGGAGCAGTTCGCCCGCGGCCGGCTGATCATGCTCAAGGAGTTGAGCAAGTCGATCATCGGCCAGCGCGACGTGCTGGACCAGATCTTCGCGGCCATCATCTCCCGCGGCCATTGCCTCTTGGTCGGCGTGCCCGGCCTGGCAAAGACCATGATGGTCTCGTCACTGGCCAAGATCATGGACCTGACCTTCAAGCGCATCCAGTTCACGCCCGACCTGATGCCCACCGACATCACCGGCACCAACGTCATCGACGAGGCCGAGTCGGGCAGGCGCGAGTTCCGCTTCGTCCGCGGGCCGATCTTCGCGCACATCATCCTGGCCGACGAGATCAACCGCACCCCGCCCAAGACCCAGGCCGCCATGCTCCAGGCGATGCAGGAGCGCGAGGTCACCGTCGGGCAGGAGACCTACATGCTGCCCGACCCGTTCTTCGTCATCGCCACGCAGAACCCCATCGAGCAGGAAGGCACCTACCCGCTGCCCGAGGCGCAGCTCGACAGGTTCATGTTCAACATCTTCGTCGATTACCCCAGCCTGAGCGAGGAGGAGAAGATCCTCACCGAGACCACCAGCGGCAAGGGCACGCTGCTGGAGATGGTGTTCAATTCGCGGCAGATTCTGAACATGCAGCGGCTGGTATCCAACGTGCCGGTCAGCGATTACGTGGTCAAGTACGTCACGCGGCTGGTGCGGGCCACGCGGCCGAAGGACCCCACCGCGCCGGACTTCATCAAGACGATGGTCGACTGGGGCGCCGGCCCGCGGGCCGGGCAATATCTCATCCTGGGCGGCAAGGCGTTCGCCGCGATGGATGGACGGTACACGGTCAGCCTCGACGACGTCCGCAAGGTGGCCATCCCCGTCCTGCGCCACCGCATCGGGTGCAACTTCGCCGCCAGCAGCGAGGGTGTCGACAGCGTGGAGATCATCCGCCGGCTTCTCCAGATCGTCACGGAGCCGGAGGTGCCAAAGTACGTCTCCAAGAGGACGGCCGCCGGCGCGGCGCAGGCCGTCGAGCCGCCTCCCCCGCCGGTGACGGTCCAGTCCATCGCGCCCCAGAAAGGCGACGGTCCTGGGGCGGACAAGCCGGCCGGCGGTGCCGGCGAGGCCACGCCCGTTCCGCCAGCGTCGCAACCGGCTGGAAAGCCCGTCGAGGAACTCAAGCCCGCCCCGCCGCCGAGCAAGTAACATGTCCAAGCACTACCGCCGCATGGTCGCCGGCATGGAGGACGCATCCGCCCCGGCTTTCACCTGAAGGCATACCAGTTCCGACCCAAGCCGGAGAACGAGCCGGCCTTTGGAGATCGCCATGGGAGACCACGACATCACGCCGTAGTTCTCGCCCTTGGTATCGTAAGGTATTCTCGCGACAGCCAACTCCTTGTAGCCGTTTTCGTTTATGTCATACAAGTACAGCTCGCCCTGCCCCATTATGAACAGCATGTCATCCGCTATCATGTAGGGACACCTTCCCACGTGCTGCCAGTTGTCAGGGGGCGCTCAAACCCAGCCAGTGATGGGCGCGCGAAAACCAGCCACTTTGAGG
>JBHGBE010000116.1:0-10221 GCA_041946855.1 Phycisphaerae bacterium | reverse complement strand
GGGATTTCGAGTACTTTTTGCGCTACGCCTCCGAAAATCACGCTTGTTCAGGGACTAGATGGCGGCGCTCATGTTCGCAATCCTTGCGCTCGGCCTGGCGGATTCGACGACTATGCCACAAACGGCCATAGACCGGTTCACCAAGGTGCTCGAGCCCATGGTCAAGGCGATAAACGCCCGGGACTACGAAGACATTCGGAAGGACTGGGGCGAGGCCATGCTCAAGGCCCTGTCCGTGGACAAGACCAGGGATTTCTTTGGGGGCATCTCCTCCAAGTACGGGCGGATTGTCAACCTCGGCCCCGGCAGGCTCACCGCGCCGGACACGGCCGTCTTCCTGGCCCGGTTCGAGCGAAACGGCAGCCTGGACATCAAGATGGTCCTGGACAACCAGGGGATGATCATCGGTCTGTGGCTGCTGCCTCCCAGACCTGACCTGCCGGTGATCAAGGAGCACCTGACGAGACTCGATCTTCCTTTCGGCGGTCCGTGGCAGGTGGCCTGGGGCGGTGACACGAAGGACCAGAACCAGCATCACGACGTGCCGAACCAGCGGTATGCATTCGACTTCCTGGTCGTCGACAAGGACGGCAAGTCATTCAAGGGCGAGGGGAAGGCCAACGACGATTACTACGCCTTCGGCAGGGAAATCCTCGCGCCCGCCGGTGGGACGGTGACCGAGGCCATCGACGGCGTGCGCGACAACACCCCGGGCTCCATGAATCCATTCTCGGCACTGGGCAACGCCGTGTTCATCCAGCACCGGCCAAGTGAAGTGTCGGTTCTGGCGCATCTGAAGATGGGCAGCGTCAAGGTGAAGGCGGGCGACAAGGTGACGGCCGGCCAGGTCGTCGGCCTGTGCGGGAACTCGGGAAACTCGTCGGAGGCTCATCTCCACTATCACCTACAGAACACACCGGTCATCCAAGATGGCACGGGAATCAAGTGCTGCTTTGAGAACGTCGCTTTGCTCAAGGACGGTAAGACGGTGGCTGTCGGGCGGTACTCGCCGGTGCGTCAGGACGTCGTCGCCACCGCCACGGCGGCCACGATACCGGCCACGGCCGCTTCCAAACCTGCGGAGCGGAAGTAGCGTATTGAGCATGGGCAGGTGGATCGGGATAGATCACGGTGCTCGGCGGATCGGCCTGGCCGTGGGTGACACCAAGGCCCGGATTGCCACGCTCGCGAAAGTCATCCCCGCCCGGCCGCTACAGGCGGCCATCGAGCAGATCAAGTCGCTGATCGGGGAGTATCGCGCCGAGGGGCTTGTCGTCGGACTGCCGATCAACATGGACGACACGGAAGGGCCGCAGGCGAAGGCCGTCCGCGAATTCGCCGTAGCGTTGGAGACGGCCACCGGGCTGGAGGTCCGCCTGTGGGATGAGCGGCTCAGCAGCTTCGAGGCGGACCGCAAGCTCGCGGGCCATCTGACCCGCAAGAAGCGGCGCGCACGCCAGGACGCGGTCGCAGCCGCGGAAATCCTTCAAGGTTTCCTGGACTCATCCGGCGCACGCGCGGCGGGATCGCGTGATGAAGGCGAGGATGCGAAATGAAGGCCACATTTGTGATTTTCACCGCGTCTGCCACGGTGGTTGCCTTGTTGATGGGCGAGGTGCCTGCGACGCAGCAGCGGCCGGCCAGCGCCCCGGCGACCGGACCCGCTACGGATCAAGCCGCGAGCCGTCAGGCGGACAGGTTCAGAATCGCATTGAAGAAGGTTGACGATTCGGGGAAGGTTACCATGGAGGGCGATGCCGTGGTGTTCTGCATCACGTGCCCCGGGGGAATCGGTTCGGCCCAGATTACCAGGGCATCCGGCGCCTGGCCGGCAAAGGTTCTGATCCGTTTGAGCTACGCCGCCGGGGATGGGTTTAAGTACCTGGAGCATTTCACGGCCGACGGAGGCGGCGAGAAGTTCACCGCCTCCCAGCAGGTCGTCAGGCATGTTCGCATGGTGAAGAAGTACGCCGAGATCGAGTTGCCGGCGACGGTCTTCTCAGACAAGCGTGCCGTGCTGCTGCTCGACTGGATAGACGCCTATCGGTGATGGCCTGCCTTCGTGTCAGGAAATGAGGAGCCCGCGGGTCGAAACCTCCAAGGGGCTCCAATCGCGGGCGGCAAAGCAGGGCGAGGGCTACTTCTTTTGCTGCTGCTTCTTGGTGCTCTCGCTGGCGAGGGCCTCCAGCGCGGCGATGGGGTCGAGGTCCTCCGTGGGCGCACCGCTGGAGGCGGCGCCGGCCTCGGACAGTTCGATGACCTCGTCCAGGGCGTCCGGACCCGCCGCGGCGCCGACCGGCTTGGCCGTGACGTCGGCCTCCAAGTCCACGACCTCTTCCACCCCGGGCGCGCCGGCCTCAGCCTGCACCTGCCCACGCGTCTTGACCGGCTTTATCTCCTCGGGCACGCCGTCGATCTGCACGGTGAAGACGATAGGCCCGACGACCAACCGGTCGCCGGCCTTCATCACCACCTCGTTGATCCGCTTGTTGTTCACGTACGTGCCGTTGGAGGAGGCCAGGTCCTTGACACGCAACTGCTGGCCAGAGAGCTTCAGCTCGCACTGGCGGCGGCTGACGCTCGACAGCGGCACCCGCAGGTCACAGTTCTCGCCCCGGCCGATGACCGTGGTGGGGTTGGTTATGGGAAACTCCTTCCTCTGCCCGTTGCTCTTGAACATCACAAGTCTGACGTCCATAGGCTGCCCTTGCTCAAGTTGAAGATGACCTGGACTGACTGCTCGTCTTCCTGGAAAACCGTCCGCAACACGGATTAGACTGGCATATTCTAAGATGATTGGCGGACTTGGCAAGGGAAATTGCGAAGATTCCAGCGGGCCAACCGGTTCCGGCGGAGCTGGGACGTTTGGAGGGGCCGCCACGCCTGCGACGCCCCACGTCCGTGCGCTTTATGTACACATACCGTTCTGCCTCGCCAAGTGCCGCTACTGCGATTTCTACTCGCGAACGATGGACCCCGGCTCGGCCGGGGAATATCCCACGGCCGCCATCAAGGAGTTGTTTCTTCGCGGCGCGTGCCTTGACCGGCCGGTGGCGAGCGCCTTCGTCGGAGGCGGCACGCCAACTGTGCTTGGCGCCGACTTGCTCGATCGGCTCCTGGCGGCCATTGTTCCACTGGCCGGCGAGGACACGGAGTTCAGCGTCGAGGCCAATCCTGGCACGCTCGATGGTCTGGTCGTCGAGGTACTGGCGGCGCGGGGAGTCAACCGTGTGAACCTGGGCGTCCAGTCGTTCGACGATTCCGAGTTGAGGATGCTGGGGCGGATTCACGATGCGGCGGTGGCGCGGGCGGCCGTCGCCATGCTGAGGCAGGCAGGCCTGGCCAACGTCGGTATCGACCTTATCTACGGCATCCCCGGCCAGACCATGGCCTCATGGCGGCGGTCGATTAGCGAGGCCGTCGGCCTTGGCATCGAGCACCTGAGTTGCTACGCGTTGAGTTTCGAGGAGCACACGCCGCTTTGGGAGGACCTGCGTTCCGGCCGCGTGGCACAGATGGATGAGACGCTCCAGCGCGACTGCTACTATGCCGCCATCGAAGCCGCGGCCGCGGCCGGCCTGCGCCACTACGAGATATCCAACTTCGCCCGGCCCGGCCGCGAGTGCCGGCACAACGTCTCCTACTGGCGGAATGAGCCGTATCTGGGCATCGGCCCCGGCGCGGCCAGCTACGTCGCCGGCGAGCGGCGGACGAACTCGCCGGACCTGCGGGCATACGCTGATTCGCTCGCCGCTGGAAAGCCGCCCCCGGCCACAAGCGAGAGACTGATCGGCCGGGCGCTGATGGCCGAGACGCTCATGCTCGGACTGCGGATGATCGACGGCGTCAGCCGCGCGGAGTTCGCGCAGAGGTTCGGCCCTGATCCTGTTGACGCGTTCCCTCGTGCCTTTGACCGCTACGCCCGTCACGGGGCCGTCGTCATCACGCCCGACGCCGTCCATATCGCCCGCGAGGCGCTCTTCGTGGCGGATACGATCCTTGCCGATATCCTTGCCGAGGCCTGAGGAATTGCAGATTGTAGATTGAAGGGCGAGCACATCCGTTTGCCCAGGCCCTCTCTGACAGTTTGCAATCTACAATCTACAATCTACAATCACGTCACCATGGGAAACACACTTCACACACTGGTGGCGGCGTTTGGCATCGTGAGTCTGGTTCTCTCGGGGCAGGGCCTGGCCCAGACGGTCAGCGACAAGCAGGTGCTGGCCGACTTCAAGGACGGCCTTGGCATCTTCTCCCAGTCCAAGGGCACGGCCGTCGAAAGCAAGGACCTCGGCTCCAGGGCGATGAGCCTGAAGAAAGACCAGGGCATTATGGCCCTCTCGCCCAAGGTCGACTGGACGAAATTCAACTTCATGCGGTTCGAGGCGTTCAACGCCGCCGGCCAGCCGGCGCGGCTGCAAATCATGTTCGACGACGGCGACGCCCCGCACGGCTACTACTCGTGGATCAACCGCTACATCTCCATCCGGCCGGGCAAATCAACGGTTGAGCTTTACCTGTCCGAGCTTCGCCGGGGCGAGGGCTCGCCCAAGGACTCGACCGATCCGCGCCCGTTCAACTGGAAGAACATCGTCCGCCTGGGGATCACCACGCTGTCGGGCGAGGTCGAGCTGGCGAACATCCGGCTTGAGAAGGTTCAGTTCCCCATTGCGCAGGGCGTCTGGGCTTTCAAGTTCGGGCCCGCCGGCGCGCCGGTCACGCCGGGCACCGTCGGCGTCACGCCGGAGACAGCCTACACGGACGCCGCCGGATACGGCTGGTCAAAGAAGGGCGCGATCTGGGCCCGCCGCCGGCCGCGTCCGGCCGACACGTTTGTCGGAAGCTGGATCAGCGGAGATGGCGCGACGTTCTCCGTGAAGGTCCCCGACGGCAAGTACCACGTCTGGATGATCTGGGAGGACCCGGGCGAGTGGGAGCTCTACCAGAACTACACCCACCGAAGCATCTCCGCCGGCGGCAAGGTCGTACTCGAGGAGAAGATGGACGGCAAGGAGTTCCTCGACCGCTACTTCCACTTCGCCGAGCAGGAGGACCTGCCGGGCGACGACATCTACAAGACCTACGTCCAGTGGCGCTACCAGCCGCGCGAGTTCGATGTGGAGGCCAAGGGCGGCCGGCTGGACCTGACGATCAACGGTTCGAGCCAGTATGCGGCCACGGTCAACGGGATGATCATCTTCCCGGCCGAGCGGGCCAAGGAGGGCCAGGCGGCCATCGCGTCCTTGCAGGAGTGGCGCAAGCACGAGTTCCTCAACACGTGGACGGAACAGAAGCCCACACGGGAGCCGGTCCCCGTGGCGGATGCCAAGGAAGCCGAGCGCGGATTCCTGGTCTGGCGGCGCAGCAGAGATCGGAACGTAGGCATCTACGATGCCCCGGCCGAGAAGGAACTGGTGCGCGCCGGCGGGCTGCCGGCTGAACTGAATGTCACCGCCTGCCGGGGCCAGCGCACCTGCGTCAACTTCTCCGTTACGGCGCTCAAGGACCTGGCGAATGCTAAGATCGAGACCAGCGAAATCAGGGCTGAGGAGGGCAGGTCGCTCCCGGCCGGCTCCGTAACCGTGCAGATGACGCGGTACAAGTTCAAGTGCATCGGCTTCGGTGCAGCCGGCGTCTACGGCTCGGTTCCCTGGCTGCTGGTCGATGCCAAGCCCGGCCCGCTCGCCAAAGAATGCTCGCGGACATACTGGCTGAACGTCAGCGTGCCTGCCGACCAGGCCGCTGGAACTTACAAAGGCAAGCTGACACTCGACGCGGATGGAAAACCCTTTGTCTTCGACGTGTCAATCCGCGTGCTGCCGCTGACGCTGCCGGATGCCGACATGGGCTTGGGCATGTTCATCGGCTGGGGGGACACTGCGCCGTGCTTCGCCTACTTCCCCGAGAACCAGGCCCGCAACGACGCCGACCGTGAGCGGTCGCTCGCCTACGCCCGCGAGCAGGGGCTCACCTACGTCTCGATAGGCGGCGTACGGTTCGCGGAGTACAAGGATGGCAAGGCGCGGTTCGACTTCTCACAGGCCCGGAAGCAGTACCAGCTTGTCCGCAAGGTCGGCTTCCCGTTTATCGACCTGGTAATCGATGGCGCCATCTACGAGTCGGCCCTCAAGGACAAGGGCGAGATGGCGAAGAAGAACGGATTCGCCTCCAGCGACGAGATGGTCAAGGAGCTCTTCGGCGCGGCCATCCGCGGTGCGAAGGAGGCCGGCCTGCCGGAGCCTGTGTGGTCGCTGGGCGACGAGCCGCCCGACACGGTCGCGCCCGTGTTCATCGAGATGTACAAGCGGATGAAGGACCTGGCCGGCGCCCGCAGCCGGATATGCTGGAGCCCGCACGGCGAGAACACCAAGAAGCTGCTGGATGTTACGTCCATCTGCGACCTCAACGGCGCCAAGGCCGAGGACTTCGACCGCGCACGCAAGGCCGGCAACACGCTCTTCCTCAACAATCAGGGCCGCAACCGCTGGGCGTTCGGCCTCTACATGTGGAAGGCCCACCAGGCCGGCGTGCAGGGATACCAGCAGTTCACCTGGGTGGGCACGCACGCGGACCCGTACTACCCGCTGGACAGCAACGAGGATGACGGCGGCCACATCTACCCCGACCGCGAGGGCAACATCCGGCCAGTCGTGGACCTCGTGCGGATTCGCGAGGGCGTTACCGACTACCGCTGCACGCTGGCGTTGTCGCGGGCAATCGAGAAGGTCAAGGCCCTGGCCGACAAGGCCGACGCGAGCCAGGTCAAGGCCGCCCAGGATGCCCGAGCTTATCTCAAGTCCGTCCTGGAGCCGCTCAAGTTCGAGGACACCAGCCGTGACCGCAGACCGCAAATGACTGAAGCGCAGCTCGACGAATACCGCGCCAAGGTGCTGGAGTTCCTGACGAAGCTGGAAGGCGCGTGATGGTCATCCGCATCGTCCAGGCCCGATCAGGCCGGCAAATAGCCCGCGTGCGGGAACTGCTGTCCGAGTACGTGGCGGAGTTGGGCCTGGATCTGGGCTTTCAGGACTTTGCGACCGAGTTCGCGGATCTGCCGGGCAGATACGCCCCTGGTCGCGGCTGCCTGCTGTTGGCGATGGCTGGGTGGACGCCGGTTGGGTGTGTGGCGATGCGGCCGCTAGGCAGGACCACGTGCGAGCTAAAGCGGATGTACGTCCGTCCGCGGTGGCGGGGCCGAGGCGTTGGCCGTCGCCTGGCCATGGCCGTCATCGCCAGCGCCCGCCGGGCCCGGTACAAGCGCATCCGCCTGGACACAATCCCCAAGCTTCGGGAGGCGACGGCCCTCTATCGTTCACTGGGTTTCGCCGAGATAGCGCCGTACTACAAGACGCCGCTGAAAGACGCCCTCTTCATGGAACTCGCCCTGTAGAGCGCAGCTTGCGACGCGGGCAGATACCTTCCTAGATGCTTCGCCGGATGCGCCGCCGGGTTCCGGCGGTCACTCCTCCGCCGCACAAGGAGCTCATCCGTTCAAGCACGTCCGGAATCAGTCTTCCAAGACCGTTGCACGTTCCTTCCTGTGGGCCTGGCGGACCAGCCGTGAGACGATGAGCAGGACAGTCATCGGCGCCCAGACCACGATGATCTCGCTCAGGAACGCCATGGCAAGCCACGACCCGCGCCCCCCATGCGGCGCAAGGCGCCGGAGCGTCTGTCCGACCCATTGCGGCATCGACCATATCGGCTGCCAGCCGAAGGCGTACCGATGGTCGTCGAAGGGCGCAAGAAGCATCACGCCCCGGTAGCCGGTGCTCAGCATGTCCAACATCGCATGGGAAGCGGTGGCCAGTGCGAACACCAGCCAGAGCAGCAGGAACGTCCTCGCCGGGCGCCGCCGTCCGGGCGCAGCGTCGGGGATGTTCGGCGGCTGCTTCCCGGCCCGGCATACGCACGCCGCGAGCAGCCCGAAGACTGCCGCCGCCAGGAGCGAATGCGCAATGCCCCTGTGCGCCCAGATGCCCATTGGATTAGCGACCAGTCTGCGCCACAGGACGTCGATATCGGGGACGGCCGCGCAGATGGCCATCAGGACCCAGAACTGCATCGGCGCCTTGCGGTGGATAGCGGCCTTGCCGCCCGCCAGCGCGAAGAAGGCGTGCGTCAATGGTGTCGCCATATAGCCTGCACTTCCATTACCGGCTCTCACGAGCACGCGCCCAAGCCGGTCGCTCAGCATTCTATCGGCATCCCGCGCCGCCGGGGCGTTCATTCCGAACCGAGGCCAAAAGTGAGCCAGGTGAATCAGGGGTTATACGACCGGGAGAAGCCGGAAGATTCGGCGAAATCGGCGAAAATCCTTGGCTTGCATGCCAAAAACTACTTTGCCTTTGCTCCTGCCCGCGATAGAATGTAATGGAAGGAAGGCTACAAGCTGCCGGCCCGGTGACAGTGCGGTTAGTTTATATCCGTTATTCGCTCATACTAACCGTCGCCGGAAGCACCGGGCGCGTAGGTTCGCGAAAGGAATCCGCCTCACCCGGATACGCGGAGAACGCCATGCCTAGCCGCACTCACGCAGGCCGCAATCAGTTGGCCCTGCCGGTCGTTTCCAGCGCCAGGTCAGGGGCATTCACGCTCATCGAGCTGCTTGCGGTGGTCGCGATCATCGCCCTGCTGGTGTCGATCCTCATTCCTTCGTTCCGGACAGCCCGCGAGATGGCCCGGCGCGCGCCATGCCAGGCGAACCTGAAGAGCATGGGCGCTGGCTTCCTCGGCTACGCCGGCGCCAACAAGCAGTGGTACCCGCCCTACACCGTATCGTTCGACCCCGGGCCGTATGCCTGGGTCGACTGGAGCACCAACCCCGCCACGGTGCGCGCCTACCACAAGTGGTCCACCAGTTCCTGGTCCTGGTGGTGGTGCGACTTTATGGCCCAGTACTTCGACGCGGACGCCAAGCCGACCACCTTGGCGATTCACCAGACATACGGAAACACCAGTGCCTGCATCGGTCTCCAGCCGGGCGATGGAGTCTACAACCGCCTAGGCTATAACGACTCCACAAGCTGGACCAACGGACGGATCGTTGTATCGCGGAAAATGAAGTGCGCCGCGCAGAAGCCCGCCTCGACGGCCTCCTACGACAACAAGATGAACTACGATTGGTACATGGCATGCACGTGGTCCGGCAGGGGCATACAATGGTGGCACTATGACAAGAGCGGGGAGGTCTTTGCGGACGGGAGTTCGTCCTGGCCGCAGTTCATGGGCGACGTCCCCGATTGGCAGGCATACAATACTCCCTCGCCGGCCGAGGCGGCCAATGTTGAGCGCATGGTTCAGATCGTCGAGCCGGCGAACTACGCATGGGGCACGGTGAGCATGAGCACCTGGCCGGGCGGGGTGACCGGATACAGCTATATCGACAAGATGCCGCACGAAGGCTACACGAACGCCGTCTTCATGGACGGCCACGTTGAGACGTTCTCAAAGTTCTACGTCAAGACCTATCTGGACGACGCGCTTCGCCGCGCCGCGCGCTATAACCAGTTGCACCCGCCCAGCAGGCCGGAATGGGCCGCGTTCCAGATACTTGGCTATCCTTTTGCAGTTCCGCCCGATAATTACGCGGAGACAAACTGATTGAACCGAGGAATCGGTCCCAGCTATTCGGAGATGGCCATGCGGAACAATTCGTGGTTCGTTCCAGGTGACGCGACGCGGGCCGATAGTCCTGTTCGCGGGGAGGCGGCCTTCACGCTGGTTGAACTGCTGGCGGTGGTCGCCATCATCGCACTGCTGGTGTCGATAATGATACCGTCGCTCCAGACCGCCAAGGAGATGGCCCGCCGCGCGCCCTGCCAGGCCAACCTGAAGAACCTGGGCACCGGCTTCCTGGGCTACGCCGGGGCGAACAAGCAGTGGTTCCCGCCTAACAACGCCTCGTTTGATCCGGGCCGGAACGTCTATCCGCAGCCGTGGCAGCCAACGCCCATCGCGTACCACGAATGGACCAAGGGCGAATGGGTCTGGCAATGGGCTGATTTCATCGCCGAGTATTTCGATTCCGACGCCCGTACGACGACCCCGGTCATCCGCGGCACGTCGTCCATCGGCTCCCAGCCGCCCGACGGCGTATACGACCGGCGCGTCGGCTATGCCAATGGCTGGCAGAACGGCCAGATAGTCGTTTCCAGAAAGGTAACACTTCACCCGTCTGCAACTACAGATTGCAAACAACGTCATAATATATTCTGA
>JBHGBE010000115.1:0-10500 GCA_041946855.1 Phycisphaerae bacterium | reverse complement strand
CATAAAGACTAAGGAACATATTGCCGGCCGATTCGTCCGCAAGAGTGAAGAAGAGCCGTATAAATGTGCCTGCGCCAACATACCCGAGGCGCTCGTCGCATGCCGTCAACAGTCCCGTTCCGCCCAACTGGTAAGCACCGCTGTCGCTCAAAGAATCTCCGAGGCTAAGGGTGGTTCCGACGATGTGGATCCCGCCGGAGTTCACGTATGTGCCGCTGTTGACGTACGCGAACCCGCGGCAGATGTTAACTCCGCCACTTTGGGCAAAGACTTCATTGCCGGTGTCTATGACCACGCTCTGGGCTCCCAGGTACGCGGAATCGCGCAGGCTCGATGCGGTCCAGCTACAGACAAGCGTGCCGGAGCCCAAGTCCACATAGCCGGTCACGGACAGGAGCAATCCCCTTGTCAGATGCATTCCCGAGCCGACAGATGCGGTAATAGTCCCCTGGCACGTCACAAAATCGTTGATCGTCCCAGTCCCGACAATTTCCTGGCCCGCCGCGACAAGAAGCGGCGTCCCCGCGACGTGAGTCATGCCGGCATTGTCAAAGCCGGCAAAGACCTTTGTCGGATCGAACCCCGTGGATGTTATGAAGAGGACTTGGGCCCGATAGTCAGCGATGCGCTGGAGCTGTTCAGGAGCGTGCCGCGCGACAGGTCCACGATCCCGCGTGTCGTCAGCGCTCCCGAGTACGACATGAAGTCGAGCGCTCCCGTTACGGCAAGGCCTGAGAGGACATTCAGGCTGCCGCCACTCCATTGATAGAGCGATCTGGCGTCGATGCTCAGATAGCCGACCGTGACGGAGCCGGAGGTCTGTTGGAATATGCCGGCATCGCCACTGCCTACGAGTATGTTGGCGGCCGTCAGCCGGCCGGTCCCGCTGAGCCGGTAGGTCGAACCGGAACTTGTGTTCCGGGCGATGTAGAGGTTGTGTACGGAGTTGGAGCCGCCCGTCTGGGTAAAGGTGCCGGACTGGAAAGAACCGATGACCTCGTCTACGGCAGTCAGTTGCCCCGAGCCGCCCAACTCGTACGTCGAGCCGTGGCTCAGATACAGGTTCCCGGTCACCGTGTTAGCCCCGCCAATCTGCACGAAAGATCCAGCGCCGGATTCGCCGCCGATTTTCTCCCAAGCTGCCGTCAACTGCCCAGTACCACCTAACTGATAGGTGCCAGTGGCTCCGGCAAAGTAGCCCAGTTGCAGATCGTACGTGATTGTGTTGGTCCCACCCATCTGGACAACCGCGCCCTTCCCGTGGTAGCCGACGACCTCGCTGGACGTAGCGGACAGTTGCCCGGTTCCGCTCAGGCTGAGAGAGCCGTTGTCCAGGTACAGGACGGTGCACTCGGCCCCGGCCATCGTCACATCGACGGTGCCCCCGTTGGTTACGCGTGCGTATGAGTAGGGGCCGCTGGGCACGGTTGTCGTGGACCAAGCGAGGGGATTGGCCCAGTTGTCCTCACCCGCGACCTGCCAGTAGTAGTCCGTGGCTTGGGCCGAGCCCGGGCAGGCCACCAGTGCCAGGAAGCAGCCGCAAAGCGCGGGAATCCAGGAAACAAGACGACTGGGGCGTGACGAAACCGCAACTGCCGCAGTGCTTCCCGCGGTCATATGCGTCGCTGCCTTTCGCCCGGCATGGCCCGCGAACTCAAGGCCCCTTATGCACATAGATTGTAGGCCGCTGACGGGAATTGTCAATTGGAAACCGCGGAACCGGAAAACGCAGAGGCACCACACGCTTACGCTTGGCGGCTCGTGGCGTTGTGTTTCGCCGGTCCCGAGGGTATACTCCTAATGCCCCGATGCGGGGCGTTGAGACTGAGGTTCCTGAAAGATGACCACCGATTTCAGCGGCGCCGCGGATGACTTCTTCGTCAACCTGAGCCTACAGACCACGCTGGCGTTGCCCGACAGCCGGGAGACGGTCCTGCACTTCTGCGAAGCTCTCCAGAAGGAATTCACCGGCATGACCAGTTTCTATCAGCGGGACACCGGCGAGTTTGTCCTGGAGGGCGACCGCGACAGCGGCAGCTACCAGTGGCTTGAGATCCAGCCGCGCCGCCTGGCGGCCGGCTACTTCAACCCGCCCGACGTGCAGGACGCATACAAGCTCCTGCGGTGGATACTCGACCGTAGCGTCTACTTCCTGGGCATCAGCGGCCTGGACGTGGAGTGCCTGGACGTGCTGTTCGGGTTCAACCTCGAGTTCGTGGGCAACCGCGACGCCGTGGTGACCGAGGCCCTCGCATCGGGCAGCCCGCTGGGCGCGCTGGCCGGGGCGGGGCTGGGCAAGCCCATCGAGTTCGAGCCGAGCCTCGTGATCGCGCTGGACGACGACTGCTACCTCCAGGCCCGCCTGTCGCTGGAGACGCGGTCGAGCAGCTACCAGGTCCGCACCGGCCGTTACGACGAGGAGCCGATAAGCATATACTTCACCATCCGGCGCTACCCGGAGATCGGCAAGGTGATGAACTTCGTCAGCTCGTTCGCCAGGCAGTGCGAGCTGTGTGAGGAGTTGGCCGAGCGGATCGTCGTGCCGAACATCATCCAGCCGATCGCGGCGGCAATTTCGGCGTCGGGTAGCCAGTAGTCGGCTGAATCGGCGCGGCCGCTGCAATTCCCCCGCCCCCGGTTCCCTCGCGGCATCAATTGCGCAAGGACGCTCCGGCCGCGCGCCGAGCGGGCGCGCACGGCCGATAGCGCGCAAAAAAATGGCGGGCCAGCCGCGGGGGGGGACGACTGGCGCCGCCTCGGCATTCGGATCGGCCGGGGGGGAACCGATCCGAAAGGGGGTCAATTGTCAGGCCTGACTTACCGCATGCCACACGGCGCATCAAGCACTTCAACAGGCAATTTACTCCGTTCAGAAGAAAAATTCAAGCAAAATAGGTGAAGACCCTAAAGATTTTTGAGGCCATCCTGACCGGCGTTCACCCAAAGCCTAACTCGCTCAATTTTGCCAACTTATCGGTCTGCCGCCGCGCCGCTGGCCAATTGCCGTCCGCGAACGTGCGTGCTAAAAAAACGCTGGTCAGTCGATCACGAAGCTGTCGTTGATGCTGTCGTCAACACCGCCGACCCACTTGCAGCGCACTCCGCCGGCGCTGTTGGAACCCTCGGACTTGTAGAAATCGTCGCTCTTGGATGGATCGCTGCCCTCAGTAAGAGTGTTTGTCTTCCACTCGGCCGAGCCGTCGATCCTGCCGACGTTCTGGCCTTCGCCATTGTGGTTGGCGGAGTTCTTGAACTTGCTCTTCACGGCCGGGGAGTTGGCCCCGTCGAAGCTTGTCTCCCCCGGCGTGCAATGCGGGTTGGAGTCGGCCACGATGATCGTGCTGCTCCTGACCTCGGTCACTGATGTCCCGTAGCAGGTCTTGCCGGACATGGTGAACGGAACCTGCGACATGTACGCGTAGGAGACCGTCTTTGGGGTGAAGTGCCCGTCGGCGATGGCCGGTTCGAGGAATCCGCGCCGGCCCTTGGCCTCCGGGCAGACGAAGATGCCCGGGCTGGCCCACGGCTGGGCCACCTTCATGGTGCTGCCGCTGGCGTTTCCGGTGATGAGCAGCCACATGCAGGCGGCGTTGCCGTTTATCGGGTCGCCCCAGTTGCCGGTGCTGATGCCGCTGATGATCGGCAGCGTCGGCAGCGTGTTCCTGTGCCAGTTCCCGTCGCTTGCGTAGGTGACGCATGCGCGGGCGATTTCCTTGACGTGCGTCGCGCAGACCCCGCGGTAGGCCAGCGAGCGTGCCCGGCTGAGGCTCGGTACGAGGATCGCCACCAGCAGGGCGAGTATCCCGATGACCAGCAGCAGTTCGACGAGGGTGAAGGCCCGGATGCACCGGCGATGGGAGGTTTCCATGATGATCTCCACAACGCTATTCTACGGGCCGTCGTGCCGGGGCGTCAAGGGCCTCAAGCCGCGGGGGGTGCATTTCGATTTCCGGGAAGTGGCGTGGGCCTCCGGCGTTTCCCGGAAACTGAAATGCACCCAGCCGCGGTGTCATCTTGCGTTGTCGCCGGTTTGGTGGATAATATGTCCCGAAGCGCCAAAGCGGAAAGGGCGGACATGGAAACAACGCCGGCTTCCAGGACCAGCAAGTCACCAGCGCCATCCGCGCTATCGACGTGCCTGTTGCTTCTGGCGTGGCTGTCGGCCGTCGTGGGCGTCGTGGCCGTCGTGCGTCTGGTGTGGCAGGGGCACGCGGAGGGGCCGCAGGCCGTGCCGGCCGTACTGGCCGTGGGCCTGGTCGCGCTGAGCCTTCTGGGGCTGGGCGGCGGCGCGGCGCTGTGGGCGGCCTCCTGGGTCGTCCGCAGGCAATACGAGCGGCTGACGATCCAGCGGCGGAACATGGCCGTGCTCGACCAGATATCGGCCCAGATCGAGAGCGTCAAGGCGGGCGTGAACCGCCCTGCCGCCGCGACGGCCGACGTGGACCTGATGCAGCGCGTCCTGGCCGAGCTGGCCGAGATCAACACCAACCTGCTGCTTTCGGACGCCCAGCGCGAGGCCAAGCGCCGCGCGTGGCAGATGCAGCAGTCGCGGCGCCTTGCGGAGCTGGCCGAGCAGCACATCTCGGCCGGGCGGCTGGACGAGGCACGGGACACGCTTGCGCAGCTCCTGGCGGAGGTGCCCGACACGCCTCACGTCCGCGAGCTTGAGCAGCGTCTGGCGAAGGCCCGCCACGCGGCCCGCGCCGCCGAGATCAGTGGCCAGGTCCAGCGGGTCAAGGAGCTGATGGCGGCCGCGTCGTTCGAGGCCGCCGAGCAGGCGGCACGCCAGTTGGCAGCCAGGCATCCCGATTCAGCCGACGCCGGGATGCTCCTGGAGCAGGTGCGGCGCGAGGCTGCGGCCTACGACGCCGAGCAGCGGCGTAAGCTCTATGAGGCCGTCGATTCGCACGCCAAGGCCCGCCAGTGGCGCGCGGCGGCCGGAGCGGCCAAGCGGTTCCTGGAGGCGTATCCCAAAGGCCCCGAAGCCGACCTGGTCCGCGCGCAGTTGCAGACCATCACCGACAACGCCCAGATTGAAGAGGTCCGCGAGCTGCGCGACCGCATCCGCGACCTGATAAACCGCCGCCGTTTCCCGGAGGCGTTCGAGCTTGCTCGCGACTTGGTGGCGCGCTTCCCGCACACGGCCGCCGCCGAGGAACTCCGCGGACAGATGGACAAGCTCGCCCAGATGGGGAAGAAAGAGAAGTAGTCCGCCTCGCCATCGCGGAAGGAGCCGCACAACCGTCGCCATCACCCGCATCAAGGAGAGACAATGACGGAGCGTCCGTTGACCAACCTACAGATCCTTTGCGGCATGCTTGGCCGCCCCACCGCCCCGTTCCGCGAGGAGGCGATCGTCGAGCAGGTCCGCCAATGGGCGGCACGGTGGCCGCTGGAATTCGCGCGGGACTCCGTCGGCAACGTCCTGCTGATGTACCGCAAGGGGCGCGGCCGCGCGCTGACAAAATGGGTCTTCGCCGCTCACATGGACCACCCGGGCTTTGCCGCGACCGGGCAGAAGGGCCTGATGCTGTTGGCCAATTTCTACGGCACGGTTGGAAGGCCGTACTTCAAGGGCGCCCGCGTGCGGTTCTTCACGCCCTCCGGCGAGGCGTGTGCGACGATCATCGGGACCGCCGACAGTCCGGACTCGCCGTGGCTGGCATGCCGAATGAAGCTCCAGTCGCCCGCCGACGTGCCGCCGTGTACGCTGGGCATGTGGGACTTGCCGGCCATGCGAATCCGCGGGCGGACGCTGAGCAGCCGCGGGTGCGACGACGTGGTCGGCTCGGCGGCCGTCGTCTGCGCCATGCGGGACATCGCCGAATCGGGCATCGACGCCGACGTGACGGGCCTGCTGACGCGAGCGGAGGAGGCGGGGTTCGTCGGCGCTCTGGCCGCCTGCCGGGCGCGAAGCCTGGACGGCGAATCGCTGGTCGTGGCCATCGAGACCTCCAAGGCCCAGCCCGCCGCAAGGCTCGGAGACGGCGTGGTCATTCGCGTGGGCGACAAGGCAAGAATTTTCGACCCCTGCCTGACGGGACACTTGGTTTTCGTAGCGGAGGGCCTGGCGAAGGCGGACAAGGCCTTCCGCTACACCCGCCAGCTCATGCCGGGCGGCACGTGCGAGTCGACCGCGTTCGCCATGTTCGGCTACACGGCCGCCGCACTGTGCCTGCCGCTGGGCAACTACCATAACCAAGGTCCGCGGAACCGCATAGCGGCCGAACAGATCAACCTCGGCGACTTCGAGAACCTGGTCAAACTCCTCGTCGGCCTGGCCCGCGACAAGCGCAAGCCCGCCGACACCGACAAGGCGCTCAAGGCGCGGCTCGACGGGCTTCTGGACCAGCGGGCCAAGTACTTGGACAATAGGTCGGAGATGAACGCGGCGATAGCCGGCGGCGCGATGATAGAGACGACTGGCTTTTGAGAGGAATTGATGATGAACCGTGGAATCGTGATTGCTGGCTCCGTTGGAATATTGACGGTAGCGATTGCTGTGCTCTCGGAAGCCGCCCCGACCACGGCAGAGAGCAGGCCAGCCAAATCGGCCACCGCCCCGGCCGTGGAACTCACCTTCCCATACAAGGAGATGATCCAGGAACTCAAGCTCACCGCCCAGCAGGAGACGAGAATACGGGAAATCGCGCTGGCGATTGCGAAGTTCCACGATGATGCCTCCCTGAAGATCATCGCAGCCAAGAAGGCCAAGAAAGATGCCGACGCCGCCAAGGACAAGGCCGCCTCCGAGAAGGCGATGGTCAGGCTCAGCGAGATCACGGCGGACCTGGGAAAGCAGTGCAAGCCGCTGGATGCCGAGGCAATCGCCATGCTGACGCCAGAGCAGAAGAGGGCATGGACCGCCTTCCTGGAATTCAGGGCGGCCTCGTCGAACCTGTATCTGACTTCGTCCGAACTGAACCTGACGGAACAGCAGATGGCGAAGATTCGCGGCATGTGCGACGAGACGGCCGGAAAGATACTGGCGCTCCAGGCAACAGGCAACTACGGCAAGGGCCCCGAAATGTTGCAGTTGGATCTATGGAGGCAGATACGCGAATCCCTGACACCGGAGCAGATGCAGAAGATGGACAAGCTCAGAGGCCCAAGGGCGTTGCCCTTGACGACCACCAAACCAAAGACTCCCTGACCAATCAACCGATTATCCGATTCACCATTTCCCGCCGTCGCGCCAGGTCATTGGCACGTTGCCGGGCCTTCGGTTACACTTCCCGGCAGAGATTGAAAGGACTTCACGATGAAGATTCTCCTTGTCGGCTCCGGCGGGCGCGAGCACGCGTTGGCCTGGAAGATGTCGCAGTCGCCGCTGTGCGAGAAGATGTACGCCGCGCCGGGCAACCCGGGCATCGCCCAGCACGCGGAGTGCGTGGCGCTGAAGGACGACGACACGGTCGGCGTCGTCGCTTTCGCCAAGAAGAACAAGGTGGATTTGGTCGTCGTCGGGCCGGAGGACCCGCTGGCCAAGGGAATGGCCGACGCCGTCCGCGAGGCGGGAATCCTATGCTTCGGCCCCGGCGCTCAGGGCGCTCGCATCGAGGCCGACAAGGCCTACGCCAAGGAGCTCATGCGGGCGGCATCCGTGCCGACGGCCGAGGCGCGGATCTTCAAGGACCTCGCCGCCGCCAAGGCCTACGTCCTGTCGCGCGACCACGGCGTGGCGGTCAAGGCGGCCGGCCTTGCCAAGGGCAAGGGCGTCGTCGTCTGCCCCGAGCCGTACATGGCCGTCAAGCCGCTTGAGGACATGATGGCCAAAAAGGTCTTCGGCGCGGCCGGCAGCACGGTGGTCATCGAGGAGATGCTCGTCGGGCAGGAGGCGACGGTCCTGGCGCTGTGCGACGGCAAGAGCATCTACGCGATGGAGGCACTACAGGACCACAAGCCCGTCGGCGACGGCGACAAAGGCCCCAACACCGGCGGCATGGGCGCGTACAGCCCGGTGCCGATCATCGACGCCAACGTGATGGAGAAGATCGAGCGCGAGGTCCTCGTGCCCATCGTCGACGCGATGCGGCGCGACTTCGGCCGCTACGAGGGCGTGCTCTACGCGGGGCTGATGTTCACGCCCGGCGGGCCGAAGGTCATCGAGTTCAACTGCCGCTTCGGCGACCCGGAGTGCCAGCCGCTGATGATGCGCCTCAAGAGCGACCTTGTCGAGGCGATGGTCGCCGTCTGCGAGCACCGGCTCGACGAGGTGACGCTGGAGTGGGACCCGCGCCCGGCCGTCTGCGTGGTGATGGCCTCCGGCGGCTATCCCGACAGCTACGCCAAGGGTTTCCCGATAACGGGCATCGACGAGGCGGAGGCCCTCGGCAGCGACGTCAAGGTCTTCCACGCGGGCACGGCCGTCGAGAACGGCAGGCTGGTCAACGCCGGCGGACGGGTGCTCGGCGTGACGGCTCTGGGCGAGACGATCGCGGCCGCGCAGAAGCGGGCATACGAGGCCGTCGCCAAGATCAACTGGCAGGGGTGCATCTACAGGCATGACATCGCGAGCAAGGCGATAAGATAGGTTCCTATGAAATCGATCTGCGCAATGGCAATGCTGGCGGCGATGGGCTGCATCGGTTGCAGCGATGCGGCGGCGCGGGCGGCGACGCCGCCGGCCGCGTCGAGGCCGGCCGCCTCAATGCCCGCCACCGCGCCTGCGGGCGGCGCGATCTTCTTCTCCGAATCCTTCGAGACGGGCGACGTCGCCAGCCGTGGCTGGTACGACACGGGCAAGCTCGTCATCGCCGGCACGGCCGCCGCCGGCAAGGGATGCGCCCAGTTCGAGTGGCGCGCCGGTGGCTCGCAGCCAGTCGGGCCTTCGGGCGCGCGGCACCTGTTCGACCCGACGGATGAGGTCTACCTCAGGTTCTACATCAAGCTCTCCAAGGGCTGGGACTGGACCGGCAGGCCCTACCACCCGCACCTTACGCACTTCATGACCACCGAGAACGAGGCCTTCGCCGGCCCGGCGGCCTCGCACCTGACCATGTACGTCGAGCCGTGCGACGGCCGCCTCCGCCTGGGCGCGCAGGACATCCAGAACAGGAACATGCCCCACGGCCTTACGCAGGGCCCCATCAAGGGCGGCTACAACGGCATGCTCTACGACAGCAAGGACAAGCTATTCACGGATGACAAGTGGCACTGCGTCGAGGCCCGCTTCAAGCTCAACACGCTGGACCTCAAGAACGACAAGCCCAACACTGACGGCATCATCCAGGGCTGGTTCGATGGCAAGCTGGTCATCGACAGGCAGAACGTGGTCCTGCGATCCACGGACTTCCCGAAGATGAAGTTCAACCAGTTCGCTGTTCTGCCCTACTTCGGCCCGCGCCTGCTGCCGCACGCGCAGATGCTGTGGATCGACGAGCTGGCGGTTGGCACAAAGCGCATCGGCACGCTGGCTGACAAGCAGCCTTCGGCGAGCCGGCCCGCGAAGTGAATCCCCCCCTGTTACCGAGCCTTGCCACGGGAGCCCAACCGGCGGACGTGCAGACCCGCCCCGCAATCTGCAATCTGCAATCACTGCACGTCCAGCACCAGCTCGTCGTTCCTGGCCACTATCTTCCGCCCCGGCTGGACGATGACGAAGTCGTCGTCCCACTGGCCGGCGAAGAGCTTGTCCAGCAGCGTCCAGTCGCCCTTGCGCAGCTCGAACCGCCATGAGTTCTCATCGGCCAGCCGGCGGGCGTCGGCGATGTACGCCGCCTCGTCGCACACGCCCATCTCGAGGTAGAGCATGTGCGTGTAGTTCCTCGTCCAGTCGCCGAGCGTCGAGGCGATGAAGTCCGCGTTCTCCTTCCCGTACTTGCGGACCATCTCCTCGTAAGGCTCGGCCAGGCCAAGCTTGGCCATCACGCCCTTCTTGCCGTACGCGGGCATCATGTACCCGCCGCCCGGAAAGCTGTTCCGCTCGGACCAGCCGGTGGTCATGTAGTAGGTGCCGGGATGGGCGTCGAAGTGCTGCCTGTACGCCGCCCGCGATCCGAAGAAGAAGGAGATGCAGTCGTGCGCCCGCGGGATGACCAGCGGCACTGAGCGGGCCGTCACGCCGACCAGGCCGTCGTTGCAGCGGGCGTAGCCCAGCAGTATCGCCTCGTAGCCGGCGGCGGCATCCACCGCGTCGATGGTCGCCTGGACCTTGGCGACCATGTCGGACGTCTCCAGGTCGTGCAGGCCCTTGCGGAGGAACTCCACGTCCACGTGGTGACGGCCGGTGGCCGCCAGGTAGCACGCCTCGCGGTAGACGATCTCGCAGCCGATGAACTTGAACTTCCTGCGCGCGTCGTTCATCCCGGCGATTATATCAGGAAACCCGCCCGCCAAAGTTACGGGCGGCGGGTGATGTGGCGCGGTCGGCTTCGACGGGAGCACGACCAGCCCCGATCTTCAGCGCAAGATGGCCGAGTACTGCCTGGCCTTCCAGCGTGAGAAGGCCGGTCGCGTGGCGTACATGAACTTCATCACGCGCGTGACGCCCAACTGCGA
>JBHGBE010000114.1:0-11157 GCA_041946855.1 Phycisphaerae bacterium | reverse complement strand
GGGATTTCGAGTACTTTTTGCGCTACGCCTCCGAAAATCACGCTTGTTCAGGGCCTAGACGACCTGGACCTTGCGGCCCAGGCGGCGCTTGCGGTTGATCATCTTGCGTCCGCTGGAGGTCTTCATGCGGGCGCGGAAGCCGATCTTGCGTGCCCGGTGCTTCCTGGATACTTTGTGCGGGTAGTGCATCGCTCACCTCTTGGAATATGCTGGTCCTGTTGATGTTCCGAGTGGCGGATAATACCCTGAGCGTATCCGGCTGGCAAGAGCGTTCGCCCAATTGCGGCGCGGGACCTCGAGCGGGCCGGGCGTGAGTTGAAAGATGCCTTGAATCGCTCCCGGCTTGCCGGGGCTGGCGATACGGCTGGCGGCACGGACGCCGTCGGGTCTGTGGACGGAAATCGCAGGATGTCCTGGCGCGAGAAAACCTACGAAGTCCTGCCCGCCCTGAGCGTTAGGGGGCATCATCTTCGGAGTTGCCTGCGGCTGGTGACGGTGGCCTGGATGTGGGGCGTCGTCTGGCAGACGTGCATCAGCGGCGACCAGATGAGGGCCTTCTGCAAGATTCTGGGGTTCAACAACTTCGCGTTCGGGCTTATGACCGCGCTGCCGTTTCTGGCGACATTGGGACAGTTGCCGGCCGCCATCATCGTCGAGCGGACCGGACTGCGCAAGTACCTGTTCCTGAACTCGCAACTGGTGGCGCGGTTCTTGTGGATGGTCCTGGCGGCGGTGGGGCTTCCGCTTGTGATATGGCCGTCAGCGGACGGCTCGGCGGCGGGCGTGGTCCTGGCGCTGGTGATCATCGCTGTCAGCAACTTCCTGGCGCACCTGGGAACGCCGCCCTGGCTGACCTGGATGGGCGACCTGATTCCCCGGCGGATTCGCGGACGATACTTCGGCAACCGCGCGCAGATCACCACGGTCGTGCAGATCGTGGCGATCATCGCCATCAGCCTCATCATCAGGTCCGAATGGGTCGGCGGGACCAACGGACACGAGAACGCCGTGGACAACCACGTTCTCCTGGCGACGATATGCGTCATCTTCGCCGCCGGCTCGGTATTCGGCATGGTCGACATCCTCCTGTTTCGCCGGGTGCGGGAGGTGTTTCCACCGCGCCACGAGGCCAGACCCAGGCCGACGTTCTCGTTCGAGGTGGCGCGACCGGCCAGGAAAGGACCTGCCGGATCGGTCATTTACGCCTGGCGGGTGCTCAGGAGCGTCAGCAACGGGATCCTGCTGGACCCACTCAGGGACCGGATCTTTCGCCACTACGTCTGCTACGGCGCCGTCGTGACGGCCTCGATGACCTGCTGCGGCTGGTACTACTGGAAGTTCGCCAGCGAGACACTGGGCTTCGGAGTGCTGGCGTCCAACCTGGTCTTCATGGCCATAGGGCCGGTTGCCGGCATGCTGAGTTCCCCCTGGTGGGGCAAGATGATCGACCGGTGGGGCCGTCGGCCGACGCTGATCGTGTGTACGGTGCTGATGGGCCTGGCCGTCATGCCGTGGCTGTTCGTCACCCGCAACATGTACTGCCCGCAGTTCGCCGTGGATGCCGTCAACTGGCTCGCGGCGATGCTGGGGAGCCTGGCGGGGCATGACGGCTGGACCTGGATCAGCACCGAGAACCGTGGGGCGATCGTGCCCTTCGTGCTCACTTCGCTGGGGTGCATCGTCGGCAACAGCAGCGGCAATGCCTTCGGCCTGGCGACGACCGGTATCGTCCTCGGCTTCTCCGATGGCAGCGGGAGGAGCAAGTACGTGGCGGCCTCATCAGTGCTCATCAACATCGGAGGGGCGGTCGGCGCGATCGTCGGCGGCCTGGTGGCGCAGTCGTTTGAGGCGACCCCGCTCTGGATCGGTGGCCTTGTCTGGAACAGCTACCAGTTCACGTTCCTGATGGGCATGGTGCTGCGGTTACTGGCGCTGGGCTGGCTGTGGAACATGCCCGACCCCGGCGCGCGAAAGGTCCGCGACATGTTCAGGCTCTGGAGCGTGAACATCTACAACGCGGTGTCGTCGCGTCTGCTGGAGCCGTTGCGGCTGTTCGGATGGGGCCGGAGCCGCACGGAACACGGGAGTAACGGGGAGGGCAACCGCAAACGCCGGGACAACGGCAGGGAGGCCTGAGAAGCCGCATGTCCTGGCGAAGCAAGAGCTACGAAGTGCTGCCGGCCCTGAGCGTCCGCAGGGCCGAGCTGCGCAGGAGCCTGCGCATCGCGACGGTGTCGTGGCTGTTCGGGTCGGCGTGGGCGGTGCTGGTGTCGGGCATCCAGCTCAAGAGCTTCGCCAGGATGCTGGGGTTCAGCGACGAGCTCTTCGGCTGGCTCGCAGCAGCGCCGGCGGCCGCCACCATCGCGATGGTCGTCGGCGCGGAACTCATCGAAAGGTCGGGCCTGCGGAAGTACCAGTTCCTCTACAGCGGCATAACGCATCGCCTCTTGTGGGTGGCGATAGCGATGATACCGCTGGTGGTCTTCGTCCCCTCAACGGTGGCCGTCTCGCTGATGCTGGGCATCTACACGCTGAGCTGGCTTCTCCAGTCATTCGCCAATCCGGCCTGGACGACGTGGATGGGCGACCTCGTGCCGAGGCGGATTCGGGGGCGGTTCTTCGCGGCGCGCTTCGGCTTCGGGCGGATCGTTCAGGTCCTGATCGTGGTCGGGATAGGCATCCTGCTTGACTACGTAACCGTCTCCACGCTGGACCCGCACGTGCTGGCCGACAAGCTCGTCGCCGCGGCACGGGCTGAGGGCCTGCCCGCGAGCGAGATCGCCTCGATCTCACGAAGCTGGGACATGGAGAAGGACAAGCTTCAGTCGGACATCAGCGAGACGGACCTGGATTCGCGCCGGATCGAGATCAGGTCATTGAGCGTGGAGCAGGCCGCCCTTCGAGCAGGCCTGAGGCCCGCGACAATCGCCAAGGTCCGGGCCGCTTCCTTCACGAAGAGCCAGCCTGAGGCGGCATCGCGTCAGCCCATGCTCTTGTGGGTGATCTGCGCAATATTCGGCATAGGCGCGATAATCGGCGCGGCCGAGATATGGATGTACCGCAACGTCCGCGAGATCGTCCAGCCCAAGCCCGACAAGGCCGCCGCTCCGAAGATATTCACCGAAGGTTCCTGGACGAATCTAATATTGCTGATCTGTGCGGCCGTTATTGCAGGGGTCGCCGCAATCACGGACCTGGCTCCTGACTACAGGTTGTGGGCCAAGGGCGCCTTCTTCCTGCTGGTCATCGCGTCGGTCGTCGTGCTTGCCAGCCGCATCAAGGAACATGCGCTCAAGCGATACGTCGCCTACGGAATGACCATCGGCTTCGCCATCGCCGTGCCGGGGTTCTTTTTCATCGTGTACACTTCGGAGTACCTGGGCTTCAGCAAGCTGGCGGTCCAGGTGCTCTATATGGTCATCTCCCCCATCCTGGGGATGATCGGGCTGAGGGTTTGGGGCAGGCTGCTCGACCGCTGGGGCCGCCGGCCCGTGCTTATGGCCGCCACGTTCATGACCGTGTTCTCCGTCATGCCGTACTTCTTTTCCACCCCGCACACTCCCTGGCCCGAATTCATCACGACGGCCACCAACTGGATTGCCGGAAAAGCCGGCCCATTGATCGGCAGGCCCGGCTGGGTCTGGATCACGCCCGACATGCCGGTGGGGGCGTACCTGGTCGTGTCGTGTTCGATCCTGATCGGCGGCATCGGGTGGACCGGCGTGATGATGGGGCAGGGGAACATCCTGCTGGGCTTCTCGGACAGGCAGGGCCGCAGCCGGTACGTGGCGGCCGCACAGGTGATTATCAGCCTCGGCAGCGTGGCGGGGGCGCCGATCGGCGGGTTCATCGTTTCGCTCATCAACGACGTGAAGGTCCTTGGATTCACGGAGCTTCACGTGGGGCCGTTCATCTGGACGGCGTATCACGCGACGTTTGCCTTATCGGGCCTGGCGCGCTTCGCGGCGCTCCTATGGCTCATCGGGATGCCAGACCCAGGCTCCGGCAAGATGCGCGACATGGTTCGCGCGATCGGCGCTGTGGCGTACAACAACATCAGCACGCTGGTGTTATATCCATTCCGGGTCTTCTCCCGTGGGCCGCGGGAGGACAGGAACGGGGGCGGGAGCCAGTAGCAGGAGCAGTCCATGGCGGATGAGATTGAAGCGAAGATCAAGGTCCGCGACTTCAGGGCGATCCTGAAGGCGCTGCGTAAGGCCGGCGCTGAGTTTCTTGGGACGGCCGTGGAGACGGACCAGTTCTTCGACACGCGCGGTGGTGACCTGCGCAGACGCGATTGCGGCCTTAGGCTGCGGACCATCCGCATGTTGCGCCGAGGCGCTGAACCACCGCCGCCAGGTGCGCTGCTCACGTACAAAGGGCCGAAGAAGCGTCCGCGAGGGCTGAAGATTCGCAGGGAGGTCCAGACGTACGTGAGGGATGCGGGAATCTTGGCGAGTATCTTCGAGGCCCTGGGCTTCGTGCCCACCGTCATGGTCCGCAAGCGCCGTAGAAGCTTCGTGCTGGCCAAGCCCGGCCGGTGCCGGGTGGAACTGGATGAGCTTCCTGGACTAGGCAGGTTTGTTGAAGTCGAAGGGCCGAGCGAGAAGGCCGTCAAGGAGGCCTGCCGCGCGTTGGGCCTTGAAGGGGAACCGATCACCCGATCCTACGTATCCATGGTGGCGAATATAAGAGTCAGGGCAAAGGACTAGTGCCGCGTCAAATTGATCCTTTGGGAAGCCTTGGCAACCCGATCAGGCAGGACTGCATCGGAAATTAGTGCCTGTCCCGAATTTCTGAAATTCGGGACAGGCACTAATTTCCGGCACTTCCTGATGGGGTCTCCAGAGAGACACCCCGCATATCCAGTGCTGACGCTGCACTAATCCAGCCCAAGGCCGAGCGAATGCCCCGCGATCGATATCGCCAGATTGAGTATGAAACCGACCGGGTCGAATACGTGAATGTTCAGTATCGCCAACAGCTTGGGGCCGAAGATGAGAATCGCCAGCAGCGGCATGCCGTACCTCGCCTGCCAGAAGATGTAGCGGTGGTGGAGGTGGAAGGGCAGGAGCTCCTGTAGGATGTGCGAGCCGTCCAGAGGGTGCAGGGGGATGAGGTTGAACACGCACAGCCCGACGTTTGCCACCATCGTGTACGCCAGCAACATCCACAGGACGTTGGTGAATGACGCCGGAAGGTTGGCGTAATGAAGCCCGAACGCCAGGTACAGCTTCAGGAGCAGCCAGGAGATCGCGGCCAGGCAGAGGTTGCTTCCCGGTCCGGCCGCCGAGACGGCGAAGTTGCCAAGCCCGCGAGGATGAAGGTTAGCGGTGTTAACAGGCACTGGCTTCGCCCAGCCTATGATGCCCGAGAACAGCAGGCAGATTGTGCCAATAGGGTCCAGGTGCGCCAGCGGATTGAGCGTCACCCGGCCGCTATACAGCGCCGTCGGGTCGCCGAAGGCCAGGGCGGTGCGCGCATGCGCATACTCGTGTATCGTCAAGCTGAACAGCAGCGGCACGGCGGTGACGAGCAGCCTCAGTAGCTGTTCCTGGTCGAGCATCGTTCCGTTTTACTTGACCCGGCAGAGGCGGACAAGCATAATCGTATCAGCCGCGTCGCGACGTGGCCCAGCGGTCGCGGTGTGCCGCAGTAAGGGTGTGCCCTCTCCGGCGCGGCTTTGATAACCGCCAACGAGACAAGGTATTACGAACATCAGTCCCGAAGATGACATGCCGGTGAACCTGGAGCTCGCACGCCGGACGCTACAGGCGGAGGGCCGGACCATCGCCGCCCTGGCCGGGCGGATTGGCGAATCCTTCGCCAGGGCGGCGGGGATGGTCTACCGCTGCGCCGGCAAGGTCGTGCTGACGGGCATCGGCAAGGCCGGCATCGTCGCCCAGAAGGTCTCCGGCACGCTGGCGTCCACGGGCACACAGTCGATCTTCCTGCACCCGGTCGAGGCGCTGCACGGCGACCTGGGCCGCCTCCAGCGCGGGGACGTGGTCATCGCCCTCTCGCACAGCGGCCAGACCGCCGAGATAATCCGCCTTGTTGACCACCTCAAGGGCCGCGGCGCCAGTCTGATCGCGATAACATCCTCGGCCGACTCGCCGCTGGGCCGCCACGCGGACATCGTAGTGAGCTACGGAAACGTGGAGGAGGCCTGTCCGCTTGGATTGGCGCCCACGGTGTCCACATCGTGCATGTTGGCCCTCGGCGACGCGCTGGCCCTGACGGTCATGCAGATGCGCAACTTCCAGCCGGAGGAATTCGCCGCATTCCATCCGGCCGGCGCGCTGGGCCGCAAGCTCCTGAAGGTCGAGGAGGCGATGTTGGCGCGGCAGGATGAGCGGATGGCCGTTGTCAGGGATGACCTTACGCTTGGGGCCGCGCTGGCCGAGGGGCAGAAGCCCAAGCGCCGCCTGGGAGCGATGCTGCTGGTGGACGGCGACGGGCGGCTGTCGGGCATACTGACCGACGCGGACCTCCGCCGGGCGCTTGTCCGCGATGGCGGCACGGACATCCTTCAACGCCCGGTCAGCCAGTTCATGGTCCGCGAGCCAAAGCACATTCACTTGGGCGAACTTGCCAGCGAGGCGCAGGCGATCATGAACCGCTACCGGATAGACGAGCTTCCCGTGCTGGACAAGGAAAGCCGGCCGGTCGGCATCATCGACGTGCAGGACCTGCTTGGGATCAAGACGGTCGCCAATGGCAGGGAGTTGCCATGAAGCGACGGATCGCCCTCCTGATCGGGACGTTCCTCCTGCTGCTGCTGGGCTTCGGCCTGTACCAGCTCTTTGTCGGCGGCGGCGTCACGATCCGCACGCGTCCGCCGATAGCCTCCGCGCGGCCGGCCGAAGACCCCCAGACCAAGCCGTCGGTGGTCATTCCCAAGGGCCTCGAAGTCTACATCGAGGACCGGCGCGACGATGGCACGCTGGCCGGCTTGTACACGGCCAAGAAGTGGCAGAGACTGGCGGATGGCACGTACCAGTTCGATGAGCCGCGCGTCGTCCTCTACCGTGACAACCAGGATGTCTACATAACGGCGGACAAGGGCGAGTTTATCTACAGCGGCGAGCTCGGCAGGAAGGGGTCGAAGGTCACAAGGGGAAAGCTCCTGGGCGACGTCAAGGTCGACATAGACCGCGACCCCGCCTCCGGCCGGCACGATCCCGCCGACATGGTGATGATCCGAATGGATGACGTCAGCTTCAACAACGACCTGCTGGAGCTCTCGACGGACAACCCGGTCAGCGTGGAATCGAAGGAGGCCGACATCTGGGGCAAGGGGCTGAACCTGCGGTGGAACGAGCAGCCGCAGGAACTGCGCGACCTGTGGATCAGGCAGGGCGAGAAGCTGGTCATAAAGAACGTGCCGGAGGGCCTGAAGTTCAATCTGCCAGGCGCGGGCCAGGGCGCCGACGCCGCCACGCAGGCGGGCCTCTCGCCGGTAACCTCGCCGCAACCCACCGGCAGGCCGGCCGAGACGATGGCCTGGCTGACGACGTCCATGCCGGCGACCGCCCACGCGCCGGTCCGACGGATCGCCCCCGGCCCATCCGCCGGCCCTGCCGTAAGGACCCCGGCCACCCAGCCCCAGCGGGCAAACGTCTACGAGGTGACGCTTACCGACGACAAGGGCGGCATCCGTGTTGTCAGCGGCGAGCGCAGCATGGAGGGCGCCAGGCACCTGAAGCTGAGCTTCGACTGGGCGGGCGGCGCCAAGGAGACACGCCAGCCAAGAGGGCCCAGGACTCCTCCGGCCACGAAGGCAGCCGCGCCGGCGGCGAGCCCCAGGCCGAGCCCGTCGCCCGCCAGGGCCAAGCCGGGCCAGCCGCGAACGGAGCAGATGACAATCACGTGGCACGGCCCGCTGTCCCTGCTTCCCGTGGGACACACTGAAGCACCTTCCAACAAGCGATACGCCGTCAGCGGCGATGGCGACGACATCGTGATGAAGGACACGCAGGCCACCGCCTGGTGCAGCAGGTTCTCGTTCCACAATCCAGAGCAGGCCGGGCAACTGGACGGCAGGCCGGCCAATCCGGCCAAGGGCACGCCCGCCAAGCCTGTCAGACTGGAGACGGCCAATCATGAGACCATCGAGTGCCCGATGATGCGATACGTCGGTTCAGCCATCGACGCGGCGGGTAGGCGGCAGGATGCCGTCGCGCACCTTGCCGGGCCGGGCGCGATGACGATGCCGCCCCGGAGCGGAGGCATGGCGGAGGGGATAGGCGGTCTTGGCGGGCTTCCAGCCGGCACAAGAAAGCCCCAGACCCAGTCGGCGCCGGCAACCGCGCCTGGCGCGGTCGACAAGATCGTCTGGGAAGGCTCAGTCGATGCGCATTTCACCGAGCAGACCACCGTCGCGCCGGATGGGAAGAAGAGCACCAAACAGCGGATCACGGATGCCGTCTTCCAGAAGGGCGTGAAACTCACCGAGGCCGCGACGGGCAACTACGTCGAGTGCGACCGGCTTCAGACGTGGCTGACAGCCGACCCCGAGGGCAGGACGTACCCGAGCAAGGCCGTCGCCACGGGCAACGTGTTGGCCAGGCAGGATGCCGCGGACATCAAGGGCGACGAGATGACCGTCCAGTTCGGCGAGTTCAGGGAAGTCCAGCCTGACGGCAAGATCCGCCGCAGGATCGACGCCACCCAGCTCACGGCCGTCGGCAGGCCGGTCATCGTCACCGACAGGAACGACCCCAAGCAGCCGATCACCGCCTCCGGCGAGACAATCACCAGCGAACTCATCAAGGCTGTCGGCGGCGGCAAGGACACGCGCAACGCGACGATCTACGGTCGTCCGGCCACGGCCACGCAACCGGCCGTTCCTGCGATCATCACGCAAGTGGCCGACCCCGCCATGGGCAAGGGCGTCAACACGATATCCGGGCCGGAGATACACCTGAGCCAGAAGAACGAATCCGCGGTGGTGATCGGCCCCGGCGCGTTGAGCTTCCTCTACAACCGCGACCTGAACGGCCGGGAGCTTCCCGAAGGCCGCCCGGTGAGCGCCGAGTGGTCGCGGCGGATGGAGTACCAGGGCAAACAGAACACGGCGTACTTCGAGGGCGACGGCAACAAGCGCGTCAGCTTCATCACCGAGTACGACCGGATGGACTGCGGGACGATGCGCCTGACTTTCACGTCGAGCACGGAGCCGGACCTGGCCGCCGGCGCGCCAATGGCCGCGACGGAGCCTGCCAGCGGGCCGAGGCGCATGGCGCTGAGGATGGACATGGGTCGCAAGCAGCTTGTCAAGGTCGAGGCCGACAAGAAGGTTGACCTGGTCAGCCATCGCGTCGCGACCGTGGTGGAGCCCGGCCGGTGGTGGCTCCGCGGCCTTCGCCCCGAGCTTCACAGGTGCGTGCTCGGCCCCGACATCCGCATCTCCACGGACATCACCAGGTACCAATGGCTCCTCCAGCGGGTCTCGGTCTGGGGCGATACGCTCATCTTCAACCCGCCGCAGAAGGGGGTGGAGGCTACCGAGCCGACCATCAGCATGCCGGGGCCGGGCCAGATGCTCGTCGAGGACTTCCGCGCCCCCAGGAGCCCGGCCGGCCAGAAGAGGAGTTCCAGCGATGTGACCGGCGGCGGGATCGAAAGCCCGTCGCAGACCTGGTTCAAGTGGCGCAAGAGCATGCAGTGGGACCAGGCCAGCCGCATGGTGACGATGGTCGGCGACCTGCGGGCGGACGCCCAGCCGGGCGGAGTGCAGATGAAGCACCGAAGCGGCGACAAGCTGCTCATGCTCCAGAACATGAACCGGCGGTTCTGGCCGGAGCTCAAGGGCGGTCGGGCCAGCGACTTGTCCTGCCAGCAGATGATCGCGGTCTTCGGGCCGCCGCGGGCTGGAGCGGCCAGGACGGTCCCCGTCGCGGGCGCGGTTGAAACCGGGCCGAGCATCGGGGAGCTGGAGCAGTTCACCGCCATCCGGGACGTTGACATCATCGACGGCCCGACGGAGGTCGTCGGCCAGCAGGTCCTCTACCAGAAGTACGCCGACGGAACGCCAGACACGGGCCGGATGGACATCTGGGGCTTCCTTAAGGGCGCACCGCGGCAGAACGCCAGCCTGAACTATGAGGATGTCACGGCCAAAACCGCACGGCACATGGAGGCGCCGGAGATCCACTGCATCCTCAAGGACGGCCGGGTCATAAGCGCCAAGGCGGAGACGATCACGGCGGGGGCGGGGTCGCGATAGGCATGGCTTACTTCTTCAGCGTCTCGTTCATCGAACCGCTGCGGAAGCCCTGCAAGTCCACCGTGACGTAAGCGTAGCCGAGCGACTTCAGCGCGGCCACGATCCTGTCCCTGGCCTCCAGTACGGCCGCGATGTCGCCGACGGGCACTTCGATGCGGGCGATGGTATCGTGGTCGCGGACGCGGCACTGCGAAAAGCCCAGGTCGCGCAGCACGTATTCGGCCCGCTCGATGCGTGCCAGCCTGCCCTCGGTAATCGCCTGGCCGTAGGGGATTCGGCTGGCCAGGCAGGCCATTGAAGGCTTGTCCCACGTCGGCAGGCCCATCGCCTTCGACGCGGCGCGGATGTCATCCTTGGTCAGGCCGGCCTCCATCAGCGGGTTGCGGACGCCAAGCTCCGCCCCGGCCGCCAGACCAGGACGGAAATCGCCGGCGTCATCCGCATTCGCGCCGCAGACGACGGCCGCCATGCCGCGCTCATGCGCAAGCTCAAGCAGCCGCTTGAACAGGTCGGTCTTGCAGTGGAAGCATCGATTGGCGGGATTGGCTGCGTATTCCGCGTTGTCCAGCTCGCGTGTCTCGATCTCAACAAGCTCCGCGCCAATCTGTTCCGCCAGTTCGCGCGCCGCCTTCCGCTCGCGCTGTGGCAGACTCGGTGAAACGCCCACGCCGGCCAGCACCTTGTCGCGCCCGATCGCCCGCACGGCCAACGCCAGTAGAAACGTGCTGTCCACGCCGCCGGAGAACGCCACAACGACGCTGCCCATCTCGCGAAGCATCTTCTCGCATCGAGCCAGCTTGTCTCGCAGCGCGGCATCCGGCGCCGACAGCGATTTCACAGTCATGCTCATAGCTTTGATTCTACCAATAAGAGCCTATCCGAATAACCCGTGATTTGCCGATAGACCTTACCGGGACACAAAAGTC
>JBHGBE010000113.1:0-11788 GCA_041946855.1 Phycisphaerae bacterium | reverse complement strand
GTGGTCTCATGCTTCATATATCGGCGTTTTCGTTACATTACTTTTGCGAAACGCAATAGACGGTCCACTGGCACTCCGTTCGCCTTGTTCCCAGGTTCCCAGAGTCTACCCCGGTGCCCAAGAGAACGCCAGGTCAAGTCGCGATGGTCCCGCCCGCCGCGCCCGCACGGATCGATGCCCGGCCGGGGGCACCGGCGCCGGCCGGGCTCTGCGGGCCGGAGTTATAGAGTGCCGCGCCCATTGTTACTCGCCAGTGGTAGGGCGTGCAACTTAGGCCCAGCGGGCCGTGTTGCACGCGGTGATGTCGGCGTGCGTTCCGCGTGCAACGCGCGGCTGTGCCGCTAAGTTGCACGCCCACGTCTTGGCGCATCGGATGCGAACCTGACGGGCGGCGGTGGGGCCGATGAATCGGGGGCGACGTTGTCGCCCGCACGGATCGACGCCCCGGCCAGCTATGCCGACGCCGGGCGGTCAAGCTCCATCGCCGCGCGATCCTGACTATCACGGCCGGCCGTGCGCCGCGTATTGCGCCGCGGCAGCGGCGATAGACTTGTAGCCCGCCGCGCGAGCGGCGGGGATAGCGGCGATGTCCAACATGCGAACCCCGGTAGGGGCGGCAGAAGAAGGGCGGAGGAATCGTGGGGCGCTTCTTCTGTCGCCCCTGCCGGGGCTTGTCATGACGGGGTGCCGTTACCCCGGCCCTTACGGGCCGGGCTACAAATCTGCCGCCCCTACCGGGGCTGCGGGATCCGGGCCGGGTACACCGGCGCCCCAAGCCTGATGGCCTGGAGCCGCTGGAGCTCGTGGACCGCGCGGTAGAACTGGTTACTGAGCGTCGTCTCATATCGCAGGAGCTTGGCCGCCATCGCATCCTGCGGCGCCATCCGGAGGCGCAGGCACCTTTCGACGGACCTGGCCATCACCTTTCGCTCGTAGCGGGCCTGGGCGGCGTCCATTTCGGCGTATCGGCGACCAACTGGCGACGGTTTCCTTCAGGTATTCTTCCCATTCCTCCTGCTTCTCCAGGCCTGGGATGGCGCCGAGGTTCGACCAGATGCCGTGCGTGACCGCGTTCTTCGCGACGGTCGACTTGCCGGCGGGCGTACTGGGCCCTGTTGACACGAGCGCATTGTTCCGGTTCGCAGCCAACTGTATCTCGCTGATCATTGTGCGACCTCCGATTCTCGACATGACTTTCCTGGCCCCCGCACGCGCGGCGACCCAAACCGCGCATATTATACCCTAACGAAAGGCTGACGGCAAGAAAATTTCTGGTGTTTGTTAGCATATGGGGCCGGCTGCTCTGGCGCGGGGATGACGCGGAGGATAGACTTCGGGCGACCCGGCGGCCGTCGGGCTGGGCACGGCCATGTGGCGCGAGATCACTTCCTCCTGCGCAGGAGGACGGCCAGGCCGCCCAGGGCCACGAGCGCCATCGTGGCCGGCTCGGGCACGGATTGGGCCTCGCCCACCTGGCCGAAGTAGTTGAACCAGGTGATGTAGTCCGTCATGTCCGTGATCCCGTCGCCGTTGAAGTCGGCCTTCCGCCAGGTCGTGTCGTTGATGCCGCCGTCGCTGGTCTGGCCGAAGTGGTTGAACCAGACGATGTAGTCGGTCATGTCAACAATGCCGTTGCGGTTGGCGTCGCCGGGAAGCGATGGGAAGATCACGCCCAGCACGCCGTCTGAGTAAAGCGCAGAGGCACTCCAGCGCATATCAGGGCCAAGGTCAGGCAGGTCGAGGGAGCAGAAGGTACCCGTGATCGTGCCGTCCAGCAGGTCGAACTGCTGGCCGCAAGCCGGAATGAAGCCGTCGATGTGGTCAAGTGGAGCCAGCCACCCCAGGTGTTCGTCCCGCCTGGCGCCGCCAACGGCTGGGACGTCAAGTCGGTCTACGGGAGCAACCAGATAGTCGCCGACGATTGGGTGTGTACCTCCAAACTGCCCGTCACCGATATCCGCTGGTGGGGGTCGTTCCTTGGATGGGACTACGAGTATCCTCCCGCGCTGCCGCAGGGCTTCATGTTCACGATATGGACGGATGTGCCGGCCGGGCCTCTGCATTACAGCCACCCGGGGAAGGTCCTGTGGCAGGCCTACGCCGACAGCAGTAACTACACTTGGCGGTTCGCGGGATGGGACTTCGACCCCAACAGCCCGCTCCAGCCGCCGGAGGCCAAGTTCGAGTTCGATACCGACCTGCCGGAGACAATGTGGTTCTTCCAGGATCCCGACCAGAACGTCTACTGGATCAGCATTGCGGCCGTCTATGGCACCGGCCAGTATCCGCATCCCTTCGGATGGGAGACGCGCCCGCACCTGAAGAACCCGGACGACGCCGTGATCATCACTTTCCCGACGGCGCCGGTCATCGGCCAGGGGTACGAGAGCGGAAGCCCGATCGAGGACCGCTCCGGCAACTCCTGGGACATGTCCTTTGAGCTGACGACGCGCTACTCGGCCATCTCCGGGGAGAAATTCCACGACAAGGATGGCGACCACGGCTACGACGCGGGCGAGAAGGGACTGTCGGACTGGACCGTCTTTCTCGACACCGAGGGCGACGGCACGCTGGATCCGGGCGAGACATCCACCGTCACCGACGCCAACGGGAATTACGCATTCCTGGGCCTTCTGCCGGGCAACTACACCGTGGCGGAGGTCGTGAAGGACCACTGGGCTGAGGCCAGCCCGTGGCCCGGCGGCAGCTACGCCGCGGTCCTGGGTCCAGCGCAGACCATCGGCGGGCGCGACTTCGGCAACTGCATCCTTGGCGACGCGGACGGCAACCTGATTGTGGACATGGCCGACTACGTTGACTGGTTCGACGGCTACGGAGGGGCGGGACCGTGGATCAAGGGCGATTTCAACTGGGGCGGCCTTGTTGACATGGCCGACTACGTGATCTGGTTCACCCACTACGGGTTTGACGCCAGCAGCGCCGCCTTGGCGGCCCCGGAAGTTGCGGCACAAAGCCTCGAGCCGGCAACAGCGGCTGTAGCCGGGCCTGTCGCGTTGGCGCCCGAGGCGGATACGGCCATTGTCGATCTAATGGACTCCAGCCCGCCTCCTCTGGTGAGCGCCGATCCCGCCGGGAGCGACTCGACCCGGCGGCAGGTCCCGCGCGGCAAGACCGCGGAACTCGCGACGGCCGGTATCGAGTCTTTCGACCGCCCGGCCGGCACATCCGATGACGGCCTCGGCGCGCTTCCTCCGCCGGCGCGCGTCATGCCCGCCAGCCGCCAGACGTGGAACGCTCCTGTTCGCCGACGGCCGGCCCTGCGGTACGCGCCGACATACGTCTCTGGCGGCACATACGACGACAACCTGGACATGACGGACCTCCTGGCCGGCGCGGCGGCCTTACGCGCGAAACCGCTGAATTGATGTCCCGGGCCGCAAGGCGGCCGATGGGATACTGACGAGTTGACCGTGAGCCCCGCATTGAACGGGCCGGCCTTCGGGTCGGCCCGCGTTTCTTCCGCAACTGGTGGCCGGGCGGCCCTCGCCGCGTGACCGAACCGGAAACGCCGCTGCGGCCCGCAGCGACACTGTTCCGCAGGCCCCGGATAGACTGGGAAGCCCCGAATTTGCTTGAAGGACCGTCATTGCGTGGTACAATCGTACACGTCGCCGGTGGCGGTCGTCATCTCAGATCCACCAGGCAAGTGCCGGACATGGATGGAGCACATTTTATGTGTACCAGACTTCGCCGTGCAGTGGCGTTCACGCTGATCGAGTTGCTGGCCGTGGTGGCGATTATCGCGCTCTTGGTGGCGATACTGGTCCCGACGCTCAGGACCGCGCGGGAGCTGGCGCGGCGGTCCATCTGCGGGACCCACATGCGCTCGGTGTCGCTGGGCATCCACATGTACTGCCAGGACAACCGGGAGATCGTCGCGCCGCGGTTCTTCGTGTTGCGGAACGACCCGATCTGGATCAAGTTCTGGGCGGACTTCATCACCCCGTACTTCGACTCCGACTGCAAGCCGGGCGTTCCGGGGCCGGGGCAGTCCCTGTACAGTTCCGTGGGCCTCCAGCCATCGGATGGGATCTACACCCGCTCGATATGGGGCGTCTCGCAGTCGTATTCCAGGCGCCTCCACTGCGCCAGCGGCAAGCTCAAGACCAAGGACGGCTCCTGGCCGATGCACTACTCCTGGAACATCGCGTTCGGCTGGCAGGGGGAGTACGGCTCCGTCGGGCAGTTCAGTTGGACCACGGGGGTCCAGATGCTCAGGCTCAAGAACCACCAGCGGCTGGTGCAAGTGGTCGAGCCGGACCCGATGGACTGGTGGTCGATCAACCTGGCGGCCGACTCCGGGCAATATCGCGGGGCGTGGGAGCCGGGCTTCTACGGCCTGGTGCCCTACGGCTATCAGCAGCCGCACATGGACACGGGCAACGCGCTGTTCCTGGATGGGCACGTCGAGGTGTTCACCAAGCAGTTCATCCTGGACTTCGCCCGCAAGCCCTACTACACGGTCGCGAATTACCCGTTCTACCTGCCGGGCTGAGGTCGCGCGGCGGCGTGATCCTGACGCCCAAATAGTCAGCGGGCGGACCTGAAGGCCCGCCCGCTTCCTCGTCAGGTGAAGGGCGATCCCGTCCTGACGAAAGACCTTTCGTGCGACTACGCCCGCCGCCTTCGCAGCGCCGCCAGCGCGCCCAGGGCCAGGAGTGCAATCGTGCCGGGTTCGGGCACGCCCTGGATCTCGCCGGTGCCGGCCGTCTCGAAGCCGGTGACGATGCCGCCGCTCTGGGTGACGGGCTGCGTGATCTGCGATGAGACCGAGACGCTGACCGGATCGCCCAGGCTAAGCCCGAAGGGCAGTTGCTGGCCGTCGATGGTCGCGGCCGAGCCGACGAACACGAACTGGACGGTCCCAGGCAGCGGGATGTAGCTGACCACGGCCGAGCCCAGCGTCAACGTCAGGTAGTCTCCGCCGGAGCCCAGGGTCAGGGACAGCGTCCCGCCGGGGTCGCTGCTGACCTGGCCGCCCGCGGCTGGAATGCCGGAGACGCCGGGGATCATCAGGTCCATCGTGACGCCGGTGGTGACCGCGCCCTTGTTGACGCCGTCGAGGAGGAACGTGGCGTTGGTCAGCGGATCGGGGCTCGCGCCGCCCGCGTCCACGATCTTGACGCCGTCGTACACAAGGTCGAGGCCGCCAATCTGAATCTGCATGATCGTCGCCGACGCGGCGCCTGTCAGAGCCACCAGGACCACCGACCCGACCAGCATCATCGCCACCCGTTTCATTGCCGTCTCCTTTGCCTGGTTGTGCGCCACGCCCGCAAGCGGGGTCGCGCGGCATCTCGCGCCGCGCCGGCCGGCAGCACTTCGGTGCGCACAGTCCAGCGCGACAGCGCATTTAGCGAAAACACCTTCAGACGTGAGACACCAGGCAGGAGGCAACGAGTTGAGCGATTCCTCGCCCTGCCCTCACTGTAGAACCCGCCGGCTCTGGCGGGCTTGTCCTCTCCGCGAGTCTCCGCACGGAGGTTGGAGCGATGATGATTGTACCGCGCAGGGGAGTTCTGTCAAGTCAGGTAAACACCGTATTTTGCATAATTTTGGGGGCATTGGGATACGCCGGGCGCTAGGCCATGGCGGGGCGCAGGGCCGTAATGGCCAGCACATCGGCGAACTGGCCATCCGCGCCCTCATCCGCGGCGACGGCCGGGCCGAGCCGCAGACCCGCCGCCCGCGACCACCGAAATGGCCCAACTATGGACCGTGCCGGCGCTTGAGACTGTCCCAGGCTGCCGTCGGGAATGGAGAGGCCCTGGACAGTCCCAAACTGCGAGACACTTCCCGGCACGTCTTGTGCCTCATCCGCCCGCCAGGTATCCCCGACCGGGGGCGAGTGGCGATGGGCGGCGGGCGCAGGGACCGGCAGGGCGGCCGGCGCGGAGGCGACGGTGTCAGCCGCAGGCGATTCGTCGGTCTCCGAGGCCGACACAGCGGCGGGAGCCGGGACCGATGAGGCGGCCAGACCGGAGGCCGGGCAGGTCGGGGGGTCCGAGGCAGGAGTGTCGGAGATGTCGGGATCGGCCGAAGCGGCGGGCAGTGCGGCCGGGGCCATCTGGCCGAAGTTGTTGAACCACACGATGTAGTCGGTCATGTCGGTAAGGCCGCTCAGGTTGAAGTCCGCGCCGGACCAGCCGGCGCCGGTCTGGCCGTAGTTGTTGTACCAAACGATGTAGTCCGTCATGTCCACTATGCCGTCGAGGTTGGCGTCGCCGCCGATAGATAGTATCTGCCATTGGATGCGGAACAGCGCATCCGACGACGGGCTCTGCGCGCCGGCGTACAACGCCGTGCCGCCGGCATACTGGTTGCCCACGACCACCCGGCCCCAACGCGCCGTGTCATTGCTCAGAGCGACCGTGTACATCTCGCCGTCCACCAGCGTCACCGAACTGAAATCGACCGCCGCATACCCCGAGAAACCATCGGACAGCGCCGTGTAGGCCCGCGTGCCCAGCAGCCGGCCCTGCGTCCCGATCCCCTCATACAGCGAGAACGTGATCGAGTAGTCCGTCGGGGCCACGGAGGCGTTCATGTCCGCGACGTACATCGACACCATCGACAAGCGATTGTCCGAGATCGCCGTGAAGGTCTGCCCTATGGGTTCCCCGGCCTGTATCTGCTGAGTAACCGTCCAGCCTGTGTCATTCACTTCGTTCGCGAGGCGGGGAACGACGCCAGTTGCTCCTCCGGCCAACAGCAGACGCGGCTCAAGCGGCTCGAGACCGTCGAAATAGACCCAGGCGACCAGGGGGGCGGCCAGCGGGGGTTCGTGCACTCGCATGCGGCGGAAGAAAGAGGAACAGAGGTCACTAAGGCGATTGACTGACAGCGACGATGGCGGCATTGCCTGGCCTCCTATTGAGATGACCGCAGGAACGCTTCTTGGATGCCTGAACTGCCTGAAACCGGTCGACAACCGCGTGGGCCGGCAACAAAAGGTCGACTCGGATATGCACTGCAGACAACGATACTATTATAGTTGCTCCAACTGTTTCTGTCCAGCCCCTGCTCGGCGATGCATGCCCAACGCATAGGGGTCGCTTCGGGGGACGGCCGAGGTTGCGAAGGCTGCTCAAGAGCCGTTTGCAGTTGCCCCTCGGCGGGTTCATGCGGCAAGGCCTGGCCGTTACCACCAGAGAAACCGCGCGGGCGCGAGATCACTTCCTTCTGCGCAGGAGCACGGCCAGGCCGCGCAGGCACAATAGCGCCAGCGTGACCGGTCCGCCCGCCTCGCCTTTGGAGAGCGGCACGCCGTGGGTGGACCTGCCCTGTGCGCTGCGATCTTCACGTCATCGAGCCGCGCGCTATATCCACCGTCGCGTTTGGGCGCGGTACGCCTCGTAATCCTGGCCGAACTTCCGGGCGAGGGTCTTCTCTTCCCAGCGTATGTAGAACCGGTCGACCACGAGGACAAAGACAACTACCACCAGGCCGGCCGAGACGGCCCCGTACGCTATCCACGCGCCGATGAGGCCCAGGACGTAACCGACGTATATCGGATTGCGGGTGTAGCGGAAGACACCGCTGGTCACGAGCCTGGCCGGCTCGTTGAAGCACTTTACGGTCGTGCCCTCGCGCCGCATCCGGCGCCACGCCGAATACGCGATCACGATTCCGAGCACGGCCGGGATCGCCGCGGCGACGGTCCAGGGCTCTCGCGCGAAGACAGGCTTGCGGATGAAGTAGTTGAGCAGACCCATCAGGCCTATGGAGATGACGACCAGGATTGGGGGACTCAGTATCTTCCTCATGCCAGGTCGAATATCTTGCCGGGGTTGAGGATGTTGTTAGGGTCGAGAGCCTTCTTGATGGCCCTGCACATCGCCAAATACTCGGGCGAGACGAAGATGGGCATGTACTTCTTCCGCTTGTGGCCGATGCCGTGCTCGCCGCTGATCCGCCCGCCCATCGCGGCCGTCATGCGGTAGAGCTCGTCCAGCACGAGCGGCAGCGTGGCGGACCACTTCTCCCTCGACCAATCGGGGTTGCGGACGATGCGGGTGTGCAGGTTGCCGTCGCCCGCGTGGCCGTAGGCGGGAATCTGCACGCCGTACTTGACGGCCAGGTCGTTCATCCCCTCGACCAGCCGCGGGATGGCGGCCATCGGCACGACGAGGTCCTCGTTGGCCTGGTCCTGCGAGACAATGGCGAACGCCTCGGGGATGTTGCGGCGGATGGTCCAGACGCGATTGGAGGTGGTGCGGTTGTCGGCGACGTAGACCTGCGTGGCGCCGGCCTTGAGGCACATCTCGCCGACGGCCTCGTAGTCGCGCTCGACCTGCGCGGCGTCGGGGCCGTCGACGGTGATGAGGAGAATCGCGCCGGCGTCGCGGTAGGGGATGGTCTCGTGGAGGTAATCGCAGGCGGCCTGGACGCTGGCGGAGTCCATGAACTCCATCGAGGTGGGGATGATGCCGCCGCCGGTCTGGATGAGCGGGACGGCCGCGATGGCGTCATCGGCCGTCTTGAATAGCACGAGCAGGTCCACGCTGGCCTTCGGCAGGGGGAGGAGCTTGAGCGTGATCTTGGTGAATATGCCGAGCGTGCCCTCGGAGCCGACCATGAGCTGGATGAGGTTGTAGCCGGTGGCGTTCTTTACGAGCTTGCCGCCGAGGCGGACGATCTCGCCGGCGGGGGTGACGACCTCCAGGCCGGTGACATAGCGGGCGGTAACGCCGTACTTGACGGCCTTGCCGCCGCCGGCGTTCTCGGCGACGTTGCCGCCGATGAAGCACGTCTCCAACGACATGGGATAGCCGGCGTAGAAGAGGCCGTCGGCGCGGACGGCCTCGTTGATCTCGTTGGTGACGACGCCCGGCTCGACGACGGCCATCATGTTCTCGCGGTCGATCTCCAGGATGCGGTTCATGCGGTCGCACAGCAGGACGATGCCGCCGTGGATGGGCACGGCCCCGCCGGAGAGGCCCGACCCCGCGCCGCGCGGGGTGACGGGAATCATCTCGCGATTGGCGAGCTTCATGATGTCGGCGATTTCGGCCGCCCCGTCCGGGCGGACGACGCACTCCGGCATGGCCGCGTAGTGGCGGTCGGGGATCTCGTCGTGCGAGTAAGGCTCCAGCTTGTCGGCGTCGCCGAAGATGACGTATCGGTCGCCTACGATGCGGCGAAGCTCGGCGACGATTGCGCCCGTCAGGGGCTTGTACTTAGTTTCGGAAACCATGGGCGGAGATTCTACCGTGTCTTCCACACCCATAACACAGAGGAATCGGAGGCAACGGAGGAGATCAGATCTGACCGAATCCTCAGCTACCTCCGTCCCTCCGCTGTTCAGGAGTACGCCGGCAGGACATCCGCGTGGGCCTTGAGGCACTCGTCGATGGCGGCAAGGCCAGCGCCCTTGTCCTGCACGGTCGGGTCGAGCTCGACGGCCTTGTGGACCAGCGCGACGCTTCGCTTCAGGGCGGCCTGGACGATCGTGTCCGTGACGGCCGCCGCGCTAACCGTGTATGGCAGCGTGAACGGCGGCAGGCGCAGCTCGCGGGGCTTGGGGCCGTCCTTCGTGCCGACGGCCGGCGTCTCGACGAAGACGTTGCGGGGCAGGTTGGCGATCTGGCCGGCGTTGATGAGGTTAATGGAGTTGAAGCGCGACTGGCGGCCGTCGAGCATGGAGGCGATCAGGTCCACCGGCCGCTCCCACGCCTCGCCCTTGACGTTGAGCGCCGTCCTTCCCTCGGCCACGGCCGTGAGGTGCTCCCTGCGCTCCTGGCGTTCGGCGGCGTCGCCGTGGAATGCGTGCGTCCGCGGCGCTTCGACGCCGGTGGGCGGGAGGAAGTCCTTCACGTGGTCGTCGCACGGCAAGAGCCACGTGCCGACCTCGCGGAAGACCTGCTCGCACCGCGGCTCATCGACCGTGCCGCCCGCGTCAAGGCGCCGGCGCAAGAGGTCGATCAGGTCATGGCCGGTGGCGATGTCCTTCATTTCCAGCAGCCACGAGAAGTGGTTGAGGCCCGCGGCGACGAACGTCCACTTGTCGCGGGCATCCGCCCAGGGGTATCGCAGGCGCACGCCGTTGAGCAGTTTCCAGATCGTGCCGTAGAAGCCCGACGAGACGGAGCAGAAGCCGGCGGTCTTCACGCCGCTCTCGTGCGCGGCCTGGCAGACGCGCGGCAGCGGGTTGGCGCAGTCCAGCAGCCAGGCATCGGGGCACAGCCGCCGCATGTCCGCGGCGATGGAAGTGATGAGATGAATCTGCCGCAGCGAGTAGCTGATGCCCGCCACGCCGCCGAACTCGGTGATCAGGTGGCCCGGCGCGAGGCGGTGGGCGATCTCGACGTCCATGTTGAACCGCTTGAGGCCCTGCACGGCCGCGGAGCAGATCACGAAGTCGGCACCGTCGAGGGCCTTCTCACGCTCGGTATGCGCGGTGACCTTGGCCCGCAGGCCCGCGGATGCCGCAAGCCGCCGCGCGACGGCCGCCATCAGCTCGACGGCCGGCTTGTCGAGGTCAACCAGGGCAAGCTCGATGCCGTCCAGGCGGTCCTCGATGAACGCCTGCTTGAGGATGCTGGGGCCGAACGTGTAACTGCCGGAACCGATGAAGGCAATCTTGGTCATTGGTGCATCTTACTTCTGGCTCAGATGATCTCCAGATAATCCTTATCCGGCAGCTTTGGGAACCTGGCCGTCGGGAGCGTCTGGTACCAGCAGGCGACGGATGCGAAGTCATCCTGTAGCGGCAGGTAGCGGCCGCCGGAGCGCCAACCGAGGGCCTGGATCGTCACGCGGAGGTCCCGCTCGAACCGCACGGGGTCCATGATGTGCCAGCGGTAGGCGCTGAACCGCTGCTGGCTCTTGTACGTGCCGTCGGGGCGGATCACCTGGTGCATCCCCAGGAACGGCGTGGTGTAGGTGACGTACTGCCCGCCTACGTCCCAGTTGTAGCACCCGCCGAAGTAGTCCTCGGTGCCCGTGCCGCAGATGGTGGGGAAGTCCTTGTCGCCGTCGATGTAGAACTTGATCTCGCCCTCGCCCCACCATCCGCAGTTGTTTACGCCGACGGCCAGGTACGTGCCTACGTAGTGGCCCCAGCCCTTCGCGCCGTCGAGGATCGTGTACACCTGCTTGTACGGGATCGGGTTGACGCGGCGGAACTGCGCGTGGAAGTACGCGCAGTCGTCAGGCACATCGGTCAGCGTGTAGTTGATCTGGTAGTAGCAGACCATCTTGTCGACGTTGCGGTTTTCCAGCGTGACGCGGCAGGACTTGCGGAACGGCATCTCCCAGAAGCAGTTGTAGCCGCGGTTGGGGTTGACCGCGACGGCCAGCGAGTTGATCTGAGCGTAGACGCCCCAGCCGCTTGCGAAGAAGTCGGCCACGGGGCATTCGACGGATGGATGCTCCTGGCCGTCCCAGTAGATGCGGAGGATGAAGTTGCGTGCGGCCGGGCCGGCCAGGGCAACGTCGCCGCTGATCCACATCGACTGGATCGCGCCGGGGCCATTGATCTCGGCGAGCGTGAAGTCCTCGCCGGCCTTGATGACGAAGTACGGCGATACCTTCCAGCCCTGCCCCAGGTCGCGGGCGCACGAGGCGGCCGCGCCGTCGGTGGACATGCCGCCCTTGCCCTTCTCGCCCGTGTGGTTCTCGGGGCTGATAGAACGGGTCCGCGCCTTCGACAGGCGCGACAGGTTGCCGAGGCTCATGCCGAGGCCGTTGAATACGCTCACGATTGACTCCTCATATAAGGCAGTCATCTATGACTGCCAGTTCTAGTTCGACTTCTACTTGCCCC
>JBHGBE010000112.1:0-11897 GCA_041946855.1 Phycisphaerae bacterium | reverse complement strand
GCGGCTGTTGCGCAGTCCTCCCCCAGTCCCACCACGGCCGGGCGGGCGGCTTGGGCGGCGGGAGCGGGTTGGCGAGTATCTCGATCCAATCATCCACGTCGTACTGGCCGTCCTGCCCGGTCAGAAACACCAGCGAGGCGTGCGCCTCGTAGCTCACGCCGAACGGCTGTTCCGCCAGGCATTTCAGCAGCGTCCGCGACACCTCCGCGTCGCGGTAGTTTCGCAGGGCCTTGATTGCCGCTATCCGCACGTCGACCGAGCTGTCCTGCAAAGCCGCCTTCTGAAGCGGCCCTACTGCCGCATCGGCCGGCACGCCATCGAGAGCGACGGCCGCGTCGCGCCGGACAGCCGGCGATGGGTCGCTAAGCGCAGCGGCCAGGTTCGGCACATATTGCGCATCGGCAGCCCTGCCCAGCGCACGTGCGGCCGCCGAGCGAACGACGGGGCTTTCATCGCTCTTGAGATTCAGCGCGTAGAACTTCAGGTACTTCTCAGTCAGCCCCCAGTTATTGGACGAGAGCTTCGTGATGGCCTGGGCACGCATGTCGGGGTCAGGGCTGACCGCGTTGGCCGCCAGGTTCCGCTCCGACGGCGCCTGGCCCTTGATGTAATATGCCCCACCCTCCTCAGTGCAGCCGGCGGCCAGAAGGCAATGACAAATGCACAATGAGATAATGCCCAATGAACGCCAAGGGCCAAACGCTAAAGTGCTCCGCAGGTGGGCGGTTCCGGCGTCAGGTATTTCGCATTCCTCAGGCATTGGTCATTTGGCATCGGCGGTGGAGCCGCCAAGCGTGGCGCCTCCTTCCGCCCTGCGCAGGCATGCCTCCAGTTCCTCGGCAGTAACTTGATCGACGTGGTCGATCCGCCTGCCGCCGAACCGCTCGCCCATCCTCGCGAAGCGGTCGGGGTTGTCCGTTGAGTGGCAGCGCAGCCGCCCGCCATAGCTGCGCGAGCTCGCCAGGCCGGACAGGCTCAGTTGCCTCTGCGCCTCGGCCGCCGCCGCCTGCGCGGAGCTGACAATCGCGACGTCCGGTCCCATCACGCGATCTATGGCCCCTTTGATCAGCGGATAGTGCGTGCAGCCCAGTATCAGCGCGCCAGGGCGGAATCGCTGGAGTTCGCGCAGATAGTCCATCAGGGCAAGTTTCACAAGAGGGTCATTCTCATCCCGCCCATCCTCGACGATAGGCACAAGCAGCGGGCACGCGACGGCCATCACCTTCCTGCCGTGGTCGATGGCCGCGATGGCCCGCTGGTATGCGCCGCTGGCGACCGTGCCCTCTGTGGCAATGACGCCGATGGGCCTGTCTGTCCTCTCGCAGGCCAGTCTCGCGCCGGGCGCGATCACGTCCACTACCGCGACCGGACACGCCTTGCGGAGATCATCTATGGCGGCGGCCGTCGCGGTGTTGCAGGCCACCACGATCATCTTGGGCGAGAAGGTCAGCAGGAAGCTCGCGCACTCCAGCGCGAACCGGCGGACGATCTGGGGGGACTTGGTCCCGTAGGGCACGCGGGCCGTGTCGCCCAGGTAGATGATGTCCTCACCGGGCATGGTCCTGGTCAACTCGCGGACGACGGTCAGCCCGCCCAGGCCGGAATCGAACACGCCGATGGGCCGCTCGCGCATGGCCTCCACCGGCACTTGATTGCCCGTCGAACACATGTGCCTGAGCCTACATTCCGTCTGGCGGCGTAGCAATGGGCTTTCGCTGGGGCGGCATCTGATGTAATCTCCCTGCTCTTGCCGGCGAACTGAACCGCTGCCTCCCCGGCGTTGGAGCGCCTGATGGATTCGCGCGAACGATTCATGGCAGCCTTGAAGGGCCAGAAGCCCGACCGTACGCCGCTTGCGCACGTGTCGGCGCTGACGACAGTCGAGCTTCAGGAATCGACCGGCTGCGCCATGCCTGCCGTCCACGGGGACCCAGAGGCCCTTGCCCGACTTGGCGCGGCCAATCACGATGTGCTGGGCTTCGACGCAGTCAGCTTCATCATCAACTACTTCAGCGAACCGGCCGCCTTGGGCTGCCAGATCGACTACGGCGACTCAAAGGAGACGCTCCCCGTCTACACTAGCCATCCCTGGCGCACGCCCGACGATGCCAAGGCCCCCGACGACCTGCTGGACCGCGAGCCGATCTCCACCTACCTGGCCATGCTCAGGATCGCCAAGCGACGATACGGCGACCGGATGGCCATCCTGGGCAAGGTGATGGGGCCGTTCTCGATGGCCCTGGTGATGCATGGGCTGGAGGACCTGATGACCGGCCTGATCGACGAGCCGGCGAAGATACGCCACTTCGTCGAGAGGGCCGCCGATATCCTCATCCGCTGCGCCAACGCGCAGTTCGAGGCCGGCATCGACGCGCTGGCCATCGGGGAGGGCGGCGCGGGGGCGAACATGCTCTCACCGGCGATGTACGAAGAGCTGCTCATGCCCATCCACCAGCGGATGGTGCGGGCCATCGGCGGGCCGACGATCATGCACATCTGCGGCGACATCACGCCGCGCGTGGCCTCGATGGGCAAGATCGGCCTTACGTGCTTCAACTTCGACTGGGCCATCAAGCCGTCGGTGATGAAGCAGTCGGCCGCAGGCAAGTTCGCGATCATGGGCAACGTGAACACGGCCGACCTGATGAACGCCGGTCCCGACGTAATCAGGGCGCAGGTACGCGATTGCCTTGCGGCCGGCGTGGACATTATCAGCCCCGGATGTGCGGTGTCGCCAAAATGCCCCAACCGTAACTTCAAGGCGATGGCGAACACGATAGCTGAATGGCACTCGGAAGAGGGGAGGACAGGATGACCCGAGGAAGGGAGGACGGGCCCGTGTGCCGCCTTTCCTCCCGTCCTCCCCTAATCCCGTCCTCCGATCCTCAGTTGAGCGAAGGAGACCCCGAATGAAAGCGAAAAAGACCAGGGCTGCCAAGGCAGCAGAGAAGCATACGGACATCCGTCCGGTCGACGTCTCTTTGCACTTCCTCCCCGTCCAGACACGCGTACCTCTTAAGTTCGGCCCCGAGACGTTGACCTACGTGACTTGCGCACGGGCTGCAATGAAAGTCGCCAAGGGGGATGGGCAGACGGCCGTCGGCTGGGGCGAGACGCCGCTGTCGGTCCAGTGGGTCTGGCCGTCGAGCTTGAGCTACGAGGAGAGGCACGAGGCGCTCAAGGCGTTCTGCATTCAGCTTGCCGGGGCATGGGCCAAGCTCAGGACGGCCGGCCACGCCTTCGAGATCGGCAACGCCTTTCAGCAGACCAGGCTGCCTGCCCTGCTCAAGGCATTCAACCGTTCGCGCAAGGGCAAGGAGCCTATGCCGTACCTGGCGGCGCTCGTGTGTTGCTCCGTGTTCGATATCGCGCTGCACGATGCCTACGGCGTGGCCAACGGCGTGCCGACCTACGCCACATACAACGCCCGGTACATGAACAAGGACCTGTCGGCTTACCTCACGCCGGCCGACGGCGCAAAGGTCTCGTTCAGAGGCAAGTACCCCGCCGACTTCTTCGTTACCCCACCGACGAAGATGCCGGCGTGGCACCTGGTCGGCGGCAAGGACCTGATCGAGGAATCCGAACTGACCGGCTCGGAGCCGAAGGACGGCTACCCGGTCCTACTCCGCGACTGGATTCGCCGCGACGGCCTGAAGTGCCTGAAAGTCAAGCTCCGCGGCAACGACGCCGCCTGGGACTACGACCGCCTGACGAAGGTGGGGCAGATCGCCGTCGAGGAAGGCGCCCTGTGGCTGACCAGCGACTTCAACTGCACGGTGACAGACCCCGCCTACGTCAACGACATCCTCGACCGCCTTGTGGTCGAGCACCCGCGGATCTACGGCATGATCCTGTACGTCGAGCAACCGTTCCCGTACGAGCTTGAAACCAACCAGATAGATGTTCACAGCGTCTCGGCTCGCAAGCCGCTGTTCATGGATGAGTCGGCCCACGACTGGCATCTCATCCGACTCGGCCGGACGCTCGGCTGGACAGGCGTCGCGCTCAAGACGTGCAAGACGCAGACGGGCGCGCTCCTGTCCCTGTGCTGGGCCAAGGCACACGGGATGACGCTGATGGTACAGGATCTGACCAACCCGATGCTGTCACAGGTGCCCCACTGCCTGCTGGCTGCGCACGCGGGGACCATCATGGGCGTGGAGACCAACGCGATGCAGTTCTACCCCGAGGCGTCGCTTCCCGAGGCCGCCGTGCATCCCGGCCTGTACACGCGGCGGGACGGATGTGTGGACTTGTCGACGCTCGGCGGCCCTGGGTTCGGCTATCGAATTGATGAGATCAAGCGTGAGCTGCCAGCGCCAGCGGTCGCCTTTTGCGAATGAGGAACTGGAAATGTGGAATGTCGAGTGAATGCGAAATGTGGAATGCCAAATGCTCCCGTTGGACGCTCGTTTTGACATTTGGAACTGGAAATTCCTTCGTCATTCTCTAATTCCGCACTTGTCATTGCCTCAACCGTCGGAGTCCGAAATCGAGCCATAGGCCTTAGCAACGGAGAACAAGATGGGTAACAAGCGCAAAGTTGTGGCCCTCATGGGCAACGGTCACCTGGGCCTTGTCGAGCAGGACATCCCTGTCCTCAAACCCGGCGCGGTCCTCGTCGAAGTGAAGGCGTCGCTGGTCAGCCCCGGCACGGAGCTGGGCGGCTGGCGGCAGCTCAAGGAAGAGGCAAGGAACCCCAAGAAGGACTTCAAGCCCCAGCCCTTCGGCTACTCCAATGCCGGCGTGGTCCTGAAGGTCGGCGAGGGCGTCAAGGACCTGAAGGTCGGCCAGCGCGTTGCGTGCGTAGGTGCGGGCTACGCGCAGCACACGGACGTCGCGGCCGTACCGCATAACCTCTGCACCCCCCTGCCGGACAAGGTCACTTTCGCCCAGGGCGCGTATGCCATGCTGGCGGCCACAGGCCTCCAAGCACTGCGCCGCAGTGAGCCGCAGATCGGCGAGTTCTTCAGCGTTGTGGGCATGGGCCTCGTCGGCCAGCTAACCGCACAGTTCCTCCAGGCCAGCGGCGCGTACGTCATCGGCTGGGACACCATCGGCCAGCGACTGGACATCGCGAAGAAGCTCGGCATCACGGCCGTCGCGCAGGTCGGCAAGGACGACGAGATCACGCTAACCAAAGACTTCACCTGCGGCATGGGCCTGGACGGGGCGATCTTCGCCTTCGGCGGCGACGGCAAGAGGGCATACGAGCAGACGTTCCAGTGCATGAAGAAGTCGCCCGACGGCCATCGCATGGGCCGCGTGGTCGTCGTCGGCGGGGCCAGGCTTGAGATCCCCTGGTCCCCGGCGAACCTCGACATTCGCATCGCCGCCCGCACCGGCCCCGGCTACCACGACGACCCGTGGGAGTACGGCCCGGACTACCCGCCGGTCTTCATGCGCTGGACGACCAAGACCAACCTCGCGTTGTGCATGAGGCTCATCGCCGAGGGACGGCTGAATGTGGACGCCCTCACCACGCACACGATACCGCTCAAGGACGTGGACGCGGGCATCTCGGCCATCATCAATGAGCCGGATGCGATACTGGGCGTGGTGTTCACGATGTGACGAGAGGAACCGTGTGAAGCTAATAGCCTTCAGCAAGCACTTCAAAGAGAAGACAGCCGCCGAACTGATGGCCACCGCACGCCAGACGCACCTGGACGGCTGGGATCTGTGCGTCCGGCCGGGCTATCCGGTCAATCCCGACAACGCGGCCCTCACGCTGGTGCAGGCGAAGAAGATGTTCGAGGCCGAGGGCCTGGACATCCCGATGGTCACGGGCAACTTCGACCTGCTGTCCATCGACCACCCGACGGCCCGGCCGCTCCTGGCGGCGATGGACACGGCCGGCATCCGCGCGCTCAAGCTGGGCTACTGGTCGTTCGACCCGTGGAAGCAGGACTACTGGCGCGAGGTGGACCGCATCCGCTTCGCACTGGACGGTTGGCAGCAGCTCGGCCGGCAGCACAGCATCCGCATCTGCTATCACACGCACAGCCACCGCTGCATGGGCATGACGGCCGGGATGATGATGCACCTCCTGCGCGGCTTCGACCCAAGATACATCGGCGCGTACCTCGACCCGGCGCACCTGCTGGTGGAGGGAGAGGAGTTCGCCGTCGCGCTGGCCATCGTGAAGGACCACCTGGCCCTCATCGCCCTCAAGGACGTTATGATGACCCGTGAGGATGCCGGCAGTCACGGCCGGCGGAAGACGACCTTCCTCCAGTCCGGCGAGGGAATGGTCGACTGGACGACGGTCCTGGGCGACCTGGCCCAAGTCCGCTACGACGGCCCCATGAGCGTCCATTGCGAGTTCGTCCAACCCACCGACCCGCGGTTCATTGAGAAGGTTGCCAAGGAAATCGCGTTCTTCAGGAGCATGACGGGCAAGTTCTGGCCGCTGAAGAGTCAGTGATTCGCAACAGGTAATCAGTAATCCGCGATTGGCGACTTGGGCCGTGGACAGGCCTGGACGGGGGCCGCGACTGATTGCCGATTGCCGCTTGCTGATTACTTCTTACTTCCTGGAGCGATGTATGACGCCCAAAGAACGAGCGATGGCCTGCATTAACGGACGGAAGACCGACAAGGTCCCTGTCCATCATCTCCAATTCTCAGGCGACGTGGCCCGGCTTATCGTCGGCCGTGAGTGCTATGTCGGCGGGGCGTACGTCCAGTGGCGTGCGATTCATGTGCTGTGGGACGACCCCGAATCTTATCCCGCGTTCCTGGCCAGGTGCGAGGAGGATGCGGTGGCGGTTGCCCGGGCGTGCGGGCACGACATCCTGCGCCTGCACTACTGGCGCTGGGGCGGCGGACGGCCGGCGAAAAAGGTCGATGACTACAACTTCATCTTCGGCGACCATCCCGACGGCCGGTGGCACATCCTGACTTACGACCCGCAGATCGAGCTTCTCACCCGCAAGGACTACCAGGGCTCGACGCAGCTTCCCTCGGCGGACCAGTCGACGGAGGTGGCCGAGCCGACGGAAGAGTCAGTGATGACACAGGTCGAGAAAGAGGAGGCGGCCGCCGCGACATACGCGCTACCCGCCGACCTGCGCGAGCGTTTTTCGGCCATGTACCGCAAGTACCCGGATGACCTGCTGAAACTTGGCAGCGAGACAGTCGGCGTGGACATGAACTGCGTGGCCGACATGCTGGCCTTCGCCATGTTCCCCAAGCTCGTGGCCCGCATCTACATGGCCCGCGCGCGGCGCTGCGCCAAGGAGATCGCGGTGTTGGCCGAGGCCGGCATGCCGGTGAACTTCTCCGGCTACGACTTCTGTTCAAAGGACGGACCGTGCATCTCTCCTCGCGCCTTCCGCGAGGTGGTCACGCCGGCCCTGAAGCTCATCGTCGACGCGGCACACACGCACGGCATGAAATACTTCTACAGCGGCGACGGCAACTTCTGGCCGGTGGCGGAGGACTTCTTCGACATCGCGGGCATTGACGGCTACTTCGAGACCGACCGCTCGGCGGGCATGGAGCTTCGTCCGTTGCGCGAGCGGTTTCCCAAGGTGACGTTCATCGGCAACATCCGCGTTCAAGTCCTCCACCGCGGCACGCGCGACGACGTGATCCGCGAGACGATGGACTGCCTGGAAGTAGCACATGAACTCGGCGGCGTGATCGTCGGGGCGTCCAACATGATCATGCCGGGGACGCCGCCGGACAACATCATGGCGATGCTGGAGACCATTGACAGAAACAGGTGACGGGAGAAGGTAGAGGGGGAAGAGAGGAGGCGCGGAGAGGGGGAGACAGGAAGACGGGAGGATAAGAGGAACATCCTGTCGCCATTGGCTGGTCCTTCCTCCCCTCATCCAGTCTTTCCCTACTCCCTTCCTCTATCGGTGGCTTGGTCAGCAGATACGCATGCCTCAGGACAGTTCGCCCACCCCCAGCAGGTCCTGCTCCTTCTCCATCGTGAACTGGTTGGAGTACAGATCGTAGTACCGGCCGCGGAGGCGGATCAGCTCGTGATGGTTGCCCGACTCCATGATCCTGCCGCCCTCGATCACCAGGATGCGGTCGGCCGAGCGGATCGTCGACAGGCGGTGGGCGATGACGAAGCTGGTCCGCCCCTTGAGCAGGCGCTCGACGCCACGCTGGATCTTCCGCTCGGCGGCCGTGTCGATGGAAGACGTCGCCTCGTCCATGATGAATATCTGCGGGTCGGCCAGCACGGCGCGCGCGAAGGAGATGAGCTGCTTCTGCCCCATCGACAAGCGGTTGCCGGCCTGGCCCACGTCGCTGTCGTAGCCCTTGTCCATCGCGAGGATGAACTCCTCGGCATCCACAAGCCGCGCCGCGGCCGCCACCTGCTCGTCCGTCGCATCCAGCCGGCCATAGCGGATGTTCTGGGCCACGGTCCCGCTGAACAGGTGCGGCGTCTGGAGGACGATGCCCAGACTGGACTGGAGCCATCGCAGGCCGCGCTTGCGATAGTCCATGCCGTTGATGAGGACCTCGCCCGCCGTAGGCTCGTAGAACCGGCACAGCAGGCTCACTATCGTGCTCTTGCCCCCGCCCGTGGGGCCGATAAGTGCGATGGTCTGGCCGGCCGTCACTGACAGGTTGAAGTTCTCCAGCACCCTCTGCCCCTGCTTGTACGCGAACGAGACCCGCCGGAACTCGATAGTCTCGATCCGCGCCGGAAGCCCGTCGTCTGCTGAGGACGGGAGGACTGAATGCGGGGAGGACGGGAGGAGGGAACCGTGGGATGGCACAGATCCGTCCTTCCTTCCTCCTGTCCTCCCTTCCTCCCCTCTCTGTCCGCCGACGGCTTTGCGCACGGACGCGATCCTCTGCGCGACTTGGGGTGAGTCCTTGATGGCCGGCTGGGTATCGAGCAATCCCATGACGCGCTCGGCCGAGGCCTGAGCGGCGTAGAGATCGGTCAGAGTCCGCGCGATCTCCTGCACCGGGCCGAAGAACTGGCCGGCACAATTGATGAACAGGACCATCGTGCCTAGGCTGAACACATCCGCCATGGCGTTCATCCCGCCCAGCCACAGCGCCAGGCCCGCGCCCACCGCCCCGATGGTCTGCACTATCGGCAGGTACGCCGCCGACTGGAGGGCATTCCTGGCCGAGTGCCGGTACATATCCGCGGATAGTTCCTGGAACTCCGCCAGGTTCTCATCCTCGCGGACGAGGGTCTTGGTCGTCCGCACGGCCATGATGCCCTCGTTGAAGCTCGCGGTGATCTGCGAGTTGACCTTCCGCGCCGCGCGCGAGCTTGCCAGGAGCAGCGACTGGAACTTCGCGCTGACCAGGATCAGCAGCGGGATCACCGTGAAGACGACCAGCGCCAGCCGCCAGTTCAGAGCCAGCATGACGCTCGCCAGGGCCAGCATCATGAACACGCCCCAGGACGCATCGAGCAGGCCCCAGGCCAGCAGGCGGCCCAACCGCTGGCAGTCGCTGGTCGCCCGGGCCATCAGCCAGCCGACCGGGTGCCGGTCGTAGTACGCGAACTCCAGTTCCTGTAAACGCGCGAACACGTCCCGGCGTATGTCGTGCGCGATGCCGACCGCCGCCTTGCCCGCCAGAGCGATGAAGAGCCACACGCAGGTGACCAGCAGCGTGATCACGCCGAAGAACATCAGTCCGCTGGTCAGCACCGCGCCGGCGTCGCCGGCCACCGCGCTGTCGATGAACCGCCGCACGAGCAGGTTGGTGGACACGTCGCACCCGGCCGTCACCAGCGACACTACCAGCAGCGGCCCCAGACACCGCTTGAACGGCCAGACGTACCGCAGCACCTTGCGCCACAACCGCGCGTTGAACCGGCCGGAGTATTCCTCTTCCATCAGGGCCGTGTCAGCCATTGGCCAGCTCCTCGCTCAGGTCTTCCTCCAGCGAGCTCTGGATCAGCCACAGCCGGCGGTACAGGCCATCGGCCCGTAGCAATTCCTCGTGCGCGCCCTCCTGTGTGATTCGTCCGTGTTCAAGGACGAATATCCGGTCGGCCCGCATCAGGGCCGACAGCCGGTGCGAGATGATGATCGTCGTCCTCTTGCCGTGGCGCATACGCAGGGCGTTGAGGATCATCGACTCCGTGCGGGTATCGACCGCCGACAAGGCGTCGTCCAATATGAGGATCGGCGGATCCTTGAGCATGGCCCTTGCCAGGGCAACACGCTGTCGCTGCCCGCCGGACAGCGTTACGCCGCGCTCGCCGACGATGGTGTCATAGCCGTGGTCGAACGACAGGATCGAGTCGTGGATGCAGGCGGCAGTCGAGGCGCGGCTGACCTCGTCGTCCCCGGCGTGCGGGCTGCCGAACTTGATGTTCTCCCGCAGCGTCTTGGAGTACAGGAACGGCTCCTGGAGCACGACGCCGATCTGCGAGCGGGCCACGCGGCGGTCTATCTCGCGAAGCTCCCGCCCGTCGATCCGGATGGAGCCGCGCTGGTAGTCGTACAGCCGCAGCAGCAGGTGAACCAGCGCCGACTTGCCCGCGCCGGATGGGCCGAGGATGGCGGCCGTCTGCCCGGCCTTCACGTCAAGCGATATTCCGTCGAGCGCTGCATGGCCGTTAAAGGCAAAACCCAGGTCGCGGATGGAGATCGCCCCACCGAGCCGCACATCACCCGCCGCGGTTCGGCCCGTCCCGCCCGCGTCTGGGACCGGCGATGCGCCGTCCTCGACCTGGCGGTTCAGAATGTCCTGTAGCCGGCCGATGGACACCAGCGCCTTGCCGAGCTCGGTCAGCGTCCGCCCCATCTGGCGCATCGGCCACAGGAGCATGTTCTCATACGCCATGAACGCGAAGAGCGTGCCCACGTCGACCGACCCGCCGATGATCCAGTACGACCCGAACACCAGCAGCAGGCCGTTCTGGATGTGGCAGAGGTAGTCGCTGCTCGACCAATACCACGACATCAGCCTGATGAGCCGGAACGTCGTGTCGCGGAAGAGGGCGTTGCTCCGGGCGAACTTGCCGCATTCGTACTCCTGGCGCGCGAATGCCCGCACCACGCGGATGCCTGTCAGGTTCTCCTGGAGGACGGCCGTCATCGCGCCCTCCGCCTCGTCGGAAACCTTGAACGCCCGACGCACCTTCGAGAAGAAGATCACCGCGAACAGGACGACGACGGGCATCATCGCCATCGCCAGCAGCGTCAGGCGCGGCGAGAGGGCCACCATGAACGGCAGCACGGCCGCGAGCATGATCACCGCCCGCGCGATCTCGATCGTCTGCGTGCCAAGGAACGAGCGGACGGTCTCAACGTCGCTGGTGCATCGCTGCACCAGGTCGCCGGTTTCCGCCTTGTCGTGATACGAGCAGGGCAGGTTCTGGAGGCGGTCGTAGAGCCTGTCGCGGAGCCGACGGGTGATCGTTTCACTGGCCAGCGCGGTCCAGCGGTCCCTGAGGTAGCCAAGCAAACCGGCCAGGCCGGTGAACGCGACGATCCCGACGGCGGCGATCCAAAGGTTCCGGGCGAGCATCGACCGCCCGCCCATGTCGGTCACGGCCTGGCGCACCCAGCCGGGCACGCGGAGCTCCTTGCCCTTGACGACGAAGTCGATGACCGCCCCGCCGATCAGCGGGACGACGTACATCGCCGCCGTCGCGGCGATCATCGCCGCGATGGCCGCCGCGTATCGCATCCGCTGGCCGCGGATCAGTTCCCATAGCATCGCGGCCTTGCCAGGTTGCCTGGTTTGCTCAGTCATTGAGGGATCGGCGTGGAGGAGAAGCCTGAATAACCAATATTCAACACTCAATGTTCAATGTGCAAGTGATACACCCATGGCAATTCGCACCACCAATTCCTTCACTTGAGCAATGAGTATTGGCCATTGATTATTGGTAACATTTCACCCGTCTGCAACGGATTGTACGTATAGCGGCGGGAGGTGGCCAG
>JBHGBE010000111.1:0-12242 GCA_041946855.1 Phycisphaerae bacterium | reverse complement strand
GAGATCAAGATCGGCCAGGGGGCCAAGCCGGGCATCGGCGGCCACCTGCCCGGCGAGAAAGTCGATGAGCAGATTTCCGCCACGCGGATGATACCGATGGGCACCGACGCCCTCAGCCCCGCGCCGCACCACGACATCTACTCCATCGAGGACCTGCGGCAGCTCATCTTCGCCATCAAGGAGGCCACCGAGTACGCCAAGCCGGTGTTCGTGAAGATATCGGCGGTGCATAACGTGTCGGCCATCGCGACGGGCAGCGTACGGGCAGGGGCGGACGCGGTGGTGATCGACGGCATCCGCGGCGGCACGGGCGCGGCCCCGACGATGATCCGCGACAGCGTGGGCATTCCCATCGAGATGGCGCTGGCGGCCGTGGACCAGCGCCTCCGCGAGGAAGGCATACGCAGGCGGGCGTCGCTGATCGCGGCCGGGAGCTTCCGCTGCTCGGCGGATGTGGTCAAGGCCATCGCGCTGGGCGCCGACGCCGTCTACATCGGCACGGCCGCGCTGGTGGCGATGGGCTGCCACCTGTGCCAGAAGTGCTACACGGGCAAGTGCAACTGGGGCATCGCCACGCAGGACAAGCTGCTGACCCGCCGCCTCAACCCGGCGATGGGCGTGCGGCGATTGAAGAACCTGCTGCGGTCCTGGAGCCTGGAGATCAAGGAGATGCTCGGCGGCATGGGCATCAACGCAATCGAGTCGCTCCGCGGCAACCGCGAGCACCTGCGCGGAGTGGGACTTAATTCGGAGGAACTGAGAGTGCTCGGGATAAGACCGGCTGGTGAGTGATATGCGGAATTGTGAAATGTGGATTGTGGATTCTGAATTCACCTTGCTGTTGGCCGGCGGCCGCGGCGCGGGGGAATCCACAATCCGCAATTCACAACCCACAATCGGACTAGCGTTATGAAGCGAATATACGCGGATGAAAAGTTCTGCATCGGCTGCCGCCTCTGCGAGGTCCACTGCTTCGTCTCGCACAGCCGGTCCAGGCGGATCATCAAGGCCTATCGCGAGGACAAGGGCCTTGTGCAGCCGCGCGTCCGCGTCGAGCAGAGCGGTGTGACGAGCTTCGCCCTCCAGTGCCGGCACTGCGAGGACGCCCCGTGCCTGGAGGCGTGCATGACCGGCGCGATGCACCGCGACGCGGCCACCGGGGCCGTCATGTGCGACGAGGACAAGTGCGTCGGATGCTGGATGTGCGTGATGGTCTGCCCGCTTGGCGCGGTCTCGCCGGCGACGGGCGAGAAGAAGATCGCCTCCAAGTGCGACCTGTGCGGGATGCGGTGGAAGGACAACCCGCCGTGCGTGGCGAACTGCCCCAATGAAGCCCTCAAGTATGAGGAACGGAAATGAGAAGGTCAGTAGGGAGTAGGGTGTAGGGTGTAGGGCGTGGGGAGTGAGCTGGCCCACGCGGTGGCCACCCTACTCCCCACTCTCTACTCCCAACTCCCTACTGAAGCGACTGGCTCCGGCAATCGAGAAATGACCAGAATCGACAAGACAACGTACCTGATCCTCGGCAACAGCACGGCGGCCGTGAACGCCGTCGAGGCCATCCGCGAGCGCGACCGCGAGGGGAGCATGGTCGTCGTGGCCCGCGAGCCGCAGCACGTCTACTCACGGCCGCTCATCAGCTACCGCCTGGCGGGCAAGGTGGACGACGCCCGCATGGACTACCGCGACAGGGCGTTCTACGAGCGGAACAACGTCCAGCCGCTGCTGGGCGTGGCGGCGGTCAACGTGGACGCCGAGGCGAGGGCCGTCTCGCTGAGCGACGGCCGGCGGATCGAGTTCGAGAAGCTGCTGATCGCGACGGGCGGAGCGCCCATCCGGCCGCCGATCCCCGGCCTGGACGCGCGAGGAGTGTTCACGTTCACCACCTGGGCGGATGAACAGGCCATCGACAAGTACATCGAGGCAAACAAGGTCCGCGCGGCCGTCGTGCTGGGCGGCGGGCTGATCGGCCTCAAGACGGTCGAGGCCCTGGTTGACCGCGATGTTCCGGTCACGGTCGTCGAGCTTGCCGACCGCATCCTGGCCGTCACGTTTGACAAGGACGCGGCGCGGCTGGCCGAGAAGGCGTTGGCGGAAAAGGGCGTCGGCATACGCACTGGCGAAACGATCAGGGAAGTCTTCGCGGACGGCGGGAAGGTGAGCGCGGTCCTTCTGAGCAATGGCGAGGGGCTCGACTGCGACCTGTTGATCGTCGCCATCGGCGTCCGGCCGGATCTCTCTGTCGTGGCCGGCAGCGGCATCAAGACCGACCGCGGCATCCTGGTTGACACGCACATGGCCACGAGCGTCGATGGCATCTACGCCGCCGGCGACGTTGCGCAGGCGCTGGATGCACTCAGCGGGCAGAGCCGGCCGATCCCGATCCTCCCCGCGGCCGCGCGGCAGGGGCGCATCGTCGGCGCGAATATGGCCGGCGGCGACGCCACATACGAGGGCGGCGTGCCGATGAACGCGGTGGACGTGGTCGGCCTGCCGACCATCTCCGTCGGCCAGACCGTCCAGCAGGAGGGCGACGAGGTGCTCGCCCGCCTGGACGAGAAGAACCGCACCTACCGCAAGCTGGTCATCCGCGGCAATCGCATCATCGGCGCGATCTTCATCGGCCGGATCGAGCGGGCGGGCATCTTCACCGGCCTGATCCGCAGCCGGCTGGACGTGAGCGACTTCAAGCACCTGCTGCTGTCGGATGAGTTCGGGCTGTTGTCGCTGCCGGCGGATTACCGCTCGCACATGGTCCGCGGAGCGGGAATAGAGGTCTAGAAGACAGAAGAAGGGACAAGCGACTGGCGACTAGGGGCCTCGCGGGCCGTATGATCCAGGCCGTCTTGCCGAGCACCGAGGCCCCTAGTCGCTAGCCCCTCATCCCTAGTCCCTATGTGAGCGGACGAACATGACGATCTACCAAGCCATCACGCCTGAAATCGCATGGAGCGGCAAGACCGCCAGCATCAACGCGGAAGGGGTCTACTACCGCCAGCTCAACGAACAGATTCGCCGGGCGGTGCGCGATGGCGCGGAGCGGATCGTCGTCGCCAATATCTGCGGGCAGCGGTATATCGGAGACGGAATCCGGCGGAAGGTCGCCATCGAGCTGACCGGCACGCCGGGCAACGACCTGGCGATGTTCATGGACGGCCCGACCATCCGCGTCCACGGCAACGGCCAGGACGGCGTGGGCAACACCATGACCTCCGGCGAGATCGTGATCGACGGTTCCGCCGGGGACCTGCTTGCCCACAGCCTCCGCGGCGGGCGGATATTCATCCGCGGCTCGGCCGGCTACCGCGTCGCGATCCACATGAAGCAGTACACAGAGCCTGTGCCGGCCGTCGTCGTCGGCGGAACGGTGGGAGATTACGCGGGCGAGTATATGGCGGGCGGCGTGCTCATCGTGCTGGGACTTCAGCCGCCGGAAGAGCGTAAGGAGTTGGGAGTAGGGAGTAGGGAGTTGGGTGTGCGGAATGTCAACGCCCCACTCCCCGCTCCCCACTCCCTACGTCCTCTAACGGGTCAATTCCTGGGCACCGGGATGCACGCGGGCGTGATCTACCTCCGCGGCGACGTGCGAGACGACCAGCTCGGCAAGGAGATCAGCCGCGTGCCGATGGAGGACGCCGACCGGGCGCGCCTGGCGGCGCTGGTCGAGCAGTTCGCGGGGCACTTCGGCCTGAACGCGGCCGAGATACTCGCCGCCGACTTCACCATGCTCCGCGCCACCAGCACGCGGCCGTACGGGCGGCTGTACGTGTATTAGCGTGGCATGGGCGTCCCGCCCGTGCGTTTCGCGGGCATCTTGCCCGCGCATTGGTCGCGCTGTGCAGGCAGGGGCGAGACGCCCCTGCGACGCACGGGCAAGATGCCCGTGCCACGTTCGCGAGGGCTACGTCGCCGCGAACCCCGTCAGCGTCATCTCAGGCGGGCTTCCAATCGCCGGCCGGCCCCATGACCTGACCGCGTCCCAGTGCCGGTCCTTGATCGCCTGTACGATCCGCTCGCGCAACTGGTGCGCCTGCCCGCCGCGGAGGTAGGCCAGTTCCGGGAAGAAGGCCACCTTCACGCCCGGCAGCCGGCCGTCCTCGTGCGGCGAGGTCAGGTATCCCGCGTCGTTGCAACCGGTGACGCACGGGCTCTGCGGGATGAACGACTGGTTGCGGCTGCACGTGTTGAAGTCGTAGTTGCACTTCCAGTTATCGTAGTAATTGCAGAACCCGCCGGCCGTCGGCTCAAGCGGCAGCAGGGCGAAGGGGACTCCGTTGCCATCGTGCCGGTAGAAGATGGCGAAGGCGACGTTGCGCACGCGCATGTTCTTGCAGTACACGCCCTCCGGCGCGGCGATGCTGAACTCAGGGAAGCCTTCGACGTACTCGTGCGTGGGGCAAGCGCGGTTGTCGGTCCAGAGGGCGTCGATGATGTAGGTGATGTCGGGCACGGTCCCGGAGATCACTCGGCCGCGGATGGTGAACGCGGCTTCCTTGCCGTCCAGTTCGTAGGTAAACTCAACCTCGGCCTCGGCGTGCTCCAGCGACGGCAGTTCCTGGAGGGTAAAGTCGGGATACTTGCGGACAAGCTCCGGCGAACCGATCTTGTCGTCGAACTGCCGATAGCGGATGAGCGGCTTGGGATAGCGGACGGTCGCACGCCCGGCGTCGGCGCGGATGTCCAGGGCCATGCCGACTCCGTTGATGAGGCTGCCCGGGCCATCCGGCGCTACGGTGGGGGCCGGGCCGACCATGAAGCAGCGCACGTCCACGCCGAAGTTGTGCAGCCGCTCCCACCGGCCGTCGTCCTGCCGGCGAACGTGAATGTAGTTGTACATCGTGTCCGACGTTCGCGGGTCGAAGTCCAGCCTGATCGCCTCGTTGGCGAGCAGCACGCGCGGTTCGTTTCGGTTCGCTGATGCGTTCATGTTGCCGTATTGCGCCCTTTCTGTGTATCTTCTGGCTGGTTGCACCTTCGCGGGCGATGCTAAGCCCGGCCAGGATCATTGACAAGGCGCGACTAGCGTGAAAGACAACGACAGAACTGTGGCCTATCTCACCGGCCGGCCCGTTGACCGGCCGCCATTCTGGATCTTCTGGGGGCCGTGGGCCACAACCCTCAAGCGATGGCGCAGCGAGGGAATGCCCGCGGACGTGGAGCGGACCGGCCTGGCGCGGCACTTCGGGGCGGACCTGGGCTTTCACGCGGTCCAGGTCAACTGCGGCCCCTGTCCGCGGTTCGAGCGAACGGTGCTGGAGGAGTCGGACCAGTACGTCACGTTCATCGACTCCTGGGGCATCAAGCGGCGCGACTACAAGGGCGGCATGTCGATGTCGCAGTTCCTGGAGTTCCCCGTCAAGACTCGCGAGGACTGGGAGCGATTCAAGGCCGAGCGCCTCAACCCAGACGACGGGCGGCGCCTCGATGGCCAGTGGCTCAAGTGCGCTGCTGACCACGCGGCCGCCGGTGGGCCGGTGCAGCTCGGGTACTTTCCCGATGTCGGCATCTTCGGCACGTTGCGCTGGCTGCTGGGCGATGAGGAATGCCTGCTGGCGTTCTACACCGAGCCGCGGCTGGTCCGCGAGATCATGGAGCACATGACGGACCTGTACCTGACGGTTTTCGCCAAGGTCGTCGGCAAGGTCCGCGTGGATGTTATCCACCTGTGGGAGGACATGTGCGGGCGGCAGGGGCCGCTGATCTCGCCGGCGCACTTCGAGGAGTTCATGGCCCCGTGCTACAGGCGGATCCGCCGCTTCGCGGATGAGCACGGCATCCCGCTTATGTCGGTTGACACCGACGGCCAGCCGGACCTCGTCACGCCGCCGATGATGCGAAACGGTGTGAACTATCTATGGCCGTTCGAGGCGGCGGCTGGCGCGGATGTCAACGTCTTCCGGCGGAAGTACCCCGAGCTTGCGATGATGGGCGGCATAGACAAGCGGGCGCTGGCCCACGGCCGGGCGGCCATCGACGCGGAACTGGCCCGCATCCGCCCGGCCTTCGAGAAGGGCAGGTACATCCCGGAGCTGGACCACCTGGTGCCGGATGATGTGTCGTGGGAGAACTACTGCCATTACGTCGAGCAGTTGAGGAAGATGGTCCTCAATCCGCCGTGATCACGCTCTGTGCGAACAGCCGCTCTGTGTATGGGCTTGAGAACCACGCCACCAGGACGAACTGGTCGCCGGCCTTGAGCTGCGGGTCCAGCCGCAGGCGGAACTTGTAGGTGCGGGTGGTCGTCCAGTGCAGGGCGTTCTTCGAGGGGTCCATCAGGTTCTCGGTCCAGCTTGCGATCTGCTGGCCCTTGGGGTCGGGGCTCTGCGGCAGGAACTTGTAGAGCAGGAACCGGAACTCGCCGAACGCCTTGGTCCCGTCGTTGAACGCGTCCTTCGGCTCGATGTGCGCCTCGATGCCCTTGCCGCCTTCCTCGAACGTCTTGAACGACGTGAAGGAGTGGATGACGATCTTCTGCGGCAACGTGAGGCTCACGGGGTATGGCACGGGCTGCTCGACGGACCTGGGGTTCAGGGGGTTGCGGCCGGTCGTGCTGCACCCGGCCGCGAGCAGCGACAAGGCGAGCAGGCAGAGGATTGCGGATTGTCGCTTGTTCATGCCGCGATTATAGTTTGGCCTGGGCGAACCGGTCAAGCAACGTTCGTGTCGATACCCGTCCGCCCCGCAGTTGTTCAATGGCTGGAGAGCCCCCACATGAGACAAATCCATCAATCGCTGCCGTTTTCCAACGCGCAGCGGGTGACGTTCGATCCGGCCAACGAGAACATCATCTACGTGACCACCTTCGGCGGCAGCGTGTGGAAGGGGCCGGCGTCGGAGTAGAACCCGCCCGGCGAATGCATGCAATACCTGCCCGTTGACAAAGCCCGCCCAACGGTCAGAATATCCCTCGCCGCCCGCGGCGGGCGGCGCTTTGTACAACTGCCATTTCCAAGGAGACGACGATGAAGCTCTCATTGGCATTCACGGCATCTGTTGTCGCGGCGATCTGTCTTCTGGCTCCAGGCCCATCGGCCGTGGCCGGGGAGAACTTGCTGAAGAACGGCGGCTTTGAGGAGTTGCTGCCCAAGCCCGACGACCAGGGCAATCCGTTCAAGGACTGGACCGGCCGCAAGTGGCAAGGCCTCTGCCGGGTCGATCAGGACACGGACATCAGGCACGAGGGCAAGGCCAGCGCGAGGTTCTCCAGCAACGGCGGCTGCAAGATCGCCATCATCCAGGACATCAAGACGAAGGCCGGTTTCTACAAGCTCTCCGGCTACATCCGCGCCATCGGCCTGACTCCCGGCCAGTACGGCTGGAACGTCCTGATGTCGTTCGAGCCCAAGAAGGAGTACCTGCACCAGATTCCCGGCGGCACGTACGGGTGGCGCAAGTTCGAGATCGTCCAGAAGCTCGATGAGGACTACGACAAGACCCCCATCTACATCTACCTCTTCGGGTCTGGCAAGTTCTGGGTGGACGACCTGAAGGTCGAGAAGGTCGAGGGCGAGGACCTCAAGTCCGGCGTGACGCTGGGCGAGGTCGAGGAGAAGTTCAAGGGCTACGAGGGCGAAGGCGGCCTCAAGTGCCCGTCCTGCGGCCTGATGGTCGACCCGAAGGCGGCCAAGTGCCCCGTCTGCGGCGAACCTACCGAGGGCCTGGCCGACTACTCCAAGGCCAACGCGGCGTACGCGAAGGTGATGGACCTCATCAAGAAGGCCCAGGACAAGAACATCGACGTGCTCTACTGGCAGGCGGCGGCCATTCCCATGCGCGTCGGCCTCAACGAGCGTTGGAACGGCTTCCCGTCGCAACGGCCCGACATCCTCGAGTACGTCGGCCAGCGCGGCGGCGAGCTGGTCAAGGAGATCACGGATGTGCTGGACGGCAAGCGGCAGCCGCGCGTCGTCCCGCCCAAGCCCGACTTCACCAGAATGAAGCTCAAGGGCCGCGACTTCATCCAGGGCGACGAGCCCAAGCTGATATACGGCGTGCATGACGGGCCGACAAAGGAAACTCAGCCGTTCTTCGTGCAGCACAGGGAGTACGTCTACACCTGCATGGCGCCCGGCGCTGACCGCTTCAACTACAAGCAGATGCCTATCTGGGATGCGTTCAACAAGTACCCCGACACTCACCGCGTCTGGGGCGGCGGGTGGTGCGGGCACCTCATAGCCGACAAGTGGTCCGGCGGCGTGTCCGGGGCGAACATCGTCATCTGCCTGGAGAGCCAGCACACGCGGGATGCGTGCGTCGAGGCCTACAAGAAGGTGCTTCCGGGCCAGACTAAGAGCAAGACCCGCCAGGTCAGCCTGCTGGACTATGAGTACTTCTACATCTGCTACTGCGACGCCACGCGGGACATGTTCCGCAACTGGCTCAAGGACAAGTTCGGCACGGTCGACAAGCTCAACGCCGCCTGGGGCACCGGCCACAAGGACTTCAGCGAGGTCGAGCTGCCCGGCTACAGGCAATCCGAGCCCAACGACGCCAAGCGATACGACTGGTTCGACTTCAACATCTGGCGATTCACGCAGTTCATGGTCTGGGCCAAGTCGGAGCAGCGGAAGATCGACCCGGACGTGCCGATGGCCACCTGCGCGCCTCACTACAACTTCACGAAGGAATGGGGCGAGAGCGGCAGCGATGTCGAGAGCATGGCCAACAGCGTCAACGACTTCTGCATCAACGAATCGCCCGCCTCCACCAAGTACGTGGACTTCCTGCGGTCCATCACGGACAACAAGAAGGCCATCGTCGAGGTCGAGGGCAGCGAGTACCGCAACACGATGGCCAGCTTCCTGCACGGCCTGTCGGCCCTGTCGCTGTACTGGGCATGGGCCGACCAGCCCGGCGACGGCGGGGCGCTTCTCTACGGCCGCGGCAACCGCGAGCCGTTCTGCACGCTTCCCGAGGCCGAACAGTACCTTCGGACCGGCCTGGACATCCGCCGCCTGGGCAAGGAGATCATCGCCTTCCAGCGCGACCAGGCCGCGCCGGTTGCGCTGCTGTACTCCAAGGCCTCGATGCTCCAGGTCCCCAAGGCCGGCGGCAACAAGACGCCGTACCTGCTGGAGCTTGAGCACTCCTACGACGCGCTGCTGGAGCTCGGCGTGCCGGTCGACTTCATCACCACCAAGCAGGTACACGACGGCAAGCTCTCGCAGTACAAGGTGCTGGTGATCCCAGCGGCCACGTACGAGCACGCATCGGTGGTCGAGAAGGTCGTCGCCTTCGCCAAGTCCGGCGGACAGGTGGTGCTGGTGCCCAATTCCTGGTTCTTCGACCAGTACAACCGCAAGCAGGACTACCTTGGCTCGCTTGGCGTCACGGTGGCCAGCATGAAGGCCCCGCTGATCAAGTCAGGGACGGCCAAGACCGGCATCGAGCGTGATGTATCCGGCGAGGAGACCGAGGCCCCGTTCCTCATGGGCCTGATCGTCGACACGGTCGTTACCGACGTGCCCAAGGCCAAGATCAAGACCGCCAAGGCCGGACTCTTCGCCGATGGCGAGACGGTCCTTCAAGGCGCGGGCGTCCGCCACGTGGCCAAGGTCGCCGGCGCGGGCAAGACGATAGCGACGTTCGACGACGGCAATCCCGCCATCGCCGAAGTGCCGATGGAGAAGGGAGCGATCTACTACCTGGCCATACCATTAGCGCCGGATAGCATGACTGAGCTTGTGGATCGCCTTGTCGCCAAGGCCGGCGTCAAGCGGGACGTCAAGTTCCTGTCTCCTGATGGCAAGCGCGTGCCTGGGCTGGAGTACCGCGCCGTCAAGGCGGCCGACGGCTGGCTTGCCTACGTCAACAACCTTGACCGCAAGGACGCCAGGCAGGTCAAGCTCGCCGGCGACATCAAGTTCACCGGTATACGCAACCTGACGCTGGATGAGGACCTGCCGCTGACATTCACCCTCCCAGCCGGCGAGACGTGGATCCTCAAGCTGAGAGAGTGAGACCGCCATACAGGTACGAAGCGCGCTGACTCGAACCGGCTGAAAATCCCGACGGCGGAGCGGCGGCCGCCGTCACGGCTGGCGGAACGGCAGGATGTCCGTCCAGTATCCGGCCGTCTTGGGGGAGAAGTACGTCCCGTACCACTGGATGAAGCTGTGAGTGTAGTCGGTGACATGGCCGTCCAGCCCCAATCCGTTGGTCTTGGTCCAGTTGAAGTGCGGGGTCTTGAAGCCGTAGGCCCCATCGAGCCAGTAGGAATCATACGTGTTTATGAAGGTGCCCTTGTACGGCCCCTCCAGGATCGCGCAGAAATCGGTCGGGCGTTTGAAGGCCGACGCCATCCTGGTCGCCGGGAACGGGTAGCCGCCGGGAAGGGACTGAGGTGATGTCGCCTGGAGGCTGACGCCGTCCTTCCATTGGTCGTTCCAGCTCGTGGTGCCGTTCCAACTGTACTCGTAGCCGTTCCACCCAATGTTCTTGGTCGTGGGGCAGTCCATGAAGCGGGAGTACCCGATCCATGACTTGTCGTACACGCCGTCAGCGGGGGGCCACCCGATGGAGTAAGCGCCGAATCCCTTGTTCGGGTGGCACGTCCCATCCACGTAGGGAATCATGAAGTCGGCCCACGTATGCTCCTGCCACCAGGAGGATCCCTGCCTGGAGTCGGTTATGTAGACGTAAGACGGAGGCATCCAGTCCCGGTTGTCCTGCACATACATGCCCAGGGCCAGGCCCTGCGACTTCATGTTCGCCTTGCACTTGACAAAGCGAGCCATCTCTCGGGCCTGCTGGAGCGACGGCACAAGTATCGACATCAGCAGCGCGATGATCGCAATGACCACGAGCAGCTCGATCAGGGTGAAGGCATGGCCCGTCCGCGGCTGCCCGCTACGAATCACCGGTCGTCTTCTGGACATGGTGGGCCTCTGTCTGTTACGCAGTGATGGCCGACACTCATATCCTACACCCGACGGTCTGTCCGAGTCAACCGCGTTTCCAGACGCCTGTGCCGGTCTGGTCGATCCTGTTGCGGGTCGTCTCGCAGTGGGCGAAGTTGATGACGCCGTCCCTGGCCGTGCCCTTGAAGGCGAACGTGCGGGCCCTGTTGGCGGGCGCGCCTTCGCCTATAAGCTCGCCGCTGGTCAAGCTGCCCTTCATCCGGCCGGTATAGGTCATGGCCTGGCGGTCCCATGTGAAGGTGTAGACAACGCTCCACTCGTCGGCGGCGGTGGGAGTCAGGACGGCCTTGACGTCGGTCGTCTGTCTTGGCCTGCCCTTCCAAACGAACGAGCCGGTCAAGGTGACCTGGGCCGGCTTGGAGGCCGGCTGGCTCGAGGGCTTGGATGCTGCGAGGCCCGCCGATGGTTCTGCCCCGGTGCTCACAAGCTCCTGTGCGGGGATGATGCCAGTCAAGACGAACGCAACCGCGATGAACTTCTTCATGTCCTGCCTTTCAGTCCAGGGACTCCATATCAACTCGGGCCGACGCCATCCCGAACCTTGATCAGTGCGGCCCGGACGCTCCCGGGCCGCCGCGGCTAACGATATTGCCGGCAGGGGCGGGAGCGTTTAGCCCGTACGGAAGTTGCAGCCGCTGGCGGCCGATTCTGGAAGACAGCGCCAAACAGCCCGCGGCGCGCATATCATGCCGAATGACGGGCGAAGAGGAGAGCCAGATGGCAGAGCCGATCAACGCAGACAAGGTCCTTTCCGTCGCGATCGACATGGAGAACACCGGCAAGACGTTCTATGAGGCCCTGGCTCATGGGTGCGGCAAACCGGACATGGCCAAGCTCTGCATTCGCCTGGCCAGGGAGGAGACCAAGCACGCGGCCGTCTTCTCCCGGATGCTGAACCAGTTGTCCAAAGGCGACCGCACGATGCCCCTGGATGACGACCAGGCCGAGCAGTTCCACCTCGCGATCAAGGATGCGGTTATCCCCAGGCCGCAGAAGGTCCGCGACGTCGTGCTGCACGGGGGGATAGGCGACGCCCTGGCGATGGCCGCCAGGATGGAGCAGGACAGCATCAGATACTACGAGAACGTCCTGCGGCCGATCCAGCCGGAGCAGGCATCCGCCGTCAACCTGATAATCAGCGAGGAGCGGAAGCACCTGGCCGATCTGAGGGCGCAGATGGTGTGATCGTCCCGGCGTTGTCCGCCAAGGGTGCATTTCAGTTTGCGGGAAACACCTGTGGCGTGGGCCGGAGGCCCGCGCGTCGGGCGGGCGTCTCGCCCGCGCAATGAACTGCCGGGCGAGGGCAGGATGCCCTCGCGACGC
>JBHGBE010000110.1:0-12279 GCA_041946855.1 Phycisphaerae bacterium | reverse complement strand
GCCAACTACATCAGCACCCACCTGTCCGTCGGCCATGCTCTGACGGCCGCCAGCGGCCCGGGCGGCGGGCCGGTGGTGGGCAATCACGCCTACGAGGTCCGCTCGGCGGAGACGACCCCATCCGACACCTACGTAACGGTCTACAATCCGTGGGGAGTCGATGGCGCATCCTACGACAGCAATCCCAACGACGGCTTGCTGAGGCTTTCCTTGAGCGTTTTCCAGTCCCTCTTCACGGCCGTGGCGGCGAGTTCGGCCTGACATGACTTCAAGTCCGGCTGGACTCGCCGCCCCGCGGTGCCCGCAATATTCCACTCTCGCGGCCCGCTGACTATGGCGCGACGACCTTCACCTTCATGTTCATCGAGGTAGGCTGCCCCGTCTGAGGCGTGCCCTTCATATAGATGAGGTACTCGCCCAAGGCGGCATCCTTGGGCACAGTGACGCGGAACGGCACCTGCGGCTTGTCTTCCGCCTTCACCGTGACCTCGCTCGGCGCCACGCTGATGCCTTTGGAGGCGCTGATATCGACCTTCACGTCCTGCTTGAAGTACTTGCCCCTTTGCAGGGAGACGGATACATCCTTGACCTCCCCCTGCTTGATGCTCGTCGGAAGGAGCGGAACGGCAATCTTGAACCCCTCATCCGTGCCGGGCCCGCCGCCTTGCGGGCTCGTGCAGCCGTATGCGCCGACAAGCCCGAATGCCAACACTGTTGCCACCACGGTCCTCATCATTCGTTCCTTTCCTGAAGGAGGATTGCCCGGCCCTGTTGTCGAGCACACGATGCGCCGACGCTGTACCTGAACCAGGTTACGAGCGAGCTTTCTTCCGCCATCCGTCCCGCAACAATCATAGGCAGCCAGTGCGGATCAAGCGTTGGGCAGCAGAATCACCTTGACCGCCTGGCCCGAGGCGAACGTGTCGAACGCCTCCTGAACCTGGTCCAGGCCGAAGCGGTGCGTGATGAGCCTGTCCGCTCTGCCGGGGCAGCGGCGAAGGAACGTGATGAGGTCGGGGGCGTCGTTGCGGTTCATGTGCCAGCAGCCGGTGAGCGTCAGCCCCTTGCGGATGAAGTCCTCGCTTGGGCGGATCGTGAAGGGATTGTGGTTCTCGCCGACGATGGCGACGTGGCCCCGGATGCCTGCCAGGTCGATCAAAAGGCGAAGGGCCTCCGGACGGCCCGAGCAATCGACGGCCGTTGCCAGGCCCGCCCCGCCGGTGGCCTCCATCACCGCATCCTTGAGATGCGGATCATCTGGCGAAAGGACGACCTCCGCGCCAAGCTCGCGGGCGACGTTGCGCCTGTACTCGACCGGGTCTGCCGCGATCACCCGCGCCCCAAGGAACGTTGCCAATGCCGTTGTCCCGAGGCCCACAGGCCCCAGGCCGGTGATCATCACGGTGTCGAACGCCCGCACTGCCAGCCGCTTGAGGGCCTCGTAACCGGGGCCAAGGCAGCAGCACATCAGCGAGGCGTGGACGAAGTCGATGTCATCCGGCAGCTTGATGCAGAGCGAGTCGGCTATCCGCGTGTATTGGGCGAAATTGCCGTAGTTTGCCGGGCGGTGGCGGCAGTAGATGGCGTCGCCCCGAAGGCAATCGGGGCAGCGGCCGCAGGAGTTCAGAGGATACAGGACGACGCGGTCGCCGGGCTTGACCGAGTGCGACTGTGCTGTTGCGACGGCCTCGCCGGCCCCCTCGTGGCCGTCGTTGACATGGACGCCGTCGCTGAAGAACGCACCCATGTTGCTGCCGCAGATCGGCGCGGCGTGGAGGCGGATGACGACCTCGTTGCCTTGCGGCCGGGGCACGGGCTGGTCTACCAGCCACGCCTTCTGCCCGCCGGTGGCGACGACCTTCATCGTCGCGGGCAACTTGACGCCCACTCGCGGCGGCACGGACCAGGCCCTGTCCAGTGCCTGGCCGACAACGCGGGCCGCCTGCTCAGGCGGCAGTTGCTTCAGGCCTGGCACAAACGGCTCAGGCACAACCGGCCCGTCGTATCCGATCCTGCGCAGAGCGTCGAGAAAGCCGCCGATATCTATGACGCCGGTCGCGGCGGGCAGATCGCGAATGTTGTCGATCTGCTGGTCCACGCACAGGCCGGCAGGGGCGTCGTTCACGTGGACGTAGACGACCTGCCGGGCCTCAAGCGACAGTATGTCCTCGACCGTGCCAAGCGACGTGTACCAGTGCCACGAGTCCAGCAGCAGGCCGACGTTGGGGCCGACGGCTTCGCAGAGATCCAGCATGTGCTCCATCGTGCGCGGGAAGGGATACTTGTGCCCTTCGCGCATGGTCCTTGGCCCGAGGAACTCCAGCCCCAGACTGCACCCGCTGTCGGCCAGCACCTTGGCGGCCGGCGAGAGGCGCTGGACGTGGAACTTCACGTTCGCCTTCGTCGGCAGCATGTCGCTGAAGTGGAATATCCAGGTGTAGAAGCGACGGATGCCAACCTCGGCGGCGTGCTTGACGACGGCCGGCATGGCGGCCAGGCCTCTGTCATACGCGGCCTGCTCCGCGCGAAAGTCCGTGGGCAGCGACATGCCGCCCGCCTTGAGCCCGTGCGCGGCCAGCAGATCCTTGTACCACGAGACGGGGCGCTTGGCGTCAACCTGGATGTCGATGCCCTCGAATCCACTGGCCTTTGCGATCGGCAGGCACTTGTCCCAATCCAGGCTGATTCCGACGTTCCACGGGCTGAGGCACTTGAACATGAATGTCCCTTATTTTCCGCGCTTTCGCCTGTTCATCTCGCGGGCGATGTCGCGCTGCTGGTCGCGCTTCTTGATGTCCTGCCGCTTGTCGAACTGCCGCTTGCCGACGGCGAGGCCCAACTCGCACTTGGCCCAGCCGTCCTTGAAGTACACCGCCAGCGGGACCAGCGTGTTGCCCTTCTGGAGCGCGTGGGCCTGAAGGTGGTCGATCTGCCGGCGGTGCAGGAGGAGCCTGCGGTCGCGCGTGGGGTCGTGCTGCATCGCGGCGGCCGCCATCGGATAGGTCGCGATGTTCGCGCCGACCAGGTACGCCTGGCCGGAGCGGACTCGGGCATAGGCCTCGTCGATCTTCGCCTGCCCGGCGCGGAGGCTCTTGACCTCGGTGCCGACCAGTTCCATGCCGCACTCGACCACCTCAAGGATGTGATACTCGTGGCGGGCGCGGCGATTGAGGATCCGCGCCGTCCGCGGCTGGTCTGGAGACGACTTGTCCTTCTTCTTGCTCACAGCAGCACTACATTACCCCAAGTCGACGCATCTTGCACTGCCCCCGTCACCTCCGAACGTAGACCGTGGTGTGCAGGATCGTTGGACTGAGGCAAAACGCCTCCCGGTATCGCCGCTCCAAGTTGATCGCCTTGAAACCGCCAGGGATAGCGCCCGCCACCGTCGCCGGCAGCGGGTTCGTCGGCGGCGCCGCCAGCACGCTTTGGTAGTCGCCCATGTCTGCCGTCCGCACGATGTGCAGAAGGCCACGGGCCATCGCCCTGATGTCCTCATCGGTGGCCGCGGGTCTAGACGCGGCCACGTCCAGCACGTCAACGTGGATGTCCTGCCGCCCGGAGGATGCGATGAGCCATACCATCGAGTTGGCCGGCTCGACCTGCTTGGCAACGTCCGCCACAAGGAGAACCAGTCCGTCACGCGGAACATCCCTCGTGACGGCCTGAATCGCATCGTCGGCAATCTGCGCCTGAGCGGCGAACTTCCACGTCCCGGCATGGCAGTGGGCGGCGCAGTGCGTGAGCCACGCGATCATGGCGATGTCCAGGACCCATCGCAGGTGTCCGGTCGCCCGCGCCCGGAGGCAGGCGAAGGCGGCGGCATTGGCAATCGCCGCCCCCAAGGCCATCGGGAAGATGTACCGCATCCCCGCGACGCCGACGGCCGCCTGAAGTGCGCCGGTCGGCACGATCCAAACCAGGGCCGCTGTCCCAATGGCTATCGCCGCGCCCTTCACTGCCGGCATCTTGCCCCAGCGTTTCCACACGTATGCGACAAGGAAGCACGCCGCGGGAAGAAGGTAGAAGCTGCTGTCCAGAAGGTATCTGACGACTCGCCACGCGCCGGCCGCCAGTGACGAGCGGTGCAGCAGGCCGGAGCTGTAGGTGCCGGCCGTGACGACTGCGAGGACCGCAATCAACTCCGCCGCTGACACCAGGACTAGAACAGCAATCAGCGGCGCGCTCCGTTTGAAGGCGCGGGCCAATGACGCCCGCCCCAGCACGGCGTCGGCCCCGATCCGCGCCGCGACAAGCGCCGGCAGGGCCAGCACGAACGGTTCCTTGGCAAGCGCCGCCAGTATGGCGAAAGCCGCCGCGGCGATGTCCCACGCCCACCGGCGGGCGGAGGTCGCCCCGCGGATCATCGCCAGAAGGCTGACGCTGATGCACAGGATGCCCGCCGATTCCTGGAGCACCAGCATCGACCAGATTTCCCAGCCGCGCGGGTTCAGCACGACCAGCCAGCTCAGGAGGATTGCGGGCCATGCGCCCAGGCGCATCGACCGTCCCACCGCGATCAGGACTCCCACGCTGCCAAGGAGCAAGGCCAGCGGCATGAGGTGAAGGAGGAACGGATACGGCCCGATGACGCGGGCCTGCACGACTCTAAGCCCGTAGAACAGCGGGCGGAAACGGCCGTTGGCCCGGGCGTCGTTGCGGATCGATTCGGTGAAGAGCGTCAGGGCGTCCCTGGGCGGCCCAACCGCCCCGGCCATCAGCGGGATCTCGTAGTCGTCCTGGAGCGAGAACGGGGCTGCGAGTGCAGGAGCGAACACGGCCGCCGGCAGCAGCAGCGCGGCCGCGATCATCCAGGGCCGCAGCCGCGAAGGCGGCGCCGGCCGCGATGGATCAGTAAGAGCGTTCCGCAATGCCCGTTCACCTCGTGAACACGGCATGGTATCCGCCGTCGCGCCAGTTCGGAAGGTACTCCGCGCCGCCGGGGAGGGTCAGCTTCTCCTCGATGAGGCGCAGGCCCCGGACCTTGCGGACCAGGCCCATGGCCAGTTCGGAGTTCTCCTCCGGCTCGATGGAGCAGGTGCTGTAGACCAGCCGGCCGCCGGGCTTGACGAAGGAGGCGGCCGCCGCGGCCAGGAATCGCTGGTCCTTCACGATGGCCGCGAGGCTATCCTCGCTGAATTGCCAGCGGGCCTCCGCGCGCCGAGCCAGCACGCCCGTGTTGCTGCACGGGACATCCGCCAGCACTACGTCAAAGCTCCCAGGTTTCAGCCGTTGGGCGACCTCCTCCGCCAGGCAGGTCGTGACGATACTCACGCCCAGGCGGGAGCAGTTGTCCGTTACACGCTGGAGCCTCTCTTGCGACACATCGACGGCCGTTATCGACCCGCTGTTGGCCATCAGTTCGGCCAGGTGCGTCGTCTTGGTGCCGGGCGCGGCGCAGAAGTCCAGCACGCTCATTCCAGGCCTGACGCCGCAGGCGATCCCGACGGACGTCGCGGTGGGGTCCTGCGGCTGGACAAGCCCGTCGCGCAACGCCCTCAGTGCCGCGACATTCTGGTGCTCGGTCAGGACGATGCTCATGCCGTTGGCGTGCGGCACGGCCGCGAGGCCTTCAGACGCCAGCGCGGCGATCGAGCCGGCGACGTCGGCCTTGAGCATGTTGACGCGGAGTATCTGCGGCGCACGGGCGTTGGCGTGCATCGCCACGTCGATGGCCGCGTCCAGCGAACCGAAGCGTGTCAGCCATCGCGTCGCCAGCGCCGCCGGCAGCGAGTAGGCGGCCGCGATGTAGTCCGTGGGCGTCTGGGCGGCATCCGGGAACACCGCCCTGTCCAGCATGCGATACGAGTTCGGGCCGATTGGCACGACGTCCACGCGGATCGGCGGCCGGCCGGTCTGGATGTCGGACAGGCCGCGCGAGATCGTCCGCAGCACGCCGTTGGCCATGCCCGCGTAGCCCTTCAGACCGCGGCGCATAACCTGGCCGACCGCTTCGTTGACGGCCGCGAACGCGGGAACTCGCGCCAGAAACAGAAGCTGGTAGACCGCCACCGCGAGGATGCCCTCCAGCGGGCCGGGCAACCGCCTGTCCGGCTGGGCCAGATATGCCCTCAGCACGGTCTCCAGCGTCGCTCGCCGTCGAACCGCGCCAAGCGCCAACTCACGTGCGAATCCGCTGTCGGCCGGCTCCAGCGATGCATCCGCCAGGAGTCGCTCCAGGTGTGCGGTGACATTGCCGGCCCTGTCGCCCAGGGCCGCGACGGCGATTTCCCGTGGGCTCTGCTTCTCCATCATCGTCTTTGCCCAAACCCAGACGGTAGGGAGTGGGGTGTGGGGAGTGGGGAGTGTGGCGTTGAGGATGCCGAAACGTCACGCCCTGCTCTCCACTCCCTACTCCCCACATTCATTGCGATGGCCTGACGAACCTGTCGCCGGCCTTGGGCCGATGGCCGTTGACGAAGTCTTTCCAGGTCATCACCCGTTTGCCTGCCGGCTGAATCTCGACGATCCGCAGCCGCCCGCGGCCGGTGACGACCAGCAGGTCCGCGTCCAGCGTGCCGGGCTCGGCGCGCGGCCCCATTGCCCGCGGACTCTCGCTGTCCGGCTCGACTGCCGCGCGCGCGACGATGACCGGCGTGTCTGGGCCGCCGGCGCGGCGGAATATGGCCTGCCCGCCGGGCCACGGCCAGACTCCGTGGATCAGGTTGCGGATCGCCGCCGCTTCGGCGGACCAGTCGATAAGGCCGTCGGACTTCTTGAGCATCGGCGCGAGCGTCACGCGAGACTCGTTCTGCGCCTGGCCCGTCACCGGCCCGCGGGCCAGCATCTCCAGCGTGCGACAGACCACGCCGGCGCCGATCTCCGCCAGGCGAGCGCGAAGCTCCTCGGCCGTCTCATCGGGCCTGATGTCCGTGGAATCCTGGAGGTACATGGCCCCCGCGTCCATCTTGTCGACCAGCGAGAAGGTCGTCACGCCGGTCCTGGGATAGCCGCGGATGATCGCCCAGTTGATAGGCGCGGCGCCGCGTAGCTCCGGCAGCAGCGAGCCGTGCAGGTTGAACGCCCCCATTGGCGCAAGCTGCCGCACGGGCTGGCGGATGAACTGGCCGAAGTCGGCCACGCAGATCACATCAGGCTTGGCGTCGCGTATGGCGGCGACGGCCTCGGGCGAGTTGACGTTCTGGCATTCGCAGATGCGCCCCGGATCCTGCTTGAGAACGTCCTCCGCGCGGGCCGCCTCGTCCAGCGGCGTCCTGTGAACCTTGCCGCCCCGGCCGGACGGGCGCGGCGGCTGAGTCACGATCTTGACCACGTCATGTCCGGCGCGGATGATGGCACGCAATGTCGGCGCGGCGAACGACCCGCTGCCGCAGAACACGATTCGCATAGCTCACCTGCGGATATTCTATTGCCGCGACAGGCGAAGCGGAATTCGGAACATGTCGGCCAAAAACGATTGTTTTGAAGACATATCGCGATATGTCTAGACTTTCGTTGAATGGCTGCACATTCAATAGGCTACATTAGGGAAAGCACTTATGAAATGGCTGACTAGACTCACCGAATCCAGGGCCGTGCGGATGCTCTCGCTTGCGGCTGGTCTGGCCGTCGTGGTGCTGCTGCTGATGCTCTGGCTGCTGGGGGCGTTCCACCGCAAGGTGGCCCCGCAGCCGGGCCTGACCGTCGCCGCGCCGCCCATGCCCGCCTCGCAGCCCGTCGCGGTCAAGTACGTGGAGATTCCCTTGCAGGAGGCGGTGCCCGGCACGATCCGCCCAGTGCTCGAATCGTACGTCGCGTCCAAGGTCATGGAGCGGGTCATCGAGGTCAATGTGATCGCCGGCCAGGAGGTCAAGAAGGGCCAGGTCCTTGTCCGGCTTGACCGCAAACTGCTCGAGACACGCCTTGAGCAGGCAAAGGCTGCGCTGGCCGCCGCCAAGGCGTCCCGCGATGACGCCAAGCTCAACCTCGACCGCATGCAGCAGGCATTCGGCCGCGGCGTCGCCACGCAGACCGAGCTCGACGGCGCCAAGGCCCGGTTCGAGGTCGCCGACGCCGAGCAGACCCGCGCCCAACAGGCCCTTGACGAGGCCCAGACCAACCTGAACTACACGGAGATCCGTTCGCCCATCGACGGCGTGATCATCGACAAGCGAGTCAACGTCGGCGATACCGTCGCGCCGGGCCAGGTCCTGCTGACGATGTACGACAAGATGCAGCTCATCGCCAACGTCCGCGAGTCGCTCATGCGGCACCTGAAGGTGGGCCAGTCGATCGGCGTCTACCTCGAGGACCTCGGCAGGACCTGCCAGGGCGCCATCAGCGAGATTGTGCCGCAGGCCGACCCGGCCACGCGGACGTTCCCGGTGAAGGTGACGGGCCCGTGCCAGGCGGGCGTAAAGCCCGGCATGTACGCCAAGCTGATCGTTCCGCTGGGGACCGAGAAGGTGCTGGTGATCCCCCCGGCGGCCGTGCAGAAGGTCGGCCAGTTGACGATGGTGCAGGTCATCGAGGGCAACTCCGTGCATCGCCGGGCGGTGCGGCTTGGCCGAACGCTCAACGTCGACGGCGTGGAATACGTCGAGGTCCTCTCCGGGCTGAACGACACCGAGAAGGTGGCCCTCCTTTCCGAAAGGGCCGGCGGGAATGGCTGAGCCATCCAACGACAGCGCGACGCCTCCTCCGGGCGGCCACGGTCCGGCCCACGCCCAGCACGGCTTCACCAACGGCATCGTGCGGATATTCCTGCACTCGAACCTGCCGATCATCCTCATCGTGCTATCCATTGCCATCGGCTTCACGGCCGTGATGGTCACGCCGCGCGAGGAAGACCCGCAGATCATCGTGCCGATGGCGGACGTCTACGTTTCGTATCCCGGCCACGGCGCGGCCGAGATCGAGAAGCTCATCTCCACCCCGCTGGAGCGAATCCTATCGCAGATCGACGGCGTGGAGTACGTCTACTCGATGTCGAAGGAAGACCAGGCGATCATCACCGTCCGATACTACGTCGGCGAGGACCGCGAGCGGAGCCTGGTGAAGCTCTACAAGAAGATCGACGAGAACATCGACATCGTGCCGGAGAAGAACAAGGTCTCCTGGGTTATCAAGCCCGTGGAGATCGACGACGTGCCGATCGTCACGCTGACTCTGACGGGGGCGGATGGCGACGCGTACACGCTGCGGCGCGTGGCCGAGGAGATGGTCGCCCGCCTTGCGGCCGTGCCGGATACGTCTCGCACCTACGTGGTGGGCGGCCAGGGGCGCGTCGTGCAGGTCTACCTCAGCCGCGACCGGATGCGGGCGTACAACGTCTCGCCGCTGGAAGTCCAGCGGGCCGTCGCGGCCGCCAACGTCAAGGTGACGGCCGGCGACTTCACGAGGGACGATAGGGCCGTGGTCGTCGATGCCGGACGGGCGCTGACCCGGCCGGATGAGCTGAAGCGCCTCGTCGTGGGCGTCTTCGCGGAACGGCCGGTGTTCTTGACCGATGTCGCCACGGTCGTGGACGGCCCGGGCGAAGTCGACAGCTACGTCCGGCATGGCTGGGGCCCGGCGCGCGGCTTCAGCCATCGCGAGGGCACCACCGGCTCGATCATCGGTCAGGCGCACGATGATCTCCCTTCCGCGGGCGCACCGGCCGCCGTTCGGACGATCCCGCCTTCCGAGCCGGCCGTCACCATCGCCATCTCCAAGAAGAAAGGCTCCAACGCCGTCCTCGTCGCGCAGGACGTGCTGGACGCGGCCGCCAAGCTCCGGAAGGACATCCTTCCCGGCAACGTGCAGGTGGTCATCACCCGCAACTCCGGCCTGAACTCCAACGACAAGGTCAACGACCTCATCGAGGCCCTGGGCGTGGCGCTGGTCCTGGCCATCGCGGTGCTCACGCTGTCGCTGGGCTGGCGCGAGTCGCTGATCGTGGCGCTGGCCGTGCCCGTGGTGTTCGGCCTGACGCTGGCCGTCAATCTGCTGGCCGGACTGACGATCAACCGCGTGACGCTGTTCGCGCTGATCCTGTCGCTGGGCCTGCTGGTCGATGACCCGATAGTGGACGTGGAGAACATCGTCCGGCATTTCTTCCTGCGCAGAAAGGCGACCCGGCCGATCGTGATGGAGGCCGTGTCGGAGATCCGGCCGCCGCTCATCACCGCCACGCTGGCGGTCATCGCGTCGTTCCTGCCGCTGTTCTTCATCACCGGGATGATGGGCCCGTACATGCGGCCGATGGCCCTGAACGTGCCGGTCACCATGCTCATGTCGATGGTCGTCGCGTTCACGATCACCCCGTGGCTGGCGTATCACGTGCTCAGACGGCGTTACAGCAAGCCGCAGCCGTTGCCGGCATCCGAGCAGGAGATGGCCGGCGACTTCCAGCCGGCCGACACCGCCGAGGAAGACGACCCGCACGGCCTGTCAAAGGTCCGCGGATCGTTCCTCTATCGCATGTTCGCGCCGGTCATGTCGCGCCTGCTCAAGACGCGCCGGAGAGGTTGGGTGTTCCTGGCGCTCATGGGCATTGCGCTGGTGCTGACCGCCACGATGGCCCTGACGCGCGAAGTCCCGCTCAAGATGCTCCCATACGGCAACAAGAGCGACCTTCAACTCGTGCTTGATACCGACCAGGGCACGACGCTTGAGCGGACTGACGCCGCCATCCGCGACCTGGAACTCTACCTTCAGACCAGGGTGCCGGAGGTGACTGACATCACCTCGTACGTCGGCCTTGCGGCGCCGATGGACTTCAACGGCATGGTCCGCCACTACTACCTGCGGCGGGGAGCCAACGTCGCCGACATCCAGATCAACCTCGTCGACCGGAAGGAGCGCTCCGCTCAGACGCACGAGGTCGCCCTGCGAATCCGCGACGACCTGACGGCTATCGCCCGCAGGCACAACGCCCGGCTGAAGGTCGTCGAGGCCCCGCCCGGCCCGCCGGTGCTGTCAACCGTCGTGGCCGAGGTCTACGGCCGAGAGGACAACACGTACGAGGACCTCGTCGCCGCCGCGCGGACCGTCGAGGAGCGGCTCAAGCGAGAGCCGAACGTCGTCGACGTCGACACCACCATAGAGGCCCCGCAGGCCAAGGTGCAGTTCGTGCCCGACCAGGAGAAGGCCTCGCTCAGCGGCCTGTCGGTCGACCAGATCGCCCAGACGGAACTGACGCTCCTGGGCGGCGTGCAGGTCGGCATGGTGCAGATGCCCGATGAGCGTAACCCGCTGATGATCGAGCTCCGCCTGCCGCGGGCCATGCGGTCCAGCACGGCCGACCTCTCGGCCGTCTACGTCAAGGGCGGCGCCGGCGAGCTCGTGCCGATGGCGGAACTAGGCCAGTGGATCACGCGGCCGCGAGTGGACCAGACCATCTACCACAAGAACACGCGCCGCGTGGTGTACATAGAGGCCGAGATGGCCGGCCGCCCGCCGGCCGACGCCGTCATGGACATCTCCGCGGATCGGGTCAAGGGCAATTCGCAATCCGGCTGGGTCTCCGACGCCAAGCCGCTTCCGGTTTCCGGCCGCTCCTTCCTCCACAACGGCGGCGGCATTCCGTGGGCCGTGCCCGCGGGCATCAATGTCTCCTTCACCGGCGAGGGCGAGTGGAAGCTCACGCTGGACGTCTTCCGCGACATGGGCCTGGCGTTCATCGCGGCCCTGATCGCCATCTACATCCTCCTGGTGCAGCAGACGCGGAGCTTCATCATCCCGCTGGTGGTCATGCTCGCGATACCGCTGACCATCGTCGGCATCATGCCCGGCTTCTGGCTGCTCAACGCGCTGGCCAGCCAGAAGTTCGTCGGCATCTACGCCAACCCGACGTTCTTCACCGCCACCGCCATGATCGGCATGATCGCGCTGGCGGGCATCGTCACGCGAAGCTCGATCATCATCGTCGACTTCATCCACCTGTCGCTGGCCCGCGGCCGCGGCCTGAAGGACGCCATCATCGAAAGCTGCGTCGTCCGCCTGCGGCCGATCCTCCTGACGGCCGGCGTCGCCATGTTCTCAGCCTTGCCCATCGCCACGGACCCGATCTTCTCCGGCCTGGCGTGGGCACTGATCTTCGGACTGCTCGCGTCCACCGCCTTCACGCTGCTGGTGATCCCGGTGGTCTACTGGCTGCTGTACGCCAACAAGCCCGGCCACGGAATGCCGCAAGAGGGCCAATGACGGCCAAGTCTACCCGGAGTTCCCGGTCGCAAATAAGTTCGGGTTTGTTTTGTCATTCTTGCCTCTTGGCGGGGCGGGCAGATGTTGATTTCCGGCAACTTTGGCTTTGTTTGGTAATTTTGCCTCTCGTTCAGCGGCTTCAATTCGGCCCAG
>JBHGBE010000011.1:0-86365 GCA_041946855.1 Phycisphaerae bacterium | reverse complement strand
ACCGAGACGCCTTCGCTCCTGCATCGGGCCGGCGGACATACGCTTGTTTTGGGCCTAGTACGACCAAGTCATCTCGAGTTTGTAGGAAGGTGCAATCGAAACTCAAGGCGAGGCCAGCAGCTTGAGCAACTCCTTCGCCATAGCGACGTGGTAAGGCTCGGTCATGTGTACGCCGTCGAGGCACACGAACTTGTCCTTGTCGGGGCAGGCGTCCACGGCGTCGACGAAGTCTGCCAGGCGGATTCCGCCGGCCTTGGCGAACTCGCGGACCTCCTTGACGTTGTTGTAGGGCCGCGGCCCGTTGTGGGGGAATACCCAGGTTTCGGCGCCGGCGGCCGCGAAGTCGGCCGCCATCTTCCGCATCGCCGCCTTGTCCGCGTCCGTAGGCAGGAGGACGAACAGGAACACCTTTGCCGGCTTCCATAGGGTGACCTCCTGGAAGAACATCTCGCGGGCCTGTGTCGCGGTCATGGAGCCGTAGGTCCAGTGGCGGAACTCGACGCCGGGATTGACCCGCCCGAAGATGGCCGCCACGATCTGCGTGAAGCTCGACGGGCTACAGAAGTGCATGTCGTTGGTGAACGAGTGGCCGATGATGGCGATCCTCTGCGCGGGCATCGCCCGGAGCTTCGCCGTCAGCGGGCGGATGTCCTTCGACAGTAGCAGTTCGCGGGCGAGCACCTTGTCGTCGCGGATGTGCAGCTTCTTCTGGCCCCAGTTCCAGACCTTCCTTCCGGCGATCTGCCAGGCGGGAGCGGAGGTGTCGAAGGGCGATGGACATGTCCTGGGCGCTAGCTTCCGGCCGGCCCTCAACATGTCCGCATCAGTTCCCCGCAGACCGAGCTGGCCGATGTAGACCGGCAGGCCGGCGGCGATGTAGAAGTCGAACAGCTTCTGGAGCGTCGTGCCGTCGCGATGGATCTCGAGCACGAGCTGGTAGAGGCTGGCGACAGCCTCGATGGCGTGCGGCGGGGCCTTGACCGCCTTGGCCAGGTATGCCGCGAAGACGTTCACGGGCAGGTCCTGGCGCAGTTCAATCGGCGCGGCCAGGAGCGGCTCGATGTACCGCTCGACAGGGGCCGGGGCTACCGCCGGCTTCTTCCTCGATGTCCCCTTGACCCACGCGGCCACGGCCGGCAGGTCGGTGGCCAGCAGGGCCTCCTGGTGCTTGACCAGTTCGCCCAGCGCCTCATCCGACAGCGCCGATTGATATCCAGCCAAGTCCGACTTGCCGGCCTTGCGGGCCATGAGTATCTGGTTCGCGTGCGTCGCCGCGATGTTCGCCCTCACCAGCCGCGCCCGTCGTGCATCCGCTTCCTTACCATGCGATGGCATCGTCGAGATTCCTTTCGTTGTGGCGCAGGATTCTACGTGAAAGAGGGACGAGCGACTAGGTCCCTGGTCCCTTTTGCGAAGCAGAAATGCCGGCGGCGGCCTCCCCCCTGTAAGGCCGCCGCTGTTGAGAGTAACGGAGTGTTGCCGGCGCTATTGCACAATTCCTGTCTGGCTACGGCAGGAGCAGGGCTACTCGTGCCGGTCGCCTTTCCGCAGGTCGATTGCTTTCTGGACAAGCTGCGTGAACTCCTTCCGATAGGGGTCGTTGCCGGCGGTCTGTCGGGCCAGCTCCATAACCGCGTCCAGCGTGTATTGCCCCTTGTGCTTCGAGTCGCGCAGGATCATGCCGAACGACGCCACGGATGCCGCGAACTTGAAGTCGTCGGATACCGCGTCGAACTTCGCCGGCTTGTCGGGGACGGGCACGGAGATCAGGCTGCTGGTCTGGCCGTGAGGCTGCTTGTAGCGGAGCTTGACGGTCATGATCTCTTCGCTGGCGGTGGGGGCGGCATGGGGATCGGCCTGGTATTTCAGCGCATCCACGGAAGGCAGGTCCATCCCCACGCCGCCTGGCACTACCTCATACAGTGCGGTGACGGTATGGCCGGCGCCGATGTCGCCGCCGTCCTTGGCGTCGTTGTTGAAGTCCTCCTTCCGCAAGAGCCTGTGCTCATAGCCGATCAGCCGATACGCGGAGACCTTCGCGGGATTGAACTCCACCTGGATCTTTACATCCTTGGCGATGGTGATGAGCGTGCCGGCCATCTCCTCGACGAGCACCTTCTTGGCCTCGCTGATCGTGTCGATGTAGGCGTGGTTGCCGTGGCCGTGCTTGGCCAGCTTCTCCAGCGTCGAGTCCTTGAGGTTCCCCATGCCGAAGCCCAGCACGCTGAGGAAGACGCCGCCCTTGGCCTTCTCCTCGATAGTGCTGACAAGGCTGCCCTGGTCGGTGATGCCGACGTTGAAGTCGCCGTCGGTGCAGAGGATGACGCGGTTGACGCCGCCCCTGATGAACGACTGCTGCGCCTGCTTGTATGCCAGTTGGATGCCGCCTTCCCCGTTGGTCGAGCCTCCCGCCTGGAGCCTGCCGATGGCGGCGCGGATGACGTCCTTGCGCTCGCAGGAAGTCGATTCGAGCGCGACCCCCGTGCCCGAGGCATAGACGACGATGGCGACGCGGTCCTGCTCGGTCAGTTCATCCAGCAGCAGGTTCATCGCCCGCTGCACAAGCGGGAGCTTGTTCTCCGGCTGCATGGAGCCGGACACGTCGAGCAGGAACACCAGGTTGGCCGGCGGACGGTCCTTGCGGTCCACGTCCTTCCCATGCAGGGCCACGCGTGCCAGGCGGTGGGCCGGCGTCCACGGGCACCCGGCGACATCCACCGTCACGCTGAAGGGGTGCTGGCCGTCGGGCGAGGGGTAGCTGTAGCGGAAGTAGTTGACCATTTCCTCGATGCGGATGGCGTCGCGAGGCGGGAGCTGGTTGCTCGTGAGGAAGCGGCGGATGTTGGCGTAGCTGGCCGTGTCAACGTCGATGGCGAAGGTGGACAGCGGATTGGTCCTGGCGGCCAGGAACGGGTTCTCGTCTACGTGGTCGTAGGCCTCCGTATTGTGCTCGACGTAGAGGTCCTGGACGCCTGGGATGGGGGCATACCCAGGCGCGGGTGAGGCGGGGGCCATGTAGAGATGGACATAGGGGGTGGCTTGAGGCTGGGCGCAGCCCAGGAAGGTAAGCGCAGCCCCCACAGCGACAGTGAGAACCAGTGCGACGGCAGTCACAACCGTTCGAATCTTCATGGCTTCTCCTTTGCGTTTGGTTTCAACAGTCCGTATCCGTCCGGCCGCATGGTGCGCAGAATTCTTCGGAATTGACGTTGCAGGAATGTTGGGCCAGAATCATCGGCGACAGAAATCACGGCCGTTGACGGGCGGGCCATGAAGGAAATTGATGCACAACTTGTCGCGCGATGCCTGGGCGGCGACTGGTCTGCTATGACTTCGCTGCACTCCTCGCGCGCGCCGGCCGTGGCGGCGTACTTTCTGCGAAGTGGCTTTGGGCGGGCCGACGCCGAGGACATGACGCAGGAGACGTTCATCCGCGCGTTCAAGTCGCTGCGGACATACGACGCATCGCGGGGCGAGTTCCGCGTCTGGCTGGCGGCCATCGCCCGCAACGTCGCCCGTCGGCACTGGCAGCGGCGGCCATCGCCGCAGGACTTCGATCCGGAACTGGCTGAGGACGTGCTGACGGATCCATCGCTGGCGGGCAATCCCGGCCCGTCGGCCCAGGCGGCGGAGGAGATCGGGGCCGTCCGCGATTGCGTGGCCAGTCTGGAGGCGGCCTCACCCGAACTGGCGGCGATAATCAGGCTCAGGTACGTCGAGGGACGGTCCACGCGAGGCATCGCGGCCTACGTCAATCAGCCGGAATCGACTATCTGCCTTCGGCTGGAGGAGGCAAGAAAGCTTCTGGCAAAGTGCCTGAAGGAAAAAGGAATCCTGGACTCTTCGTGATGCTCACTGAAACTTGAGAATTGCTCATTGCTGATTGAATACTGAATATTCAATCGGCAATGACCAATGTTCAAGTTGCCACGGCAATTTCAGGCCGTTCCTGCGCAGTGTGCGTGGTCCGGGATATAAACAAGAGACGACGATGAGCGCTGAACAGGACAATCAGGACAAGCGGCTCGAAGGCATGCTCCGGCGGTGGGGGGCGCAGGAGTCGCGCATCAAGGCCAACGACCTCGACCTTGCGCCGCCGAGCGCGCCGGCCGCGCGTCCTGTTCTGAGGATGGCCTATCAGTGGGGGGCGCTGGCGGCCGGGATTATCTTGATGATCGGGGCGATACTGGTCGTCGTGCTCGGTGGCTCGAATGCCCAGCCGTCACGCTCCTATGTCGCTCCGGCGCCGCCCACGACCGAGCGCTCCACCAGCGACACTGACAGGAAGTACGCGGAGGCCCTGGCGGCGCTTGAGAGCGCCCAAACGGCCCTGAAGGAGAGCAAGGACCGATTTGACGACCTGGATCGCCAGTACCGGGCCGCCTTGGAGCACGCCAAGGAACTTCAGTCGGCAGTTGACAAGCGAGGCGAGGAACTTGCGGCCGAGCAGCGGAAGGCCAAGGAGTTCTCCGACGCGGTCAAGACGGCCCAGGAAAAGTTGGCGGACTTCAGGCGCCAGTCCGAGGCCGACCAGAAGGCCCTCCAGGATAAGTATGACGGATTGGCCAAGGACAAGACCGCGGTTGATGCGAAGCTCTTGTCGGCCGTCCAGGAATTGGGCCGAGCGCGGAAGATGACCGATGAGGCCACGGCCGCCGCTCAGAAGGCCACGGGCGAATTGGCCTTCCTCAAGGCGCAGCAGGACGCGGTTTTCAATGACGTTCAGCGGGCGTTTCTGGCCGCGGCCATCACTGCCGGCGGCGCCAAGGCCATCCCTGACGAGGCGGACACAAGCATCCAGGCCCGCCAGGCGGCTGCGCGGCAGCACAAGCTGGCTGAGCGCTGCGCCAGTGCGCGGTCGATCGCCCGGAGCATCGACGCCCGCAGGCTGCTGGACAAGCTGGAGGCCGTCCTGACCAGGCTGGACATGATCGACGTACACAATGCCGGCGCACTCCGATCGTTCGTCGGCCTGCTGGCGGATGGACAGATAGTCGGCCAGATAGACAAGGTCCTTGCGGGGACCGAGGAAGGCGTCACTGTGCGGGCGATACTGTTGGAGGCCAGGTTTGTCCTGGCGGGAGCTCAACGTGCTGGGTGATCGCATGAGTCGGGCATCTTCTTTGGTGGCCACCGCTGTGCTGGCGGCTGCGGTTATGTTCGCCGCCGGGTGTTCACAGCCGATGGCGACGTCTCAGGGGACGTTCCTCGCAACGCCTGCCGCGGTCCAGACCTCGGCCGAGTTTGACGAGGCCGTCACTCTCATAACCGATGCCAAGTACGCTGAGGCCGAGGTCAAACTCAATCGCCTCCTGCCGCTCTACAAGCGTTCGGGCGACGGCCGGCGCACGGCCGAGACGCTCTACTGGCTTGGCTTCTGTAGCGAGAAGCAGGGCCGGATCGGGACGGCCATCCAACTCTACCAGGAGGTAATCAAGGACTATCCGGATACCCCGGCATGTCCACACGCCACCCGGCACCTGGAGGCATTGACCACGGCCAGATTGCCGGCCGGTACGCCGTGAGTTGTTGAACCGGTCGCATGGCCGCATCCGCGACGGCGGTATTCGTTACATCGTTACTTCGTTGCTTCGTGATTGCAGCGTCAACGCGGCATTGAGGAAACGAAGTAACGATGTAACGAAGCAACGCCGTTACCGTTTCGCCGTTCAGACCTTGACGACGAACCTTTCGCCCTTCTTGAGGTCCAGGGCAAAGGCCGCCAGCAGGTCGGCCGTCCGCTGGAGGTCGCGGAGGTCGATCATCTCCACGGTCGAGTGCATGTACCGGTTGGGGATGCTGACGATGGCCGAAGGCGTGCCGCCGTTCTTGGTCCAGAAGGCCAGGGCGTCCGTGCCGCCGCTCATGCTGAACGTCTCGATCTGTACGTTGATCCGCGCGGCCTTGGCGACTTTGCGGAGCCGGGCCGTCAGGACCGGGTGGTTCTCGCGGCCCAGGCTAACCGTCGGGCCTTTGCCCATCTTGCACTCGCCGTGCTGCTTGGCGTCGATCCCCGGCGTGTCCGTGGAGTGGGTGACGTCGACGGCGATGGCCGCGTCGGGCTTGACGTTGTGGATGGTCATCTGCGCCCCGTTGAGCCCCGTCTCCTCCTGGATGGAGCTGGCGGCGTAAATGGCGCACTTGGGCTTCTTCTCCTTCGCGATCCGCAGGGCCTCGATGGCGACCCATGTCCCGGCGCGGTTGTCGAACCCTCTTGCCACGGCGATGTTCTCGTTGAGCATCTCGAAGTCGTCGACGAAGGTCATCGGGTCGCCCACGCTGACCTTCTTCGCGGCCGCCTTTCCGCTTGCCGCGCCGATGTCGATGAACACCTCGTGCATCTTGGGCACCTTGGGGTCCTTGTCGCGCTCCTGGAGGTGCGGAGCCGTCGCGCCGATCACGCCGCGAACCACGCCCTTCTCATTGTGGATGTTCACGCGCTTGCCGCGGACCATCGCGGGATCGACCCCGCCGATCCGCTGAAAGTAGATGAAGCCGTCCTTGTCGATGTACTTGACCATCAGGCCGATCTCATCGACGTGGCCCTCGAGAAGGACCTTCGGGTCGCCGCCGGGATTGAGCACGGCCACGGCGTTGCCGTAGGCGTCGGTGCGGACCTCATCCGCGAACCGGCGGGCGTAATCGCACCATATCCGCTGCCCGGCCGACTCGTATCCGCTGGGCGACGGCGTTGTCAGGAGCTTCCGCAGGAAGTCGAGCGATTCTGTGCGCATTTGGGGTTTCCTTTCCGGGGACGGATAATAATCAGTGCGCGGCAATCAGTAAATAGCAGCCATCTCACGGCGGCGGCCCGCCGGTGACTGATTACAGATTGCTGTCTACTGTTTACCACGACGCTTCCATGTAGAATTGATTGTCCTATGGACCGCGCGAGGCTCGGAATCCGGCTGAAGTTCGCCATTACGCTGACGCTGGTGGCGCTAGGGCCGATGACGGCTGCGCTGGTCGGAGCGATTGAGCGATGGGGCAACGCCCGCATGAACATGGCCGGCCAGGCCGCTCTGGCCGTGGCGGCGGCCAGAGAGCTTGCGCTTGACATCCTGATTGTGAAGGACGTCCAGGGCTTCCAGACCGCCATTGAAGAGACGGAGGCCGTCTGGACGCTCTCGCAGTACGCGTCCGAGCCGCCTCCCAGGCCGCCCGACAAGGCGTGGACGACCATGCCGCACAACCCGATCGTGCGGGGCCTGGCGGGCATCAAGCGGGACCCAAGGGTGCTGGCGGTGCTGGTGACGGACCGCCAGGGGTACATCGTCGGCTCGACCGCCCAGACCGAGCGGGCCAACGTGGCCGATGACGCGTGGTGGCGCGAAGCATACAACGACGGCAAGGGGCGGATCGTGCTGTTCCACGTGGGTCCCGAGCCATCCGCGCACAAGTACTCGGTGAACCTGGCGTTTCCGGTGATGGAGGCCGGCAAGGTCGTCGGCATCTGCCGGACTGAGCTGGACCTGTCGCGCTGGATGCGGACGCCGGGCGGCTCGCTGCCCGTGGCCGGGCGCGAGATGCTGGTCCGCCGCGACGGGATGATAGTGTACGCGCGGGGCGTCGAGCCGCTCAGCGTAAGCGTCAGCGATTGGACTGGCGCCATCGCGGCGGGCAGGGAGAGCGGCTGGCGGACGACGGATGACGAAGTCCAGGCATTTGTGCCCGTCCGCCTTGAGGAGCCGCCGGAGGGCATTGAGATAAGGTTGCCTGACTGGTCTCTGGTGATCTCAATCGACCGCGCATCGGTGATCGGTCCCGTATACAAGTATGCCGCGATTGCGATGGGGACGGGGCTTCTGGGGATCGCCGCCCTTTTCATGGCGGGCATATACCTGATTGACAGGACGGTCGTGCGTCGGCTGAGGCGGCTTCGCGAGGCCGCTCACCGCGTGGCCGGCGGGGATTTGACCGGGCGGGCGGAAGAACGGGCCAAGCGCCGGCTTGGGTCCGATGAGATCGACGACCTCGTCCGGGACTTCAACGAGATGATCGCGCGCGTGAAGCTCTCGCACGACGGCCTCGCGTCGGCCAATGAGCTCAAATCCAATTTCATCCAGGTCGCCGGGCACGAGCTGCGGACGCCGGTGAGCTACATACTCGGCCTGGTCAAGCTGCTTAAGGACAACCGCGACGTGGACAGGCTCCAGCAGGCGCTCCAGTCCGTCGGCAGCCGGGCAAGGCGGCTGGACGACATCATCAAGGCGATGTTCAAGCTCATGCCCGATGAGTTCTACCAGGAGGTCGTCCGCTATGAGGATGTGTCGATGCCTGAACTGCTGGAGGAGATATACCTGGAGTGCTTCCCATTCGTGGAGCGGCGCGGCCAGCGGCTGATCATCTCGGCCGCAAAGCCGCTGCCTTCCGTGCGGGCTGACCGTGAGAAGCTGCGCGACGTTATCGAGAACCTCGTGAACAACGCCATCAAGTTCACGCCCGACGGGGGGCAGGTGCGCCTGTCCGTGTCCGCGGAAGCAGGCGGGACGCTGACGATCTCCGTCCAGGACCAGGGGCCGGGCATCCCGGAGAAGGACCTGCCGCACCTGTTCCAGCCGTTCTACAGCGGTGGCGAGGTGCTCCAGCACTCGACAGGCGACATGGGCTTCCAGAAGCGCGGACTGGGCCTGGGCCTGGCCATCGTGAGGCACTTCGTGGAGCTGCACGGCGGGACCGTGACCGTTTCGTCGAGCACATCGGGCAGCACGTTCACCGTGGTGATACCCACGGCGCCCCCGCCAGGACAAGGCAGTTGCGCCGGGAATTAGAAATTGGGAATTAGGAGTTTGGAAAGAATGGCAACTGCTTCAATGTCAAATGCTCATCCATTCCTCATTCCCAATTCCGCATTGGCGGCCGTGTAAGGAGAAAAGAGAATTCCTGCTCAAATCATCCGTTATCGCTTGTGGTTGTCGGAATCGGAGATGAGCCTCAGCAGCGTCGCGACGACCTCGTCGGGATCGAACGGCTTAGTGAAGTAGGCGTCGGCGCCCACCTGGAAGCCGCGCCGGCGGCAGTCCTCGCTGTCCAGGGCAGTTACCACGACGACAGGCACCCTCCGGCGGTTGAGGCCGCGAATGCGCCGACAGGTCTCGAAGCCGTCGAGCTCCGGTAGCATCACGTCCAGCAGCACCGCGTCGGCGTGGCACCGGCCGCAGGCGTCGACGGCCTCCTGCCCCGAGTACGCCGGCACCGCCTCGATGCCGTGTACCTGGAGCAGCTCCCGCTCCAGATCGTTCATCTCCGCATCGTCCTCGACCACCAGAACAACCGGGCGGGTGCGATTCACGCGAGCATCAGCCATTACTGACTCGATTTCCGGCAATCCGTTTCCTCACCTAATATTGTAGTATCTATAATGTCCGCGGAGCCTTCAGGTAGCGGCGAATCGCGGGACGATACGCCAAGGGCGCGCATGACGCAACAGGAACAAGCGGGCATCCAGTTGCCGCCGGCCAGCGAGGTCCGCCAGGCGGTGCTGCTCTACATCCAGAACGCCTACGCGCAGGATGCGCCCGAGACCACGAAGCGATTCGTGCCGCCGGATGGGTTCGACCCGGCCGCCTGGCTTATGAGCGACATCGCCGAGCGCGACCCGGCCAACGCCCCGCTGGACGCCGTGCGCTCCTTCGCGCTGCGGATCGGCAACGCGATGTATCCGCACATGAAGCTGCGCCTGTCGCGCCCGCCGAAGGACCAGGTGTTCCTGTTCAGCGTGGACAGCCACGATGCGTTCCTCTCCGCTCCGCCCGGCTCAAGCGACCACCTGGCCCTGGAGGAGCTGAAGCGCCACAACGCGGCCGTCTCCGCCCGCATCTCGGCCGCGTGGGACGCCGCCGGCCTGCCCACCGAGCGGAACTACCTCCGCCGCAAGGTCGCCGAGGCCAGGGTCCACGCCGCCGAGGAGATGACCATACCGCCCTCGCCCGGCCCCAAGCCGTAGCCGCGGGATTTTGGTGCAATCCGTGCCGCCTTCCGCTACACTCCGCCACTCCGAAGGTATTCTTGAAGAACCATGAGCGCACCATATTTGCAGCGGCGCTATCTGCTGAGCTTCCAGTCGAGCGCGCTGCCGCACATATTCACCGACGTTCTGGTGATCGGCGGCGGGGCGGCCGGGTTGCGCGCGGCAATCGAGGCTGCCGGCCACGGCCGGGTGATCCTCATCACCAAGGGCCGCATCCTCGACTCCAACACCTATTACGCGCAGGGCGGGCTGGCGGCCGTCATGGGGCGGGGCGATACCATCGACAGCCACGTCGCCGACACGCTCGCCACCGCGATGGGGCTGGGCGATGAGCAGGTCATCCGCTACGTCGTCGAGGCTGCCCCGCGGCACATCAGGCAGATGCGCGAGTGGGGCGCGAAGTTCGACACGGCCGGCGGCCAGCTCGCCCTCGGTCGCGAGGGCGGCCACAGCACCAGGCGGATCGTCCACGCACGAGGCGACGCCACCGGGCGGGCGCTGGTCGACGTGCTTGTCGAGCGGGCAAGATCGCTCGCGCCGAAGCTCAAGGTATTCGAGCAGTGCTTCGTGCTGGACCTGCTGACCGACCCGCCCGAAGGCGGAAAGGGCGCCAGGTGCGTCGGCGTCATCACTCACCATCCTCGCTACGGGCTCCAGATCATCCGCTCGCGGCAGACGATCCTGGCCGGCGGCGGGGCGGGCGTGCTGTGGCGCGAGACGACCAACCCGCCGCACGCGACGGCCGACGCCATTGCGATGGCCTTCCGCGCCGGCGCGACCATCGCCGACCCGGAGATGATGCAGTTCCACCCGACCACTCTCTACGTCGCCGGCGCGACCCGCTCGCTCATCAGCGAGGCCGTCCGCGGCGAGGGGGCCTACCTGCTCGACCGCACCGGCTACCGGTTCATGAAGGACTACCACGAGCAAGGCGAGCTTGCCCCGCGCGACGTGGTCAGCCGCGCCATCATCGAGCAGATGGCCAGGACGAACTTCACGCACGCCTTTCTCGACGTGCGGCACATCGGCGCCGAGGCGTTCGCCAAGCGCTTCCCGCAGATCGATCAGCAGTGCCGCTCGTTCGGCATCGACCCCGGCAAGGACCTGATCCCGATCCACCCGGCCGCACACTACATGATCGGCGGCGCGAGGACTGACATCGACGGCCGGACATCGCTCGACGGCCTGCTGGCCTGCGGCGAGGCGTCCTGCACCGGCCTGCACGGCGCCAACCGCCTGGCCTCCAACAGCCTGACCGAGGCCCTTGTTTTCGGCCAGAAGTGCGGACAGGTCGCCGGCGAGGCGCTGTCGGCCGAGAGCGACCGCCTCGCGGCCCGCGAGATCGACTGGACCAACGAGCCGTCCGGCCGGACGGAGCTGGACCTGGGCGACATCCGCAATTCGCTGCGGTCGATCATGTGGCGCAACGTCGGCATCGTCCGCAGCGGACAGCGCCTCACCGAGACGCTGGAGATCATCGGTTTCTGGGGCAGGTACGTGCTGGACAAGGAGTTCATGGACCCGGCCGGCTGGGAAGTCCAGAACATGCTGACCAGCGCCTTCCTCATCGCCAGTTGCGCCCTGAGCCGCACCGAGACGCGCGGCGTTCACTATCGCGAGGACTTTCCCCAGACCAACCCGGCATGGGCCAGACATCAGCTTGTAAGAAGGACCGAGCATCAGTTGGTGGTGGAATGAGGAATGATTGTCGATTTTCGATTGCCGATTGTCGATTTGACCGCTCCAGCGCCGGGGCCACCGTTCAATCGGCAATCGTCAATCGAAAATCTCAATGAGGAGCGCCTGAATGGCAATTACCCCGTGTCGCCCGAGGTGGAAGGGCACGATGACCGACCGCCAGCGGTTCGTCAACCAGATGCACTACAAGCCCATCGACCGCAGCTTCAACATGGAGTTCGGCTACTGGGAGGAGAACTTCCACCAGTGGTCGATCTTCGTCGACAACGGCGTCACGAACAACGCCGAGGCCGACGAGTTCTTCAACTTCGACATCATCAGAGGGACCGGCGGATACGCGTGGATGTATCCGCCCTTCGAGAACAAGGTCATCTCCGAGACGGCCACCACGAAGATCATCCAGAACGGCGACGGTCTGCTGGCCGAGGTGCCCAAGGACGGCCACGACACGATCCCGCATTACATCAGGTCGTCCATCACCACGCCGGATGACTGGAAGCGCGTCAAGCGCGAGCGCTTCCGGTTGGACGACCCCATCCGCAAGATCGACGTGGCCGCGATGCAGAAGGCCCACCCGCCCACGCGCGACTATCCGCTGGGAATCCACTGCGGCTCGATGATCGGCGTCGTCCGCAACATGCTCACGTTCGAGGGCCTGGCGTACGCCTGCTACGACTATCCGGCGATGGTCGAGGACATGGTCGAGACCTCCTGCCAGCTCGTCGAGAACGTGCTCGACCAGGTGCTTGGCAAGATCGACTTCGATTTCGCCAGCGGCTGGGAGGACATCTGCTTCAAGAACGGGCCGATCATCTCGCTGGACTTCTTCAACAAGGTCGTCGTGCCGCGCTACAAGCGGATCGGCGACCGCCTGCACAAGCACGGCATCGACCTGTGGTACACCGACTGCGACGGCGACGTCCGGCCGCTGATGCCGGGCTTTCTCGCCAGCGGCATCAACTGCCTGTTCCCCTACGAGGTCAATTCCTGCTGCCACCCGGCCGAACTGCTGCGCGAGTACGGCAGGGACCTCCGCATCATGGGCGGCGTGGACAAGATGGAGCTCGGCAAGGACAAGCGGGCCATCAAGGCGTACCTCGAGACGCTCGTGCCCATCGTCGAGCGCGGCGGTTACATTCCCTTCTGCGACCACCGCTGCCCGCCGAACGTCACCGTCGAGAACTACCTTTATTACCTCGACCTGAAGGAGAAGATGTTCGGGATGAAGTAGCGGCCGCCCAATCGGCGGATCGAACAGCTACGGCCGGCCCGCCTGCTCCATCATGTGAAGGATCGGCTTGAACACCGCGAGGGCGACCAGTGCGACACCGACGCCCAGCGCGGCCAGTGTCAGGACGGCCGTGACGAGCTTGGCCGTACGGCTACGGATGAAGAAGTTCTTGCCGACGACGACCAGCACCGCCGCGACCGAGATTGCCGCCACCACCCACCACGGCAGGGCGCTGAGCCAGGCGATCACCGGCGGGGGCGGCAGGTTCGCCTGGGCGTACAGGCCGGCTATGGGCCGCATCGCCGGGGTCAGCACGAGGAAGAACAGGCCGGCGGTGTAATCTATGCGGAGAAAGGCGCTCCGCGAAGTCCAGAGGGAGTCGTCCTCGTGCGACCGCATGTTGTCTGTCCTCAGGGGCATGAGGAGCCCTGTCGAGGCACTGATGATCCAGGCGTCTTCCTGATTCGCAGCATGAGTACGAAGATCGCGGCGGCCGTCACTGCCCCGGCGACCACGTCGGCCAGGATGAAGCGGTACATCAGGCTCTGCCAAAGGACGGTCCCGTGAGGAATTGACCCGGCGATGAAGGCCGCCCAGCAGACAGCGATCCATCCGAGTATCGCGTAGATGATTGCGGCGTATCGCTCGACGTTCGACGCGCACAGGAGCATCAGCACGCCCAGGAGGAAGTAGAACATCGCCAGGAAGCGGGCCAGGTATTCCACCAGCACGCTGACCGGTGTCTGCGGCTCCACCTGCCCGACCGCCCACGCCAGCCATTCATGCGGCATGAACGCCGCGACGACAGAAGGCAGGCAGAGGATCCCGATGAGTCTCAGCAGTATCCGCAATGCGCGATCGGTCGTCATGGGGACTCCTTGGAAAATAGGGACAGGCACTATTTCTCCTCCTCGGCCCATGGTTCACCTCCGCTGGAGGCCAAGCCAGATCCGTCGGTGAGCGGCCCAAATGCGAAGGAAAAATAGTGCCTGTCCCTATTTTCCTATCGCTGCACTCGCGCCGAACCGCCGGACATGAGGGCCTCGACTTCCTTGAGCGTGGCCATGGTGGTGTCGCCCTCGGTGGTCATGGCCAGCGCGCCGTGGGCGGCCCCACACTCGACGGCGTACTGCGGCCCCTTGCCGGCCAGCAGGCCGTAGATGAGGCCGCTGGCGAAGCTGTCGCCGCCGCCGACGCGGTCCATGATCTCCAGGTTCGGCCGGGGCGTGGCCTGGTGGAACTGGCCGTCGGCCCAGCAGATGGCGGACCAGTCGTTGAGCGTGGCGGACTTGACCCCCCGCAGCGTCGTCGCGACCACCTTGAAGTTCGGGTAGTCGCTCACCACGCGGGCGATCATCTTCTTGAAGCTCGTCGGGTCCAGGTCGCTGAGGCTTTCATCCGTGCCCTCGACCTCGTAGCCGAGGGCCTTGGTGAAGTCCTCCTCGTTGCCGATCATCACGTCGACGAGCTTCGCGACGCGGCGGTTGACCTCCATCGCGCGGGCCGTGCCGCCGTAGTCCTTCCAGAGGCTGGGGCGGAAGTTGAGGTCGTAGCTGACTACGGTCCCTGCGGCGCGGGCGGCTTCCATCGCCTCGATGGCGACCTCGGGCGTCTTCTCGCCGAGCGCCGCGAAGATGCCGCCGCAGTGGAACCAGCGGACCCCATAAGAGCCGAAGATGGCCTTCCAGTCGAAGTCGCCGGGCTTGAGTTGGCTGGCGGCGGAATGTCCGCGGTCGGAGCAGCCGACGGCCCCGCGGACGCCGAATCCGCGCTCGGTGAAGTTGAGCCCGTTGCGGCAGGCGCGGCCGATGCCGTCGAACTTGACCCACTTGACGAGTCGCATGTCCACGCCGCCCTGGAGGATGAGGTCCTCAAGAAGGCGGCCGACGGGGTTATCGACGATGGCCGTCGCGACGGCCGTGCGGAGGCCGAAGCACCGCCGCAGGCCGCGGGCGACGTTATACTCGCCGCCGCCTTCCCACACGCGGAAGTTGCGGGTGGTGTGGATGCGGCCGGCCAGCGGGTCCAGGCGGATCATCACCTCGCCGAGCGAAAGCTGGTCCCATTGGCACTGCTGGCCGGGCTTGATGGTCAAGGCACACATAGGTCTCTCCTTCACGATGGATAATAGGGACAGGCACTATTTTTCCTCCTCAGCGTACGGCTCGTTTCCGCTGGTGGCCAAGTCAAATTCGCCGGTTGGCTTCCCACGATGCGAAGGAAAAATAGTGCCTGTCCCTATTTTCCACGGCGGCACGTCCGGCAGGTATCTCATGAACTCCTTGAAGAGCTTGTCCTCGTACGCGCCGCGAAACTTGCCGGCGAGGAAGCGGCCAATGCCCTCGTCGAGGAACCGCTTCCACGAGTCGGCCTCGCGGCCGGGGTTGATGGGGTAGAACATCACGCCGTTGTCGGCCGCCGCCTGCTTGTCGCCCAAAGCGTCGCCGACCATGAGGATCTTGTCGGGGTCGTACTTGCCGACGGCCGCATGCTGGAGGTGCTCGCGCTTAGATCCCATCTCCTGGCCGGCGATGATGCGGGCGTACTTCGCGAGGCCGTGCTCGTCCCACTCGCGCCTGAGGGCCTCTTGGGGCGTGGCGCTGACGCACATTACGTCCGCGACCTCGACAAGCCGCTGGAGGGACTCGCGGACGTGCTGGAAGGCCGGCACGCCGTGGACGAGCTTCGCGATGGCCTTGTTGATCGCCAGCGACCAGTCGAGGGTGCGCTTCAGGTCCGGCGCGCCCGTGCGGTCAAGCTCCTTCTTCAGCGTCGCGTTGCCGAGGGCCGCCTCGTGCCCGACCCAGTGCCGCAAGGCGGGGATTTCGGGAGTTCTGTAGCCGCGCTCGATCGCCTCCGGGCGCTCGGCCAGCAGGTCGAAAACCTTGACCAGTGCAGGGAAGCGGTTTGTGCCGCGCCAGCGGCTGTGGAGGTTCACGAATTCGGCCGTCTCGCGGGCCAGCGACGAGACCGCCTGTAGGCCCCAGTGGAGGCACGTGTTGGGGATGAAGCACTCCTTCTGCTTGATCTCCATCGTGTCGAACGCGCAGCCGTCGGAGTCGATGCCGACGAAGAAGTCTTTCTCTTTCGTGAGGTTGCGCATCATGTCAAGATGCTCGGACATTCATCGCTCCTGACAGGCATTGGGCAGGCGATTCTATCTCGGCCGGCTGGCGTTTCACACGGGGATTCCAAGCTCCGCCGCGACGGCGCGGATGTGTGCGGCGGCAGGGGGGTACTCCTCGGCCGACAGGTGCTCCAGCATGAGAGGCAGATCGGCGTCGAGGCGCGAAAGCTCGCGGAGGCACACGCGGTAGTCGAGGCCGCCCTTGCCCGGCCGGCACTCGTCGAGGTGTACCGTCATCCGGTCGGCGAGGATGATGTCCTTGGCGTGGCAGCTCCTGATTCGCGGGCCGAGTCTTGCGACGAATTCGCGGATGACCGCGCCGGCGTCGAAGTAGCGCTCGGGGCAGTTGATGAGGTTCACCGGGTCGAAGTGGACGGCCGCCGCCGGCCGGTCGATAGAGTCCAGCAATCGCACGTACGAATCGGGCGAATCGGGGTACATCCAGGGCATGGTCTCAAGCGTGTAGAACGTCCGAGTCGGCCTGACGGCGTCGATGATCTCGCGGACGGTCTGGACGATCATGTCGAACGTTTCGGCCGTCAGGTCCAAGGGGCTGGGACCGTCCCACTTTTCGCCGCGCGAGCCCGCGATGTTGACGCAGCAACGGGCGCCGATCCTGTCGGCAAGAGCGAGCGAGTCCTTGCAGTGCTGGAGGGCCTTTCGCCTCTGGGCATCATCCGGCGAAAGGGGATTGGACCAAGCGCCGACCTCGGCGATCACTATGCCGGCCTTGGCGGCAGCATCGGCATACGCTCTGACCTTGCCGTCATCCACGCCAGGCTTGACCGGGCAGTACGCCGCCCGATAGCCCTGCCGCTTGACGGCCGCGGCCCAGGCATCGGAGGAATCGAACTTGTCGAAGACTGGGCCGCCTAGTCTCATCGTCCACGCCGCCTTCCGTAGTCAATCGACAATGGTCAATCACTACACGCCGCTGAAGGCGTTGAATCCGCCGTCGACGGGCACTGTCACGCCCGTGACGAACGCGGATGCATCCGACATCAGCCAGATAAGCGTGCCGACGAGGTCGTCCGGCTCGCCGAAGCGGTTCATGGGCGTGTGGCCGATGACCTGCTTGCCGCGCTGGGTCAGGTCGCCGGTCTTCTCATCGGTCAGGAGGAAGCGGTTCTGCTGCGTGATGAAGAATCCCGGCGCGATGGCGTTGACGCGGATCTTGGGCGAGTGGCGCTGGGCCATGTAGACGGCCAGCCACTCGGTGAAGTTCTTGACGGCCGCCTTCGCGCCGCTGTACGCGGCGATGTTCGTCAGCGGGCGGAAGGCGTTCATCGACGCGATGTTGATGATGTTGCCCTCGCCGCGCGCGGCCATGTGCTTGCCGAAGACCTGGCTGGGCAGCATGGTCCCCAGGCAGTTGAGGTCGAAGACCCAGCGGATGGCGTCGGAGGGCAGGTCGAAGAACGTCGCGGGGGCCGCGCACGTGGCCTCCTTGCGATTGCCGCCGGCGCCGTTGATGAGCACGTCGACCCTGCCCATCGACTGCGCGCAGCAGGTGAACGCATCCTCGACGGCCTTCTTCTCCAGCACGTTGCACTGCACCGGCAGGGCGAAGCCGCCTTCGGCCTCGATCTCCTTGCAGACCTGCTGGCCGCGGATGGCGTCGTAGTCAACGATGCAGACCTTCGCGCCGCGCCTGGCCAGGGCCTTGGCCATCGCCGCGCAAAGTATGCCCGCGCCGCCGGTGATGGCGACGCACCTGCCTTCGATGCTGAACAGCGAGTCAGTGTGATGAGTCATTTTCTCTCCTTGGCGGCCGGACGTGGTCCGGCCCATTGTTACTCATTGATACCCAGATACTTGCGGATGTGCTTCGCGAGGATATTCTCGATTTCCGGATGGCGGGGCACCGGCTGCTTTCGCCCGTTCCTTGGATTCATGTAGATGTCGTATCTGGCGCCCGATCGCAGGAGAATGCTGCCATCCCTTACGAGGCTCTGCGCGAACGGCTTCCTCTTCATATCGCGATGGCCTTGGTCTGATGCTCCGCCGGCACATCGTCCATGGCCATCAGCAGGAAGGCTTCGCGCAGGTTCTCCTCAAGTCCCTTGAGGGTCTCGCCCTGGCTCATGATCTCGGGGTGCTCAAGGAGCTTGCCCAGCCAGAACTTCCGTCCTTTCCAGTAGACCATTGTCATCTTCGCGCCCATCGCCCTTCTCCGCATAGCAGGTACCATGAAGCTGGCCTCTCATCGCAGTATAAGGCGCGATTCGGCGACGATCACCGCGCGAACGGCGCGAGGTGCCTTCCCAGGTGCTTTTCCAGCACGCCGTAGTAGACCTCTTCCGACGCCGCCAGGGCCGCCAGCAGGCGCTTCCTGAACCTCGCGCCGCCGCCCTCGGTCAGCACCGAGCCGAAGGTCACGTGCAAGGCCTGCCGCGCGTGGAAGTCCTCCAGCACGGCCGCGAGCTTCGCATCTGTCAGCGATGAGGCCGGCTTGACCTTCCTGAGGTCCGCGGAGACGTGATACGACGCCTTGTCGGTCTCGTAGTGCGCCCGCGCGAAGTCGAGTATATCGCGGAAGAGCTTTGGGTCGATCTTCGCCACGGCCCGCAGCGCCTCCAAATAGCTCGTGCCTGCCGTCTTGAGGTGGACAAGGCCCTCGGTCAGCTCCGCCACGATCGGATAGATGCTGAACTTGTCGCTGCCGGAATGAATGGACATCTTGTACGGCCCCAGCGTCCTCATGACGGCCACGTGCTCCTTGAAGCTCTTGCGGAACGCCGCCAGCGGGCCGATGTAGTCCACGCCCTTCTCGAACCGGCCGATGAACCGCGGCGCCATCGAGACCCACTTCACGCCCAGCCGGACCAGCTCGCTGGCGAAGAAGAAGTGCTCGGCCGGAGTGGTGGGGCTTTGCGTCTCATCGACGGAGACCTCAAGCTCGAAGGGCCGCTGGCGTGCCTTCGCCAGGTGGCGGTACATCTTGGCGGTGTGGGCGACGGCGTTGCCGTACTTGACGGCCGCGCGGAGGAGTCTCGCCTCGTCGAACTCGATCTTGCCGCCATCGGCCAGGGGGAACGTCTTGCCCAGGTACTCGCCGCGGAGGTGGTCGATGGTGATCGAGAGCGTGTCGAAGTCGAGCTTCTCGCACTCGGCCAGGAGCGACGGGCCGTCCATCGTGTCGGCGGCGTTGTTGACGTGCTGGCCGGGGTCGATGGTGAACATCGTGAATCCAGCGGCGACGGTTGAGTCGATGCCCTCGGGCTGCTGGAGGTGGTCGGCGTCGCTGCCGAAGCCCTCGCGCCAGCCTTCCTGGAGGACGCCCCAGGTGGCGCAGTCCATGACCTCTTCGGGCGTCCGCTGCGTGCGGGTCATCTCGCGGATGGACTGCTGGGCGAGGATCGGCCGAAGCCCCTGGCCGCTGGAGCGCATGGCGCGGATGTGGCCGGGCGTGGCGAGGCCCAGGCGGTCGCCCAGGCCGGCGCTTGTGGCAAGGCCAAGGCAGACTGGCGCGGTCCACGGCAGCACGTTGCGGATGACCATCGCGTTGACGTGGTTGGCCGGGGCAACGATGATCGGCTGGCCGTCGACCTTCGCCATGATCTCGCCGACCAGCCCGCCCTCGCCGACGCTGCCCACGAACTTGCCCGCCTCTCCCGCGCCGCGCCGGCCGAGGAAGTACGTTATGCCGTTGCCCTCGCTCACGCTGGCGGGGTAGATACTCAGGTTGGTGAGTCTTTCCAGGTCAATAATCATCCTGTCTCTTTCATCCGTGTGATTCACTCAGTAGTCAAACTTTTCGGAGACGACCAGCATTCTACCGTTTGACGCCGCCCGGAACAGGAAAACCAGCCCCTCTCCCTGGACAGGCGCAACTCTGAGGACCCAGTCGCCCCTCCTGGCTTTCGCGAAGGGATCCCCATCCTTCTCCACGGGATCTATGGCGATCTTGCCGGCCGCGATGCCGCCCAGCGCTTTGACCCACTTGTCTTTGCCGAGCGTGGCCATCATCCTGCCGTATCCGGCGAGGACCTTCTCGCGAGGCACGGTCAGGTCCGCGTTGACGCCGTCTCGATCAACGACTCCGAACTCCTTCTTCATCAGGTGGCAGAACGGCTTGAGTGTCACGTTCTGGGCATAATGCTTGCCGGCCTCCTCCAGGTCGGCGCCGGCAAACGCTGTCCAGAACTTGCGGATCATCTCGGCGGGCGCCGCCGTTGAACTGGCGGTCGTCGGGTAAGTTGACGGGCCGCTCGTCGGCATGGATGTAACTGGCGAGCGCGTGGCCGGCTGCCCGGACAGCACCTGGCCGATCGGCGGACAACATAGAAGGAGCAAGGCAAACAGGACGATCAAGGCTTGTCGCATGGTTTCCGCCTTCCTAGTAGTCAGTCTTCTCGGCTACCACAAGCCATTTGCCATCGGCAGACTTGCGAAAGTGGTACGTGAGTGTGTCGTCGCCACGGCCGGGCCGAACCGAGACGGTCAGATCGCCCTTCTTGAGGAACGGAGGACGGTCCTCCGCGAGGGTGGCTGTGGTGATCCTGTCGGTATCCAGCTTGCCGAAGAGGGCCTGCCACTTCTCCTTGCCGATCCTGGCGATCAGATTGCCGTAGCCCTCGATGAGCTTTTCGCGGGCCAGCAGCGCGTCCTTGTCCCGCGGGCCGTTGGCCACCAGGCCCCATTCATCCTTGAGCAGCTCCGAGCCTGCCATCAGGATGACGTTGTCGGCGTACATCTTCTTCAGGACTTCCAGGTCCGCGCTTCCAAGCGCCTTCACGAACTCCTGCGCAATCCGGCCGTGGTCATCCGCCTGGGCGCTTGCAGGCATAGTCACGACCCCAGGCCGAGTCGGTGGCTTGGACGCTGTCGCAGGTACATTAGGTTCGCCGTCAGTGAGATACAGCACGGAGCCGGGATTCGTGTTGTGTGCAGGCGCCGAATCAGGCACAGCGAATGATTGGGAGTTGTCGATCATGACAATGATCTTCGTGCCCGATCGCGAGCTTGCCGGGAGCGGTGCGGTGCGGCTGGTCTGCCCCGAGGCGATGGTTGGCGACAGCAGGCAGAGAACCAGCATCAATGTGCCGGGCGCGGCCGCTTTGGAACGCAAGATGCTCTCCTTTCCAGTCTGCGAAATCTGCGCAATCCGCGGATCAGAAATCCATGAACTCGCCCACGACCTGCCATACGCCTTTGTTGTTGGCGCGGAGTAGGAACCGCATCGCCTCGTATCCGCTGACGGGCTTGCGGATGACGACGACCAGGTCGCCCCTGGCCGCCTGCGGGTATCGCTTGTCGGGCTCGTCGATCTGGATCATCTCCATCTGCTCGGGGCCGAACTTGCCGACGGCCGCCGCCCACTTCTCCGCGCCGGTCTCGGCGATCATCTTCTTGTACACGGCCGTCAGCTTGTCGCGGGCGACGACCTGGTCCTGCCGCGCATCGCCCGCGCCCAGGCCCCACTGCGGGTTGCTGAGCTCCTGCGAGCCGGCGAAGATGGTCACCTTGTCGGCGTAGAGCTTGCCCGCGGCGTCGAAATCGCCCTTGGCGAATGCGGCCCAGAACTCTCGCGCGGCGTCCTTGGCGTCGGCCTTGACGGCGGCGGCCGGCGTCGGCGCGGGGGTCGGGGCGGGCGTGGCGGCCGGCCGTGTGGCCGACTGCACGATGCTCAGCAGGCCCTCCATCGCGGCGGCCAGCTCGCGCCGGCTGACGTTCTCGGGCAGCGGCTTGCCCATGCTCCTGAACAGGTCGCGGGAGTCGGACAGCGTGATCTGGAAGATGTTGTCGGGCATCATGTCATAGATGACGTTCCTGAACCAGCCGGGCTTGGTCGCATCGGGCGGCTGGACGTCCATGCCCTCGTACCAGCCGGGCAGCTTCGCGCGGGCCTGGACCAGGAGCTTGTCCTTGTCGGCAGGGGATTTGGCAGCCTCGATGTCACTGGCGAATTTCCTGATCTCATCCCAGGTCTTGCGGCGGACAAGCTCGACAAAGGCCGCTGTGGGTGGCCCTGATGGCCTCGGCGACGGCGTCAGGGCAGGGGTGGGCTCGGGCGTCGGGGTCGGCGTGGGCTCGGGGGTCGGGGCGACAGTAGGCGTCGGCTCCGGTGTGGGCGAAGGCATTGGCGATGGAGTCGGCGTCGGAGTTGGGGTGGGCGATGGAGTAGGCTCTGGCGTGGGCATAGGCGTCGGTGTCGGAGTCGGAACGGGCGTAGGTTCAGGCGTCAGCTTAGGCGTTGGCGACGGAGTAGGCTCAGGCGTCGGTGTCGGCGATGGCGCAGGCTCCGGCGTCGGCATCGGCGAAGGCGACGGCGTCGGAGTTGGGGTAGGCGATGGAGTAGGCTCTGGCGTAGCCATGGGCGTCGGTGCCGGAGTCGGGACGGGCGTTGGTTCAGATGTTGGCTTAGGCGTTGGCGACGAAGTCGGCTCAGGCGTCGGTGTCGGCGTTGGCTCCGGCGTCGGCATGGGCGATGGCGTCGGTGTCGGCGTCGGCTCCGGAGTGGGCGAAGGCATTGGCGAAGGGGTAGGCGACGGAGTCGGCTCGGGCGTCGGCGTCGGGGCCGGTGCCGGCTCAGGTGTAGGAGTTGGCGTTGGCGCCGGCGTCGGCGGTGGGGTAGGGGACGGAATCGGCGCAGGCGTCGGGGTCGGCGTGGGCCAGGGCGTAGGAGCGCCTTGGGTCGTGGTATCCGGGGTCGTGATGGGGACCTGCGGTGTTGGTACCGGCTGGGTTGCCGTTTTGGGCGTCGGTGCCGGTGTCGGCGCTGGGGCAGGGGCAGGGGCAGGGGTCGGCGCAGGCGTCGGTGCGGGAGTCGGCGCTGGGGTAGGGGTAGGTGTCGGGGCCAGTGTCGGTGCAGGGGTCGGGATCGGAGGCGCCAGAAGCCCGCGGAGCACGAACGTCTTGTTGATGCCCGTGAAGTTGAGGAAGACCAGGTCTTCCTTTGTCGTGATGCGTATCCGGCCGTCGTCCAAACTCTGTACCTTGGCAGCGGACGGCGAGACCGGCACTACCTTCGCGGCGATCGCGCTGAGGTCGACCGTCTCCGCCCTGTCGCCAACCCTCAGCTCGAAGACGCCGGCCTTGCCCTTGACCGGTGTGATCGTCCCGATCCGCTTTGCCTTCTTGTCCTCGGGCAGCAGGTCGAACCCGCCTTCGACGCGCAGGATGCGGATCGTCTCCCCCGGACCGTTGTCGGCCATCACCGTGACCGATGCATCCTTGGCGTCCTTGGGCATCAGCAGCGTGCAGAACACCAGGACGAAGTACTCCGTGAATTTCGCCGCCTCGGCCATCTGCCGCACTCCTGGCGCGGGGCCCCGGACGCTCAATGCCGCGCCGGAGGACCTCCGCCGCCGAACTCGTACGCCGCATCCAGCATCGCCACGACGTTCTCAACCGGCACATTCGGTTGTATGTTATGCACCTGGGCGAATACGAACCCGCCCTGGGCCGAACCGTTCTTCGAGAATACCTCGATGTTCCGCCGCACGTGCTCGCGAATCTCCGCGGGCGTGCCCAGCGGCAGCATCTTCTGAGTCTCGCAGCCGCCGCCCCAGAAGACGATCCTGTCGCCGAACTCCTTCATCAGCTTTTCAGGCTGCATGTTGGCGGCAGAGATCTGCACGGGGTTTAGTATGTCGATGCCCGCCTCGATCCACGGGCCGATGTACTCGTATATCGAGCCGCACGAGTGGAGGAACGTCTTCCACCTGGTGTTCTTGTGAATCCAGTCGCACAGGCGCTTATAGTGCGGCGTGATCATCTCGCGGAAGAGCTCCGGCGCGATCAAGGGGCCGCGCTGCGTGCCCGCATCGTCGCTGGCGACGCCCCAGACCTCGATCGTGTCCCCGACGGCCTGATGGAAGAGCTTTGTCCGCTCGATAGCCGCATCGGTCGAGCGGGCCATCATGTCGTTGGCGGCCGGCTTGTCGGCCATGAGCATCACGAGCCACTCGTCAAGCGCCCCCTGCGTAATGTTGTCCGTCAGCAGGAACGACAGGCCCATGAACGAGATGCCCGACCCCCAGCCGAAGAGGGCCTTGTCTGTCTCGCTATTAAGCCGGCGTGCCCGCCGTGCGAAGGCGGTGAGCACCTCATCGCTGACATCGCCCGATGGCTTGAATTTGGCCGGGTCGATCCCGCCTCCGGACCCATTCGAAAAGGTGCCGCCGATGAAGTCGAAGTAGAACCCGTTCGCCGGCATGCAGGCGAAGGGCCTGCCGGCCGTGTCGCGCATCAGCCAGTCGCCGCTGGGCTCCTTGGTGATGTTTGTCCTGGGCGGGAAGAAGACCTTCGTGCCGCCGTAGAGCGTCTGCTGGACGCCGGCCGTCGCGGGCGAGTCGTTCCACGCGCAGAGGTTGGCCTCCAGCGGCAGCACGTCGACGTGGAACCGTTCGGCGACCTCCGGCTCGATCTCCGCCAGCACGTCCATCGTGCCGTGGACCTTGGTGGGCGAGTCCGCCGCCAGGCCCAGCCTGCGCTTGAGCCGGTCGTAGAGCACGGCGTTGATGCCCGTGGCCCGCATCGAGCCCAGGTCGATGGGTATCCGGTCGGGCTTCTGGAAGTTGATCGCCCTGTGGACGCGCTCGCGTGAGGTCATTGGCGGGTTCCTCAATTCCCGGAGGATTATAACCGCGGGGCGGGCACCCGTCCACATCCCAGCTAAGGCCCCGCGGGCGATGAGACGGACTTCACATCCTGCGGCGCCGGCGGGCGCTGGTGCCAGTCGGGGAACTTGATCTTCTCGGAGTCCCTCCACGCGGTCAGGTACAGGCTGGAGGTGAAGCGCACGGCCGCGGAAAGCCGGTCCCTGGCGAACTTCTCCACGTCCGCGCCGGCCCCCTTTGCGGAAAACGGCTCATCGACGCCCGGCAGGTCCTTCTCCAGCTCGTAGACGCGGTCGACCAGCGCGTGGCTGCGCTTGAGTTCGTCCATCGCGGCCGTGAAGACATCCTCAAACACGGTCGGCGCGGCGTCCCTGGCAACCTCGGCCGCGATGTCCTTGTTGGCGGCCTTGAGCTTGCCAATCAAGGCATCGACCTTCGCGTGGATGCCGGTCTTGGGCGATGAACCTTCTTCAAAAGGAGCCTTCGCACGGCCGTCGTGGTGGACCGTCGTGTGCAAGGGCTGGGCCGCATCCTCGGCATAGTGCGCCAGCAGGCCCGCGTAGACGAGGCACTTGGCGCGGATGGCCCCGTCTTCGGGCCACTTGCGGTGCTCGGCGAAGGCGACGGTCAGCCTCTGCGTCCACTCGGTGATCGCCCAGGGCAACAGGCCCACCTGCGCGGGCTTGAGCTTCTTAGCGTAGACCTGCTCCAGGAACTCGTACCGCGTGCTGGGGAGTTTCTTGTCAGGAAAGCCGTCGAGCATCTCCATGTCGAGGTAATGCTCCGGCCGCTCCGTATCGCTCAGTTCCGGCGGCGCTACCGGCCGGCAGAACAGGTCCGGATCCACGGCCGTATTGGCAATCGTTTCCGCCCCGGCCCTGAAGAACTCCGGCAACGTCGCCGGCAGCGCCTCCACGGCGCACCGCGTGGCCTTGTCATGGCCGGGGCCGTGCCAGGCGAGGGCGGAGTAAGTCATCACCGCCACTAAGAGGCAGGCCGATGAAACCGCAGTCAGCTTATTCATGTGTGGTGTCCGATCAGCGCGCGTTACTGATGCAAATGTATCTCGAAGGCTGGTAGGGTCACTCGCAGAATGGCCAGCCCCAGACCAAAGATGGACACGATCAGGCTGGCGAACGCGGCCCGCGAATGGTGGTACAAGGCTTCGATGGAAACAACCAGGGACGCAACTGAGCCGCCTCCGCCCAGAAGCAGCAGGATGAGCGCCACAATCCCGGTCACTGTGCTGGAGCCGGAACCAGTACCGTCAATGCCGATAAGCCAGAACAGTCCCACGGCCGTTATGGTCATGACCGCGGAGGCCGTTGCCAAGTAGGTTGCTTCGTACCCAAGTCGGCTCATCTTCCGGGACGCCGGCTCCGGTGATAGGGGAGGAGGTCCGGATCTTGCTGTCTGACGACTGACCTCCTGAGTCGTCCCAATGTCCTTCGGCTCTTCCACTCCCGACTCCCTGCGCTCAACTCCCTACTTCCTCTTCTTTGCGCGTACCTCCATCTTCGGCGTCTCTTGTCTGACGGATGTATCCGCCTGGACGGAGCTAGTTACGAACGTGTTGCCGGCCACCGTCGCCCCGCGGCCGATGATGGTCTCGCCGCCCAGGATCGTCGAGCCGGCGTAGATCGTCACGTTGTCCTCGATGGTCGGGTGGCGCTGGAGGCCCTTGATGATGCGGCCGCGCTCATCCTTGGGGAAGCTCTTGGCCCCGAGCGTCACGCCCTGGTAAATCTTGACGTTGTCGCCGATGCGCGTGGTCTCGCCGATGACGACGCCGCTGGCGTGGTCGATGAAGAACGCCTTGCCGATCGTTGCGCCGGGGTGGATGTCGCAGCCGGTAACGCTGTGGGCGTGCTCGGTCATGATCCGCGGCATGAGCGGCACGCCCAGGACCAGCAGCTCGTGCGCCACGCGATAGACCGTCACCGCGAAGAAGCCCGGATAGCAGTAGATGACCTCGGCGATGCTCTTGGCGGCCGGGTCGCCGTCGTAGGCGGCCTGGGCGTCCAGCGAGAGCATCCCGCGGACTTCGGGAATCCTCGCCATGAAGTCACGAGTCACCCGCCCGGCCTTTGCCCTGCACTCCTCAGGCGTGCGGCACTCGGTGCAGGCCATCTCCTGGCACAGGCAGTGGTTGATCTCCTCGGTGAGGTCCTCGCCCAGGCGGGCCAGCAGCGCGCCCACGTGGAACTTGATGTTCTGGCGCGTGAGCTTCTTGTGGCCGTAGAAGCCGGGGAACAGCAGTTGCCAGATCTCGTGGACGATGTTGACGATCCGCTCGCGCGACGGCAGGAACGTCTCGCCGATCCTCTGCGTGTTCTTGTCGCTGTCGTAGCTGGCGAGGATTCGCTCGGTGAGCGTCTCCAGGTCGCTGTTTAGCCATTCGTTCATGTTCCGTTCCTCGTCAGGCCGCCATTGTACGGATTCCCGCGCGGGATGGTAGTGCTGGCTGCGCTTAACGACTGCACGGGAGGGGAGGATGGGAAGGCAAGAGGCAGGGAGGAAAGGATGAAGGGACGACAGGAGCATGGGAGGAGGGGAGGAGTGGGGTACTGGCTGACAATTCCTCCCCTCCTCCCGTCTTTGGTTCCCCCCGTCCTCCATTCTTTTCGCTTGCAGCCCCGGCCGATGGTCGTTACTGCTATACTTAACCATCCGCCGCCAGGAAGGACAGAATGGCGACCTCGACATCCAGTCCCGGCTCCGCTCCGCCGCCCATCGTCGTCGATTGCCGCACGGCCGATCTCAACGCCCTGCTGGCCAAGGAGTGGCTGCTGGCCAACAGCCTGGGCGCCTATGCCTCATCCACCGTCGTCGGCTGCAACGCCCGCCGGTACCACGGCCTGCTCGTGGCGGCCACGATGCCGCCCGTCGGCCGGATCGTCGCGCTGTCAACCGTGATGGAGCAGGTCACCATCGGCGGCACAAAATACGAGCTGGCCACGAACGAGTTTGCCGACACATTCAGCCCGCGCGGCTCGACGCTGCTGGCCGAGTTCCGCAACGACGCGGCCGCCATGTTCATCTACCGCGCCGGCGGCGCGGAGATCCTCAAGGAAGTGCTCCTGGCCGACGCGGCGAACGCCGTCGCGATCCGCTACACCATCAAGGGCGGGCCGGCGACTATCGATCTGTGGCCATTCGCGTCCATGCGCGACTACCACGGCCTGCGCAAGGCGTCCGAGCCGCACCAGATGACGTTCCAGAGCACCCTTGGCGGAATCTCCATTCAGGACCGGATGCTGTCGCAGCAGGCGCTCTTCCTCAGCGCGGGCGATGGACCGTTCACGCCCAGGCCGCAGTGGTGGTACAGGTTCTGCTACCGCATCGACATCGCCCGCGGTCAGGACGGCTTCGAGGACCTCTACACGCCCGGCTGCTTCACCTGCGCGCTGGAAGAGGGCCGGCCCGTGCAGCTCACGGCCAGCCTGCGCGACCCGATCCGCGTGGACTTCCCCACGATGCTGGATCGCCGCCGCAAGCGGATGGCCGACCTGGCCGCATCTGTCGCGGCCAAGGGCGACGAGACCTCCCAGCGCCTGGCGATGGCCACCGATGCGTTCGTTGTGCAGAGGCACTTCCCCGGTTCGCCGCCGTCGCTGACGGTGGTGGCGGGCTACCCGTGGTTCGCCGACTGGGGCCGCGACGCGTTCATCGCGCTGCCGGGCCTGCTGCTGTGTACCGGCCGGTTCGAGCAGGCCCGCGCGGTCTTCCGCACGTTCGCCGGGAGCATCTCGCAGGGCTTGATTCCCAATCGCTTCGACGACTACGCGACCTCGGCCCACTACAACAGCATCGACGCCTCGCTGTGGTTCATCGTCGCGGCCGAAAGGTACGTCGCCGCCACCGGCGACCGCGATTTCTGGCGCGAGACGCTAATGCCGGCGGCCGACGCCATCCTCACCGCCTACCAGAACGGCACGATGTTCGACATCCGCGCCGACGCCGACGGCCTGCTGACCGGCGGCTCGCGCGGCACGCAGCTCACGTGGATGGACGCCAAGCTCGGCGATGAGGTCATCACGCCGCGCCACGGCAAGGCCGTCGAGGTCAACGCGCTGTGGCACTGCGCGCACCGCATCATGGCCGACCGGTGCAGGGGCATCGACAACGCGATGGCCGCCCGCTACGCGCACGCCGCCGACCTGATCGGCCCCGTGTTTGTCAAGACGTTCTGGCACGAGCAGCTTGGCTGGCTCCACGACTGCATCAGCGACAACTGGCCTGATGCGTCTCTGCGGCCCAACCAGATCCTCGCGGTCTCGCTGCCTCACTGCCCGCTGGACGCCGCCAAGCAGGCGGCAATTGTGCGGATCATCACCGAAAAGCTGCTGACGCCGCGCGGACTGCGGACGCTCTCGCCGGATGACAGCCGCTACCGCCGGCGCTACGGCGGCTCGTGGGAGTCGCGCGACCGCGCGTATCACCAGGGCACGGTCTGGGCGTGGCTCATCGGCCCGTTCATCGAGGCGTACCTGAAGGTCGAGGGCGGCAAGCCCTTCGCCGTCGCGCAGGCCCGCAAGTGGCTTGAGCCGTTCGACCAGACGCTCCACGAGGCCGGCATCGGCTACATCAGCGAGATCTTCGACGGCGACGCCCCGCACCGGCCCAACGGCTGCATCGCGCAGGCGTGGTCGGTGGCGGAGGTGCTGCGCGCGAAGATGCTGGTGGCGGCTGCGCAATGAGGAATTGGGAACTTGGAATGGGGAATCAATGCCTGAATGCCAAATGACAAAGGCAAGAGGCATTCTCGCAGTCGTTTTGGCCTTGTTCCTGGTCCCTGGCGCACATGCGGCCGTGACGGCCACCTTGAAGCCCGCAGACCAGCAGCCGGCGGGCATCTTCCCATATCGCGCGGCTGAGTTGACGATTGACAATCAGGGGCCTTCCACCATCGGTGTGGAAGATCTCCGCCTGCGAGGGGGCGGGCCGATCATCCGCACGCGGGCGCTCATCGCCCCGCAGACGACTCGGACGATTCAGGTTGACCTCCCGGCCGTCGCGGTCGAGCAGACCTGGCGGCTGCGCCTGACGTCTTCGGATTCCGGCGGGCCGGATGTGGCGGACCTGGAAGCCGGCATCACTTGGCCCGTGCAGTGGGTGGCCCAGAGCCGCGAGGCGTTCTTTCCCGCCGATGCCTACCATGCATGGGAATCGCGGATGCCGTCATGGCCCGGCGATATGAAGCGGAACGTGCTGCTCGTGCTGGTGCTGGCGGCCGTCGCCTGCGGCGGGGCGATGTTCATCCGCAAGGGCCTGCGCCGCCTGGCGGCGGTCCTGGTCATCCTTGCGATAGCGGCGGGCGGCGTGTGGATCGTGCTGGGTTCAGTGCCAAAGGTGGAGGTCATATCCTCAGGATCGCCAGAGGGCGAAAAGCCGGTTCGCCCACTGGTCGTCGGCGCCCGCCGGACCACGCGGTACCAGATCGCCGATACCGCGCTGTATCCGGTCTATGACTCCGAAAAGGACATGCGCTGCGACACGCTGATGATCGACGGCCGCAACGGCATGACGCTCCGAATCCCGGCCGGCGCCATCCGCATCTTCGGCCGCTGCGGCCCGGCCCCGGTCCCTGCCACCAGCCCCGCCGATAAATAGGGACGCACCCTATTTATCTGGTTTCATCCCGGAAAATAGGGTGCGTCCCTATTTATCTCACCGTTTCCTCGCCGTCATCCTCCGGCCCTTCATAGTCCTCTTTGCGGGCGTCCTCATCCTCTTCGGGCTTGGCTCGCTTGCCCGCGAGCGACCACGCATCCACGTAGGGCGTTCTGGCGTGGCGGCCTTCGGGTCTGAGACGCTGCATGAGAAACCGCGCGACGACCCAGAAGAGCATCACGGCCGTGAGGCACAGCATCGCGATGCTCACCACCGCCAGCCGTGCAAGGAGCTTTGGCAGGCCTTGCGGGGCAGGGGCGGCAGTCGGCGCGCCCGCCACGGGCCCGCTCGTCGAGGCCTTGCTAGCGGGCGAGCTGGCGACGGCCGTCGCGCCGTGAACGGTCACATCATGCACACCCCGGCTCGTCAGCACGAAGATCGCAATCAGTCCGCCGGCCATCGCCAGCAGGAAAACGACCATGGTAACGAACGGCCCGACACGGCCGGCTTGCCTGTCCTCTATCTCCATGGCACTCCCGCCCGGGGGTCGAACTTCTCGATGGCGTCAAACTGCCGCAGCAGCTCCGCGCCCTTGTCCGATACGCTCGGGGGCGCGACGATCCTGATCTCGACGTACTGGTCGCCGCGGCCGCGCCCGTTGGGCCGCGCGACGCCCAGGCCCCGCAGTCGCAGCAGCCGCGAGCTGCTCGTGCCCGGCGGCACGGTGACCGTCGTCATCCCGTTGAGCGTCGGGACGTCCACCTTGGCCCCCAGCGCCGCCTCCGTGATGCTGACGGGGACCTGCACGTGGATGTCGTCGCCCTCGCGCCGGAAGTACGGGTGCTCGCGGATGTGCGTGATGATGTACAGGTCGCCGCCGGCCGAGCCTTTGCCGCGGACGCGAATCCGCGAACCTTCGTGGACGCCCGGCGGGATCTTGACGTTGATGGTCTGGCTGGCGTCGCCGGCCTGAAGGCGGAGCGAGACGGTCGTGCCGTTGATGGCCTGCATGAAGTCGAGCGTCACCTCGGCGTCCAGATCGCTGGGCTGCGGCTCGTAGGCCGCCCGGCCGCCACGACCCGCCCTTGGCTGGCCCGCGCCGCGCCGCCCGCCGCCCGCGAGCTGCTGGAGGATCTCGTCCAGGCTCATCCCCATGAATCCCTGGCCGCCGCCTCCAAAGATGTCGTCGATGTTGATGTTGAAACCTTGCCCCGGCTGCCCGCGCCACTGGTAGGTCCTGCCGCCCGGGCCGGGGCCGCCCTGCGGAAAACCCTCGCCGGGGCCGATGAAGCCGAACTGGTCGTACATCTTGCGCTTCTGCGGATCGCTGAGGACCTCGTATGCCTCGGTGGCCTCCTTGAACTTTGTGGGGGCGTCGGAGGCCTTGTTCACGTCGGGGTGGTACTTGCGGGCCAGCTTGCGATAGGCCGCCTTGATCTGGTCGACCGACGCATCCCGCCCGACGCCCAGCACGTCGTAGTAATCTCGCTTGGCCATACGCGACATTCTACCGGGCCGTCTCGTCAATGGAAGTCTGGGCGCTCCCGCGACGTTGGCCGCCGATGGCAAGTGGAGAGTGGGGAGTAGGGTGTAGGGAGTGGGGCGTGAGGAGCATGGAGTTCTGGGAGAGCAGTTTCATCTGCGGGACACTCACACCCCACACCCTACTCCCAACTTCCCACTTCTGCGCGGGCAGAACAAGCACTATTGCCCACGAAGCCTCAACCTCAGCAAGTTCAAGGCCATCAACGCCGACCGGAGGCGAACTATCTCACGCGTGCCGGGGAACACCGACCGGATGGCCTCAGTGCCGTGCGGGCCGGCCAGCGCGATGTGGACAAGGCCGACGGGCTTTTCGGCCGTGCCGCCCGTGGGGCCGGCCACGCCCGTGATCGCCAACGCCCAGTCGCTGCCAAGCCGTTTGCGGCAGCCCTCGGCCATCGCGCGGGCGACCGGCTCGCTAACCGCGCCGTGGCGCTCGAGCAGGGCTTCTTCGACGCCAAGCAGTCCGGCCTTGATGCGATTGGAGTAGCTCACCACGCCGCCCAGGTAATAGTCGCTTGAGCCGCTGACATCGGTAATGAGCTTGCCGACAAGGCCGCCCGTGCAGCTCTCGGCAGTCGCGAGCGTCTGGCGGCGCTTGCGCAGCAGTTCGCCGACCACCTGGGCCATCGTCATGTCGCCCTCGCCGACGACAAGCTCGCCCAGTCGCTCGTTGATGGCCGCGACGGTACCATCCGTCATCCGCCGCGCCTCGTCCACGGTCGCCGCGCAGGCGATGATGCGTATGGAGACCAACCCGGCCGCCACGGTCGTGCCGACCAGCGGGTTTGCCCCGCGTTTCATCAGGTCAGCGATCTTCGCGCCCACGTCGGACTCGCCCGCGCCGAACGTGTGCAGGATGCGGTGGACGATCACGCCCGAAAGGCTCGGCAGGCGCGGCTCGACGGCGTTCTTGTACATCCATTCCATCTCGCTGGGCACGCCCGGCGTGATGAAGACGTCGCAGCGGCCGATGCGGGCGTACAGGCCCGGCGCGGTGCCGACCTTGTTGGGGATGGCCGTCGCCCCGCGCGGCACCATCGCCTGAACCTGATTGACGGGGCTCATCGGCCGGTTGCGGAGGCGGAAGAATTCGGTGATCTCGGCCAGGCACTTGTCATCCATCTCCAGCGTCGTGCCCATCGCGTCGGCGAGGGCCTGGCGCGTCAGGTCGTCGGCCGTGGGGCCGAGGCCGCCGCTGACGATGACCAGGTCCGCCTTGGCGGCGGAGCGGCGGATGGCATCGGCGATCTCGGGCTGGTCATCCGCGACGGTGATATGCTCCAGCGTCGAGATGCCGCGCTCGGCAAGTTGGCGGGCCAGGTACGCGCTGTTGGTGTCGATGGTCTGGCCGCTGGTCAGTTCGGTGCCTATGGAAAGGACGATGGCATTCATGCTCGATGGCTTTCATCACTGAACATGCCGCAGTGCGGGCAGGCCGGGGCGCCAGTGCTGGTGTCGGGACCATCCGGGCCTATGAGCCGGCCGCAGTGCGGACAGGTGGACAGGTTCTCGTGCTCGCCCGTGCTAGCGCCGGGAGGGGAGGACGGGAGGACAACAGGAGGGGAGGAGGGGGTGAAGGGAGCACTGGAGGATGAATCGCTAAGCGACTCGCCTTCTTCCCGTCCTCCCATCCTCTTGTCCTCCCGTCCTTCCTTCCTTGCGTCCTGGCCTCCATCGTCAGCCCCCTCCGCCCGGCGGTTGCGATTCCATTCGCGGATGAACATGACAGCGGCCGGCACGGCCGTGAAGAAGAGCGTGATGAGGAACCAAGCCACCAGGCTCCGCCCCCGCTTTCGGGCGTGCATGGCGATGCGGAAGCAAAGGTACACGTAGAACGCGCCGACGAGGACCCAGAGTATCGCCGTCGCGGCCCCGCCGCGATTGTCGGTCCAGAGCGTAGCCAGGCTTGGCGCATGAGCAGGAGTCATGCCGACATGTTAGCGGCCCGGCGGCGGTAATGTAAGTGGCCCGCCCACGCGCGTGCGAAAGGCAGTGGAAATCGTCCCCGGTGGACGATATGATATGGACTCGCCATCCGTCGGGCCGCGAAGGCCGGACCGGGGAGGCGGCAGTTGCGTACGAGGAAGTCAGTGAGCGCGAAGGAAAAGCCCGCGTACAAGTTGGCCTGGCTGCTTGTGTTGTCAATCGTGGTCCTCGGGGGCTGCGCGGGGCCGATTTACGAGCACGGGCGTACATCGAGCGCTGCGTCGGTCTCGGACTACAGCACGTGGCGCATCTACGGCGACCTGCTTGATTTGCCCAAGGCCATCGACGGCAACATCAACACGGCCGCCTACACCAGCGGCAACTACGCCAACGCGGCGTTCACCATCGACCTTGGCAAGCCGTGCCTGTTCAACATGGTCGTCGTCGACCAGGGGCTAGCCGAGATGAACTTTCCCAGGCGGATCGCCGTCTACCTCTCCATGGACGGGCGGAACTTCACCTACGTCTACTCGGCGCCCGGCACGCGGAGGGTGACGGTCCTCAACTGGGTCAAGCCGGAGGTGGCACGCTTCATCCGCGTGCAGGCCATCGTCCCAAGCGACAGGTCGTGGTCGGTGGCGGAGGTGTACGTGCAGTAGGCCCACCCCGCCTTCGGCGGTCCCATGCGTCCTATCGGTCCTATTCGTCCTATGAGTCCTATGGGTCGCATAGGACGGATAGGACGAATGGGACAAATAGGACTAATAGGAGCGGGACTTCGGACTTCGATGGAAGGCACCAAACGCCTATTGCGGCTGATCAATCCTCGCGCTGGGCTGACGACGATCACCATGCCGGAGATCATCCAGCGGATGACCTTCTCGCGGCGGGCGATATTCATGCCGCTGAACCTGGCGATATGCGCGGCCGTCGTGCCCGACGGCTGGGACGCCGAGATCATCGACGAGAACGTGTCGGAGCGGCTGCACGAGCCTTCGGCGGCGGGCGTCGCGGCCGTCGGCATCGGGGCGATGACCACGCAGGCCCGCAGGGCGTACGAGCTGGCGGATGGATATCGCAAGCTGGGCGTGCCCGTGATACTTGGCGGCATACATCCATCCGCGCTTCCGCAGGAGGCGCTCCAGCACGCGGACATAGTCTGCATTGGCGACGCGGAGGGGACGCTGCCGCGAGCGCTTCGCGATCTCGACGCCCATAGAAGCGCCACACGGCAAGCCAGCGCCGAAAGTCTGACAGACGCCGGAGCTGGCTTGCCGTTAGGCGATGTTGGCGCTGGACAGGAACTTGCCGGCGGCGCGAAGAAGAGGATCTATGACTGGAAGGAATGCCCCGATACCCCGATCGCCACGCCGCGGAAGGACCTGCTGGACCCGAAGGACTACCTCGTCTTCAACCCGATCCAGACCACGCGCGGCTGTCCGCACGGCTGCACGTTCTGCACGACGCCGGCGATCTTCGGTCGCAAGTTCCGCCAGCGGAGCTTGGCGGCCATCGTCGAGGAGGTTCGCCAGGCGAAGGAGCGGTTCAACACCCGCGTGTTCATCTTCAGCGACGACGACGTGGCCGGCAACCACGCCTGGGCGCGCGAGCTTTTCGATGCGCTGCGGCCGCTGAAGATACGCTGGGCCAGCCAGTGCGACATCCTCATCAGCCGCGACGACAGGCTGCTGGCGGCGATGCGCGACAGCGGGTGTATCGGCGTGATCCTGGGCCTGGAAAGCCCCAACGCAGACACGCTCCGCCGCGCAGGCAAGCGGTACGTCGACGCGGGCGAGTACCTGCGGCGGATCGCGAAGATCCAGAGCTTCGGCATCAGCATCTGGGGGAGCTTCATCTTCGGCTTCGACGGGGAGGGCTGGCGTGACTGCATGAACGCGGTGCGGTTCGCCCAGCGGGCCAGGCTTGCGATGAGCTGCTACCCGATCCTCACGCCGTATCCCGGCACGGCCGTGTTCGAGCAATACCGTTCGGACGGACGCCTGCTCACGCGGGACTGGGACAAGTACAACGGGTCCACGGTTGTCTACCGGCCGACCGACATAACAGTGGAGGAACTGCGGCACGCGCAACTGGCGGCGTTCAACGAGTTCTACTCCCCGGCAAGTTCCTTCAGACGGCTTGGCCTGTGGCCGCTCAAACGCAACGCATGGCTCGCGAACCTGGCGATCCACCGCGGGCTGAAGTACTACTACGACAAGAAGGGCCGGCCGCTGCCGCGATTCGCGGACCATCTGCGCGGCGACGGGCGCGAGCGGATCGCGCGGGGCCTGGTGATGCGGCCGGATGGGGCGCACGATTTCTGACGCGGGCCTTTCCCTGGCGGCGGGGGGAGGTTATAATGCTTGGAACAGCGACAATCCTTTCGGCCGGGCATCAGGCATTTCAGATCGGCCACGCTGCGGGAGAGGCGATATGCCAGAGACGGAACGACGACAGTTTCGCCGCTTGAAGTTGCGTCTGCCCATCACGCGCCTTGCGGGGAGTTCAGCCGTGGCGTCGGGCACGACGCTGTGGACGAGCGACATCTCATCGGGCGGCATGTTTTTCGTGGCAGCCGCGCCCGAATCGCCGCCGGAAGGGGCCCAGATCACCTTTGAGCTGCTCGTCCCGCCGGGCGAGGGATACTCGCTGTCGGCGGGGCGGGTCTCGGGCAGCGGCAAGATCGTGCGGTCCCTGGAGATCGACGCGGGGCTTGCCGGCGTGGCGCTGAGATTCACGGAGCCGCTTGCACTTCGGTTCTGAGTTTCGCCTTCAAGTGCGCCCTTTCATATCGCGCAATCCACGCATACAATGTCGCGTGATCCGGCGCGGGCAAGTCTCTTGCGGCACGGCCTTTGGAGAAACACGATGAAGATCCTGGCGTGTATCGTCGGCGTTGCTGCGCTGGCGGGCGCGATGGCGGGCTGCACCGCGGAGCCCGTGCCCGGGCAAATGAAGTTCCTGGGGCCGGTCAACTACGGTGATGCGTTCACGGCCGCCAGAGAGGTGCTGGCGCGCCATTACGAGATCGCCTCGGCCGACCGCGACGTCGGCACGATCCAATGCCGGCCGAAGCTCTTCGAACCCAGCTCCAAGGCCGTCTTCGGCGCGTTCCCGACGCGGGAGGTGGCTACGATGACGCTGCTGTCCGACAAGTACGGCGTGACGGCCAGGCTCGCCATCGCGGTGCAGCGGCGGGCCTACGACACCATGCGGGCGATGGGCACCGGCCCGACCGAGTCCTACAGCTCCGTGCCCAACCAGACGCCCGCCAGCGAGTTCGGCGCGACCTCCCCGGAGCAGAACGCATCCTGGGTCACCGAGCGCTATGCAACCGACACGGAGAAGCGCATCCTGAGCGAAATGGAAGAGGCCCTGCGTCTGACGCCCGCGACTAAAGCGGCGACACAGCCGGAAGGATAGCCGACGGGGGTCAGATGTTCTCGAGGATGTGCCCCATCTTCTGCTTCTTGGCGCGCAGGTATTCGCGATTGTGGTCGTGCGGCTGCGTCTCGATGGGGACCCGCTCGACGATCTTCAGGCCGAAGCCCTCCAGCCCGTAGATCTTCCTGGGGTTGTTGGTCATTATCCGCAGCCTGGTCAGGCCAAGGTCGCGGAGGATCTGGTTGCCGATGCCGTAGTCGCGGCGGTCGTCCTCAAAGCCCAACCGCAGGTTGGCCTCGACGGTGTCGAGGCCCTCCTCCATCTGGAGCTTGTAGGCCCGCAGCTTGTTGACCAGGCCGATGCCGCGCCCCTCCTGGCGGACGTAGATGACCGCGCCCTTGCTGGCCTTGGCGACTGCCTCCAGCGCGGTCCTTAGCTGCGGCCCGCAGTCGCAGCGGAGCGAGCCCAGCACGTCGCCGGTGAGGCACTCGCTGTGGACGCGGACCAGCACCGGTTCGTTGTGGATGATGGGCTTGCCGTCGCCGCCCAGGGCGCCGATGCCTCCCATGCACAGCGCCAGGTGCGGCTCCGGGTCGACCACCGAACTGTAGGCGATCACGTGGAACACGCCGTGTTCCATAGGCAGGTCGATCTCGACCACGCGCTCGATGAGCCGCTCGAACCTCAGGCGGTAGCGGATGACGTCGGCGACGCTGCACATCTTCAGGCCGTGAGCGGCGCAGAACTTGTCCAGGTCGTCGCGGCGGGCCATGGTGCCGTCGTCGTTCATCACCTCGCAGATGACGCCCATCGGCTTGAGGCCCGCCAGGCGGCACAGGTCGACGGAGCCTTCGGTCTGGCCTGTGCGGACCAGCACGCCGCCGTCGCGGGCGCGGAGCGGGAACATGTGGCCGGGGCGGACGAGGTCCGACGGGCGGGCGTCGTCGCGGCAGCAGACCTGGATCGTGTGCGCCCGGTCATAGGCGGAGATGCCCGTGCTGATGCCCTCGGCCGCGTCCACGGAGACGGTGAAGGCGGTCGTGAAGCGAGACGTGTTGTCGGACGTCTGCATGTGCAGCGCCAGCGAGTCGGCCTTGGAGTTGGTCATCGTCAGGCAGATCTGCCCGCGGGCGTTGTGCAGCATGAAGTTGATGATCTGCGGCGTGACCATCTGGGCGGCGCAGACCAGGTCGCCCTCGTTCTCGCGCGACTCATCGTCCACCAGGACGATCATCTTGCCCTGGCGGAGGTCCTGGAGGATTTCTTCTATCGAGTTCATTGGCATGACCGCCTTTTGCGGCCGGCAGCGGGTGTTCGTCAAGCGGCTTTTGTCCCGCGGCGACAAAACTCAGGCCCAGCCGCGTGTAGCTCACGACGGCCAGCACCACCAGGGCCGCCACTATCCAGAAGAATCCGACGGCGACCCACGTCCCTGCGCCTCCGGCGAGCCGGTTCAGGTCGGGGGCGGCCAGGACGGCGACCACCATCACTAACTGCCCGAACGTGCAGGCCTTGCCCGCAATCGTCGGGCGCACCCGGAACCTGTCCGTAACCAAGTATATCACGATGAATCCGGCGATTACGTACAAATCCTTGCCCACGATGGCCACGACCACCCAGTTTGGAAGGGGAAACTCCGCGCCGTGGTCGTAGACCGCCGAGTCCGGCAGCGACAGCAGCACGGCCGAGCAGATGATGAGCACCTTGTCGGCCAGCGGGTCGAGGATCGCGCCCAGGCGGGTCTTGAGGTTCATCCGCCGCGCGAGCATCCCGTCCAGGAAGTCGGACAGCGCCATCACGACGAAGATGCCCAGCGCCGCCCGCCGCGCCCACTGCCACTCGGGGTGGTTCTGGTTCATCACCAGCACGATGAACGGCGCGACCAGGAGCAGACGAATCAGGCTGATCCGGTTGGGCCAGTTCAGCGCGCGCCACGGCTTCGTCACGAGATGGTTCATCGGCATACCGCAATTTCAGACGAGGGGGATTCAACCCTCGTACGACTTGATCTCTCGGTGAAACATCCACGCGCAGAGTATCAGCACCGCCCCCAGCGGCAGGGCGAGCATGACAAGGAAGATCCTGTACCGGCCGTGGAGCAGGCTGGTCAGAAAGTCCTTCGATTCGACCGTCGGGAGCGAGCCGGAGATCATCATGACGGCCACGGCCGTCCCCATCAGGAGCAGCAGCAGGCCGACGGCGAGCATCGGCACGATCATGGTCTTCTTGAAGGTGTGGGCGTGGGCGCGGCGCATCTTCTCGGCCCTTTCGGCGCTCCTTATCCGCGCCGATGTCCCGCCGGAGCGGACGGCCGATTCCTCCGCGACCGGCTCGCCACCAAGTGCGTAGATGTCCGGGGCGTCGGCGGGGGCCTGGGCCTCGTCGGCCGTCTGGGGCGGCGCATCGTCGCCGACAGCCTCGCCATTGGCCAGCGCGCTGAGGGCGTCCTCGTGGGCCAGGTCCTTTCGCCCGGCGGTCTCGGCGGCCAGGGCCGCCGCGATGGCGCTATCGCTCAGCGGATCCTTCGCGGCGGGCGGAGTGGTCTTGGACAACTGCTCCAGGCGCGCGGCCTGCACGGCGGGATCATCCCCGCCGCCCATCGACTTCAACGCATCCTCGCTGCTGACCTTGGGCGGCTCCTGTGCCATGGCTATTCCTTGGACATTACTAGAGTAACCCCTCATAATACCACGGGCCGGGGCGCAGTGCCATTGTTTTCGGTGCGTGACGCATCGTGAGGACACTATGAACCTGCGTTACCCAATCGCTGCCGGGATGTTCTACGAGGGCACGCCGGCGTCCTGCCGGCATCATGCCGCCAAGCTCATCGAGTCCGCCAAACTGCCGGCGGACCTTCCGTCGCCGCTTTACGGCGGCCTGGCCCCGCACGCTGGATGGGCCTACTCCGGCAAGACGGCCGCCCTGACCCACAAGGCCGTGATGGCCGGCGGGCCGGTTCGGACGCTGGTAATGCTCTCGGCCCACGTGATGCCGTCGGTGCGGGCCGCCCAGGTATACGATTCAGGCGTCTGGCGGACGCCGCTGGGCGACGTCGCTGTCGATGCCGAGCTGGCGGCCGCACTGCTCAAGGCCGGCAAGTGCTTAGAGGCCGCGCCCAGCGCGCACGACGGGGACCACTCGCTGGAAGTACACCTGCCGCTGCTCCAGGTCCTGAGTGCAGATGTGAAGATAGTGCCCATCGCGGTGCCGCCGACGCCGCTGGCCATCGAGGTGGGCCAGGTGCTCGGCCAGGTGCTAACCGGGCAGTTCCCGGCCGTGCGGGTTATCGGTTCGACTGACCTGACGCACCATGCCGGCCATTTCCCCGCGCCGGGCGGACGTGGCGAGGCCGGGGCGAAGTGGGCGGAGCAGAACGACCGCCGCATGATCGACCTGGCGGAGTCGTTGGCCGGCGAGAAGGTCGTCGCCGAGTGGGAAAAGCACCAGAACGCCTGCGGGGCGGGGGCCGTCGCGGCGGCCATCACGGCCGTCAAGGCGCTTGGCGCCAAACGCGGCCTATGCCTGGGCTACACCAACAGCTACCGCATCATCCACGAGCAGTTCCCGGAGGAGACCGACGACACGACGGTGGGGTATGCGGCGGTGGTGTTTGGGTGACTGGGCGGCCGCCGGGGAAGACATAGGACAAATAGGACGGATAGGACGCATAGGAGCCATGGGACCCATGCACGGTCACGACGACAGTTCCTTCATCCCTCCCCACGGCAGCTACCGTAGGTTGTTGTCCTACAGGAAGGCCGAGATCATCTATGATCTGACCTGGCGGTCTTGCCAGAGGTTTCTGACGAATGACCGGCGCACCACCGACCAGATGGTCCAGGCGGCCCGGTCCGGCAAGCAGAACATCGCCGAAGGCAGCATGGCGTCCGGCACATCGAGGCAGACGGAGATCAAACTGACGGGCGTGGCGAGGTCTAGCCTCCAGGAACTGCTTGAGGACTACCAGGACTTCCTTCGGGTACGTGACCTGAAGCAATGGACCAAGGACTCAAAGGAAGCCCTCTACGTTCGGCGACTCGGCCAGAACTCTCAATCGTCCCGGGAGTCGTACGAGACCTATAGGGCCTTCTGCGAGACCCTTCCCGCAGAGGTTGTTGCCAACATCGCCATCTGCCTGATCCATCAGGCGAAATACCTCCTTGACCGACAGATGCGGCGCCAGGAACAGACCTTCCTTACGCAAGGCGGCATCCGCGAGCGCATGACCCGCGCCAGACGAGCATACAGGACGCAGGTTCCCTCCTCAGGCGAGTCTCATTAGCCACCCCGGTCCGCTCTCTCTCCTAAGCGCTGTGTGTCCTATGTGTCCTATGCGTCCTATAGGTCCTATTTGTCCTATCACGTGCTCCGCCCAACCAAGGTTTTTCACTGCCAGCCCATTGACTCCCACCCGCTCACTCCCTAGACTTCCCAATTCCCTTTCTCCCGGCCGGGCGGTTCCAGCCGGGCGAGGGCTTTGGAAACCGATGGAGATATTCTGATGGCCAAGAGCAGAATGAAGTACGTGTATTTCTTCGGCGGCGGCAAGGCTGAAGGCATGGCCTGCGCCAAGACCGAGAAGGAACGCAAGCAGATCCTGGGCGGCAAGGGCAGCGGCCTGGCGGACATGACGGCCGCCAAGCTGCCGGTGCCCCCCGGCTTCACGATCACCTGCCAGGCGTGCGCCCAGTATTACGAGCAGGGCGGCAAGTGGCCCAAGGGCCTGGCCGAGGAGGTCGAGGCCAACATCCGCAAGCTGGAGCAGCTCACCGGCAAGACGTTCGGCCACGGGCAGAACCCGCTGCTGGTGTCCGTCCGCAGCGGCGCGGCCGTCTCAATGCCCGGCATGATGGACACGGTCCTCAACCTGGGCCTCAACGACGAGACGCTCCACGCCCTGATCCTGCTGACCGGCAACGAGCGGTTCGCGTATGACTCGTATCGCCGCTTCATGCAGATGTTCGGCGACGTCGTCCTGGGGCTTGAGCACCACGACTTCGAGCACGCGCTGTCGGGCGTCAAGGAGAGGCGTGGCGCCAAGCTCGACACCGACCTGGACGTCGAGGGCCTGCGCGAGGTCATCGCCGCGTACAAGAAAGTGTATGAGGCCGGCGGCAAGGAATTCCCGCAGGACGCCCGTAAGCAGCTCGAGGCGGCAATCAACGCGGTCTTCGGCTCATGGAACAACCCCCGCGCGATCAAGTATCGCCAACTCAACGACATCCGGGGTCTGATCGGCACGGGTGTCAATGTCCAGATGATGGTCTTCGGCAACATGGGCAGCGACAGCGGCACCGGCGTCGCCTTCACCCGCAACCCCTCCAACGGCGAGAACAGGTTCTACGGCGAGTACCTGATGAACGCCCAGGGCGAGGACGTTGTGGCCGGCATCCGCACGCCGCAGCCCATCGAGACGCTCGCCCAGGTGGACCCGAAGGCCTACAAGCAGCTCGTGGACATCCGCAAGCAGCTTGAGGACCACTACAAGGACATGCAGGACATCGAGTTCACCATCGAGAAGGGCACGCTATACATGCTCCAGACCCGCAGCGGCAAGCGGACGATTTTCGCGGCCGTGCGGGCGGCGGTGGAGATGGCGGAGGAAGGCCGGATCAGCAAGGAGACGGCTGTCAGCCGCGTTCCCGCCGCACAGCTTTCGCAGCTCTTCGCGCCGGTGCTGGACCGCAAGGAGGAATCGGCCGCCGAGAAGGCCGGGCGGATGATGGCCAAGGGCCTGCCGGCCAGCCCGGGCGGGGCGTGCGGCCAGGTCGTCTTCCACGCCGACACGGCCGAGCAGTGGCACAAGGAAGGCAAGAAGGTCATCCTGGTCCGCATCGAGACGAGCCCCGAGGACGTGGGCGGCATGGCCGTCGCGCAGGCGGTCGTCACGGCCCGCGGCGGCATGACCAGCCACGCGGCCGTCGTCGCACGGGGCATGGGCACGCCCTGCGTCGCCGGCGCCGGCGATCTGCACATCGACTACAACGCCAAGACCATCACGGCCGGCGACAAGGTCGTCCGCGAGGGCGACTTCATCTCGATCAGCGGCTTCACCGGAACGGTCTACGTCGGGCAGATCAAGGTCCAGCCCAGCGAGATTATCCAGGTGCAGGATGGCGAACTTGACGCCAAGGACAGCCTGCTCTTCCAGCAGTACAACAAGCTGATGTCATGGGCCGACAAGTGCCGCAGGCTGGGCATCCGCACCAACGCGGACATACCGCGCGACGCGCTCCGAGCGGTCAAGATGGGCGCCGAGGGCATCGGCCTGTGCCGGACAGAGCACATGTTCTTCGAGGGCGACCGGATCATCTCCTTCCGCCGGTTCATCCTTGTGGCGGAGGATGTCAAGAAGATGCGCGACGACGGCGACGCCGCGAAGATGGCCCTGCCCGAGAACAAGCAGAAGATCGACCAGTACAACCAGGCACTGGCGGAGCTGCTGCCCCTCCAGCGGGGCGACTTCGAGGGCCTGTTCCGCGCGATGGAGACTCGGCCGGTGACCATCCGCCTGCTGGATCCGCCGCTGCACGAGTTCCTTCCGCAGGAGGACAAGAACCAGCGCGAGATGGCGCAGGTGATGAACGTGCCCTTCGAGCAGATCAAGCGCACGGTCGACAGCCTGCACGAGTTCAACCCGATGCTGGGCCTCCGCGGCTGCCGCCTGGGCATCCAGTACCCGGACCTGACGGCGATGCAGGTGCGGGCGATCATCGAGGCCGCGCTAAACGTCTCGAACGAGGGCATCAAGCCGGGCGTGGAGATCATGATCCCGCTGGTCGGGGCCGTGAAGGAGCTACAGCTTCAGGCGGACCTCGCGAGGCAGGTCATCGCCGAGGTGATGAAGGAGCGGGGCGTCAGGAAGCTCCCGTTTGGCGTCAAGATCGGCACGATGATCGAGGTCCCGCGAGGCGCGATCACGGCCGACGAGATCGCCACGCAGGCCGAGTTCTTCTCGTTCGGCACCAACGACCTGACGCAGATGGGCTGCGGATTCTCGCGCGACGACGCCGGCAAGTTCCTGGGCGACTACGTCAAGAAGGGCATCTACGAGTACGACCCGTTCCAGACGCTCGACCGCGGCGGCGTGGGGCAGCTTGTCCGCATCGCGGTGGACAAGGGCCGGTCGGTCCGGCCGGACATCAAGCTGGGCATCTGCGGCGAGCACGGCGGCGACCCGATGAGCGTGGAGTTCTGCCACATCGTCGGGCTGAACTACGTGTCCTGCTCGCCGTACCGCGTGCCTGTCGCCCGTCTGGCCGCCGCCCAAGCCGCACTGAAGGACGGCGCACCTGCCAAGAAGGCCCCGGCAAAGAAGGCTGCCGCCAAGAGGCCAGCCAAGAAGGGCAAGAAGTAAGCCGGCGAGTCGATCTGCCGATGTAATAGGATGAAGACGATCCCGCACGATTGCTGACGATGCAGTCTGTTACCCAGGCTGCTGTCAATAACGAAGGCCGGGCCGGCGACATCGGCCCGGCCTTCTCTATCGGGCTGCGGCGGTCCATTACAATACGCGGATCGTCTACACCTTGATGATCCTCACGCACAGGGAATGCGATAGAGAAGGCTGGAAAGACAGATCATGAAGACGCGAGCGATCACGCACGATGATATCCCGGATACCTATGCGGAGCTGGTGGGCCTGTCCATGCCCCGGCCGCTGCATGACGATGTGGGCTACCGCTACGCCCTGGCCGTGATGGACGCCATGGCCGGGTTCGAGATGAACCGCGATCAGGAGGACTACTTCGACGCTATCGCAACCTTTGTGGAGAAGTACGAACCTGAGCACCACGCCATTGCCGGCACCAGCATGAAGCCCCTGGAGCTGATCCGCTCGCTGATGGAAGAGCATGGCATGACCGAATCGGACCTGGGACGGCTCCTGGGCGACCGCAGCCTGGGACATCGCATCCTGACCGGCAAAAGGCAACTGAGCAAGGCGCACATACGCATCCTGGCCAAGCGCTTCAGCCTGAATCCCGCCGCGCTCTTGTAGACAGTGATGCCATCCTACCAGTTGAACGTTCCGCGCCAGGCCGCCAGCGCCTGCGAGACGGGCAGATCCACCACAGGCCGGGAGAGCGAGTTGATGACGATCCGGCCGGTGGCCGTCACGCGGCCGAGCTCGCCGAACGGGCAGTCCTTGATGATCCGCAGGAACGCGTCGTATCGCTCCGGGGCTACCTCGACCAGGAACCGTCCGGCGAATTCTCCGAAGAGCAGCGCGGCCGTCGACGGCCCGGCCTGGCGCATCGGGACGGGCATGCCCGCGATGTTTATCTCCAGGCCGAGGCCGCCTCCGAAGGCCATCTCCGCGGCTGCTACCGCAAGCCCGCCCTCGGACAGGTCGTGGCACGCCCGCACGGTGCCGGCCGCGATGGCGTCCTGAACCGCCTTCATCACGCGGAAGTCCGTAGCCATATCCACCGGCGGCACGTCGGAGCCGCTCGCCAGGCCCTCGGCCATGAGATAATGGCTGCCGCCAAGCAGTGAGCCGCTCCGGCCGAGGATGAAGATGAAGTTGCCGACCTCCTTGGCGTCGCTGGTGACGCAGCGCCCCACGTCGTCGATGACGCTGATGGCCGATATCAGCAGCGTCGGCGGGATGGCGATGGTCCGGCCGTCCTCCGTGCGAAACTCGTTGTTGAGCGAGTCCTTGCCGCTGATGAACGGCACGCCGTAGGCCGTCGCGGCGTCGTAGCAGGCCTTGGCCGCCTGGACGAGGCTGCCCATGCGGTCGGGCTTGTTGCAGTTGCCCCAGCAGAAGTTGTCGAGGATGGCGGTGCGGTCAAGCCGCCCGCCGACGGCGACGCAGTTCCGCAGCGCCTCATCGACCGCGTGCAGCGCGGACTGGTACGGGTCAAGCTCGCCGAGCTTGGGGTTCAGGCCGCAGGAGATCGCCAGCCCCTTGCGGCTTCCGAGTACGGGGCGTATGACGGCCGCGTCGGACGGGCCTTGCTGGTTGACGCCCACCAGGGGCTTGACGACGCTGCCGCCCTGCACCTCGTGGTCGTACTGGCGGATGATCCATTCCTTGCTGGCCACGTTCGGCGCGGCCAGGATCTTCAGCAGGACCTGGCTGTAGTCCTCGCGAGCGGCGGGAGCCGGCGACGGCCGCTCGACCTTCTCGTACACCGCCTCCTTGGTCGGGCGCGGCAGGCCCTCGTGGAGGAAGGCCATGTCAAGCTCGCCGACGAGACCGTCGCCATAGTAAAGCCGAAGCTTGCGGTCAGGCGTGCCGTAGGCGCCGATCACCGTCGCCTCCACGCCTTCGCCCGCGAAGAGCTTGAGGATGCGGTCAAGGTTCTCTTGCGGCACGGCCAGGACCATCCGCTCCTGCGCCTCGGAAATCCAGATCTCCGAGTAGGACAGGCCTGCGTACTTCAGCGGCACGCGCTCCAGGTGGACTTCCGCGCCAAGCTCCTGGCCCATCTCGCCGACGGCGCTGGACAGGCCGCCCGCGCCGCAATCGGTGATTGCGGTATAGAGGCCCAGATCGCGGGCCTGGATGACCGTGTCGAGCATCTTCTTCTCGGTGATGGCGTTGCCGATCTGGACGGCGTGGGAGAACTCCGTCTCGTGCTCGCTGGTCAACTCGCCCGAGGAGAACGTCGCGCCGTGTATGCCGTCGCGTCCGGTCCGGCCGCCGACCACGAGGATCGCGTCGCCCGCGCGCGGCTGCTTGAAGCACTTCTCGCGCGGCAGAAGGCCGATCGTCCCGCAAAAGACCAGCGGGTTGCCCAGGTACTTCTCGTCGAAGAAGACGGCGCCGTTGACGGTCGGGATTCCCATGCGGTTGCCGTAGTCGCGCACGCCAGCCACCACGCCGCGCATCACCCGCCGCGGGTGCAGCACGCCCTTGGGCACGTCGTCCAGCGGCATGTCGGGCATGCCGAAGCAGAATACGTCGGTGTTGGCCACCGGCCGTGCGCCCATGCCCGTTCCCATTGGGTCGCGGATGACGCCGCCGATGCCGGTCGACGCCCCGCCGTAGGGCTCGATGGCCGATGGGTGGTTGTGCGTCTCGACCTTGAAGCAGATCGCGTTGTGCTCGTCGAACTCGATGACGCCGGCGTTGTCCTGGAAGACGCTGATGCACCACGGCCGCGCCAGCTCCTGCGTGGCGCGGAAGATCGTGCTCTTGATGAGGTTGTGGATCTCCTCCACCGGCCGGCCGTGCGTGTCGGTCACGCGGACGTCGCTGCGGAAGGTCTTGTGGACGCAGTGCTCGGACCAGGTCTGCGCGATCATCTCCAGCTCAACGTCCCGCGGCTCGCGGCCGAGCTTGCGGAAGTAATCCTGGATCGCCTTCATCTCGGTGACGTTGAGGAACAGGTCGCCGTCGGCGGACAGCTTCGCCAGGCCGGCGTCGTCAAGTTCGCGGATGGGCACCTCGATGACCTTGAGCTGGTACGTATGGCCGTGGACCTCCGGCGGGGTGTACGACTCGAAACGGACATCCTCGATCACCGGGTTGGCCAGCAGCTTGCGGGCGATCGCCCCCCGAAGCTCGTCTGAGACCTCGCCCGAAAGCTCGTATCGCCTGGCCGTGCGGACGCTGGAGATGTCCAGGCCCATGTCGCGGATGGCCTGCTCGGTGCTGGCCGCCACGGGGTCCATGACGCCGGGCTTCAGGTGGACCTCAATAACGGCATTGTGAATTGCGAATTGCGAATTATGAATTGGCGTGTTGGGCGGCTGCGCCGGCTCCCCAGTCTTCAATTCGCAGTTCGCAGTTCGCATTTCGCAATCTTCCACGACCGGGTCGATCAGCAATTCCTCCGCCACTCGTCGCGCATCCTGCTCCGACAGGTTGCCCGCCAGGAAGAACAGCCGTGTGTGCTCGACGGCCGTGACGGAGGAGATTCCCAGTTCCTTGATCTGCGCCAGCACCCCCGCGGCGTGCGGGTCGCCCAGGCCGCGCCTGGTCTTGATTTCCACGCGATGGATCATCAACGGGATTCTACTAGGAGGACGTTGAGTTTGGAATACCGCCGCGAGGATATCCTGCCTGGCCATTCAGTTCCTTGCATCGGGCGGCGCGGGCGGGTAGAAGGATGCATCCTGATCGAGCAATTGGGAACATGCTATGATTGTCGGATCGACGATGGGCGTCTTGTTGGCGGCGGCCGGCGCGCTGGCCGTGATTGTGGCCGTGGCCCTGATCGCCGCGAGGCGAAAGGCCATGCGCCTCGCCCCCTGGAAGCGGCTTCGCAACGGGATGACGGCCGACGAGGTCCGCGGCCTGCTGGGAAAGCCCAGGGAGATCGTCGAGCTGGAGGACGAGGAGGCCTGGGAGTACGGGCCGAAAAACTCGTTCCGGAAGGCCAGCGTGCTGTTCACGCTGGGAAGAGTGAGCGGTTTCGTCAAACCATTCTGACAGGCTGCAAACGAAAGGCGAAGAGTGAAGAGAGAAGAGCGAAGAGACAGAAGAGAGTTGCCCAGACATGGCTTGGGCATCCTTCTTCCCTCTTCTGTCTCTCCTCTTCGCTTCTTTTGCCGAGGAGAACGATCATGAAGAACAGTACCATCTTTGCCTTGTTGATCGTGGTTTCTCTGCTGGCCGGCGGCTGCGGCCGGAGCACCGGCTACATAATCAAGCCGATCCCCCTTGAGGAGCAGATGCAGGAGTCGGTGGTGCAGAAGGACGCCGGCTGGTTCGTCACCGATAAGGTCGCCATCGTGGACATCGAGGGCATGCTTCTCAACCAGCGGGGCGGGGGCCTGTTCACCGAGAAGGACAACCCCGTCAGCGCGTTCATCGAGAAGATGGACATCGTGCAGAACGATCCGGAGGTGAAGGCGGTCGTTCTGCGGATCAACTCGCCCGGCGGGGGCGTGACGGCCGCCGACATCATGTACCAGCGGCTGTTACAGATGCGCAAGGCGAGGAACATCCCGGTCGTCGCCATCATCGTCGACGTGGGCGCCAGCGGCGGATACTACATCGCCTGCGGCGCCGGCACGATACTCGCGCACCCGACTTCGATCACCGGCTCGATCGGGGTGATAGTCCAGACCTTCAGCCTGGCAGGCACGATGAAGATGATCGGCATAGAAGCCAAGGCCATCACCAGCGGCGCGTTCAAGGACATGGGCAGCCCGCTCAAGCCGTTGGACAAGGACGACGCCGCGATCATCCAGGCGATGGTCAACGAGTACTACGGGGGGTTCATCAAGGTGGTGGCCGAGGGCAGGAAAGGCAAGCTCACCGAGGAGCAGGTCAAGAAGCTCGCCGACGGCCGGGTCTACACAGGCGAGCAGGCGAAGGCGAACGGCCTGGTCGATGACATCGGCTACATGGCCAAGGCCATCGAGACGGCCAAGGAAAAGGCCCACCTGGGGAAGGTCAAGGTCGTCGAGTACCATCGGCCGTGGGAGACCCGCGAGAACGTCTACAGCGCTGCTCAGGCGCCGCAGCCGCAGATCAACCTGGTGAACATCAACGTGCCGGGCCTGCTGACGTTCACCCAGCCGCAGTTCCTGTACCTGTGGACGGGGAAGAACTGACCGAGGCGCCGACTACTGGGCGTTGTTGAACCAGGGCTGCTTGCCCCATCTGGTGTAGCTGTCGACGACCTGGTCGAACTGCTGCTCATGGCCGTCGAGGTAGATCACGTTCAGCTTCTTCATGTGCCGGTAATTCATCCCCGCGCCGAATCTGGCCGAAGTAATCTGTGATTGAAGCTTGCCAGCGGTCAAGCGCAAGCCAGGCCCAGTTGCCGCGTCGGCCTTGCGCGATAAGCAGAGGCATCGGCGAAATGTATACGATAGCGATTGTGAACGAGAAGGGCGGCACGGCAAAAACCACCACATCCGTCAACCTCTCAGCCGCTCTTGGTGAATTGGGGCACAAGGTACTCCTGGTGGACCTGGACGGCCAGGCCGCCTCCTCGCGATGGCTGGGGATCGAGGAGGACACCAGCTTCGCCGAGGCCCTCTACGCCGGCAGGGGGCTCAAGCCGCTCGCGGATGTGATTCCCAACGTCTCGCTGGCCCCCGCCAGCGGGAAGCTCGACGCTGTCGCCCACGACCTGCGGCCGACCCAGGGCGGCCAGCTCCGCCGCCTGCTGAATGAAGTGGCCGAGGCGTTTGAGTTCACGATCATCGACTGCCCGCCCAGCCTGGGCAACCGGCTGATTGGCAACGCGATGCTGGCGGCCAGCCACGCCGTTGTGCCGGTCGAGACGTCGATCCTGGCGATGGACGGCCTGAAGATCCTGTTGACCACGCTGGACGACGTGCGCCAGGGCTTCGACCACAACATCATCCTGGCCGGCGTGCTGGCCTGCCGCTTCGACCCGCGTACCCGCCTGAGCCGTCTGGTGCTGGCGGAACTGCGGCGAGCGCTGCCGGGCAAGGTCTTCGACACCGTCATTCGCGAAAACGTGCGGCTGCGCGAATGCCCCGCCTCCGGGCAGAGCATCCTCACCTATGCTCCCGACAGCCACGCGGCCGAGGACTACCGCGCCGTGGCCAAGGAGCTGGCCGCCTCGCCGCGCCTCAAGATCATGCCGGCCGACGGCATTGTAACGGACCTGACGGCCGAGATGACGGCTGCCGAGGGCGACATGAAAATCGGCCACGCCCTCCGCCAGACCGTCCGCAAGTCCATTCGCGACGGCGCGGCCGACGAGGACATGAGCGGGTGGAAGGAATCGCTCGAGGAGGCCAAGCGCCGACTCGAGGCCGAAGGCGTCCTTACTCCCGAGCCGGAGGCCGCGAACGACTCCGAGCCACCGGTCCCGGAGGTCAGCAGCGCCGAGACGGCGCAAGCCCCTGCCCCCGCGACTGCGCCCGCGGGCGCGAGTCCGGCCGTTGGATCAGCAGATGTGGACCTCACAAGCCGTCCCTTCCCGGCGCCGGCGCCGGCGCCAGAGCCTGCCTTCGGTCCGGTCAGCGAACCTGCCCCGATGAATTCGGCGGGCGCGAATGCTGATGCTCCTAATCCCTTCGCTCCCGCAGTCGACAAACCTGCTGGAAACGAGCCAAGTCCAGATCCAGCAACCGCCGCTGGGCAGGCCAAGCCGTCCGGCGGACAGGTCCCGGCGTGGGAAACCACCTTCGACGCCGACAAGACCTGTGTCGGCCAGGAGACGGGTATCAGCAGCGGAGGGGCCGGCGCTTCGGCATCGGGCGAAGACGATGCCCCCATTGGCAAGGCACTCGAAACGTGGGCAGGCCCGCCGGCCGAGACCCAGACGCCGGAGGTCCGGCCTCAGCCCGCCGGCTCGCCTCCTGGCGTCGAAGCTCTCTCGTTCCGTCTGGACACGACGCCTCCCGACCAGCGCGTGAGCAGGGCTGCCCCCGTGGGCGCTACGGCCGCGCAGGATTCCCAGGCATCGCAACCGGCCATCAAGCAGGACGCGCCGCCAACCCTTCAGGCAGCCAGTGCCGTTCCCTTGGCGCCGCCCCCGGCCTGGGAGCAGCCGGCCGCTGAACCCCAGAAGGAAGGTGACGGCGTCAATCCTGATTGCCCGCACCTTCGCCAAGTCATCCAGAAGATGCAGTGGAAGAAGCCCGATGCATCGCCCGAGAACAAGCCCGCGAAGAAGGGGCTTATCGCCAGGCTGTTGGCCAAGAACGCTGGGAAGTAAGCGATGAAGCCCAAGAAGACCGATCTTGTGTCCGGCAGGCTGGGAAAGGGCGCGAAGGCCCCCGACGCGGCGGCCGCCGGAGGAGCCAAGCCCCCCAACTACGGCGTCAACCGCCTGGGCATCAGCCGCAATGGCGCAGGCCAGCCGGCCGAGGCACAACTACAACCGGCGGGCCCCATCCCGTTTGAGTTCGACCTTCCGACAATCGCCAAGCCCCTAACCCCGCCGCCCGCCGGCGTGAAGAGCCAAGAGCCAGGTCAGAAGACGGATGAGGTTAGAGAGAGCGGCGGCGGCAGCCCCGCACTCTCTTCCTTCTCTGTGCCTCCCTATTCGCCTCAGCCGCAGGCCCGACCTATCGGGCATGGAGCGCCGCGACTTGCGATAGGCGGCCCGCGGTTCATCCGTCCCCTGGTGGAGTTCGCCGTATCGAACAAGAAGCTGCTGATGTACGCGGGCGGCGTGGCCCTCGTGATCGTGGGGATCCTGGCATTGCGGTCCTGGAACTCAGACAGCCTCGGCGTTCCCGCGCCTGCCGCCGGAGCGGGCATTCTCCCGGCAGTCACGGCGAAACCCACGCCCAGGCCGGCCGTCGCCGCCCGGCGCTCTCCGATCGATACGCCGCTGGGGGCGGAGTTCTCGCGACAGATGAGCCGTCTGAGAAGTCAGGGCGAGGACGTCATCCTACAGTTCAAGCAAGCGGCCTGGACTGCGGAGGACGCCCTGGTGGACCTGGCGGACCTGACCAAGGGCCCGCAGCCTCGCATCGTTCAATCATCCGCGCCGATCAAGTACCGCGAGTGTCCGCCCGGCATACGCCTTTCGGGCATCATCGCCTGTTCCGACGGCGCCTACGCGTGCCTCAACGACAAGATGGTCAAGGTTGGCGGCGTGGTGAACGGGGCGAAGGTCGTGGCCGTCGGAGACTTCAGCGTCGAGATGGAGCTCGACGGCGAGCGGTTCATCGTGGGCGTCGGCGCCGGCATGCCCGACAGGCCATCCGCGCCGGCGCCTGATGTCACCACGGACGAGGATTACCCGCCCGCCCAGGTCCAGACACCGGCCACCATGCCCTCAGACAAGAACGACGACCAGTCCTCCGACAAGCCCAAGTCCTCCAGGCGATCGAGCAGGCGCACGCCGGCCGGGCCTGGCACAGACCCTCGCGCCGAATCGAATTGACATCCGCCGCCCCACGCCGCAAGATGCCCATGCGTCTGCACCGGCGGGCCGTGTCGGCCTTGCCGGGGACATCCAATAACGCTGAGGACGGGAAAGGGCCGCGCATGGCTGTCTTGGGCACGATCGTAATGGTTCCGGGGTACATTGTGATGGTAGTGGGCAGTATCTGGTTCCTGGTTGCCGCGTTTCAGACGAGCATCGGATGGGGGCTCGGAAGCCTGTTCATCCCGTTTGTCAACATCGTCTTTCTCATACTGCATTGGGACGTGGCCAAGAGACCATTTCTGACGCAACTGCTCGGCATTCCCTTCATTTTCGCGGGGATCTTCCTGGCTGGCTCGGGCCGATCTGGCTGACGCGCGGAGTCGATGGCGTCTACGGCCCACGGCGGCAGCGGATAGAGCGAACCTGGGACATCCCGGATCGCCGGGAAAGGCGAGTGCGTAACATGGTGGGTCTGTTCTGGTCGGCCTTCAGGCAAGCGGGGCGCGGGCTGAACTCGCTCTCGCAGGCGCAGGCCAGGTGGGAAATCGAACTGGGCCGGTCGATTCTGCGGAAGCGCAAGAAGCTGTTGGCGCTCGCCGTGTTGCCGGTGGTCGCGGCGATGTTCTGGCCTTCGCCATCGGGGCAGGCTACCGCAAACTGGGCGACCTCCACCGCATCTTCGCAGACTGCGGCATCGTATGTTGAGTCGGCGCAGGGCGATTCCCTGCCCGAGAAGATCCCCATCCTGGGCGGCTCGAAGGCGTTCATGCCCGCCCAGGTGACGCGGAACATGTTCCTCGGTTCGATACTGGTGGGCCTCATAGCCGGGTTGATCACCGGCGTGATCGGCGCCGGCGGCGGGTACATCCTGACCCCGGCGCTGATGAGTTTCGGCATACGCGGGATCATGTGCGTCGGCACGGACCAGTTCCACCTGTTCGCCAAGGCGATCATGGGCACGTCGATCCACCGCAAGCTGGGCAACGTGAACTGGGTCCTGGCGATCTGGTTCATCGTGGGGTCCGCCTGCGGAGTCACCGCCGGCGGCTATCTTAGTCGACGGATATTTCTCTATAGCCCTGCCCTGAGCGACGCGGTCATCAGCGCTGTGTACGTCGTCGTGCTGGGCACGCTGGGCGTGTACGCGGTGCTGGACTGGCTGCTCCTGCGGCGGAGGACGGCCGCCGATTCCACCATGGCCACCACGGGCTTTGCCAGGTTCCTGCAACGCTTGCCCCTGCGGCCGCGGGTGCGGTTCGACGAACAGGTCGTCGATGGCGGCCGGTCCATCTGCGTATACCCCGTGATAGCCTGCGGTCTGATAGTGGGTTTCGTCGCCTCGATCATGGGAGTCGGCGGCGGGTTCCTGACCTTCCCCATGTTCGTCTACGGGCTGGGCGTGTCCACGTTCACGACGGTCGGGACCGACATACTCCAGATCATCTTCACGGCCGGCTACTCTTCGATCAAGGAATACGCTCCGTATGGATTCGTCTTCTACACGGTGGCGATCGGCATGTTGATCGGCTCGCTTGTGGGCGTGCAGGCGGGCGCGCTGGTGACCAGCGTGGTCAAGGGTTCTCAAATCCGGGTCTTCTACGCGTTGACGATCCTGGCGGGGTTCTTCAACCGGCTCTGCGCGCTGCCACGTAAGTTCGCGGACCTCGGTTACCTGTCCGTGCATCGCCAGACCACGGTGTGGATCGAGCAGACAGGAGTATGGCTGTTCTTTCTGACGGTGGGCATATTCGCCCTGTGGATCATCGGGTCGTTCCTGAAGAACCTTCGCTTTCTGCGCCGGGACCGCGGCGGCGCGCCACTGGCCGCCAGCGCGGGCCTGCTGGTTGATCGCGGCAAGCTGGGCCTGGGCCTGGCCGGCCTGGCGATCTTCGCGGTGGCCCTGGCAGTCGCTCTGCGAGCCGACAGCAACGGCAGGACGTTCCTGGACGCCTCGGATGACTTCTTCAACCAACTGGCCAAGGATTCGGCCAACTACATACCATCGGCCCAGGCGCAGGCGGCCGAGGTGGCCGACGTGGACATCGACATCGGCATTGCGCCGCGGGAGGAAGTGGACCGGCAGAAGACGATGGAGGTGATCCGCCACGGCGGCTGCGAGGTCAGCGAGTCGAAGGACGGGCGAATCCGCATCGCGGGGAAGATGGGTCCCCTGTGCAAGGCCGCGCTGGACGACGCACGGCGGGCGTTTCAGAATGACGATGACGGCTTCCTGGCGGAGCACGGCGTGCGCGCCCATACCGTGGCCTACTGCTGGTGGACCGTCTTCGATGGCCTGACACGGCGGTACGTGCAGGAAGGGCGGGGCTCGCACGCGGAGTTGATGAGGTTCATGGCCACCAAGGTCATGGAGCCGGCCTACAACTTCCGCGGAATCGAGGCCGCCAGCGCGGCCACGAATTGGTGGCCCTTGGCGGGAATGCTGGGGCTTTATGTCTTCTTCACGCTGTGGTACGGCTTCTCGATCATGCTTGTTATGGAAGGACTTGGCGTCACAATGGCCGCCGTCAAGGGCAGAAGGGAGAGGTAGGGCCATGCGCAGCATCAACTACGTCATCCGCGGCAAGCCCTCCAACACGTCCGATTGCCTGGACTACAGCCTCAAGCACAAGCCCCGCCGGGTGATCCTGGACCTGTTCGCGCCGGAGGAGGCAACCGAGGAGTACGCCCTGCACGCGCTGAAGGGGAGCTTCGTCTGGTTCTTCGATGACCGCACGGTGAGCTACGAGGTCACATTCGGGCTCTGCTTCGAGCATGAACCCGCGTCACGGCAGCAGCTCAGCGTGGACCGTGCCAACACGCGGCTGGAGCAGGAGCTGGCCAGGATAACCCCGGACCTCAAAGGCCTGGCGGTGGAGAACAGCCATCTGCGGTTCGAGTACTGCCAAGGGCGCGTCAACATCGTGGCGCGGGGTGAAGCTCGGTGAAGGAGCGGCCGGATGTCCGCGCTACCGAATTGCTGCCCATATCGGCGGGGTGGACCGGTAGAATGCCCGTAAGTTTCTGAAAACACGATACGGCCCGGTGGCGGAATTGGCAGACGCAAGGGATTTAAAATCCCTTTGCCCGAAAGGGCAGTGCGGGTTCAAGTCCCGCCCGGGCCATCATCATCGGAGGCAAGCGACAATGCTGAAGACATCATCAGTGCATTGGCCCATGGCGCTGCGGAGCGTGCTTGCGGCCGTGTGCGCGGTCGTGGGGGCGCAGGCCCTCAATGCGGCCGATGCCGACGCGCCGGGAACCCCGGCGGGAGCGCCGGCTGCATCGCAGCAGGCACAGAGCAGGCCGACGGGGGTGCTTTCAGTGTCGGCGTCCAACGACGGCGTGCCGCTCAAGTACGGCCTATTTGTGCCGAAGGCCGCGGCGGGTGGGGGCGGCGGGGCACAGAAGCTGCCGATGATCGTCGATGTTACACCGACTGAGACGCTGGACCTGGACGTGGGGAGCCTTGGATACCTGGGCGCGGGTGGCGCGGACTTCATTGTGCTGCGCCTGCCGCCGTTCGGGCGGGGCGGGCTTCAATGGTCGCCGTTCGCCGAGCGCGACACGCTACAGGTGATCCGGCTCGTGATGGCGGAGCATCCGGTCGATCCGGACCGCGTGTACCTGCTCGGGGCGACGCAGGGCTTCTCCGGCAACGGTTACGGCACGCGCAAGCTCCAGTTCGGGACGATAAGCCTGGCGTATCACTGTCCTGACCTCTTCGCGGCCGTCGCGACGGGGGCGGGCGACGTCCGGGCAGACGCCTACCGGCCGACGTGGCTTGGCGACTGGCACCAGTATCAGCTTCAGTACGAGCTGCCGTCGCGGCTCCGCGAAACGCCGATCCTGTGGGCCGAGAATCTTGTCAACACGCCGACGTGGCTGGTGATGTCGGATGTCGGCAACCTGTACACCGTCCGCATGCAGCTCTTTCACGCGCTGGACAAGTTCGAGCCGGTCGAGCTCAAGCTGACGCAGATGCCGGAGCTGCGCGGAGAAGTCGACCCGCGAAAGGCGGGAAGGTCCCTTCTGAACAGCGAGTTCGTCAAGGAGCAGGTCGGGTGGCTGCTCAAGCACAAGCGCGACATGCGGCCGCGGCGCGTGGTCCTGACGACCAATACGCTCAAGTACCGGCAGAGCCGTTGGCTGAGGGTCAACTGCCTCAGCGAGGTCAACCGGTTCTGCCGAATCGAGGCGCACTGGACGGAGGATGGGCGGCTGAAGGTCCGCGGAGAGGGATTCGAGTCGTTTACCGTCGAGGGCTTCGACAAGTTTGTCGGCGAGGCGAAGAAGGTCACGGTTGACATCGAGCATCAGGTGCTGGACGTGGAGCCGCAGCCGACGGCCAGCTTTTGGCGCGCCAACAGCAAGTGGGGTCGCGGCGTGCTCTCGCAAGGCAAGGGTCTCGGCGGAAGTGACACAGTCATTGACGCCATGTGCGAGCCGTACGTCCTGGTTCCCGGCACCGGAGGCGGGGAAGATGCGGCGAAGAAGCTGAAGGCGCTGGCCGCGGACACGATCAACGCCATCCAGAACGGCGGAATGACGACACCCATTGACCTGTCCGCGGTGCCCGTGAAGGCCGACACCGCCATCACGGCCGAGGACATGAAACGGTACAACTTGGTGCTTTTCGGCGACGAGAAGACCAATAGCATCATCGCCAAGATCAACGACAAGCTGCCCATCCGCCTCGATGGCGGCAAGATCATCTCTGGCCAGCGAACGTTCAGTTACCCGGATCAGGGGCTCATCATGGTCTATCCCAGTCCGCTCGCCCCCGGGCGGAAGGTTGTCATCGTCACCGGGGCCATCTTCAAGGGCTATCTGCTGACGGACAAGAAGCTCGCGGGCGCGGCGTTTCCCGCTAACCTTCCCGCGCACGGCTTCCCGATGCTTGGCGACTGGCTCATCTTCCGCGAGAACGGCAAGGCCGTCGCCAAGATGGACCGCGAACTGAAGGGCCTGGACAACGCGATCGTGGAAGGCGGCTACTTCGACGGCGACTGGAAGTGGACCGACCAGGGACCGTTCTACTTCTTCAACAAGAACTTCGCCAGGTGAGGCAACGGCAATGAACCAATCACGGAACATACGAACGATTGCACTGATGGCCGGCATGGGCGCGATCGCAGCCGGTGCCGTCTTCTTCATGGCTGCCGCGCCGGCGCTCGCCCAGGACACTCAGCCCAAACACGGTCTGACTACCGAGTTCTACGCCGACGCGGTCAAGCAGTACTTCGCGAGCCAGTCGCGCGTGGCCGAACTGGCCAAGTCCAAGGATACGATGGTCGAGAACTTCCTGCCGACTGCCGAGTACCTGCTGGTGAGCCTGCGGAACTTCCTCGACCCCGGCCCGTGGGAGGCGGCGAACGGCCAACCGCTGGTCGACCCCGATTCCGAGAAGCGGATCGCCGCCAAGGACGGCCGTGCGCAGTTCGTCAAGAACATCCTGGCCGAGCTTGAAATCGTCCTCAGCGAGCTTGAGGCGGGGCGGAACCCGTACGTCAAGCACACCGGCTGCACGCTGATCGCATATCGATCGCCGCTGGATGGGCGGCTGCTGGCGATGCGAGTGACCATCCCCGACGGCTTCGACCCGGCCAGGACCTACGCCCTCAACTATTCCAACAGCTCCTCCGGCGGCGCGACCGGCAACGTGCAGCGGCCATTGAGCGTCCGCTGGCCTGGCAAGGGCCCCAAGGGCGACCTCATCTCGGCCGTCTTCAGCGACCGGGGCGAGTGCCACTACGGCAACGACATCCACGAGCAGGAATCGCTGGAGTCCATCGCGGCGATGTCGCGGATGTTCAGGATCGACCCGCTGCGGATCAGCAAGTCCGGCGGTTCGAAGGATGGCTACACCTCCGTCAGCATCGGCATCCACTACCCGCACCTGCTTGCCTACACCTACGGCACGTGTCCCAATAGCCTGCCGGAGGGGACTATCGACTCCAAGGGCCTGCCGATCTTCGCGCCGTTCCGCGAGCAGATGAACGCCTACCTGATGGCCGAGAACCTCTACGACCTGCCATCGGCGATGGTGACGGGCTTCGACGGCGATCACACCAACACCGTCGTGATGGGGGCGCTGCTGGACAAGATCGGCGCGCCGGACAAGATCGTCCGCGCCGAGCCTGAGGGCGGCCACGGGACCACGCCTTGGACCGCCGCCGAAGTGGACAAGTGGACGGCGGACAAGAAGCTCGGCCCGTACCCCCAACGCGTCTACGTCAGTACTAACTCCTTGCGGTACAACAGGTTCTATTGGGTGGAGGTGGACGCCATCGAGCACCAGAATCGCTTCGCGCGGATGCGCGTGGATGTGCTGGCGGGCAACGCCATCGAGGTCACGGCGCACAACGTCGAGCGATTCACGTTGGTGAGCCTGGAAAAGCTCATCGACGCGGCCAAGCCCGTAACGGTCGAGATAAACGATATCCCGCTGAAGGACCTGGCCGCCAGGGACGGCCGGCTCAGCTTCGCAAAGAAGGATGGCAAGTGGGCCGCGACGGCCGACCGGTATGAAGCGGGCCTGGTCAAGAAGCACGGCCTCTGCGGGCCGGTGATGGATGGATGGATTCAGCCGTGCGTCCACGTCCTGGGCACGCTCGGCGGGGCCGACGAGACCGCCCGCCTCCGCGAGATGATGGAAACCGAGGTTCGGTTCCTCCGAAGCGAGTCGTGCGGGTTCCGCCGCATAGACCATCCGGTGAAACTCGACACGGAGATCACATCAGCCGACATCCGCGACCGCAATCTAATCCTCTGGGGCAACGACCGCACGAACAAGATCATCAAGGACATCAACGCGAAGCTGCCTGTGCGGCTGGACGGCAGCAAGGTCATCGTCTGCGCCGCGGAAGGCGACGCGGCCGCGACCCGCACGTACGAATTCGACGATGTCGCCCTGGCGATGATCTACCCCAACCCGCTCAACCCCGCGCGATACGCGATGATCTTTTCCGGCAACACGTGGATGGCGCTGGACGACATCTGGGTCAGCCAGTGGGGGCCGGACCGCGCGGCGAAGACGGTGGACTTCTTCAAGATCGGCGGCGGCTACCCGATGCTGCCGGACTTCATGGTCTTCCGGCAGAACCGCAGGGGGCTCATTCCCCGGTGGGGCGGGTCCGTCGATATCAGCGTTCTGGAGGGCGGCTATTTCGACGGCCGGTGGAAGCTGACTGATGATGACACGTTCGCCTGGCGCAACCCCACGCCGCAGAAGAATGCGCCGCTGTCGGTCCCGAAGGCCGTCCGGCCGCGAATCCCGCAATCGTCCCTTGGCGTGGCGACATCCGTGCCCGCGCAATGAAGGCGGCGGCCCCCCGGCATCCGGTTCGGCCGGGGAGAACATTTGACACAGCGCGTGACGATGGCTCTACTGAAGCTGCTGTATTCCCTTTGGCCCAGTTGGGGCGCCGACAGACCCGGACAAGTCATGGATTGAGGACCGGCAGACATGGCAAGGCTTCTCAAGTCAGCTCGAATGACCCTTGTGCTCCTGATGGCCGCGGCCCTGTTTCCGATGGGTTGCGGGCCGCAAGGCCCGGCCGGCGCCGCCTCCAGGCAGATGGCGGCCGGCGACTTCCGCGACATCATCCGCGGCGCGAAAGACAAGGTCTTCCCGGCCGTCATCTTCATCAAGACCATCCGCGAGAGCTACGAGTCGGGCAAGAAGATCTCCGAGGAGATCGCCGGCAGCGGAGTCATCATCTCCGACAAGGGCGAGGCGCTGAGCAACTGGCACGTGGTGGACAAGGCCATAGAGATCCGCTGCCTGCTGTCTGACGGGCAGGCGTTCGACGCCAAGGTCCTCGGCAAGGACAAGGACATCGACCTGGCGCTGCTCCAGTTGAGCACGACCGCCTCCACAAAACCGCTCAAGTACGCCCGCCTTGGCGATTCCCGCAAGCTGACCGAGGGCGACTTCGTCATGGCGATGGGCGCTCCCTACGGCCTGAGCCGGTCGGTCTCCAACGGCATCATCTCCTGCACGACGCGATACCTGCCGGAGCTCAGCGAGTACAGCCTGTGGCTCCAGACCGATGCGCACATCAGCCCGGGCAACTCGGGCGGGCCGCTGCTGAACACCGAGGGCGAGGTAATCGGCATCAACGCACGCGGCACCAGCCGCGGGGGCGAGATGGGCTTCGCGATCCCCTCGGAGACAATCAAGGACATCCTTGGCCAGTTGCGAGAGCACGGCCAGGTCAACTGGAGCTGGACCGGGCTCCAGTTGCAGCCGCTGAAGGATTTCGACAGGAACATGTACTTCGAGGGCACGCAGGGCGTGATCGTGGCCGAGACCGACCAGGAAAGCCCTGCCCGCCGCGCGGGCGTCCAGCCTCGCGACCGCATCATGAAGGTCAACGGTAAGCCCGTGAAGGCCATGTGGGCCGAGGACCTGCCGGCCCTCCGGAGGGAGCTGGGACTGCTGCCGAAGCTCAAGCCCATCAAGGTTGAGCTGCTCCGCGGCGACAAGACTGTCACAGTGGACGTCACGCCGCGCGAGAAGGGCAAGGTCGAGGGCGAGGAGCTCGATTGCCCGCGCTGGAACATGACCGTCAAGGCCATCAACCAGTTCGACAACCCCAGCCTGTACTTTTACCGCAAGACGGGCGTATTCATCTTCGGCATCAAGTACCCCGGCAACGCATCGGCGGCCGGGCTGGGGCAGGAGGACATCATCACCAAGATCGACGACAAGGAGGTCACGACCCTCGATGAAGTGAAGGCCATCTACAAGGATGCGGTCGCCAACGTGGCGGCCAAGCACCGCGCCGTCTTCGTCGTCCTCCGCAACGGGTTGATGAAGCAGATTGTGATGGACTTCTCCCGCGATTACGAGAAGGAATAGGCCCTGTCCGGGCTTGACGCCGCAAGGAAACGCCAACCAGGAGAACCACATGAAAACGTGCGCATGGGCGGCGATAGCCGCGATCATGTTGTCGGCCGCGATGGCCGCGGCCGCGGATGAGGCGTCGAGCAGGCCGGCCGCCGCGGATTACGCGGCCGTGGCCAAGGCGGTCGCGCCGTCGCTGGCGCGCGTGGAGATAACGCTCCAGTACGACAAGGGCGAGGCCCCCGGCGACGCCTCGCTGGTGATGGAGGAGCGCCCGCTGGAGACGGCCGGCTTCGTCCTGTCGCCGACGAAGATCGTCTACCGCGACACGCTGATTCACCCGCGATTCATCAAGGGCATCGCGGTGCGGTTCGGACAGCAGGTGGTCGAGGCAAGGGTGTCGGCCTACGCCAACGAGGGCTACGCGGTGTTCCTCGACCTGGCGCAGCCCCTGAAGGACGCCAAGCCGCTGAAGTTCGCCGGTCCGGCCAAGGGCCCGCTGCTCGCGGCGACCTACTACGAGATGGACGGCGAGTGGAAGGTCTTCGTGTCCACGTGGAACACGAACTACGTTCTGCCCGAGTCGGGGCCGGGCTATCAGACCATCGAGCCGCCTGTCATGGCGGTGACGCGCCAGGGGGAGCCGGTGGGCCTGTGCATGACCGACCGCATCAGCACAGACGACGCCTGGCAGGTCTCGCCCGACAAATGGGCCACGACCTCCGCCGCCGAGATGGCCAAGCTGCTCAAGTCGCTCGAGGAGCGGTGCGATCAATGCGTCCTTCGCGTGGGACTGAGCTTCCGCAGCCCCAAGAAGGCCAGCGGCAGCCCATACGGCATGCGCGGCGGATATGACGAGGAGGACTTCGAGACCGGCACCGAGCGGAACGTCCTGGGAATCCTGACGGATGACAAGACCGTCGTGGTGCTCACCAACCTCAAGCGGACCGCCACCGCACGCCTCGAGCGGATCAAGGTCTATCCGGCCAAGGGCGAGAGCGTCGAGGCGAAGTTCAACGGCACGCTCAGCGACTACGGCTGCTTCCTGGCCAGGCTTGACAAGCCGCTGTCCGGCGCGGCGGCGGTGTTCGGAGAATCGCTCGTGCCCCTGCGCGGCAAGCTGCTCATGGCCGCCGACGTGATGCTCCAGGGCGAGAAGAAGGTCTGCTACTACGATCACAACCGCATCACCGACTTCCGCCTCGGCTGGAAGCGGAAGCTCTACCCATCCGCTCCGAGCATGGCGGGCCGGCAGATACTGTTCAGCGCCGACGGCAAGCTGCTGGCCTTACCCGTCGCCCATCGCCCCAAGGCCGGCATGGAGGGCGAGTACAGGTCGTCCTCGTATCCGATCCTCACGCCGGTCGCGCTGCTCACGGCGGCCATGGCGGACCTGGCCAACAACATCGACAAGACCAACGTCCCGCTGACCGAGGAGGAGGAGAACCGCATCGCCTGGACCGGCATGGTCCTCCAGCCGCTTGACCGCGAACTGGCCCGCATCAACAACGTCTCGCAGCAGACGCAGGACGGGGCGACGGGGGCGATCGTCTCCTACGTCTACCCCGGCTCGCCCGCGGACAAGGCGGGCATCAAGCAGGGCGCGATCCTGCTGCGGCTGCACTTCAAGGACCAGCCCAAGCCGCTGGAGGTCCGCGTCGAGGGCGACCGCTACGCCGACTCGCCCGTCCCGTGGAACCTGTGGGACAGGATGCCCGAGGCGGCGTTCGACCGCATCCCCACGCCCTGGCCGGCGGCGGAGGATTCGCTCTGCCGCACGCTCACCGAGATGGGCTTCGGCAAGCAGTACACCGCCGAGTTTTTCAGCGGCGGCCAGATCGTCAACAAGGACTTCGCCATCGAGCAGGGCCCGCCGCACTACGACTCGGCCCCGCGCTACAAGTGGGATGCGGCCGGCCTGACCGTGCGCGACCTGACCTATGAGCTCCGCCGGTACTTCCAGAAGAAGGACGACGACCCCGGCGTGATCATCTCCAAGGTCGAGGCCGGCAGGAAGGCCGCCGTCGCGGGCATCAAGCCGTACGAGATGATCACGCACATCGACGGCTCGCCCGTCGCCAACGTCAAGGATTTCCAGAAGCTGCTCAAGAAAGAGGGTGAGATAAAGCTGTCCGTCTCCAACCCGTTCAAGGGGCGGCAGACGAAAATCAACCTGACTGGCGGCCCGACGACCAGCAACGGCCCGGCCAGCCGGCCGCGGGCGCCGCTGATCGCCGACGATTGACATTCCTCACCCGCGCGGCCTAGTATTATCCGCCCAAGAACGGACTGTCAGGAACGCGTTGTCCAGGAAGGAGCGACCGGATGGCCTCGCAGAATGTGCTGGAGCTTACCGTAGACAATTTCGACCAGGCGATCATTGCCTCCGACAAGCCGGCCCTCGTGGACGTCTGGGCCGATTACTGCGTGCCGTGCAAGATGCTCGCCCCGACTATCGAGGAACTGGCGGGTGAGTACGCGGGACGGGTCGTCTTCGGCAAGGTTGACGCCGAGAGCCAGCGCGACATACCGATGCGCTACGGCATCAGCCGGATCCCCACGCTGCTGCTGTTCAAGGGCGGCGAAGTCGTCAAGAAGCTCATCGGCCTACAGAACAAGAAGGACATAAAGGCCGTCATCGACTCGCTACTCTGACGGACCGAAATACTCAAGAGTCAATAACCAATGCTCAATGCTCAAGTTATGAGCGGATGCCGCCTTGTCACTTGAGGATTGAGCATTGGCTATTGAATATTGAACATTGGATGGTCCTGACCGACAGATGAAATCTCTATCCCGTGATGAAGTTCGCGGCATCGACCGCCTGGCGATAGAGAAGCTTGGCGTCAGCGGGCTTGTCCTCATGGAGAACGCGGGGCGGAACGCCGCCGATGTAATTGAGATGTTCCTCCTGGACCACGCCGCCTCCGTTCCTCCCGTCCTCCCTTCCTCCCTTCCTCCAGTCATCCCGCCATCCCGTCCAGCCAAGGAGGGGAAGATGGGAGGAGGGGAGGACAGGAGGATTGAACAGAGCGCCGTCGGATCCGCAAGGACGACGCTCATGTCGAAGCGCGTGGCGGTGGTGGCCGGGGCGGGCAACAACGGCGGCGACGGCTTCGTGATCGCGCGCCACCTGGCGATGCGCGGCGCGGAGGTCGTCACGTTCCTCGTCGCGCCGGAGGCGAAGATCGCGGGCGACGCGGCCGTCAATCTCGCCATCCTCCGCAACCTCGGCCACGACATCCGCCCGCTGGACTCCGCTGCGATCGCCGGCCTGGCCGCGCGGCTTGCCGGCTTCGACGCCGTGGTGGACGCGGTGGGGGGCACGGGCATCCAGGGCGCGCTTCGCGGCGACACTGCCGTCGCGGTCGAGCAGATGAACGCCGCGGGAAGGCCCGTCATCGCGGTGGACATTCCGACGGGCCTGGACTGCGATACCGGCGAGGCCCTAGGCCCGACGGTCCGAGCGGCCGTCACGGTGACGTTCGCCGCCCGCAAGCTGGGCTTCGACGCGCCGCGGTCGCGCCAGTACACGGGCCAGGTCGTCGTCGCCGACATAGGCGTCCCCGCCGATCTGGATGCGCTGAAGTCGTAGGTGCATCTGTCGAGGCGCCGGTTTTCCCGACGCGCTTATCTTGCGCAAGTGTATTGGCTGCGGCCAGAGGCTGCGTCGGGGATAGGCGGCGCCAAATAGCGGCGACAGCACAGCCGATATCGGGTAATATCAGGGGTTGGCTTCAGGACTGGAGTATGAGCATGTATCGCCCCGAGATAAAGGTGGTTGACTGCACGATCCGCGACGGCGGATTGGCGAACAATTCGTATTTCGAGCTGGAGACGGTCCGCGCGGTGTACGCCGCGTGCTGCGCCGCCGGCATCGACTACGTGGAGCTGGGCTACCGCAACAGCAAGGAGATGTTCTCGCCCGACAAGTTCGGCCCGTGGCGGTTCTGCGATGAGGAGCAGCTCAAGCGCGTCACCGACGGCATCGACCCGCGCGGCACCGTCGTCTCCATCATGCAGGACGCCCACAAGGCCAAGGCCGAGGACGTGCCGCCGCGCGAAAAGTCCGTCGCCGGCATGGTCCGCGTCGCCACGTACGTCAAGGACGTCGACAAGGCCATCAAGCTGGCCAACAACGCAACCGACAAGGGTTACGTCTCCACGATCAACGTCATGGCCATCTCGCACGAGGGCGGCCCGTTCCTGCACGAGGCCCTCGTCCAGATCGAGCAGGAGACCAAGGTTGCGGCCGTGTACGTCGTTGACAGCTTCGGCGCTCTCTACAGCGAGACCGTCCACTACCTGGTCGAGAAGTTCCAGAGCGTCCTCAAGAGCAAGCAGATCGGCATCCACGCGCACAACAACCAGCAGCTCGCATTCGCAAACACCATCGAGGGCATCATCAAGGGCGCCAATTACGTCGACGGCACCCTCTACGGCCTTGGCCGGGCGGCCGGCAACTGCCCGCTGGAACTGCTGCTGGGCTTCCTGAAGAACCCCAAGTTCAACATCGTGCCCATCCTCGATGTGATCAGCAAGGCCATCATCCCGCTTCGCGACAAGATCGAGTGGGGCTACACGATCCCCTACATGCTCTCGGGCGTGCTGGACATCCACCCGCAGCTTTCGATGAAGTGGGTCGAGGGCGGCGGGCCGAACAAGCACAACTACGTCGAGTTCTACAAGCTGATCACGGAAACGCCGGAGCAGTAGGGGCATTGTCGATTGACGATTGGCGATTGACGATGATCCAGGGAGTGTTGACGTTCTCGATCAGTTTTGACCGCTGATTGCCTGCCGCAAGATCCTTGCCAGCACGCTGTTTCGTTTCTTGATCCACCTATCGCTAATCGCTAAGTGCAGCATTGACGCTGACAGGAAGAGCATTGGAAGCGCGATTGTGAAAGACAGGCCAGCAGTAATGATGGCCGTCATCATGTTGACCGCCCGTATCTTCTGCTCGGAGGCTGCCTTCTGGATGACCAATCGTACGTACTCCTGGGTAACCGGCTTTTCGTGTGCGGGTACAGTGGCCGCCATGACCGGAGGTACTTCCTCGGTGTGAAGCCAATTCGTCACTGCCAGGCCGCCGTTCACGAATCCATATACGGCGACACCAAGGCAAGAGATGGATAGGACCAACAAGGCCCAGTTCCAGGCGGGTGACAGATTTGCGCTTCTCTCGAGTCCGGCTAGCCACTTCTCGGAGAATGCTCGCTCTTGTGGTGTCAGGTCCATGATCGTCTCCTTGTGAACGGGCTTGTCTATTCGCTCCCCGGACTGTCAAATGTCTTTCGCGGCTGGCCTGCGGAGCGGATTGCCTCCGGGCAGGCCGCTCCTAAGATGAATTGTAACGTTTTGAGCGAGAAGCGACTATGGCTGACAAAGAGAATGCTGAGACTTCGCCGGCGGCCTCCGACTTCATCCGCGAGGCGGTGAAGGAGGATCTCGCCTCCGGGCGGTTCGACCGCGTCCACACGCGGTTTCCGCCGGAGCCGAACGCCTACCTGCACATAGGCCACGCCAAGGCAGTGTGGATCGACTACGGCATCGCCCAGGACTTCGGCGGCCTGTTCAACCTGCGGTTCGACGACACCAACCCGACCAAGGAGGAGCAGGAGTACGTCGACGCCATTATCAAGGACGTGAAGTGGCTCGGCGCCGACTGGGGCGACCGCCTCCTGTTCGCCAGTGACTACTTCGAGCAGATGTACCAGTGGGCCGAGGAACTGATCCGCAAGGGCAAGGCATACGTCGACGACCAGTCGGCCGATGAGGTCTCCGCCGGCCGGGGCACGCTCACCCGGCCGGGCAAGGAAAGCCCGTATCGCGGGCGCAGCGTCGAGGAGAACCTGGACCTCTTCCGCCGGATGCGGGCCGGCGAGTTCCCCGACGGCAGCCGGACGCTGCGGGCGAAGATCGACATGGCCAGCCCCAACCTAAACCTGCGCGACCCGGTCATGTACCGCATCCTCCACGCCGAGCATCACCGCACCGGGGACAAGTGGTGCATCTATCCGATGTACGATTGGGCCCACGGCCTGGAGGACTCCATCGAGGGCATCACCTTTTCGCTATGCTCGCTGGAGTACGAGAATCACCGGCCGCTGTACGATTGGTTCATCGACGCCATCAACGACGGTCGGACCGACGACGGCTCCGGCCCGTGGGGAAAGAAGATCCACCACCCGCGCCAGATCGAGTTCGCACGCCTCAACCTGACGTACACGGTGATGAGCAAGCGGCGGCTCCTGGAGCTTGTCAACGCCGGCTGCGTCAAGAGCCTCGACGACCCGCGGATGCCGACGCTCGCCGGCCTGCGCCGCCGCGGCTACACGCCGGAGGCAATCCGCGAGTTCTGCCGGCGGATCGGCATCAACAAGTACGACAGCGTGGTGGACGTGCAGCTTCTTGAGCACTGCATTCGCGAGGACCTCAACAAGCGGGCCGCGCGGAGGATGGCCGTGCTGCGGCCGCTCAAGCTCATCATCGACAACTACCCCGACGGCCAGGTTGAGCAGATGGACGCCGTCAACAATCCCGAGGACGCCACGGCCGGCACGCGGAAAGTTCCGTTCTCCAAGGTTCTGTACATCGAGAAGGACGACTTCCGCGAGGTCCCGCCCAAGGGCTACTTCCGCCTCTCGCCGGGCGTGGAGGTGCGGCTGCGATACGCGTACTTCGTCAAGTGCGTCGGCGTCGACAAGGACCCCGCGACCGGCGAGGTGACGGCCGTGCATTGCACATACGACCCCGCGACGCGCGGCGGCGACTCGCCGGATGGCCGGAAGGTCAAGGCCACGCTCCACTGGATCTCGGCCGCCCATGCCGCGCGGGCCGAGGTGCGGCTCTACGACTACCTCTTCACCAAGCCCGACCCCGACGATGTGCCGGAGGGCGTCGATTGGAAGACCAACGTGAACCCCAACTCGCTTGAGGTGATCTCCGACGCGCTGGTCGAGCCGTCGCTTGCGGGCGTGGCGGCCGGCGCGATCTTTCAGTTCGAGCGCCAGGGCTACTTCTGCGTCGATCCCGACTCGGCCGGCGGAAGGCTCGTCTTCAACCGCACGGTGAGCCTGAAGGACACGTGGGCCAAGGTCGCAAGGAAGGGCGGGAAGTAAAGGGCTTCCGCTCGTAGTGTGCCCGTAAGGGCATGAAAACACACGCCTTACGGCGTAACTGCGAACCTACCGCGCGACGTGTATGTGAAGGTACGTCGTGTACTCGACGGGTTCGGGGTTGATGCGCGGGAAGGAGTGCCAGTCCTGGAGATGGTACATGTCCCCGTCGCGCCAGTCGTACTCCATCGAGCCAAGGCGGATGGCGGAGGCGGGCATGCCGCGCCAGAGGCGGCGCATTTCCTCGCCGCGCCAGCTTATGCCGTAGACGCGCCGCGGGCTGCCGGAGCGGTAGAGCAAAAGGTTCGTGTAGAAGACCGTGTCCCACGTGTGCCACATATGGCCGCCGACGTGGGTGCAGCGCTGCTCGATCACCTCGCGGCACCGCTCGCCGAGCGTGCCCATCCGGCCCACGGCCGTCCACGCCTCGCGCTGGTCCCACGCCAGGCGGACCTTCTGTTCGTCGGGATGCTCGTACCAGCTCAGGGCCAGCACCGGCATTGCCAGCGCCAGCGCAACGACGGCGGCTATCGCCGGCGCGCCGCGCCACGCCGCCAGCCATGACCAGATGATGACGACCGTGAAGCTCGCGACGGCCGCCGCAAGCAGGATGACCGTCGGCAGGGCGTAGCGCCAGCCGTACTCGTATTCCTTGACGTGCTGGAGCGTGCCGGCCAGCAGGAAGAACAGCACGGCCGGCACGGCCATCACCGCCGCGACGCAGCAGGCGCGGGCCAAGGCCCGAAGCCCGCCCTTGAACGGCAGGCGAGCGAGGGCCAGCACCACCATAAACGCCGGCACGGAGTATTTGGCCATTCGTATCTGCTCGTCGCTGAGGCCCCATCGCAAGTGAAACACCCGCCAGATGCGGAGCGAGTACAGGAACTCCATCGTGTTGTCCAGCATCCTCTGCCACCCGCCCAACCATTCGGACGCCGGCGTCAAGGCCGTGCTGGACTTGGGCAGGTTCAACGCGACGGCCAGGGCCTTCACGGCCACCATGCCGGCGGCCATCACGATGATCGACCACGTGTATGCGGCTCGCTGGCCTTGGAACGGCCATCGCAGGATGCGGAGCGCCATCGCACTGCTCGTTGGCACGGCGTTGCCAACCGGCGCCAGATCGCGCGCGTTCACCTTGACCGGCGGCATCGGGCCTGAGCCGGTCAGCCATCGGCCGACGATCATCGGCACGAACAGGATGGGGACGGTGATGTTGATCCAGCACCCCAGCAGGATGAGTATGGCGCCGGCGACAACGCGGAACGGGCCCGGCGGGGCGGCAGCGCCTGGGCGGCCGCGGGCCAGGACCAGCATCCCCGCCAGCGCCAGGCAGAATGAGCCCAGGTACTCCGAATGCGCGATCAGCAGTTGGAATACCCGCCACTCGTCCATTATGAACAGCATGGCGAGCCCAATCAGCAGGCCGATGACCGCCCCGCGCTTCGCATCCGTGAAGTACCAGCCAAGCAGCACGAACGCCCCAAGGCCGAAGAGCGACATCAGGACGCACTGGCTCACCATGTTCCATAGCGGGTCGGCGACTGGCATCGCCACCAGCGGGAAGAACATCCCCAGCCGGTCCTGCCCCCAGAAGAACGGCGACCAGGCGTAAGTGCTGGCCAGCGAGAAGATGAACGTGTCGGAGTCGTGCCACTTCTGCACGTCGGGGCTGCCGCCGACAACGGCGGCCGTAACGACAAGCGAGGCGACGACCGCCCCCCAGCCTGCAATGGCCAGGAGCCGCCCGGCAATGGGGGTGGGCTTCACACTTGACTTTGGCGTCTGTGCCATGCGGGAGATGCCGGCCCGCGTGGGAATCCAAGAGCGCGCGGAGCCGACTACTCAGGGATTATACTTGATAAGATGATTGGATTCGCTGACAAGCGGATCAGTCTTCAGCCGACGGAGGCGCTTGCTCCGGCGTTTCGTGCGGGGCCTCAGACTCCTGACCATTCGGAGGCGGATGATTATTGCCGGAGCATCATGTTTGCAGTATAAGCCAAACCCGGTATGGAACAATCAGCGAAGATCATCAAGACCCGCTTCGCCCCCTCGCCCACGGGCTATCTCCACGTCGGCGGGGCGCGGACGGCGCTGTTCAACTTCCTGCTGGCCCGGAAGGCCGGCGGCAAGTTCCTCCTGCGGATCGAGGACACCGACGTCGAGCGCCACCAGGAGGACGCAATCGGCAAGATCGTCGACGACCTGCGATGGCTTGGCATCCAGTGGGATGAGGGCATCGAGGTCGGCGGCCCAGACGCGCCGTATCGCCAATCGGAACGGCTGGAAATCTACGTCGCGCATATCAACAAGCTCATCGGGGCCGGCAAGGCCTACTACGCCTTCGAGACGGCCGAGGAGCTCGACGCCTTGCGGAAGAGCGCGGAGGCGGCAAAGCAGACCTTCCGTTATTCGCGGCCCGAGCCTCTGCCGACGGCCGAGGACGCCGCCAAGGCCCGCGCGGCCGGCAGGCCGGTGGTCGTGCGGTTCCTTTGCCCGTCGCGCGATGTGACGATCCACGATGATGCGTTCGGCGACGTCACCATGCCGGCCGGCGAGATGGACGACTTCGTGCTCCTGAAGGCCGACGGATATCCGACGTATCACCCCGCCAACGTCATCGACGACGCCCTCATGGGCGTCACGTACATCATGCGCGGGCAGGAGTTCCTCGGCCAGACTTGGCGCCACGTCCTCCTGCGCGAGGCGTGGGGTTTCCCCGAGCCGGGCTACTGCCACCTGCCGCTCATAATGGACATGAAGGGCCGCAAGCTCTCAAAGCGGGATGGGGACGTGGAGGTCCACGCCTTCCGCGCCGCGGGCTATCTGCCGGAGGTGCTGATCAACTTCATCGCGCTGTTGGGCTGGGCGCCCGGCGGGCAGAAGGAGAAGCTGACGCTGGCGGAGATGATCGAACTGTTCGGCCCGGATCGCATCGGCAAGGCCAACGCCAAGTTCGACCGCGACAAGCTGCTCGCCTTCAACACCGATGCCTGCGCGGAGCTTCTGGAAAAAGATGAGGACCGGCTGCTGGGGGGCTTCAAGGATTACCTGTCGCTCAACCCGACCTGCCCGATCCCGGCCGGCGATGATGCACTCCTGCGGACGGTCCTCCGCGTCAACAAGGGCTTCCGCACGTTTGCCGACATACCGGCCAAGTGCGGCGTGCTGTTCGTGGCGGATGATGCGTTCCAGTACGACGCCAGGGCCGTCGAGAAGGTGCTCAAGAAGGGGGAGCCAAGCGGCCTTTCCGTGCTGGCAGAAATGCGGCCGCTACTCGAGAAGACCGACTGGACGCCCGGTGCGCTTCAGAAATTGCTGGACGGCTTCTGTCAGTCCCACTCGCTTGGCATGGGCAAGGTCGCCCAGCCCATCCGCGTGGCTGTCACCGGTGGCACGATCAGCCCGGCAATTGTCGAGACGCTTATGATACTCGGAAAGGCCAAGACGCTTGCGCGAGTGGATCGCTGCCTGAGAGCCACTGCCGGCTAGCTGACGCCGGCAGGCGCGACAATCGCCAATCGTCAATCGGAAATCGAAAATGAGTTTGTTGGTGACAGGCAGCATCGGGATCGACACGGTCGAGGCGCCATCGGGCAAGGTTGAGAACGTCCTCGGCGGGTCGAGCATCTACTTCGCGTACGCGGCCAGCTTCTTTGCGCCCGTGCGGCTGGTGGGCGTGGTGGGGGATGACTGCCCGAAGGACTTTCTCAAGCCGCTCCGCGACAACGGGCGGATCGACCTGTCGGGCCTGGAGGTGAGGAAGGGGAGCAAGACCTTCCGCTGGCACGGCCGTTACCATGCGGATGTGAACGAGCGCGACACGGTGAGCGTGGACCTGAACGTCCTGGCCGAGCGCGGGGCGAGCATCCCCGACAAGTTCCGCGACAGCAGGTACGTCTTTCTGGCCAACACGCACCCGGCGCTCCAGCTTGAGCTGCTAGGCCAACTGACTTCGCCGGCGCTGGTCGTGGCCGACACGATGGACCTGTGGATCAACGGCGAGCGCGAAGCCCTGATGAAGCTCCTCGGCAAGCTGGACGGCCTGGTGCTCAACGATTCCGAGGCCCGGCTGATGACCGGAGAGCCGAAGGTCATCGCCGCCGGGCTGCGTATAGCGGGGATGGTCAAGCGGTTCGTGGTGGTCAAGAAGGGCGAGCACGGCAGCGTGCTGTTCACGGGCGGCAAGGCGTATCCGATCCCCGGCTATCCGGCCGTCAAGGTGGTCGATCCGACCGGCGCGGGTGACAGCTTCGCCGGCGCGATGATGGGCTACCTGGCGGCAGAGGACAAGTCCGACACGCCCGCCCTCCGCCGGGCCATCGCCTACGGCGCGGTCACGGCCAGCATTGAACTGGAGGACTTTTCCCTGAACCAGCTCATCCGCACGCGGCGTGCCGACATCGACGCGCGGATGAAGGAGTTTGAGGAACTGGCGTCGTTCTGAATGTCCCCTTTTCAGAAGCGATCAATCGGGTGGAAGTAATGCGGCGTCAGGGGGAACATCGCCGCGAGGATTTCCAGGCTCGGCCGCGTGCCCTCGACATCGCCGGCCGTTACCATCGTCGCCACGTCGCGATACCCATAGACAAGCTGGGCCAGCGCCCACTGGGGCATCGCCACTCCAGGACCAGCCATCTTGCCCGATGATGACCGGCCCCGCGCCAGCGGTTCCACCTTCATCTCCCCGCGCGACCATGAAAAGGCCACGCCCTCCAGGTTGGTCTGGATCACCAGCCGCCCGGCCCCGCCGACGCGCGACGCAAGGAGGGGACCGATCTTCCGCAGTGTAGTGGTAACGTTGATCATTCTGACCATGCAACCGCCGTCGGCCCGGTATGCGACCTCGCGCCGCAGGCCGCACGGGATGCAGAAGCGCATCAGCGGTTCATCTTCCGGGAGACGGAAGGTGATGCGCTCGGTGCGGGACGCCAGCGCGATCTCAGCGGCCGCGCGGATCAGGTCGGCGAAGACGACCGGTGTCGCGTAGCCTACCTCGACGATGGTCGCATCCTCGGCCATGTCGTAGGCGTAATAGGCGACGGGCCGGCCGGCCTTGTCCAGCAGCACCTTCGCCTGGACCTTGAGCCCCCAGTGCTTGCCTCGGCGGAACGGGGCCCAGTACTTCCGGTCGCGCAGCGCCGGACCGATCCGCCCGGCGTTCGTCTGGCGGTACATCCGCAGCACCGCGCCGAGGTGCTCATCGGCGAAGTCAACCTGCCGCAGTCTGCGCCCGGCCGCCGCGGCGACCAATCTCTCGGCGTCGCGCAGTGCGATGGTGTGGGTCGGCTCAGGGAAAGCCTTTGCGTAGCCGAACTTGGGATAGAAGCCCGAGATCCCCCAGAGCATCGCCACGTCGAAGCCTTCGCGGCGCATCCAGCGCGCGGAGTTGTCCATCACCCGCCGCGAGTAGCCCTTGAAGCGGTGGTCGTTGTGCGTGCCCACGCCGGCGATGCCGCCCATGCGTATCGTGCAGGGGCCGATCTGCTGCTGAAACTCATAGACGCCACACCAGCTCACCTTCTGGCCGTCGAGCATCAACTGCACGGAGTGGCGCGGGAACTCCGTCTCCACCTTGATGTCGCCGTCCACCGGCTTATCAAGGTCCTCGCGGTCCGTGGACGGCGCCAGCGGCTGCCGCGACAGGACGGCGATGCGGGCGTTGGCCTCGCTGAGGGTGATGCCATCGGGTTGTCGAATTTTCTGGGACAATTCCGGTCTCCTGCGAATACGTAATGCGGATTGTAGATTGCAAACTGCTCATTGAACAGCGGATTGGCCGGATGGACCCGCGCCGACGCCAAGACTGCAACCCTCAATCTGCAATCCGCAATCTGCAAACTACAATGTTTCAGGAGGATCGTGACATGAGCACTGAGACACTTGTGGCCCGCAAGGCGATGAAGAAGAACCTCAACGCCCCCGACAAGACCCGCCGCTTCAGCAACGGACTGCTCGAACTGATCGACCTGGACGAGACGACCTTCGCCCGCGTGACGCTCAAGCCCGGCTGGCGATGGTCGCAGGACATTCGGCCGACCGCCGGGACCGAAAGCTGCCACGTGGCCCACTACCAGTACGTCCTGAGCGGCCGGCTCATGGTCGTGATGGATGATGGGTCGGAGATGGAGCTGCATCCCGGCGACGTGGCGGTGATCCCGCCGGGACACGACGCGTGGGTCGTGGGCGATGATGAGTTCATCGCCATCGACTTCGGCGGAATGAAGGAATACGCAAAGTAGGCTCGCACGCGCCGGCAACGGCCCGCCAATGAGGGCTCGCCGGCATCAGTGCCTGCGCAATCGCCCATGCGCCAACATCGCGACGAAGGCTGCCTGCGTCGCGCGCAAAGGCAGGCCGAACTTCTCGACGGACACGGTGCTTGAGGGGCTCATCAATGCGCGGATCCGGCCGGCAAGGCGGATATGAAGCGCGCCGCCGCCTGACAGGATCACCTCGTGGGGGCGCTCCGTCAGGCCGGCGATCGCGCCGGCGATGGAGCGGGCGATCATCTCGACAACCGTGGCGAGGATCGTCGCGGGCTTGTCCTCGCAGCCGTGCTTGCGCGCCATGAGGCCCAGCCGCTCGATGTAGACCGGTCCCCAGTCGGACATGTCCGCCAGCATGGGCGCAGCCCGCCTGAAGTAGGGGTGGGACAGGAGTTCGTCGAGGAACTCGCCGCACGGCTTTCCTTGCGCGGCGGCCGCGCCGTCGGCGTCCACCGGCCGCTGTAGAAGCTTGACCGCCAGGGCGTCGAGCACCAGGCCGCACGGCCCGGCGTCGAAGGCGACGACATCCGACTCATGCGAATCGGCCCCTATGAACGTCACGCGGGCCAGGCCGCCCAGGTGGACCAGCACGCGGGAAAGTCGCTTGTCCCGCAAGAGCCGCCATGCCGCGGTGTCGGTCGGCGACCCCGTGCGCCCGCCGGCCAGATGGTCGCGGAGCATGTCGGCAATGACCGGCCGTGAGGTCATGAGGGAGATGATGCCGTGCTGTCCAAGCTCGACCGCCGAGCCGGGTCGTCCGCCGTCCGGCTCGGCCTGTCCGATGACCTGCCCGGACCAGCCAATGGCCGCGACGCTCTTCATTTCGACGCCGGCCTTCTTGACGACCTCGACGGCCGCGTTCGCGAACGCCTCGCCCAGGCGCGCATCCAGCGCCGCCAACTCCGCCGGCGATGGCCACGAGCCTCCGCCCGGCCGTCCCACGGAGGCGTCCAGGATCGCCTGCCGCAGCGACTGCTCGAATGGCGCGTGCAGATGGGCGTCCGTGCGGACCTTCGGCCTCTCGCGCCCGCCCTTGACGGCGACAAGGGCCGCATCGACGCCATCCGCGGCCGGGCCGCTGTACAGACCGATGAACACTCGCTCCGCAATCACGCGCTGTCCTCTCGCGGCGCCATCATATTCGCCTCCCGCCCCGCAGTCACCCGCAAGTTGACTTGGCTCCGAGGCCGATGATATCTTCCATGGTGGAGTCGGCATGAAAGTCCTTCGCAAGGCCCTGTGGGCGGCGGCCATCGCGGTGCTGGCAGGCATCCTCCTGGTGACGGGCATCACGTGCCGCGGCTGCTCCTGCGAGCACCGGCGCACGATCACGGATGAGAACGGCCGCGTCAGGTGACCGGGGGGCCGTAGAGAGCGTCGAGAAGGTCGAACTCGCACATGGCGTGGAAGACACTGACATCGGGCATCATCGCGGCGGCCGTGGTCGTCGGGGCCTGCGCGATGCTCGGCCGCTGGCGCGGCCAGGCCGCCGCCGCTGTGGATGAATCCTGCCCCACCGTCGTCAAGCTGGAGAAGCTCAACGAGCTTGTCACCGCCAAGGTCTACGTCGGCGACGTCCTGCTGATAACTCCCGAAACCGACCAGGAGCGGTCGATCCTCGGCAACGGCAAGGGCTACATCCTGCTGAGGGGCGACGCCCTGATCGGGATCGACCTGAAGAACGCCAAGGTCACCGCCCGTGACGCACAGAAGAAGACAATCACTCTGATGCTGCCCGCCCCCCGCGTGCTCCAGCCGCGCGTGGACCACGCCAAGACGCGGGAGCAATTCGAGGTGACCGGCATACGCAGCACCGCCGATCCGGGCATCGCCGCCCTGCGCAAGAGCCGCTATGAACGCGCGCAGGAGATCGTGGCTCGGACAGCGGGCGACGCGGACAATATCTCGCTGGCCAAGGCGCAGGCCGAGGCCGCTCTGGATGGCGTCTACTCATCCGTCGGCTGGCAGCTCAACGTGACCTGGGAGAAGTGACGCGAGTGGCAAGCGACCGAGCGTCAATCCGGCGTGCCATCATCGTGGGCCTGGCGTTCATCGCGGTCTGCGCGGGCCTGGGCTGCGGGGCATACGCCTGGGCGTTCAGCATCTCGAAGAAGACGATCATCGCCGACACGGGGCCGACGATCATCCGCGTCGAGAAGCTGTCGGAGCTTTCCACCCTCAAGGTGACGTTCGGCAAACTCATCACCATCAAGGACGTCAACCGGTGGGGGACGGTCGAGGGCAAGTGGGCGATCCAGGGCGACGCGCTCATAAGCGTGGACATGTCCAAGGCGCGGATCGCCAACGTCGACGCGGCCGCCAGAAAGGTCCGGCTCTGGCTGCCCCGGCCGCGGGCCATCCAGCCCCGCGTCAACCACGAGCGGACGCAGGAGTATGACCTTTCAATCGACCTGTTCCGCTCGGGCGACACGGCCAACGAGATGCGGGCCGAGGCGCTCAGGAAAGGCCAGGAGTACATCGAGGAAGACGCCAATTCCGCCGAGTATATCGACCTCAGCCGCGAGCGGGTGGAGAGCTCCCTGGGCCAGATGTTTGCGTACATCGGCTGGGAGCTTGAATGCCAGTGGGAAGACCGCCCGGCGAAGTAGAAACCTGGGCTGGCCCTCTACCTTCCTCTCAGGAACTCCATCGCAACGCCGACCATCATGCGGACGCCGGGGGCTATGGCCTTGTCGTTGAAGTCGAAGTGGCTGCTGTGCATCGGCGCGCACGGCCGCGACGAGCTGCTGAGGCCCAGCCTGAAGAAGCACCCCGGCGCGTGTGCGAGGTAGTAGCTGAAGTCCTCCGCGCCCATCGAGAGTCTCTGCTGGTGAACGTTGGCCGCGCCCAGAACGGCCGCCCCGACGCGGCGGACAAGCGTTGTCATCTCGTCATGGTTGACAGTGACCGGATAGCCGGGCTCGATGGTGATCCTGCACTTCGCGCCGTGTGCGGCGGCGGTGTGCGCGGCGATCCTGCGGATTGAGGCGAAGACCTTCTGACGCGTCTGGCCGGAGATGGTGCGGATCGTCCCGAGCATCTCCACCCGCTCCGGGATGATGTTGGCCGTGAAGCCGGCCTGGACCTTTGTGACTGAGACAACCACCGGCTCGATGGGCGCGATCTCGCGGCTGGCGATGGTCTGGAGCGCCTCGATGATCCGCGCGGCCACGACGACCGGGTCGATTCCCTGGTGCGGATGGCCGCCGTGAGCGCCGCGGCCGGTGACCGTCATGTACAGCGTGTCGCAGGCCGCCATCACCGGGCCCGGCGAGGCGGCTATCGCTCCAAGCGGATACTCCGAGAAGCCGTGCAGGCCGAAGATCGCGTCCACGCGCGGATTCCTCATCACGCCGGCCCTGCACAGCTCCAGTGCGCCGCCGCCGCGCTCCTCGGCCGGCTGGAAGATGAGCTTCACCGCGCCCGGCAGCCTGCCGCGCATGGCCGACAGGATTCGGGCCGCTCCCAGGAGGATGGTCGTGTGGCCGTCGTGGCCGCAGGCGTGCATACGGCCGTTGGTAGATGCGTAGGGCAGGCCGGTCTCCTCGGCCATCTCCAGGGCGTCCATGTCGGCCCGCAGTGCGACGCACCGCCCGCCGCGCCGCCCGCGTATCAGGCCCACGACGCCCGTCCGGCCGATCCGCCGCGCCTCGACGCCGCACGACCGAAGCTCCCGCTCCACCAGAGCGGCGGTGCCGACCTCCTCAAACCTGATCTCCGGGTGCTGGTGTATGTAGTGCCTGATCTTGATCAGATCCGGCAAAATCGCCTTGAGCCGCACGTCCACGTCCCTACTCATTCCGCAACTCCATTGCCTGCTGCCGGTCGCACACTTTGAGCCAGGGCTCGGTTTCACTTCCCCCGGCAGAAGAGCCCGTACTTCAGTATGCACCAGATCGCCTTGAGGCCGTCCTTCCAGCCGATCTTCTTGCCCTGCTCGTGTGTCCGGCCGAAGTAGCTGATCGGCAGTTCCTTCACGCGGACGCGAAGACGGCCGACCTTCGCGGTGATCTCAGGCTCGAAGCCGAAGCGGTTCTGCTCGATCCGCACGCGCTTGAGGACGGGCGCCGCGAAGACCTTGTAGCAGGTCTCCATGTCGGTCAGGCGCAGGCCGGTGGTGCGGTTGGACAGCCACGTGAGAAAGCGGTTGGCCACGTAGTTGGCGAAGTAGCCCTTGGGCCGGCCGGCCAGGTAGCGGCTGCCGAAGACCACGTCCGCCTCGTCCGCGAGGATCGGCGCGACGAGCCTGGGATAGTCGTTGGGGTCGTATTCGAGGTCGGCGTCCTGGATGATGACGATGTCGCCGTCGGCGCTGGCGAAGCCGCTGCGAAGGGCCGCGCCCTTGCCCTGGTTGACCTCGTGGAAGATGACCTTGACCGACAGGCCCGCGCTCAGGCCCGCGCCGGCCTTGATCTCATCGGCGAACTGGCGAAGCTGCTCGCGCGTGCCATCCTTTGAGCCGTCGTCCACCATGACGATCTGCTTATTGAGGCCCGGAAGCTCGACGGCCGCGACCTTGGCGTAGAGGTCGCGCCACGTGTCCTTCTCGTTGTAGACGGGGATGACGACGGAGAGGGTCCTCATGCTCAATGCCCGCCCTCGGTCCTCCCAGCCTCCTTTCCTCCTGTCCTCCTGTCCTCCTGTCCTCTTGTCCGCGTGCCATGGCGGGAAGAAGGGAGGGCGGGAGGAAGGGAGGATGGGAGGCCAGGAGGGTGGGCGGCCGGCGAGATGGTCAGCGGGAAGGACCGCATCTGCGGGTACCGCCTGGCGATGATGGCCAGCGCGGCCTCGCGGTCGGCGGCGCTCCGCGCGACGAATTGCGCCGTGCCGTCTCCCTGGCTGCCGACGCCCTTTCCGCCCAGGATGTGCTTGGCAAGCTCGGAATCCGCCAGGAGCTTGTGCAGCAGGGGGCTGGCAAGCTGAACTGGGCTGTTGGGCGCGACGCGCTGATCGAAGTTCTCCTGCGCCGCCCGCATCAGCTCGCCCAGCGCCGCGGCGTCGCCGGCGCCGACCGCGCGGTAGGCGCTGCGGATGATCTTCTCGTTCTCCGGCCCAAGGGCCTGCTGGAGCGCGCGGTCCTGGAGATACGCCTGCTGGAGGTCCGCGAGGATCTTAACAGTGTCTTTCGTGCCGGCCAGGTCGACGAAGAACATGTGGATCTCGCCGCCGGGGAATATCGGCTCGATGCGGATATCGGAGGACTTCTGGAAGGTCAGCAGCACCGGCGTCTTGCCGTAGATGCACGCCTGGTCCATCCGCCCGCACTGGCTGCCGGTGAGGCGCTCGCCGAGGTAGGCAATCTCCATCAACTCGTGCGGGAACAGGCCCAGGCGATAGACCGCGTCGAAGGCCTTTGCGACCAGTATGCACACGGCGGCCGAGCTGGACACGCCCTTGCGGAGCGGCAGGTCCATCGCGGTGATGCGGATGTCCAGGCCGCCGGTGACGTCCGGCTTCGAGGCCATCTGATAGGCCACGCCGGCGCAGTAGCGGAAGAACTCGTTGGCGTCCTTGGCGGCCCCCAGCAGCGTGTCCATGCTCCAGGGGCAGGACATGTTTCGGGTGCGGCCGGTGGGCCGGCCGTCGGCGTCGCTCAGGTGCGTCTCGACCACGAAGGTCTCGGCGCGCCGCGCGACGGCCGACAGGCCCTGGTCGGTGCCGATGACCATGCAGAAGCCCTTGTGCAGGCCGTACTCGGCGGCCCAGTCGCTGTGCTCCCCGAACAGGCACAGCCGTCCGGGCACGAAGAGCGAGATCGCGTCGTCGGTTAGCTTGTCGTTCACGTTTGACCTTTCGCGGGCCGCTTGGGTCCCTTTGCGCCGCCGGGGGCCGCCGGGGCAGGCGCCAACTCCGGCGAGGGCCTTGGTCCGGCGCCCGCGCGGGCGAAGATGATCATCGCCAGCACGGCCGGCGGGACCAGGTACATCACCCGGCTCAGCGACGTGCCCAGGTGCCATTCGAGCGGGTTGGGCGTGGTCAAATATATCACGATCATCCCGGCAACGTACAGTGCCGGCCCGGAAAGGAGCACTGCCGTGCGAACGAGGCCGCGTAGGGCCGCGACGAGTATCAGTCCGAACTCACGTCCCCGCGAGGCCGGCGATGGCGCCATGATCACCTCCGCGACTTCCCGTGCCACAGGCACCAGCAGCATTCCCAATACGCCGATAATCCACAGGAACAGGTTGGAGGGCCGCGACAGCTCGCCCCAGACGGCCGTCAGGACCGGCTCCAACCTGGTCGAGACCAGGGCCGTGCTCCAGCCGGCCGCTAAGTCGTTGGTCACGCCGATGCGCTTGCAGGCAAAAGACCAGGCGGCAAAGAAGATAATTGCCGGCACGGCCGCCAGCGCGACGGCCCCGACGGACCTGACCAGGCCTCGCCCGCTGTCCAGCGCGTACAGGGCGATCAACACGCCGGAGCACAGGACCCACATCGCGCCTTCGTTCTTGGTCGCCACGGCGACCGCAAGCACAAGCCCGCCGGCCAGCAGACTGCACCTATCGCGATCGCGCACGCCGATCAGGCATAAGACAAGACCGTACACGCCGGCCATCGTCAGCAGCGGGTCCGCGTACGCGCCGAACTGGTACCACAGGAAGCCCTCCAGCCCGAACGGCGCGAGGACCACCAGGCCCGCCAGGTCTCCGCCGATACGACGGAGCATGCCCGCCCACGCCGCCAGCGGTATCACGGCCGCAACCAGGCCGGTGGCGGATGAGAGATGGAGCAGGTCCATGCCGCCCGCCCGCTTGAACCACCCCAGCAGCGCGGGCAGCACCAGCGGATAGTCCAGGTGAGCGCCCTCGGCGCCCACATCGACCGGGTAAACGGCCGCGCCGGCCAGCAGCTTGGCCCGCAGGAGCCATATCGCGTAGCCGTCCCACTGGTAGGGCGGGTAGCCCCGGCAGAAGACCAGGCCCGACGCGAAATGGTTCCACGCGACGATCGCCACCACCAGTCCGCCGAGCACGGCGATGACGTGCCTGATCGTCAGGAACGGCTGTGTCTTGCCTTCCGCCGCCAGCGCGGCAGTCTTGGACTTGCCCAGCCGAAGCGCCAATTCCACGCACGCGCCCATCAACACGGAGGCGACGGTTGACTGGAGGGCCCACGACCATCCGGCGACGGATGTGCCAGCCAGCGCCGACACCAGCCACGGCGCAATCAGGGCCAGGCATCCGCCAAACGGCAGCAGGCACAGGCCCAGGTCCCACCGTCGCCGCAGGAACAGCGGCGTGGCCGCGGGAAGGCCCATCAGCAGCCACAACAGCAGCGGCGCCTCCCAGTTGACGGTTTGGTCGGCCGCGCCCTCCGGCGCCGGCGGCGCCGGCGGCTTGGGCGTGATGGTCACGCCGCCGCGGGTGTAGAGGGCCAGGAACGGCCCGGCCTGCACGAGCCGGTAATCTGGCTTCTTGTACCGAAGCGGGCAGATGATCACGTCGGAGGAGCCGACGATCGGGTAATCCGGCAGCATGGCCAGCCAGAGCCGCTGGGTCCGGCCGCCGAGGAAGTCGCGCAGCGGCTTGTCCTCTTTGGCGGGGATGTCGGGGTTGACGTAGCCCATGCGGTCGGGGCGATAGTCCACGAACACCCTGGTTCCCGGCGGGAAGTTCCGCCGAAGGGCGTCGAGGACCACCCAGTCGCCGCCGAGCATCGGAGTCGTGGCGCCGGCGTCGAACTTGAGCAGGTCGTCATCGTTGCGGATCTGCTGGCGGGTTCTCTGATATTGGGGTGACGATTCGAAGCGCCTGACGGGATCGGCCCGGTCGTACCAGAGCCAGACCGCGACCAGCATCATCAGCAGCCCGGCGATCTGGGCGCCCATGGCGGCGACCCGGCGGAACTGGCCGGTGGAGCCACCAACCTGGCTATTCTTCGCGGAACGGCTCATCGCGCGCCTCGCGACATGGAGCAGGCCGGGCCGCCGGCTGGTCTGCCGTTCAATGTTGACCTCCCGCGTGCTTCGCCGCTTCCTCGCCGCCGGTCGCCCAGGCCGGTGCAGGCGCCGGTTCGCCCGGCGCTCCCACGCGGGCAATGAGCATCATCGCCAGCACCGCCGGCGGCGCCAAGAACAGCACCCGGTCCAGCGACGTGCGCAAGTGCCACTCCAGCGGGTTATGAGTCGTCAAGTATATCAGGACGATTCCCGCCACGTACAGGGCCGGCCCCGACAGTAGCACCAGCGTGCGGCGCAGGCACAATAGACCGGTGCGGAGGATCTCGCCCCAGGTCCCGCCGCGCACGGCCTGCGAGCCGCCCATGAGGACGTTCCCGGCCCTCCATACCACGGGCAGCGCCAGCATTCCCGCCAGGCCGACGCCCAACAGGAGCAGATTGGCGGGCTTTGCGAGTTCCGTCCAGACGGCCGTCAGGACCGGCCCAAGCCTGACTGACATGAGCGACGCCGTCCACGCGGTAACCAGGTCATTTGACACGCCGATTCGCCGCCATGCCGCGCCCCATGCGGCAAAGAAGACCGCGGCTGGAAGGACGGCGCACAGGACCGCGCCCACGGCCTTGCGGAATCCCTGGCGAGTGTCGAGCACGTACAGGCCCACCGTCGGGCCGCAACAAAGGACCCAAAGCACGCCCTCGTTCTTGGTCGCCGCCGCGACCGCCAGGGCCAGGCCGCCCGCGAGCAGGTATCCGCGGTCGCGATCACGCACTCCGATGAGGCATAGGCTCAGCCCGTAGAGGCCCGCCATGGTCAGCAGCGGGTCGGCGAACGCGGCGAACTGGAGCCTCAGCAGCCTGTCCATCGCGAAGGGGGCCAGCGCCACCGCGCCCGCCAGGCCGCCCCCGATGCGGCGGAACATGCCCGCCCATGCGGCCAGGGGAAACACCCCGGCGTTCAGGCCGATGGCGGATGAGAGCCCAAGTATCTCCAGGCCGCCGAACCTCCTGAACAACGCCAGCAGCGCCGGCAGCACCAGCGGGTAGTCGAAATGGCCGGTCCCCGTCCACACGGCAGTGGGATAGGCCGATGCCCCAGCCAGCATCTTGGCCCGCAGCAGCCAGATCGCATAGCCGTCCCATTGGTAAGGAGGATAGCCGCGGCAGAAACCAAGGCCGGTCGTGAAGTTGCTCCATGCGACAAACGCGACGATCAGAAGGGAGACGGGAATCAGCACGCGCCTAAGCGTGCGGACAGGCGAGCTCAGGCGGGGCAAGCTCGCGCCGGTCATGGGCAGCGATCCAGACGCCGGTTTGCCCCGCCGGGGCTTGCCCACGCGCAGGATGAGTTCCGCGACAGCGCCCATCACCGCCCCGGCAACGGCCGCCTCCACAATCCACCACCATCCACCGGCCGATGTGCCGGCCAGGGCCGACACAATCCACGGCGCGATCAAGGCCAGACAGCCGCCAAAGGGCAACAGGAAAAGGCCGATGTCCCATCGCCCTCGCCGGATGAAGGGAGCGGCGACCGGCAGCCCCGCCGCCAGCCAGAGGATGGTCGGCACGGCCAGGTTCATGGCGCTCCCCCCTCACGCTTCAGCAGCGCAAGGTGCTCGCCCTTGGCCAGAACGGTGTACCGGCCCAGCATGGCGGTGCGGTATTGGAAGACCTGGCCGTAGTCAGCGTCGGTCAGCAGGCGCGGATGGTCCACCGGGCCGTCCTGGTCCTCCGCAAGGCGCAGCCCATCGTAGCGATAGTCCTTGTCGATCCATATCCTCGGGCAGATGATGAACTGGGAGTCCTCCGCCAACTTGTACTGCGGGACCAGCGCGAGCCATAAGCGCTGGGTCCGGCCGTCGACGAGTAGTTTGCAGGCCGACTCCAGGGGCATGAGCCGTCCGCCCTTCGTCCGTTCACTGAGGCTGTAGACTCTGACGGGACCGCCCGGGGCGCAGTTCGTGCGAAGGGCGTCGTAGACGGCGGCGTCCTTGCCAAGCATGGGGGTGGCCGCCCCCGCGTCGTAGCGTAGCAGGTCGTCGTCGTTCCTGATGAGGTCGGCGGTCCCCTGACGCAGCCGCGAGGCCTGGAACTGCCTGACGGTGTCGGCCCTGTCATGCCAGAGGCACGCAGCCGCCGGCAGCAGCACGAGGCCCGCGATCTCGCCGGCCAATCCTGCAAGCCGCCGCCCGCCGGCGGGACCATCGGCGGTGCTGCTCATGGCCTGCCTCGCACCATGACGTTGTGCAGCTCCTTGAACCGCCAGTTGATCGCGTGCAGCAGCACGCCGAGGAACACGCTGCCGGCCGACAGGATCATCAGGCCCGTCGCAAGGATGGCCAGGGGATAGTGCCTCACTTCCTTGTACCCGCTTTGGATGAACCCGACCACCGGAGGTATCCCCGCCGCCAGAGCCAGCAGGAACAGGATGATCCCAACGCTGCCGAAGAACGTCAGCGGCTTGAACGCCCGGAACAGGCTGAAGATCTTCCACAGCACCCGCAGGCCGTCGGAGAACGTATGGAGCTTGGACTGGCTGCCCTCGGGCCTTCCGCGGTAGGGCGTCTGCACCTCGACGATCTTGAGGCGGTAGTAGAGCATCTGGATGGTCAGTTCGGTCTCCACCTCGAACCCGGCCGACACCACCGGCACCCGCCTGACCACGCTGCGATTGAAGGCGCGATAGCCCGACATGATGTCGGTCAGGCGGGCCTTGAATATCCTGTTGATGAGCCCCCTGACCAGGCCGTTGCCCCAGACGTGCAGGGGGCGGAAGGACTTGTCGCCGTAGCTGGCCAGGCGCGCCCCGACGGCCATGTCCGCATCGCCGCCCATCACGGGCGCGAGCAGCTCGGGGGCCTTCTCGGCCGGGTATGTGTCGTCGCCGTCGACCATGACGTAGTAGTCGGCGTCGATCCGGTCGAACATGCCCTCGACGACGAAGCCCTTGCCCTTGCGCGGCTCCTTCAGCACGGTCGCGCCGGCCTCGGCCGCGAGCCTGGCGGTCGCGTCCGTGCAGCAGTTGTCGAAGACGTAAATGCCGGCATTGGGCAGCGCCGCGCGGAAGTCGCGGACGACCTTGCCGACCGTCGCCTCCTCGTTATGGCATGGGACCAGGACGGCGATGCGCGGACCCGAGTTCATAGACGGATTGTAGATCGCGGATGCCCGGCACACAAGACCAAGCCCCTCCGGCCGTGGGGACCGGAGGGGCTTTGGCACACTTGCACATTGAACTTTCAATATTGGATATTGAATATTCAGTACTCAATATCCAGTGTTCAACTCTCAAGGAGAACCGTCATCGGCGCCTTCTTCGAAGAAGCGGCAGGCCCAGTGCCAGCAGTGCCAGCGTCGCGGGCTCTGGGACAGCGAAGGAGCTTTGGTCGTCGCCGAAGTAGTTGAA
>JBHGBE010000109.1:0-12383 GCA_041946855.1 Phycisphaerae bacterium | reverse complement strand
CATCTGGTCTGTGCAGTCATTACGTATCGCTGTTCCGGGTTATTCGGATAGGCTCTTAGCCGCGAGCCGCAGGCGAGCGCTTGCCGTGGACCCGGGGTTAGCGCAAGGCCCTTTGTTCGCCTGCGGCGAACCTAAGCGCTCGCCTTCGGCTCGCGGCTAAACAGCTCAGGCCTGCCGCTCACGCTCACCACAAGGTTCCCCGCGTCTCGCACGCGGTAGATGGTGTGGCGGGATGGACTCAGTCCGGCGGCGGCGAGGGCATCGTCCACGCCGGCGGCCTTGGTCAGGCCCAACGTGGCGGCGTCGCCTTCGCTCAGGCCGGGGCTGACCACGAAGACCCGAACGCCGCGGCAGGCCGGGTCGGTCAGGTAACGGAGCCTGACGGCCTTGTGGTCGCCCAGGCGATATCCGCGGCGGTTGACCAGTTCCACGGCCGCCCTGTAGTCCGGGGCTTCGCGGAGCAGGTTCACGAAGTGGGCCTGTCCGATCCCCTGCCCGCAAGGAGCGACGAGCACAAGGCAGCCGCCGTCGCGCACCGCCCACTCGTTGTTCTTGATGCCCTTGTCGGCCTGGTAGAAGCTCTCGCCAAGCGGCCCGGTGACATCCAGGATCAGGGCATCGGCGGGAGAGTCGATCTGCCTGACGAACGTCTCTCCGGCCGCTTGCGCCGCGGCGCGGAGGGAGCCATCGGGACTGCCGCCGAATGCGCCGACGATCCGTCTGGGGGCCGCCCCGCCATTGCGGCAACCTGGACGAGACGAAGCTGCCTCCGGCGCGGCCGTCTGCACCAGGTTCACAGAGGCGATGGGCCGCATGCGCTCGAGGGCCCGCAGCATCGCCGCGATGCCATCGTGAACCGGGTTGCCCTCCAGGCGGCAAGGCCCCGACTCGGGATCCAGGGCGTGGGCATGGTTGGCCTGGATGTCCTCAAAGGCGGCGCAGCCGATGGTACATGTCTTGTGAGCACCGGTGAACCCGGCGAAGTAGTGCGGCTCGACGCTGCCCAGCGCAAGGATGTGCGGCCACTCCAGCAGCCAGGGATGGCCGCTCCAGACTCCCCCGATGGAAACGAGGTCCGGCGACATGCACTCGTGCCACGCAATCGCCGGGACATGCTCCGCCTTTGCGGACCGCGAGGGCGCGCCGCCTTGACATGCGCCGATGAGCATGCCTTCGTGACTCGCACGCTGAGCGGCGGCGAATGAATGAGAACCCGTGGCGACGAGCATGCGGATGCCCGACGGCGGTGCGAGGCGGAAGAGGGCTTCAAGCAGTATGCCGGTCGCCGTGTCCCTCTGCGGATCATTGACCAGCACGGTTAGACGATCGGCCTTGGGCAGGAGCGACAGCGCCTCCAGCACGGCTTGGTCCACGCGCACGGCACGATTCGGCGGGATGGCAGGCTCGATAATGGGGATGTCATGCTCCATGGCGTCGAGTCCCGGTCTTACGTCTGCAACAGGCGCGCGTCAACACCCAGGCGGCGGAGCGATTCGGCCACCTCGCGGCGGTAGACGGGGTTGGTCAGGATGACGACCTCCGGCCGGTACTCTCGGAGAGCATCCGGCGCGATCACCCGCTGGCCGGCGCCCGCGACGTAGCAGCCGTGCTTGCGCGGATTGACGTCCACAACGAACGGCGCGACCGTTGGCGACACGTTCATCGTGTTCAGGAAGGTTACGCCCTTGGAACCCGCGCCCCAGAGCACGAGGCGTTTCCTCGCGCGCGAGAACTCGGCCAATCGCTGCCGCCACAGCCGGACCTGGCGGCGATACGTCGCGTCGAAGGACCTGATGAGCCGGTGATGCCGCCCGTCGGCCGGGCCGCCAGGAGCCGGATGTTCCGCGCCGGGCCTGGCCGTCAGCGTGATGAACTGCCCTCCATAGGCCGGCCGGGCGGACACCACCGCGAAGCCGCATCTATGGAACAGCCTCCGCAGCGACTGCGGCGTGAAGTAGGTGAAGTGCTCGTAGATGATGTCCCAGATTCCCTTATGCTCTAAGGTCCAGCAGGCGTTGGGGACCTCGAAGAAGAGCACTGTGTCACGGTGACCGTCCATCGCCGCTCGAAGGTCGCGCAGGAAGCGCCCCGGCTGGGGCAGATGCTCCAGCACCTGTCGGCAGCAGAGCAGGTCCATCGGCTTCCGCGCGTCGGAGGGCCTGAAGTGCCGCGGCACGATGCGCACGCCGGGAGCGGCCCCCCTACCGCCGCGGGCGCTCGGGTCAAACCCTACGGCCTGTCCCATGCCCATTTCCCGCAGCAAAGACAGGTAGTAGCCGTCCCCACAGCCTATCTCGACGGCCCGGCCGCCGGCCAGCCCGTGGCGATCCACAAGCCGCCTGGCCTGTGAGCGCGAGTATTGCCTGTACCGGCCGGAGAAGTGCAGGGCGTTCTCATAGCCCGCGGCGTAGCGCATGCGCGAGGCGTCGAACGCGACGTTCCAGATCAGGCCGCAGTCGCCGCAGCAGGCCAACTCGATCCGGCCGCGAGGCGCGAGCAACGCCTCCGGCCGAGTCCTGTGCAGGACGTTGCACGAGGCCGGCAGCTCCGGCGAGCGAAAGAAGACATCCTCGCACGGCTGATTGCACGCGGGGCATTTCATGGTCTACACGGCCGTGAGGCGAGACGGCAGGCCCATCCTGTCCAACTCGCGCTGGATTTCGCGAACGTAGATGGGGTTCATGGCGATCACAAGGTCCGGGCGGACGCGCGCCAGCTCGTCGGGCGCGACGACCTGGTGGCCGGTGCCCGTGATGAACGAGCCCTGCTTGTACGGACTGACGTCCACGACGCAGCGGACCTCATCGCCGAGTTTCAGTGTCGTCAGGAAAGCCACGCACTTGGAGCCGGCGGCCCACAAGGCGACTTTCCGCCCCGCCGCGGCGGCCTGGCGGATGGTATCGCCCCACTTGCGAATCTGCGACTGGGCATTGGCAGGGAAGGTGTCGACCGCGGCGATCAACTGGGGCATATCGTCCTCGCCTTCGAGGGCCGCCTGCTGCTTCGGGCCCGCCGGGCGCGCGACGAGCAGTATGTACTGGCCGCCGTAGTCGAGTTCCATCTCCAGCAGGTCCAGCCCGCATCCCCGGAACAGCCTCGCCAGCGAGCCGGTGCTGAAGTAAGAGCAATGCTCGTAGTAGATGTCCCAGATGGCGCCCTCGCGGAGGATGCGCATCGCATCCGGCAGCTCGAAGAACACGAGCGTATCCTGGCGCTGGCCGATGGCACGGCGGACCTGGAGCAGGAACTGCCGCGTGGGGCCGATGTGCTCGAGGGTGTGTCGGCAGCAGATGACATCCGCGCCCAGGCCGGCGTGCTGCGGGCCGTAGAACTCGCGTATCCACGTGATCGGGGCCGCGGTGTGGATGCGCTCGGGCGCGCAACTGGGGTCGATGCCTATGCCGCGGTTGTCGCCCACCTCGCACATCCGCACCAGGAAGCCCCCCTTGCCGCAGCCTATCTCCAGAACGGTCTTGCGACGGATACCGTAGCGGGAGATCAGGCGGCCGACCAGGTGCTCCAGGAACTCGTTGAACCTCGGCGATGAGCCCTGCGACTCCTCGTATCGCACGCCGTATGAGTGCACTTCGGGCTGGAATGCCGTGTTGGAGACGAAGCCGCATGCGGAACAGAACCCCAGCCGAAGGTCGCCCGTGCGGAAGTCCAGCGCCTCCTGGCGCGTGGGGACCATCAGGCAACTATGCACCGGGATTCCGTCGACCTCGTAGAACACGGTCATGCCCTCGCCGCCGCAGTTGGGGCATGCCAGGGCGCGATCGTACCGTTGCGGGAAGCTTGCCCTGGCCGTGTCCGGCGGCGATGGCGTCATGGCGCTCATCCTCACACGATCTGCGGGCTGGGAACCGGAATGATGAACCGCCCGCCGCGCCGGCGGTATTCGGCCTGTTGGGCGATGATCTCCTCCCTGAAGTTCCACGGGAGGATCAGCACGTAGTCGGGCATTTCCTGGAGTATGCGCTTGGGATCGCAGATGGGGATGTGAACGCCGGGCATGAACTTGCCCTGCTTGTGGACGTTGCGGTCGCAGACGTAGGGGATGAGGTCGGGCCCGGCCTTCAGGCAGTTGAGCAGGTTGGCGCCCTTGGCGGCCGCGCCGTAGGCGGCCAGCGACTTGCCGGCTGCCCGCAACTCCTGGAGCATCTTTCCGAGGCCGCCCAGCAGCTCCCCTACCCGTTGCCCGAACGACTGGTAGTACTCGCGTCGCGTGACGCCCAGGCGCAGTTCCTCGGCCAGCAGACCGCGGACGGACGGACTGACCGCCTCCTTGGGCTGGACGTAGAGGCGCAGCGAACCGCCGTGGATGCTGATGCGCTCGACGTGGTTGATGAAGAGCCCGTGCCTGCGGAAGAGCGCATCCACGGAGGTGGCCGAGAAGTAGCACATGTGCTCGTGGTAGATCGTATCGAATTCGACGTGGTCGATCAGGTCGCGAAGATACGGGAACTCGAAGACGGCCAGGCCGTCATCCTTCAGGAGAACGTGGAAGCCCTCGACGAAGTCGTTGAGGTCTGGCACATGAGCCAGCACGTTGTTGGCGATGGTCACGTCGGCACGCTTGCCTTCCCTCGCGAGCTTCCGGGCGAAGTCGCGCCCGAAGAACTCGCACACGGTGGGGACGCCGATCTTCCTTGCCTCGGCGGCCGGGCCCTCGGCCGGGTCGACGCCCAGCACCGGGATGCCGTTCTCAACGAAGTTCCGCAGCAGGTATCCGTCGTTGCTGGCGATCTCGACGACCAGGCTGCCCGGCCCCAGACGCCGATTGAAGATCAGGTTCAGCGCGTTTGCGCGGGAGTGGTCGAGCAAGGCCTGCGAGAACGAGGAGTAGTACGGATAGTCCTCGCAGAAGAGCTGCTCGCGAGGGACGTCCTCAAGGATCTGCATCAGCGCGCACTGGGCGCAGAAGGCCGTCTCCAGCGGAAAGAACGGCTCGCGGTCGGCCAACTGGTCCTTGAGCAGCAGGCGGTCGGAAAGCGGCATCGGCCCAAGGTCCAGGACCGGCAGCAGCCCCTTCCGGCCGCAGGAGCGGCACTTGCCCCGCCGGCACTTGGCGGCGAATCCATTCGTCTTGGCGGTCATAGCATCGGGTTCCTCCAGCGAGCGCCCAGGCGGATCAGGCGCTGAAACGCAGCGTCTTGTCCAGCACCTTCTCTTCCAGCAGCTTGCGGATGTGGGAGACACGCTGGTATACGTGTCCCTCGAAGTCCTTCAGCGTGAACGGGTTGCCGCGGTAGGACGCGTGCAGCTCCTCCGCCCCGGCGCTGGCGGTCCACTGGAAGGCGCCATCGCCCAGCACGCGCCGGATCTTGTCGCAGTTGACCCGGTAGCAGCGCAGGTCCGGCGACGCCCCATCCGCGAACTTCAGCGCGCAGCCCGGAACGGTCCGGGCGACGATCTCCGCCAGTTCCTTGATGCGGTAGTTCTCGTTGGCGCGGACGACGTTGAATGCCTGGTTGTGTACGAGCTCCAGCGGGGCCTCAAGCAGGCCCAGAAACGCCTGCGCGATGTCCTGGATGTGGACTATGGGCCGCCATGCGCTGCCGTCGCTCTTGAGGTACACCTGGCCGGTCGTGAACGCCCACGCCACGAGATTGTTCAGCACCAGGTCGAACCGTATACGGGGCGAGACACCGTAGGCGGTCGCGTTCCGCAGGAAGATCGGGGAAAAGCTATCGCTGGCCATCGCAGAGACATCGCGCTCAACCAGCACCTTGGACTTGCCGTAGGGCGTGACCGGATTGAACGGGGACTCCTCCGTCAGCAGGTCTTCGCCGCCGGCGCCGTAGTTGCTGCACGAGGAGGAGAACGCGAATCGCCGCACGCCGGCCTGCTTGGCCAGTTCCGCCAGGCGAACCGATGCGCGGTGGTTGATGTCGAAGGTGAGGTCAGGTTCCAGGTTCCCCAGCGGATCGTTGGACAGGCCGGCCAGATGCACGACGGCCTCGAAGCCCCGCACGTCGTCGAGCGTCACGTCGCGGATGTCCTTGATGATCGTCCGAACCTTTGGCAGCGGTCCCTTGCCGAACGTACACCTGCGGTAGAGGTCGCTGTCCAGCCCGACGACTTCGTGGCCGCGGGCCTGGAAGATGGGCACAAGGACCACCCCGATATAGCCCAGGTTGCCTGTGACCAGTACTCTCATGCCGTTTAGTCCTCCCACGTCCGCCACAGAGCGCGGCCGCTGTCCCACATGTCCTGTAGCAACTTCTTGTCACGCAGCGTGTCCATGCACTGCCAGAACCCGTTGTGCCGGTAGGCCATCAACTGACCGTCGCGCGCAAGGCGCTCCATGGGCTCGCGCTCCCACTGGGTCGCGTCGCCGTCGATGTAGTCCATTACTCCCGGCTCGAGGACGAAGAACGCCCCGTTGATCCAGCCCTCCTTGGCCTGTGACTTCTCGGAGAAGTCGCAGACGCGGTCGCCGTCGAACTCCAGGTGCCCGAACCGCGCGGGCGGGCGGACGGCCGTCAGCGTCGCAAGCTTCCCGTGCGAGCGGTGGAAGGCCAGAAGGTCGAGCAAGGGGACATCCGAAACGCCGTCGCCCCAGGTCAGCATGAACGTCCCGGAGCCCAGGTACTTCGCCAGCCGCTTTATCCGTCCGCCGGTGAGCGTCGCCTGTCCCGTGTCCACCAGGTCCACCGTCCAGTTCGGGCGAGTGGTGCCGTGGCGGACGACATGCCCCGTGCCCATGTTGACGGTGATGTTCTGCTCCAGCGAGCAGTAGTCCAGGACGTATTTCTTGATCATGTCGCCCTTGTAGCCCAGGGCGATGACAAACTCGTTGAAGCCCCACCGGGAGTAGTGCATCATGATGTGCCAGAGGATCGGGCGGCCGCCGATCTCCACCATGGGCTTAGGGCGGGTCTCGGTCTCCTCGGCCAGCCGTGTGCCGACGCCTCCTGCCAGTATCGCTACCTTCACCGATCCGTTCCTTGTTCCGGGCGACCCCATTCCGGGGCGGGCATATCCTTCATCCGTGTGAGCCCGGCCATCCGCCGTCTGGAGCGCTCCTGAATGCCGGCGGTACTATAATCCACCCGGAAGCCGGCTGCAACTGGAATTGGCGGCGGCCTGCGGCGGCGTACACCCATGGACTGTGGCGCTGGCGTCCCGCCCGCGCGTTTCGCAGGCGTCCCGCCTGCGGCGCAACGCGGCCGGGACGGCCGCGAGACGCGCGGGCCGGAGGCCCACGCCACTATTCTCAGATGCGCCCGGCGGCGGACCTCACTTCGCCCGGCGGATGATGAGCGAGTTGTTCTGCCCGCCGAAACCGAAGCCGTTGGACATGCAGATCTCGACCCGCGCCTTTCGCGCAACGTTGGGCACGTAGTCCAGATCGCAGCCCGGGTCGGGCTTGTGTAGGTTCGTTGTTGGCGGAACGATCTGGTCGCGGATGGCCAGGACGCACGTCATCAACTGCGTGGCCCCCGCGCCGGCGATCAGATGGCCCACCATGCTCTTTATGCTGGACATCGGTATGCGCGGGGCGCGGTCGCCGAAGACGGCCTTCACCGCGCGCGTCTCGACCAGGTCGTTCTGCTTGGTCCCGGTGCCGTGTGCGGAGATGTAGTCGATGTCCTCCGGCGTCAGGCCGGCGTCGTCGAGCGCCGCGCGCATGGCCGCCGCCGCGCCGGCGCCGTCGGGATCCTGGTCGGTGATCCGATACGCATCGGCGGATGCGCCGTAGCCGACGATCTCGGCGAGCATCGGCGCATTGCGGGCCTTGGCGAAGTCGTAGTCCTCCAGGACCATGATCGTCGCGCCCTCGCCGATGACGAACCCGTCGCGCGTCGCGTCGAACGGGCGGCTGGCGCCGGCGATGTCGTCGTTCCTCGAGGACAAGGCCGTCAGCAGTATGAAGCCCGTCATGCCGAACGGGCGGATCATGCTGTGGGCGCCGCCGCTGACCATCACGTCCGCCTCATTGTCGCGGATTCGCATGGCCCCTTCGCCGATCGCCTGCGTGCTGGCCGCACATGCGGTCAGCACGTTTATCGCCGGCCCAAGCGCGCCGAACTCGGCCGCCAGGTGCGCCGCCACCATGTTCGCCTCCTGCTCCACTTCCCGATAGAGGTCGTGCCGCGAGAAGGCCAGTTGGGCCCACTTTCGCGTGTCCACCCGCCCGTCGCGCCAGGCGTCGATCATGAGCGACGTGGCGGCGTCATTGTCTATGCTTCCCTCGCCGCTTCCCACGTACACGCCCAGGCGCGACTTGTCCAGCGGCCGTCCCTCCAGGCCCGCCTGTCTCCATGCCTGCACGGCCGCGCCGAGCGCAAAGCGGCAATGCCTGCCGGCATGGGCGTGCCTGGCGGCGTCGGGCACCTGCGCGGCCATGTCGTAGCCTTTGACCTCCGCGGCGAACGTCGTGGGGAAGGTGCTGGCGTCAAACAGCTCAATGGGACAGACGCCGCTCTTGCCGGCCAGCATGGCCGCCCATGTTGTCTGGACGTCATGCCCGAGCGGGTTGACGGTGCCCATCCCTGTTATGACGACACGCTTTCGGTTCATGTGGGCTTCTTCAGCACGCACGCGCAGCTCTGTCCGCCGACGGTGTAGCTGGCCGTAATCGCATAGCGGACATCGGCGGTGCGGGCTCGCGGCGACAGGTTCAGTTCGCAGCCGCTCGCAGGCTTCGCGAAGTTCACAGTGGGTGGTATCACGCCGGTGTGGACGGCCATCGCGGCCAAGGCGACCTGGACGCCGCCCGCGCCGCCAAAGAGGGAGCCGATGCCGCCCGTGATCGCCACGGCCGGAACCGTGTCCAGCCTGCCGCCAAGTGCCTTCCGCCATTCCTGCGCCTCGGCCAGGTCCTCGCCCGGCACGCCGGTGCCATGTGTCACCACAAGGTCGATATCCTGCGGGGATATTCCGGCCGCCGCCATGGCGTTTCGCGCGGCGAGGCCAAGCCCCCCGGCCGTGGGACGCAGCACGTCAATCGCCTGCGGGTCGCAAGCGCTGGCGCAGCCGGCAAGCTCGGCATAGACGCGGGCGTTGCGGCGCTTGGCGAAGCCGGCCTCCTCCAGGATGACCACGCCGGCGCCCTCTCCGATGACCGTGCCGTCGTGCGATGCGTCGAACGGCCGGCACGCCGTGGCGGGCGAGTCATTGGAGTTGAGGCACAGCCGCTTGAGGAACGACTGGCGCAGCAGCCCCATCAGGTTGAGCTTGCTCTCGGAGCCGCCCGCGATGGCCGCATCGGCGACGCCCCGCACGATGTAGCGCCCTGCCTCGCCTATGGCCATCTGCCCGGATGCGTCGCCGCACGTGATGGTGTTGCTGGGGCCCTTGGCCCCGTGGATGATGCTCACGTGGCACGACAGCATGTTGGGCAGATACTCCAGCAGCCAGAGAGGCGCAAGGTTCTTCATCCCGCGGACGCCCCATGTCTTGAGGTCGAACCGCCCATCCGTCACGCAGAGATTCACGGCCGCGCCGAGTTCGTCAAGATCTTGGCATATCAGGCCGGAGCCGATATTGCAGGCCAGGCGCGACCCGGAGACGCCGGGCTTGTCGCCGTCCATGCCCGGCGTAGTCAGGCCGCTGTCCTTGACCGCCAGGCTGGCGGCCGCCACGGCAATCTCGGTGCCGCGCGACATGACCTTGATCGCCTTCCGATAGTCACGGGGCAGGTAGGCGCGGGCGGAGAAGCCGACTAGTTCCCCGGCGATGTGGCATGGGAAGCCCGTCGGGTCGAGGCCCTGGATTCTCGCCACGGCGGACCGGGACGCCAGCAGGCCCGTCCAGAATTCCGGCATGCCGATCCCGCCGGGGCATACCACCCCCAGCCCCGTGACGACAACGCGAGTGTCAGTCACAGTGAGCCCCCCGAACCATTGCTGCCGGACCTAGTGGCCACAAACTGATCCATATCGCCTTCAGGGTGTCTCGATAGTCGCGAACTGACACGCCGGGCACGGGTCAATAATAGCGACAAAGGCGATGATGGCAAGCCCTCCCCAAAAGCGTCCCCGTCATCGCCCCTACCAACGTCATGGTGTAGCTCACCTATATCGGATTTGGCTTAAGTATTCCACCAGGGGCAGACGATGAATTACTGTCGCTTCGACTTGACTTACCAGCGGCCGGAAGTATGCTATGCGCACCACGGTGCCTGGCTACGGCAATCAGGAGAAGGGAATTGAGGCACGCTATCGAAGTACCATCGCGGGTTGGGGGCATCGCTCCGGCTGGGACATGCCTCGTACTGGCCCTCTGTGCCTTGGGCGCATGCGGTTGCCAAGGCTCGGACATGGGCACCTGGAACAGTCCCCAGTGGAGCAGTCCGATGTGGGGCAGCCCCCAAGGAACCGTTGCCCTTACCCCTCTACAGGACGTGTGGCAGTTCCGCCGGGAGGTCCTCCAGTCCAAGCAGCCAGTGATCGTGGACTTCTACAAGGATTCCTGCCCGACTTGCGATATCCAGGACGCGGTCCTGGAGCAACTGGCCTATGAGTACAGGGGGCGGGTCAAGTTCGTGAAGTTCAAGATCCGGGAGGCCTACATGGTCAGTTCCTGCCCGGAGTTCATGGATGAGTACAACCTGTTCTGGGTTCCCACTACTGTCCTCTTCGTGAACGGCAGGGAACAGCGACGATGGGAGCTCAACCACCTGGCGTCGGAGTTCCGCCCAAGCCTGGATGCTGCCTGCCGGCCGAATGGCGCTGCCGGCGCCGCCGGAACGGCCGTGGCACAGACCAGGACGCCGGCATTTGTTCCGCCAACGGCGGGGAACGTCTGCGTCGAGGGCCAGGGCTGCGCAATCGAGCGCCCGCCCAGGACCACGACCAGGCCCGCCGCCGTCGGCTCCTCGGGCAGACTGCCTTTCCCGTAGTTTGCCGTCGCTCCTCATCATTCTGCTATCCGCGCCGTGTTCATCGGCCGCGGGAGCCAGGCTACGTGCGCGTCGAGCGTCCGGCGGGGAAACCGGCCATCAAGAAGTCCCCTGAGAAACCGCGGAATCCGCGCGCGATGGCAGTTGAAATCGCCGGGCGCGTTCACTACACTGCCTCACGCTTGCCGGGGCAATTGGCCCCGGCGATCCAGGAACAATCCGATGGTGAATCGCCCTACATCGTTGATCGAAGATGGATTGAGGTCCAGAGCAAGCGCCCGCTTTGCGTGCCGGCTCACCGTGACACTGGTGGGGCTCCCGCTACTGGCGCTCGGCTGCGCAAGCAACGTCGTGGAGATACGCGACGCCGCGGAGCTTCAGCGAGTGATAGCCGACTCGAAGCGCCCGCTCCTGGTGGACTTCTACAAGGCCGGCTGCGAGAACTGTAGCGCGTTCGAGGTCACCCTTCGGGGGCTGGCGGATGAGCACAAGGGGCAGATCACCGCCGCGAAGTTCCTGATGAAGCGGGCCAACGGGGAGGTCACGGCGGAGGAGTTCGCTCAGAAGAACGACATCCTCGAGTTTCCGACGGTGATCCTGTACGTGAACGGCCAGGAGAGGAAGCGGTTCGTGCAGCAGTACAACTACGACGAGTATGACAAGGCGATCAACGAATGCCTGGCCGCACCCACCACGCGCCCCGTCGCCGGCGCGGAGGCGACAGCCACGCGGCCATCGGACTAGAAGGGCCGTCCAGCCGCCCACCCGGAGAGAAACGAGAGACCAGTGTCTCAACGAGATCAGGGAGAGCCAGTGATCAGTGAACTTCATCGCGGCAGTGCCCAGGCGATGCCAAACAGGACGGCCCCCATCGGACGGTTGTGTTCGTGGCGCGGGGGATTTGTCATCGTCCTGATGTGCCTGCTGTCGGCAGGCTGCGGCGGGAAGGTGGTCGACCTCGGCATCAGCAGGGAGAAGCTCGACGCCGAGATCGCCAAATCGAGCGAAAAGCCCGTGCTGGTGGACTTCTGGAAGTTCGGCTGCGCTTCGTGCATGATGGTGGACCCGGTCATGGACCAGCTCGCCAAGGAATACGATGGGCGAGTGATCGTGTCGAAGTTCATGATGGAGCATTTCTGGTTCGCGCCAACGGACTGGGGAGTGTTCAAGCGGTACAGTTTCGGCTTCTTCCCCACGGTGATCCTATTCGTTGATGGGAAGGAGCGCCATAGATGGGTTTGGAACGTCGACACGAAGGCCTACCGCGAAGTGCTGGATCCGCTCGTCGGCCCGGCGCCAACGACCCAACCTGGTTCGACAACTGCTGCGGCGACGGAGCCTTCTCCCCTGTCCCCGCCGGAATGACGGGTTGGCGCTGAATGGCTGGTTGTCCATGCCCTTGGCGATAGTCTCTTATCGTTGCGCAGGCATCGCCTCCTACCCCGCCGCCTGAATCTCCTCCTTGACTCTGTCTATCGCCGGACTCTACACTGATTGTCTGATTTCCACGTGACGCGGCCGGGCCTCGGTCGCG
>JBHGBE010000108.1:0-12558 GCA_041946855.1 Phycisphaerae bacterium | reverse complement strand
CAAAAATCAACCGTGCAAATCCTAGCGATTCACACTTGACTGCCTATAGCTGGTCTTTCAAGGATCAGACCGAAGTCTACTCATACTCGGGCGGGCAACATGGTAAAGCCGGCCCGCTCGAAATGCTCGTCAAAGGCGAATGCGGCCTTGATCTCGTTCTTCCTCATGAGGGCGAAGGAGACGCAATCCGTGAAGCTCAGGCTCTGGTCGGTCATCCTGGTGAGTATCTCCAGGGCCCGGGCATCATCGTCGGACCCAGGGCGGAGAATCGTCAAGCGCTCGGAGGCAATAAGACTCCTGGCCTTCCTGACCGCATATTCGCAGTTTGCGTGCTTGGCCACGTATGTGATCGTCTCAGCCAGCACCAAGTTGCTCGTGAACAGCGGTTCCCGGCGATGGGCGATCTCGTCCCAGAAAGCAAGCGCCCTGGGATGACATTGGTCGCGCGGCATGTAGACGCCAATAAAGGCGCTGGAGTCAATGAAGATCACTTCTTGTCCCCGTAGAGGTACTCGTCGTGATTGATCGCGCCGTCAACCGGATGGTCGCCCTGGAACAATTCCTTGTCGGCGAACATTGGATCTTCGCCGCCCGGCGCTTCTGAATCCAGGTTCTTCTCCAACGATTCGCGAATCAGTTCGCCCAGAGAGAGTCCGCGCAGGCTTGCGCGGCGGAGCGCCTTGGCCCTTAGCTCGGGCGACAGCATGAAGGTTGTGCGTACCATGTACCACCTCTCACACGTCAGTCAGTCATGGGGGTTCGCCGTAGATGACGTCGATGTTCTCGGCCGAAGCCGCTGGATTCGGAACCTCGTAGACTTCCTCGTCGGCGAAGAATGGATCTCGTCCCTCATTGGCGGATTTTTCAATTCGTTCGGCTAGGCAGTCGCGGATCAACTGGCTCAGCGAGATTCCTAGGCGTTTGGCCAAGTCACACGCCTTGAGCTTGAGCTTACCCGGCAGCATTACTGTCGTTCGTCGCATATGGCACTTCGCTATGCATACATAATAGCGTATGCATATCTTATCGACAATATTTTCTTCAATAATTCCCATTGACCGCCTCTGGGGGACGATACTATACTTGTTAGGTAAAAGTTTGGATAGGTCCAAAGGCCATGAACATCGAGAAGATCGACGAGCCGATTGTCGTGCTGGCGTCCTTCAAGGGCGGCACGGCCGAGCCGCTGCGGTTCCGCTGGGCCGGGCGGCTCTACAAGGTCGACGCCATCAACGGGCGGTGGATCGACCGGCAGGGCGACATCTACTCGCTGCACTTCAGCGTGCAGTCGGGCGGACAGACGTACTACCTGCACTTTTCCAGCAAGCAGGTGCAGTGGTGGCTGGACCAGACGATCACAGAATGATTGACGATTGCCGATTGACGATTGTCGATTCAACGGCGCTGCCGCGGCACGACGCCCGTTCAATCGACAATCGTAAATCGTCAATCGACAATGGGACCGCAAGTTGCGAGGCCAACATCGCCGACTCGCCATCTCTGTTTCTGCACATAGACGTGGACGCCTTCTTCGCTTCCGTCGAGCAGCTCCTGATCCCGTTCCTTCGCGGCCGGCCGGTGGCCGTCGGCAGCGGCGTGATCGCCTCGTGCTCCTACGAGGCCCGGAAGTTCGGCCTCCGCGCCGGGATGGAGCTTTCGCGGGCCAGGAAGCTCTGCCCGCAGGCGGTCATCCTGGCGGGCAACCAGAACATCTACCGCTGCTTCGCCGACCGGATATGGGAGATCTGCCGGCGATACACCGTCGGCATGGAGACGTACCTGGACGAGGCCTACGGCGACGCCACGGGCATGGAGGCCATCCACGGCGACGGCTTGGCTCTTGGCCGCAAGCTCCAGGCGGCCGTGCAGGAGGAGGTCGGCCTGTCGGTGTCGGTCGGCCTGGCGTCAAATCGCATGGTGGCGTCCATCGCGTCCGGCCTGTCTAAGCCGCACGGCGTGGCGTGGGTCAGGCCGGGCGATGAGGAGCGCTTCCTTGCCCCCTTGCCCATCGAGCAGCTAATCGGCGTTGGCCACAAGACGGCCGGCGTGCTCCACGACATGAACATCAGCACCATCGAGCAACTGCGGGCCTTGCCGCTGGAGGCGATGCGGGCGATGTTCGGCCGGCGCGGCGAGGTGCTCTACGAGCGCTGCCGCGGGCGCGACCCGCTGGGGACTGTCCCGCAGTTTGGGACTGTCCCCAGTTGTTCCGGAGAAGCTGGGGACAGTCCCCGCGAAGAGGAAGGCAAGCGGCGGATCCCGCGGAGCATCTCGCGCGAGACCACCTTCCACAGTCCCCAGTGCGACCCAGCGCAGATACGTGGGATGCTCTTCTATCTGCTGGAGCGGGCGATGCGCACGGCCCGCAACGCCGGCCTGATGGCAAAGTGCGTCGAGATATCCATACGCTACGACGACTGGAAGGCCGACGCCGCCTCGCGAACCCTGCCGGAGGCGACCGACTCCGACGACGATGCCTTCGCCATCGCGTCGGAGTTGCTGGACAGGCTTCACAAGCGGCGGGTGGCTCTGAGGCACGTGGGCGTCGCTCTGTCGGGCCTGTCGCGCGGCGGCGGGCAGCCGACGCTCTTCGAACCCGCCGGCCACGAGCATCGTCACGAACTCTATGAGACGCTGGACGCCATCCGCGACCGCTTCGGCCACTCGGCCGTCGTGACCGGCAAGTCGATCGAGCTGCTGGGGCGCCTGGAGCAGAACGACTACGGGTTCATCCTCAGGACGCCATCCCTGACGAAATAGGCCAGAGGTTAGAGGTGAGAGGTAAGAGCGACATTGCGAATTGCGGATTGCGGATTGCGGATTCCCGGCAATCCGCACTGGGCGGCAAGCCCATTGATTCCGGCAATCCGAAATCCGAAATCCGAAATCCGCAATCTGACTCTCACCTCTCTCCTCTAACCTCTAACCTTTCTTCCCTCGCCTCTCACCCTTTTGCCGTCGTTCCCCTTCACGTCCGCAGCGGCTACTCGCTGCTCCGCGGCACGGCCATGCCTGGGCGGCTGGTCGAGCTGGCCAAACGGCTTGGCCACGCGCACCTGGCGATGACGGATGTGAACAATCTCTGCGGGGCGACGGTTTTTTACAAGCACGCTCGCGATGAAGGCGTCGCGCCGATCATCGGCGCGGAATTGACCGACAACCGACGGACGGCCGTGGCGCTGGTCTTCAACGAAACCGGCTACGAGAACCTCTGCCGGATGATCACGCGGGCGCAGAATTGCGGATTGCGGATTGCGGATTGCGGATTGAAAGCCGCGCGGGTGCGCCAGGCATCATCGTCCGGTGATCCAACAATAGTGTTTCGCCCTATGGAGTGCGGCGGCAAAGTCCCGAAGGGACGCGACGCCGCTTTAGCCGGGCGCGAACTCCGGAACATCCAAAGCGGCGTCGTGTCCGCCGCGGCGGACTGTGCCGCCGCACTCCATAGGAGGGCAATCCACAATCCACAATCCACAATTCATAATCGCCCCACGCCCCACTCTCCACTCTCTGCTCCCTACTCCCCACACCCCACTCCCCACACTCCACTCCCCACTCCCCACACTCCACTCCCATACGCACCAGCCGATCCCTTCATTGCCGACCTGGTCGAACTGTCCGCCGGCCTGCACGTCATCGTCCAGGATGCGGCCGTCGCGGATGAACTTCTGAAGGCGGGCATGAGTCGCGAGCAGTTGTGGCTTGGCATCGATCCCGCAACGCAATCGTACGGGCAGGTCCGCGGCCTGGTGGACTTCGCACGCACGCGCGGCGTGGCCCCCGTCGCCACGGGCAAGGCGCTGATGGCCGAGAAGGACGATGCGGAACTGGCGAGGCTGCTGGCCGCCATCCGCACGGGCTCGACGTTCGACAGCGTTGCCGCCGATGAGCTTCCGCACGAGCGGGCGGTGCTGCGTTCCGGCGAGCAGATAACAAGCCAGTTCGCCGCATTCGCACAGCAGTACGAGGACTTCGCCCCTGCCACGGCCGGCGGCATTTTTCAAAAATTCCTTGCCGACGCCATCGCCAACAACCGCCGTCTGGCGGAAGAGTGCTCCGCATACAAGCTCCTGCCGCGTAAGGCCGTGTTCCCCGACTTCCCATGCCCCGAGGGCCTGTCGGCCCGTGACTACCTGCGGCGGCTATGCGAAGAAGGCGTGCGGCGGCGATATGCAAACGCGCCGGCGGAGCACCAGAAGGCGGCGGCTGAGCGCCTGGACAAGGAGCTTGGCCTGATCGACCGCCTGGGTTTCAACGAGTATTTCCTGGTGGTCTGGGACATCGTGCGGTACGCGCGGCGGACGGGTGCTCCCGTGGCCGGGCGCGGCAGCGGCGCCAGCAGCCTGGCGGCCTACGCGCTGGGCATCACCAACGTCTGCCCGCTTGCCTACGACATCCCGTTCGAGCGATTCCTGCACGAGGGGCGCGAGGACTTCCCGGACCTCGACGTGGACTTCTGCTGGCGGATACGTGACGACGTGATCGACTACGCCTTCCGGCGCTGGGGCGCGGACCACGTGGCGATGGTTTCCATGCACGGCACGTTCCAGCCGGCCTCCGCATTCCGCGAGACGGCCAAGGCGATGGGCCTTTCTGATCCGCAGATTACGCAGATTGCACGGATGGAAGAAGGACGGACAGAAGCGGAGGATGGGAAGATAGAGGGAGGGGAGGAGGGGAGGAAGGGAAGACGGGAGGACAGGAGGACGGGAGGACAGAAGGAACAGGACACGCTTGCCCGCATCGCGCGGCTGAGCAGGAAGCTGCTTGGCCTGCCGCACATACTGTCGGTGCATCCGGGCGGGATCGTCATCGGGCGCAAGACCATCGACCACTACGCGCCCATCCAGCCGGCGGCCAAGGGCGTCAACATCACGCAGTACGACAAGAACGGCGTCGAGGACATCCGCCTGGTCAAGCTGGACCTGCTGGGCAATCGCAACCTCTCCACCGTCCGCTACGCGTGCGACCTTGTCCGCAGGCGGCGCGGCGTGACGGTTGACATCGAGGCCCTGCCGCCCGACGACGCGGACACCATCGCCATGCTCCAGCGCGGCGATACCGTCGGCTGCAATCAGCTCGAATCGCCCGCGATGCGCCACCTGCTGAAGATGATGCGCCCGTCCGACACGCGCGACGTGATGAAGGCCCTCGCGCTCATCCGCCCCGGCGCGGCGAGCATGGGGATGAAAGAGGCGTTCATCCGCCGGCTTCGCGGCCTTGACCCCACGCCGGCTGAACATCCGGCCATCGACCCGATCCTCGGCGGCACGCACGGCGTGATGCTCTACGAGGACGACGTGATGCTCGTGGCGGCCGCGCTGATGGGCTCATCGCTCAGCACGGCCGACCGCTTCCGCAAGGCCATCCAGAAGTGCGCAGACGACCGCCAGCGCTTGCGCCTGTCGGAGGAGTTCCTCGGCCGCTGCCGGGCAAACGGCGTCGACCTGGAATACGCCAAGGGCCTCTGGGTGCAGATGGCCAAGTACAACGCGTACTCGTTCTGCCGCGCCCACGCCGCCAGCTACGCGGCACTGGCATACGCGGCCGCCTGGCTCAAGGCGCACTGGCCGCTGGAGTACTGGGTCTCGGCCATGAACAACAACCAGAGCATGTACCCGCTCCGCGTGTACGTCGAACAGGCCCGGCGGCAGGGCATACGCTTCCTCCTGCCGGACGTGAACAGATCCGAATCGGAATTCGCTATTGAGGAGGAAACCCCAACTTCGGGCACTGCCCAATCCGTCTCAGCCATTCGATCCGGACTTGGCCACGTCGGCGGACTGGGGCCGGCCAACGTTCAGTCCATCCTGGCCGCCCGCGCCCAGCGGCCATTCGAGGGCCTGAGCGACTGCCTGGCCCGCGCGAACCTCGGCCGTAACGAGGCCCGCTCGCTGGTGCTGTGCGGGGCGTTCGACTGGACCGGCCGGACGCGCCCGACGCTGATGATGGAGATGAACCTGTTCTTCGCGCTTGGCGCGTGGCGGCACACGGATGATGTGCGGCTGCTGGCGGCCGGGCCGACCATACCAAACGTGCCGGGCGACTACGACGAGGACCGAAAGCACCGCGATGAGCGGCAGATCCTCGGCTTCAGCGTCCGCGAGCATTTCATGGCGCGATGCCGCCCGAAAATGGGGACCGTCCCGCCGTTTGGGACTGTCCCCATTTTCGATCTCATCGACTCCCGGCAAATCCCCTCGCGCGTCGGGCAAACTGTCCGCATCGCCGGGGTCATCGAGGCCGGGCGCACCACCGCCACACAAGCCGGCCGGGAGATGATGTTCCTGACGATGGATGATGAATGGGGACTGTTCGAGGTGACGCTCTTCCCGGATGTCCGCCGCGCCGCCGGGCCGCTGAACCAGTACGGCCCGTACGTCGTCACAGGCCGCGTCGAGGACCAGTACGGCTCCATCTCCGTCAGCGCGGAAGAAGTCCAGTTCTGGCGGGCGAACGGCCACAACACAGGTTAGCGGTGAGAGGTCAGAGGTAAGAGCAGTTGACGAGACCGGCCGGTCTCCGTTGGCTGCTCTTACCTCTAACCTCTACCATCTAACCTTTTCCCTTGCCCTTGGCCGCCCAAAACCGTTCAATGGTTCTGCCATGAAGCGAAGCATCCGGAAGGAAATGCGCGCCCGCCTTGCGGCCATGCCGGCAGACCTGGCGGCTTCCAAGAGCCGCGCGGCCTGCCAGCGGCTTATCGCCCTGAAGGAGTTCCAGGACGCGGCCACGGTCATGCTCTACATGAACATGCCCGAGGAGGTCGACACGACGCAGGCTGTCCTGGCAGCGTGGGACGCGGAAAAGACCGTGCTGGCCCCCAAGGTGAGCTGGGAGCACCGGCACATGGAGGCGCTGGAGGTCCGTTCGCTCGAGGCGGGCCTGGTCACCAGCGAACAGGGCATCCGCGAGCCGCAGTACGGCGAGCCATGGCCGGTGGAGTCCATCGACCTGATCGTCCTGCCCGCGCTGGCCTTCGACCGCAGGGGCCACCGCCTGGGGCGCGGCCTGGGGTTCTACGACCGCTTCCTGGCCAATCCGCGGATCCGGGCGTTCCGCTGCGGGCTGGCGTTCGCAGAGCAGGTCGTCGATGAACTGCCCATCACGCAAAACGACCAGCCGGTTGATGCCCTTGTGACTGACGTGGAAGCGCTGCGGTTTGACAGGCAAAAGTAGATCGGGCGCAGGAGGAGGCAAATGAGACGCACAACCAGAAGGCTGCTGCTGGTCGCTGTTCTCCTGGCCGCCGGCGCGGCCGTCATCGCGCTAATCGCGACCTACGGGGGCGACTGGTTCCCGCGGAAAGCCGCCGCGCCGCCGGCAAACGGTGTCCCCGCCCGGACCGTCCACGTTGACCCGACCACGAAGAGCGTCGCGGATGCGGCCGCTGCGCGGTCCGCGCTCGACCAGTTTGATGAAGGTCAGAGACTGCTGGCGGCTGACAAACCTATCGAGGCAAGAACGGCGCTGTCGGCCGCCTTGCTGACCGACCAACTGCCGGCCGACAAGGCCGACCAGGCGAGGGCGGCGCTGGAGAAGCTCGCCGAGCGTACCATCCTGTCCGACAGCACGTTCGACGGCGACGTCTACACCGACCGCTACCGCATCAAGCGCGGCGACAGCCTCCAGAGGATCGAGCTTGCCAGCAGGCTGCACGTCCCGTCGGAGCTCCTGGAGAGGATCAACCACATCTCCGACCCCGGCAAGCTGATGGAGGGCCAGACGATCAAGCTCATCTACGGGCCGTTCCACGCGGTCGTCTACAAGGGCCAGTTCGTGATGGACATCTACCTCCAGCCCGAGGGCAAGCCGCGGCTCTTCATAAAGCGCCTGCCCGTGGGCCTCGGGAAGAACGGCTCGACGCCCGTCGGGGCCTGGCACGTCCGCCTGGGCAGGCCGGCCATCTCCGCCACGCAGGGGGCGGAGTACCAGCCATCCGTCGCCGGCAAGCTGACCAAGGCGCGGTTCGACCCGCCGCCCAACTGCGAGATCGACCATTCGATCAACTACGGGGAGCCCGGCTATCCCTTCGGCGAGAAGGGCATGTTCATCCCGCTTGAGGGCGATGACGAGAACACCAGCCGGATGACCAATTACGGCATCCACAGCACCAACGACCCGGCCAGCATCGGCAAGGAGGGGTCGCTGGGCTGCATACGACTCAGGGACAACGACATTGACCTCGTGTTCTCGCTGCTCTATGAGAAATGGAGCACGGTCGAGACACGGCCGTGAAGGATTGACGATTGGCCCGCCAATGGCGGGGCGGTTGACGATTGCCTCGTGAGGAACATCAGGCACAAAGGATTGTGACAGATGGAGGTCGTGCGGTTTCGACACGGACTGTCTTGCCTTGTTCTCTTGCTGCTCATGATCGGCTGCGGGCGGGAGGAACCTAGCGGGCCGGGAACCGATTACCCGCGCAGGCCCGATCTCAGGCCCCTGCCGACGGTCTCTCCCTTGCCTTCGGGGTTTCCCACGCCGACGCCCACGCCCACTCCGTATGTTCGCCCAACGCCAAAGCCCACACCGACCCCGGCATTGACGCCCGTTCCCACGCCGTCGCCGACGCCTTCGCCGACACCGGCCCCGACTCCCAAGCACACGCCGACCCCGGCGCCGACGTCCATACCAGCGCCCCTCTCCCCGGAACAGGCCGCCGCCGTCAAGGCGTTCGACCGCGGCATGGACCTGCTGAAGCAAGACTTCCCGCTGGACGCCCGGGCGGAGCTTTCGACGGCCTTCTTCTCCGGCTCGCTCGACGCGCCGCGGAAGGCCAGGGCCCTCAAGTCCCTCAGCGATTTGGCCGCCAGGACGCTCCTGTCGAGCGATGTCTATGAGGGCGACCCGTACACCGGCGTGTACACCATCGCCAAGGGCGATCTCATACTGCGGCTGGTTCAGAAGGAGAAGCTCCAGGTCCCGCCCGCGATCATCGAGCGGGTCAACGGCGTTGACGGCGACAAGCTCCGCATCGGGCGGACCATCAAGTTCATCCGCGGGCCGGCGCACGCGGTCGTGAACAAGGATGACTTCACGATGGACCTCTATTTTCAGCGCGAAGGGCAGCCCAAGGCGTTCATCAAGCGCCTCCGCGTCGGGCTTGGCAAGGATGGCGGCACGCCGCTCGGTTCGTGGGTCGTGGCCCGCAAGTCGTCCCACTCGCGCTGGCAGCCGCCTCCCAGCGCAAAGAGCAGCAGGCCCATCGACTGGGGCCAGGCGGGCTACCCCCTGGGCAAGGAGGGCTACTGGATCGGCCTCCAGGGCACCGATGAAACGACGCGCGGGCAGGACGGCTACGGCATCCACGGCACCGACGATCCAGCCAGCATCGGCAAGGCCGCGTCGCTTGGCTGCATCCGCCTGGCGGACGAAGACATTGAGTTCGTCTACTCCCTGCTGGTGGAGAAGGTCAGCACAGTTATCATACGGCCGTGACGACCCCGGACCTGTCAATCCAGCCTCCGCAATCCCGCAATGGCAACCGCGTCAAGGTCCTGGCGCTGGTGGCGATGTGCTCGATGTACTTCCTGTCGTACTTCCACCGGGCGGCCGTGCCTGGGCCGCTGTTCGACCGCATCCAGTCGGAGCTGGAGACTTCCGCATCGGCCGTCACCGCGCTGGGCGCGATCTTCCTGTACATCTACGCCGGGGCGCAGTTGTTCGCGGGCATGGCGGCTGACCGGTTCGGCGGGCGCAGGACACTGCTGGCGGGCGGGCTGGTCATGTGCATCGGCGGGCTGGCGTTCCCCTTTGCGCCGTCGCTGCCGACGCTGCTGGCCGCCAGGGCCCTGACCGGCCTGGGGGCCAGCTTCATGTACCTCAGCATCGTCAAGGAGATCGACACGCTCTGGGGCCCCAAGCACTTCGCGGCGATACTCGGGGCAGCGCTCTTCGCCGGATACAGCGGCGGCCTGGCCGCAACCGTACCCCTTGGCCTCCTTACCAAGGCGGCCGACAGTTGGCGGACCCCGCTGGTCTGGGCCGGCCTTCTCTCGGCCGTCTCGCTGATCGCGACATGGCTGCTGCTTCGACGGCTCGCCCGCCCCACGCATACGGGCAACCGCTTCCCGCTGCGGGCACTCCTGGACATCGTCCGCAACAGGCGGTCTCGCCCGCTGCTGCTGGTCAGCCTCATCAACTTCCCGGTCTACTTCCTGTTCCCCACGGCCATGGGCACCAAGTTCCTGAAGGACTTCCTCCACTACGACTCCACGACCGCGTCGTCCTTCGTCCTGGTGATGATGGCCACCAGCGCATCGTGCGTCTTCTTCGCCGGGCCGCTTCTGCACCTGACGGCGCATCGCCGCAGGCCGCACATGATCGCGGCATCGGCGCTGGTGATGCTCTCGCCGCTGGTCATGCTGTGGGGAGTGGTGAACGATGCCCCGCCCTGGCTGTTCCTGGTCTGCTTCGTGCTGCTGGCCGTCTCGACCGGTTCGGGCCCGGCATACGCGTCCACGATGAAGGAGCTCAACCAGTCCGGCACGGTCTCGCTGTCAATCGCCGTGTCGAACTGCGCCGCTTACGTGGGTTTGGCCGTGCTCGCCAACGTGGCGGGCGTCATCCTGGACGCGTTCAGGGGGCACGCCTTGGTCACGGCGGCCGGGACCGTCTACCCCAAGGAGGCATATGCGGTGCTGTTCGCTATCCTGGCCGCGCTGGGCCTTGTCTCGCTGACGCTTGCGGCCTTCATCCCTGAGACGCGCGGCGATGCGCAGTGCCCTGGGCCGTCGCAGGACCTGAAGGATGAGTTCCTCCAGGCCAAGGAGTGAGCCACCCGGCAGCCAGCTTCTACTTTGGCGATCCCCGCTGACCCAGCACGTTGACGATCAGGTCGGCCGCGTTGTCGGATGCGCAGCCGGCGCCGTCCAGCCTGAGCGTGTCCACGACCGCCAGCAGGTCCTTGCGGGCCTCCAGCAGGTAGCCCACCTCTCCCATCACCTCGCTGACGACCTCGACCAGCGGGCGCATCTGCCCGTGCCAGGGCATCAGTTCGGGCACGATCCGCCGGCCGGCAAGTATGTTGACCAGCGAGAAGTGCGGCGTTGGCACCGCCCACTTCCCCAGCAGCCAGCGGAACGCCCGAAGCACCGAGCCGACGCGGTAGAAGACCACCATCGGCACGCCGAAATACGCCACCTCCAGCGTCACCGTGCCGCTGACGACCACGGCGAAATGCGACTCTGCCAGCACCTGGCGGGTCTTGCCGACGGCGATGGCCAGCCCTTCGCCGTCCGTCGCGCCTATGGCCCTGCGAATGGCCTGCGCGGCCGCGAGCGTGCGTGCCGTGAAGGTACACTGGGCGCCCGGCCAGCGGCGGCGGATCGTCCTGGCCGCCGCGAGCAGGGCCTTCGTGTGGCCCTTGATCTCGCCGGACCGGCTGCCGGGCACCAGTGCGATCCGCCAGTTGCCTTCGGCCCAGGCATCCAGCAGGTCAGGCAACGCCCCGCGCTGCGGCAGGCTCTCCAGCAGCGGATGGCCCACGTAGGTGGCGTTCACGCCGCGGTGGCGCAGGTACGGCTCCTCGAACGGCAGGATGCACGCAACCGCGTTCGTCAGCCGTGCCAGCTTCCGCACGCGCCAGGGGGCCCACGCCCATACCTGTGGCGCAATGTAGTAGACCACCGACGCCCCGGCTCTGCGCGCCGCTGCCGCCAGGTGCCAGTTCAGGGCGGGCGAGTCGACCGGGACGTGAACGTCCGGCCGTATCTCGCGAATGGACCTGCGGAGTCTCGCGACCGTACGCAGCCAGTAGCCCGCCTTCAGGATCGGCCCGCCGAGCGTGCCTGCCTGGTGCGTCAGGTCGGCGACGACCTCGCATCCCTCGGCCGCCATCTTCTCGCCGGCCACGCCCACAAAGCGGGCGTCGGGCAGCCGCCGGCGCAGGGCCGCGATCAGACGGGCGGCGTGCTCGTCGCCGCTGGCCTCGGCCGCGGAGAGGAAGATGGTCACGGGTCGGTTGCTCATCGAATCGCCGACAAGACTATAATCCGGCAGGTCAGTGGCGGGAAGCGGGCATTGCCAATGTCTAATGCCCAATGTCTAATGTCCCCCGTTGCGATGAGGCGACCGTGAAACAGACACGACGCGACTTCCTCAAGACGATAGGCGCGGCATCGGCCGGCGCGGCTGGCGCGCTCTCATGGAAGGAGCTTCTGGCGATGGCCGACAACGGCGCTGCGCCCGCCCCAGCCGCAAAGGAAACATCCATGCCCGCAACACCGAAACTGCCCGACCCGCTCGACGAACCCATCCCCGAAAGTCACGTCGGAAGCCTGCTGGGCCCAATCAGCCGCATACGCGACGCGTACGGATGGGCCGCCGACAGCTTCGCGCTGGACAAGTACAAGCCGGCCGATCACGCCGCGTGGCGCAAACAGATGTTGGCGGCCGTGATGGAGTCGATGCACTACGCGCCGGCCAAGTGCGACTTCGACGCGAAGGTCGTCGAGACCGTCGATTGCGGCAAGTTCACCCGCCAGAAGGTCTACTTCAACACGACGCCGGAGCTTCGCGTGCCGGCGTTCGTCCTCATCCCCAAGGGCGCCGACG
>JBHGBE010000107.1:0-13016 GCA_041946855.1 Phycisphaerae bacterium | reverse complement strand
GAGAAGATGGGCGAGCGGCAGTCGTGGCACACGTACATCCCGTACACCGACCGCGTCGACTACCTCGCCGGCGTGATGAACAACCTGCCGTACGTGATGGCCGTCGAGCGGCTGTGCGGCATAGACGTGCCCGACAGGGCCAGGGTCATCCGCATCATGCTCAACGAGCTTTTCCGCATCATCAGCCACCTGGTCTACATGGGCACGTTCAGCCAGGACCTGGGGCAGATGTCGCCGGTGTTCTACATGTTCACCGACCGGGAGAAGGCGCTGGACATCGTCCAGGCGATCTGCGGGGCGCGGATGCACCCCAACTGGTTCCGCATCGGCGGGGTGGCGCAGGACCTGCCGGCGGGGTGGGACGGGCTTGTCCGCGGCTTCCTCGACTACATGCCCGCCCGCCTGCGAGAGTACGACGGGCTGATCCTCAAGAACCGCATCTTCAGGCGGCGGACCGTGGGCGTGGGGACTTACACGCTGGACGAGGCCATCGACTGGGGCGTCACCGGACCCAACCTCCGCGCGTGCGGCTTTGAGTGGGACTTCCGCAAGAAACGGCCGTACGGCGGCTACGACCAGTTCGAGTTCGACATTCCCCTCGGCGCGCGCGGCGACAGCTACGACCGCGGCGCGGTCCGCCTGGCGGAGATTCGCCAAAGCCTGCGTATCATCGAGCAGTGCCTGGCGAACATGCCCGCCGGCGACTACAAGTCGCGCCACCCGCTGGCTACGCCGCCGATGAAGGAGCGGACGATGCACGACATCGAGACGCTCATCAACCACTTCCTGGGCGTGAGCTGGGGGCCGGTCGTGCCGCCGGGCGAGTCGAGCTTCACGGCCGAGGGGGCCAAGGGCGCGTACAGCTACTACGTGGTCAGCGACGGCGGGACCACGTCGTATCGCACGCGAATCCGCACGCCGTCGTTCCCGCACCTCCAGACGCTGCCGCTGCTGGCCCGCGGGCTGATGGTGCCGGACCTGATTACGATTCTTGGCAGCATAGATTTCGTGCTGGGAGATGTGGACAGATGAGGAATTGCGGATTGTGAATTGCGGATTGCGAATTTCCCTCATCGGGCGCCATGGCCCCGCCAAGAGGAATCCGCAATCCGCAATCCACAGTCCACAATCGTGGAAATGCTGAGCGACGAGATAAAGAACGAGATTCGGGCCGAGATGGCCCGTTGCGAGACCCGCAGGGCCGCGATTCCCGATGCGCTGAAGATCGTGCAGCGACATCGCGGGTGGGTCAGCGACGAGAGCCTGGCAGAACTGGCCGAGCTCATGGGCTTGACCGTCGATGAGCTGGACGAGGTGGCGACGTTCTACAGCCTGATCTACCGCCGGCCGGTGGGCAGGCACGTGATACTCCTGTGCGACAGCATAAGCTGTTGGGTAACGGGCTACGAGGACCTGCGGAAGCACCTTCTGGCGAAGCTGGGCATCGGCGGCCTGGGCCAGACCTCCGCCGACGGCCGGTTCACGCTGCTGCCGGTGGTCTGCCTGGGCGCGTGCGACCGAGCGCCCGTGATGATGGTCGACGAGGACCTCCACGGCCCGCTGGATGCGGCGAAGATCGACGAGGTCTTGTCCAAGTACCCTTGAGGATCCCCGTGCGATGGCTAACGACGAACCGAGCGTCCTATGAGTCCTATATGTCCTATACGTCCTATGAGTCCGATGGCTTCTGCCTTCTGCCTCTGTGCCGCCGAATGACATGGAAACGCCGCTCACAAAGAACATCGTCGCCGGCCGTGAGCCTCCGGGCCTTCAGGCATACGAGCAGGCCGGCGGATACCAGGCCGCCCGCAAGGCGCTGCGCGAGATGACGCCGGCGCAGGTGTGCGACGTGGTCGCGAAGTCCACGCTCCGCGGGCGCGGCGGCGCGGGCTTCCCCACGGGCAGGAAGTGGAGCTTTATGCCGCCGGCCGCGACTGACGAGCGCCGGCCGCGATACCTGGTCGTCAACGCCGACGAGATGGAGCCAGGCACGTTCAAGGACCGCGTGCTGCTTGAGGGCGACCCGCACGAGCTGATCGAGGGCTGCATCTGCGCCGCCTGGGCCGTCGAGGCGGACGTCTGCTATATCTTCCTGCGGCGCGAGTACGTCCTTGCGGCCAGGCGTCTGGCGGCTGCGATCGGGGAGGCGTACGCGGCCGGCTATCTGGGCAAGAGCATCTTCGGTACCGGCCGTAGCCTGGAGATGCGCCTGCACACAAGCGCCGGCCGTTACATGTGCGGCGAGGAGACGGGCCTAATCAACGCCCTCGAAGGCAGGCGGGCGACGCCGCGGACCAAGCCGCCGCACCCGCCCGTTTCAGGACTGTGGGGCAGGCCCACGACCGTCAACAACGTCGAAACGATCTGCTGCGTGCCGCACATCATCAACAACGGCGCGGAATGGTTCCGCAAGCTCGCGCGCGGCGAGGACGGCGGCACCAAGCTCTACGGCGTCAGCGGCAAGGTGAAACGGCCGGGGTGCTGGGAACTCCCGTTCGGCACGACGGCGCGGGAACTGCTCTTCGAGCACGCCGGCGGGATGCGCTACGGCGTGAACTTCCGGGCGCTCCAGCCCGGCGGGGCGTCGACGGCCTTCCTCACGGAGGAACACCTGGACACGCAGATGGACTTCTCTGGTGTCAGCAAGGTCAGCACCGGCCTGGGCACGGGCACGATGATCGTGCTCGACGACAAGACCTGCCCTGTCGGGTTCGTGCTCTGCCTGGCGCGGTTCTTCGCGCAGGAGTCGTGCGGCTGGTGTACGCCGTGCCGCGAAGGGCTGCCGTGGGTCCGAGAGCTTCTGCGGGCGATCGAGGAAGGCCGCGGCCGGCCGGAGGACATCGACATGCTCGACATGCACGCCGACCGGATCCGGATGGGCCACACGTTCTGCGCACTGGCGCCAGGGGCGATGGAGTCGCTGCGCTCGGCGCTGAAGTACTTCCGGGCTGACTTCGTCGAGCATGTGAATGAGAAGAGGTGCCCGTATGGGACGTGAACGGCGTTGCTTCGAGAATTCGTTACTTCGTTGCTTCGTAAGAGGCAGCGGGGCGAAGGAACCATCCGCCGGCGACGCAACGAGGCCACGAAGCAACGAATTGACGATGTAACGAGGTAACGAAGCAACGAATCAACGAAGCAACGGTGCATGGTGGCGACGATCTACATCGACAACCAGCCGTACCTGACGGCCGAGGGCCAGAACCTGCTGGCCGCGTGCCTGTCGCTGGGATTCGACCTGCCTTACTTCTGCTGGCACCCGGCCATGCACTCGGTGGGGGCCTGCCGCCAGTGCGCGATCAAGCAGTTCAAGGACTCCAAGGACAGGCAGGGCCGGATCGTCATGGCCTGCATGACGCCGGTCCACGACGGCATGCGGATATCCATCAACGACCCGGAGGCACGGGCCTTCCGCGCATCGGTGATCGAGTGGCTGATGGTAAGCCACCCGCACGACTGCCCGGTCTGCGACGAGGGCGGCGAGTGCCACCTCCAGGACATGACGGTGATGACCGGCCACACGTATCGCCGGTATCGCTTCAAGAAGCAGACGTTCCGCAACCAGGACCTGGGGCCGCTGGTCAACCACGAGATGAACCGGTGCATCGAGTGCTATCGGTGCGTGCGGTTCTATTGCGATTTCGCCGGCGGGCGGGACTTCGGCGTCTTCGCGTGGCACGACCACGTCTTCTTCGGCCGCGGCGCCAGCGGCACGCTCCAAAGCGAGTTCGCGGGCAACCTGGTCGAGGTCTGCCCGACCGGCGTGTTCACCGACAAGTCGCTCAAGGAGCACTACACGCGCAAGTGGGACCTCCAGACCGCGCCGTCGGTGTGCGTGCATTGCGGGCTTGGGTGCAACACGATCCCCGGCGAGCGGTACGGGATGCTCAGGCGCGTTCGCAACCGTTACAACTCGGCCGTCAATGGGTACTTCCTTTGCGACCGCGGACGGTACGGGTACGAGTTTGTGAACAGCCAGCAGCGGGTCCGAGCGCCGATGCGCCGGGGGCCCTCCGGCGCGCTGGAAGAAGCGAATGCAGAACAAGTCCTGAACGAGGTCGCCGATGCTCTGAAGCGGGGCAAGGCCGTCGGCATCGGTTCGCCGAGGGCGACGCTCGAGGCCAACTTCGCGCTGCGGACGCTCGTGGGGCCGGAGCGGTTCCACACGGGCATGTCCGCCGGCCAGTCGCGCATGACGGCCGAGGCCATCAGGCTCATGCGGCAAGGCCCGGCACGGACACCGTCGCTGCGGGAGATCGAGTCGGCCGATGCGGTCCTCGTGCTTGGCGAAGATGTCACCAACACTGCGCCGATGCTGTCATTCGCCATCCGCCAGGCTGCGCGGCAGCAGGCGCTCAAGCTGGCCGACAGCCTCAAGATCGACAGGTGGAACACATATCCAGTCCAGGACCTGATGCAGCGGGACTACAGCCCGATCTTCGTCGCCACGCCGGATGCGACGAAGCTCGACGACATCGCGACGGCCGTCTTCCGGGCCGCCCCGGACGATATCGCCAGGCTGGGAGTGGAAGTCGCGGCGCAGCTTGGCTCGGGGCCACATGTGGGCGGTCTGCCGGAGGAGACCAGAACGCTCGCGGGCATGATCGCCGTGTCACTGGCCGAGGCCCAGCGCCCAGTCATCATCGCGGGCGCGGGCTGCGGAACCGAGGCGGTGATGCGAGCGGCCGGCGCCGCGGCCGGCGCGCTGTGCGCCAGGGGCAAGTCCGTCGGACTCTTCCTCACGGCCGTCGAGTGCAACAGCATTGGCGCGGGCATGATGGCCGGTCAGGACGCAGACTCCAGAGGCGTGGACGCGGCAATCGCGGAGGTGAAGGCGGGCCGCGCAGACACGGCTATCATCCTCGAAAACGACCTGTACCGCCGCGCCGATGCCAAGTCTGTCGAGCAGCTCCTGTCAGCGGCGAAGACCGTCGTGGTCATCGACCACATTCTGACCCCGACGGCCGCCAAGGCGCATTTCATCCTGCCGGCCGCGACTTTCGCCGAAGCCACCGGCACGCTGGTGAGCAACGAGGGCCGCGCGCAGCGGGCATATCAGGTGTTCGAGCCGGCCGGAGCGGTGCGGGCAAGCTGGCGATGGCTGGCGGAACTGATGCTGGCGTGCGGCGACCAGCGCGGCTGCCAGTGGAAGGGCCTGGACGACGTCGTCGCGGCCATGGCCGCCGGGATGCCTCAGTTCGCTCAAGTCGCGAGGATCGCGCCGCCGGCCGACTACCGTATTCGCGGCATGAAGGTCCCGCGGATGCCGCATCGCTACAGCGGCCGGACGGCCATGACCGCCAACCTCGATGTCAACGAACCGCAGACGCCGGAGGATGCGGATTCGCCGCTGGCGTTCACGATGGAAGGCTACGAGGGCCAGCCGCCGTCATCCCTGGTCCGGGAATACTGGGCGGGCGGATGGAACTCGGTGCAGGCACTCAACAAGTTCCAGCAGGAGGTCGGCGGGCCTATGAGGGATGACCAACCCGGCGTTCGGCTGATCGCGCCGCCGGCCGGGCCCGTGCCTTCCACTTCGGTCAAGGCGCCACCGGCTTTCATCAACCAGGCTTCGCAGGGCCTGTGGCTTTGCGTGCCGGCTCATCACATCTTCGGCAGCGAGGAATTGAGCCCGCTTTCAGGCGGCATCGCGTCTCTGTCGCCGGGGCCGTACGTGGGGCTCAATCCCGATGACGCCGCGCGCATCGGCGCGGCCGAAGGGCAGGAAGTGGAGCTGGCTGTCGGAGGCGCGGAGTTCCGGGTGCCCGTGCGAATCCGCCCATCGCTGCCGTCGGGCGTGGCGGCGTTTCCTGTCGGACTGAAGGACATGCCTTACGTCGGCTTGCCGGCCCAAGGGCGGATCAAGAGAGCCTCGGCGGGCGCTGCCTCAGCAAGGCCGGAAGGGAGGACGGCATGAGCGAGACGGCCATCCATGTCCTGACCGCGATTGCTGTGCTCCTGGTCATGCTGACCTTCGCCGCCAGCCTGATATACATCGAGAGGCGCCTCCTGGCGCTTTGGCAGGACCGGTACGGCCCCAACCGCTGCGGCCCGGCCGGCCTGCTCCAGCTCGCCGCCGACATGATAAAGATCTTCTTCAAGGAGGACTGGGTCCCGCCGTTCGCCGACAGGCCGGTGTTCGTAATCGCCCCGGCCATCATCATGATTACGACGCTCATGTCGTTCGCGGTGATCCCGTTCTGCCCCGCGGGCGACGGGCGCGTCGTCGTCGCCGACCTGAACATCGGCCTCTTGTTCTTCCTGGGGATGAGTTCGCTGGGCGTGTACTCGATTGCGCTGTCCGGCTGGTCGTCGAACAACAAGTACTCGCTGCTGGGGGGAATGAGGGCGGCGGCCCAGATGCTCAGCTACGAGGTCTTCATGGGCCTGTCGCTGATGGGCGTGGTGATGATGGCCGGCTCGTTCAACCTCGGCGACATCGTCAAGGCTCAGGAGCGGATATGGTTCGTCGTGCCGCAGTTCGTGGGCTTCGTGGTCTTCTTCATCGCGGGCCTGGCCGAGACGCACCGCCTGCCGTTCGACCTGCCCGAGGCCGAGAACGAGCTCGTGGCCGGCTACCACAGCGAGTACTCGGGCATGAAGTTCGGCATGTTCTTCATCGGCGAGTACATCGGCCTGACGCTGATCTCCGCGCTGACGGTGACGCTGTTCTTCGGCGGCTGGCTGGGGCCGGGCTTCCTGCCCCCGGTGGTCTGGTTCGCAATCAAGACGTGCGTGTTCGTGACGCTGTTCATTCTCCTGCGGACATCGCTGCCCCGGCCGCGATACGACCAGCTCATGGCGCTGGGGTGGAAGGTGATGCTGCCCCTGGTCCTCGTGAACCTGCTCGTGACGGGAGCGATCATGCTGGCCGGAAGAGGTGACAAGTGATCAATACTCAATATTCAATGTTCAGTGCTCGAGTGAAGCGGCGGTCGCACATGGTCTCATTCACCTGGGAATTGAGCATTGAATGTTGCTTACTGAATATTGTCTTTGAGCCTTCGAGGGGCGCCAGGTCAACCAATCGCCAACCGGCGAGGGAGGCCCTGCAATGCTGAGCATCTTAAGGGCCATCTGGCTGGTCTTCCTGCACGCCTTCCGGCGCCGCGCGACGATCCAGTATCCCGACAAGCCGATCCCGACGCACCCGCGGTGCAGGGGACGGATCATCCTGTCGCGCGACCCCGACGGCGGCGAGCGGTGCGTGGCGTGCTACCTGTGCGCGGTGGCCTGCCCGGTGGACTGCATCGCCCTCCAGGCCGCGGAGGACGAGCACGGCCGGCGCTACCCGGCCTTCTTCCGCATCAACTTCTCGCGGTGCATCTACTGCGGGTTCTGCGAGGACGCGTGCCCGACTTACGCCATCCAACTCACGCCAGACATGGAGATGAGCGACTTCGAGCGGCCCAGCCTGGTCTACGAGAAGGAGGACCTCCTGATCGCGGGCGAGGGCAAGTATCCCGGCTACAACTTCTACAAGGTGGCGGGCGTGGCCATCGGCGGCAAGGACAAGGGCCAGGCCGAGAACGAGAATCCGCCGGTGGATGTGAAGGAGTTGCTGCCATGAACACGGTCTTCTACATATCCTCGGCGGTTGCGGTCGCGGCAACGTTCATGGTCATCACGCGGCTGAACGTCGTTCACGCGCTGCTGTACCTGATCGTGTCGCTGCTGGCCGTGGCGATGGGGTTCTTCGCGCTGGGTGCGCACTTCGCGGCCGCGCTTGAGGTCATAGTGTATGCCGGCGCGATCATGGTGCTGTTCGTGTTCGTCATCATGATGCTGAACCTCGGCCCGCAGGCCGTGCGGCAGGAGCGGTCGTGGCTGCGCCCGTGGACGTGGCTGGGGCCGGCCATGCTCGGCGCGGTGCTGATGGCGGAGCTGGTGTGGGTCCTGGCCGGCGGAGCCCGGCACGCGGGGGCGCCGAACCCGGTTGGCCCAAAGGACGTGGGTGTCAGCCTGTTCACGACGTACCTGTTGGGCGTGGAGCTGGCGTCGCTCGTGCTGCTGGCGGGGCTGGTGGGGGCCTATCACCTCGGCCGGCGTCCGAACGGCAGGGAGGGCCGTAGCTGATGGCGGACATACCCGTTGAGCACGGCCTGCTGGTGGCGGCGGCGATCTTCGCGATGGGCCTGATCGGCGTGATGGTTCGGCGCAACATCGTCTTCATGCTCATGTGCCTTGAGATCATGCTCAACGCGGCCGGCCTGGCGTTCGTCGTGGCCGGATCGCACTGGGCCCAGCCGGCGGTCGCCGTGGCGGGCGCGCCGGCCCTGGCGCAGGCCGACGGGCAGGTGATGTTCTTTTTCATACTGACGATGGCGGCGGCCGAGGTGTCCGTCGGCCTGGCGCTGGTGCTGCTGTTCCATCACAGGTTCAAGACGCTCGACGCCGACGCCGCGAGCGAGATGAAAGGATGAAAGAGGCCGTGGGAGTTATGAGAAGCATGGGCAGAATGGGACTCATGGGGCCTGTGCAAGTGTGCGGGCATACTTCCCATGATTCCCATTCTCCCGCCGGGCGGAATGGCGGAACGCGCGATGGGTGAGCTTCGTGACATCATGCTGGCTCTCCTCTGGCTTGTCCCGGCTCTGCCGCTGGCGGGCTTCTGTCTGCTTGTGGCGGCCGGGCGGCGCATGTCCGCGCGCGGCACGGCCGTCATCGGCGCCGGGTCTGTGGGGGCATCGGCCGTCGTCGCCGCCATCGTCTGCGGGACTTTCATTGCCTCCCCGCCCAACTTCCGCCAGTGGCGGCAAGTCCTCTGGACCTGGATGGACGTTGCCGGCTTCCGCCCGGAGATCGCCTTCTATCTCGACCCGCTTGCGGTCGTGATGACGCTGGTCGTTGCGTTCGTGGGCTTCCTCATACTGCTCTACTCCACGCAGTTCATGCGCGGGGACGACGGCTACAACCGCTTCTTCGCGTACATGGACCTGTTCGTCGCGTCGATGCTGGTGCTCGTGCTGGCGGACAACCTGCTGCCGTTGTACCTGGGGTGGGAGGGCGTGGGGTTGTGCAGCTTCCTCTTGATTGGCTTCTGGTACAAGGATGAGGCCAACGCCCGCGCCGCCCGCAAGGCGTTCATCGTCACCCGCATCGGCGACACGGCCATGATAATCGGCCTGTTCCTGCTCATCGCGGAACTGGGCACGCTGGACATCCAGGAGCTCATGCGCCGGGCCTCGCAACAATGGGCGAGCGAACTGCTCGCCGGCCATCCGACCGCAATACTGGCCGCGAGCCTGCTTTTGGGCGGGGCGCTGGGCAAGTCGGCGCAGTTGCCGCTCCAGACGTGGTTGCCGGACGCGATGGCCGGCCCCACGCCTGTCAGCGCCCTCATTCACGCGGCCACGATGGTGACGGCCGGCGTTTATCTGATCGCGCGGACGCACGTGCTGTTCGAGATGGCGCCGGCGGTGCAGACGGCCGTCGCGGTCATCGGCGCAGCCACGCTCCTTTACGCCGGCTGCTCGGCGCTGGTGCAGCGAGACATCAAGCGCGTCCTGGCATACTCGACGATCTCGCAGATCGGCTACATGTTCCTGGCGCTTGGCGTGGGTGCGTACTCGGCGGCGATGTTCCACTTCATGACGCACGCTTTCTTCAAGAGCCTGCTGTTCCTGGGGGCCGGCGCGGTCATCCTGGCGATGGGCCACGAGCACGACATGTTCAAGATGGGCGGCCTGCGGAGGCGGATGCCCGTCGTGTTCTGGACGTTCCTGATCGGCGCGGCCTCGCTGTCGGCGCTGCCGCTGGTGACGGCCGGCTTCTACAGCAAGGACATGATCCTGGCCGCCGCGATGGATTCGCCCATCGGCAGCGCGTGGCTCTGGGCGGCGGGGCTGGCGGGCGCTCTGCTCACGTCGCTATACGCGTTCAGGATGGTGTTCGTGACCTTCTTCGGTCCAGCCACGCGAGAAATGGAGCACAAGGCCGGGCCGGCGATGATCGTGCCGCTGGTGGTCCTGGCGGCGCTGTCGATCGCCGGCGGATTCGTCGAGCTGCCCAGGACGCTTGGCGACTGGCCGGCCTTCAGCAATTTCGTCGGGGCCTCGTTCTCCAGCGACTTCAGGCGCCTGTGGGAGATGGCCCCCCGGCCGTCGCCTGGCGGAGAGGCAACGATGCAACTTGTCGCCGCTGGCGCAAGCGTGCTTGGCCTTGTCCTGGCGTGGGTCCTCTACATCCGCTCGCCGCGGAAGAGGAAACAATTCGCCGCGCGAAACGCGACGGCGGCGGTTGGGCGGTTCTGGTTCGCCGGATGGGGCTTCGACTGGCTCTATGAGCGGCTCTTCGTGCGGCCGTTCGTGTGGATCGCGAACATCAACCGCGACGACGTCGTGGATTCGTTCTATGACGGCGTCGCCTGGACCGGCCGCGCGCTCAACTTCGCCGTGAGCCTGGCGCAGAACGGCCGTCTGCGCTGGTACGCCGCCGGGATCGCCCTGGCCGGCGTCATCGCCGTCGCCATCGTGGTGCTGTCATGACGCTGATAGCGTTCATCGCCATCCCGATCCTCGCGGGCCTGGTCGCCTGGCCGCTGGCCCGCTGGCGGCCGCGAACCGCGCGCTGTCTGTGCCTGGCGGCGCTTGCGGCGGATTTGGCGTGGGTCTGCACAATCTGGGCCTCCACGCCCGGCGCGCAGCCCGTCGGCCGGTGGCTGATGGAGTTCCACGCCGGCTGGATCCCGCAGATCGGCGTGAGCTTCTCGCTGGCGATGGACGGCCTGAGCCTGCTGCTGGTTGCGCTGACGGGCTTCATCGGCATCCTGGCCGTGGCGGCGTCGTGGGAGGGCATCGCGAGGCGCGTCGGGTTCTTCCACTTCAACCTGATGTGGCTGCTGGGGGCGCTCGTCGGGGTGTTCCTGGCGACGGACCTCTTCCTGTTCTACTTTTTCTGGGAGATGATGCTGGTGCCGCTGTACCTGCTGATAGGCATCTGGGGCCACGAGCGCCGCATCTACGCGACCGTCAAGTTCTTCATCTTCACCCAGGCCGGCAGCCTCCTGATGCTCGTGGCGATCATCGCCCTGGTGCTGCTGCACGGCCATTCGCCCGCGACGGGCCGGTACACGTTCGCGTACGAGGAGCTGCTGGGCACGGGCCTGCCGCCCGCAGCCGCGATGTGGATCATGCTGGGATTCTTCGCGGCGTTCGCGGTCAAGCTGCCCGCGTTCGGCCTGCACACGTGGCTGCCCGACGCCCACACCGAGGCGCCGACGGCCGGCAGCGTCGTCCTCGCCAGCCTGGTCCTCAAGGCAGGGGCCTACGGCATGTTGCGGTTCCTCGTGCCGCTGTTTCCGGCGGCGTTCGCGAGCTTCGCGCCGGTTGCGATGGCGCTTGCGGCCGCCGGCATCATCTACGGCGCGGTGATGGCGTTTGCCCAGCGCGACCTCAAGCGGCTGGTGGCCTACACGAGCGTCAGCCACATGGGCTTCGTGCTCCTGGGTGTCGCCAGCGGGACGGAGATGGCGCTACAGGGCGCGGTCATCGTCATCATCTCGCACGCGCTGAGCACGGGGGGCCTGTTCATCGTGGTCGGGGCGATGCAGGACAGGATGCACACGCGCGACATGGCGCGGATGGGCGGCCTGTGGGCGGTCGCGCCGCGGATGGGCGGGACGATGCTCTTCCTTGCGATGGCCTCGCTGGGCCTGCCCGGGCTGGCGGGCTTCGTCGGCGAGTTCCTCGTGCTGGCAGGGACGTGGCAGGCCTGGCCGATCATGACCGCCGTCGCCTCGCTGGGCCTGATAGCGGCGATGATCTATTCGCTGCGGATGTTCATGCGGCCGTTCCACGGGCCTGCCAGCGAGGAATGGAGGATTCGCGACTTCGGCCCGCGGGAGATGGCGATATCCATCGCCATCGTCGCGGCGCTTGTGTGGGTCGGCATCTATCCAGGGCCTGTCCTCAAGACCTCCGAGCCGACGGTCAAGGCCATCCGCCAAGTTACGGAGACTGCTTCCGGCGGACAAGGTCTCCTTCTCAACGAACAGCGCCTAACGGCAAGCCCTGACTCGGGCACTCTGGAAGACCAGGAAGCTGGCTTGCCGTTAGGCGCTGTTATGAACGGAGAGTCAGCTAACAGGGGGGCGCCATGACCTTCGCGGAGACAATCTCGCTGTTGCCGATCATCGTGCCCGCGGCGATGGCGGTTGTGATACTGCTTGTCCTGGCAATCCGCCGAAACCACGCCCTGACGCTGGCCTTGACGCTCGCGGGCCTGATTGTCTCGGTCGGCTTGGTCGTGTTCGGCGAGACAGAGTCCGTCCCCGTGACGACGCTGCTGGTGCTCGACGGCTACGCGCGGTTCTTCATCGGCCTGATCATGGCCCAGACGGCCGCCGTGGCGCTGCTCTCCTACGGTTACCTCGCGCGGCGCGGCGGCATGGTCGAGGAGTATTACGTCCTGCTGCTCCTGGCGGCCGTCGGCGCGGCGGTGCTGGCGGCCAGCACGCACTTCGCGTCGTTCTTCCTGGGCCTGGAGACGCTCAGCGTCCCCCTGTACACGCTGATCGGCTACCACCGCCGCGGCGAGCTGTCGGTCGAGGCGGCCTTCAAGTACCTCGTGCTGGCGGCGACGGCCGCTTCGATGCTGCTGTTCGGCATGGCGATGGTCTACGCCGACCTCGGGCGGCTCCAGTTCGCCGAGGCCGCGATGCGCCTGGCCGATCTGCGGATGGCCGGCTCGCAGCCGACATTCGTGCTGACGGCGGGAATGGTGCTGATCATCATCGGCATCGCGTTCAAGCTGGCGCTGGCGCCGCTGCACCTCTGGACGCCGGATGTCTACCAGGGAGCGCCGGCGCCCGTGACGGCCTTCGTCGCAACCGTCTCCAAGGGGGCGATGTTCGCCCTGCTCCTGCGCTACTTCGCCGAGATGGGCCTCCTCGGCCAGCGTCCGTTCTTTCTTACGCTGGCCCTGATCGCCGTCGCCTCTATGCTGGGTGGCAACCTCCTGGCCCTTCTCCAGACCAACGTCAAGCGCATCCTGGCCTACTCCTCCATCGCCCACCT
>JBHGBE010000106.1:0-13468 GCA_041946855.1 Phycisphaerae bacterium | reverse complement strand
GCGCCATGTGTCCTCCTTCAGTTCCGCCAGTAGCTACCCATACGAAACAGCGAGGAGGCCATAATAAAGGTAAGAGAGTGAATCTGCTCGACGAGGTGGCGCTTCGAATCATGAAGTTCGCCGAGAGTCATCCTCAGGATGGCGGTTAGGTTGCACGAGAAGGCCTTGTTGAGAAGACGCATTGGGCGGTGATTGTCCATCCGGACTATCCAGGTGGAGCAATCTCAGTAGCCAAGTATGAGTATGCCCTTCAGCGGCAGCTTGAATCTGTTGCTCGCGTAGAGCGCATCGAAGAAACGGCGGACCCTGTCGAAGTCGTTGCTTGATCGGTATACGTTCCGCACGGCGATGGCCAGGTACCACACGTCGCTCATGGCGCATGCCCGAAAGAGATCCTTTAAGAACTGGTTGTTCACAACGCCCCTGCCGGCTTCGACCTCCACTACGAAACCCTCCGCGACGTGGTAGGCATCAGCATCGAAGGTCTTCTCAGGCTTGCCGTTCAGGCCGAAGAGGACGGGCACGTTTACCTTGCCCTCCCTCGTCTTCCCGGTCTCGACCAGGAAGCCTTCCTTCTTCAGGAAAGGCGAGACCTTGGCGAGAACGCTGTTGCTGTCCAGGTCGTGCGACGCTGAATCGATCTCGGTCTCGGCGGCCTTGAAGGCCCCCACAACGCGCTGAGCGAGATCACTCGCCCTTTCGAACTTCGGATAGAAGGCCCAGTTGATCATGTCGCTCACCCTCGAAGAACCGGCAACTCGGACACCGATCAACGGCAAGGGTCAGAGACCGCACCGCCGCCCGCTTGCGCCAAGCGGCTCGTGCCTGCACGCGCTCGCCTGCGGCTCGCGGCTAAACTTTCTCGCCAAGGAACCTCATCAGGTTCCTGTGGTACGTCTTCTCCCTCGTCTCCTGGCTGACGCCGAGCGAATCGTAGATGGCGTTGTCGGTCTTGATCCAGTTGGACGCCCACGTGGGGTTGTAGTCGGTCAGGCCGTCGGTGCCGAAGAGGATGTTGTTGGCGATGTCGTAGCCGATGGTGTGGATTTTGGTCAGGGCCTCCTTGCGGTAGATCTGCGGCGTGCCGGGGGTGAGGTCGATGAACATCTCGCACGACACGCCCGGCCGGCGCTTGTACGTCGAGAGGAACTTGCCGTAGGTCGCCAGGCACTCGTCGATCCACGGCCAGGAGATGTGCGCCAGGGCGAAGCGAAGGCCGGGCACCTCGATCATCGCCTCGAACTCGACCGGGCGGCAGTACTTGCTGGAGGCCGTGCCGTCCCACAGGATGCCGGAGTGGAAAAGGAGCGGCCGGCCGGACTTGGCGATGGCGCGGTAGCAGTCCATCGCGCTCGTGTCGCCGGGATAGAAGTGGTTGCAGATCGTCTTGAAGCCCCTGACGCCGCGGGCGACGGCCGTCGAAACCTGCTCGACCGCGTCTTTCTCCGTCGGGTCGATCCAGTAGAAGGGAAAGACGCCCGGCGCGTCCTTGGCCCAGGCGAAGAGGTTGTCCAGCCGCTCGCCGATGGGCTTGGCGTCGCCGAACGCCGCCGCGAAGCACGCCGGCGGCAGCGACAGCAGCACGCAGCCGTCGACGCCGGCGGCCTTCATGCCGGCAAGAAACTTGGCCTGATCGACCTCGCCGCGCGAAACGTGAACGTGAACGTCATAGATCATCTTGTTTCTCCTGTTGGATAGTCTCAACGCAGAGGACGCGGAGGACGCGGAGGTTGAAATAGTTTCAGATTGCTCATGCCGGGTAACGGTTCACCAGTCGCTTGATTACGCCTCATGAGCGGATTCCAGTAGCCCCGGGCCGAGTTCCTTGTGGACTCCAATCGCGGCGCCGATCACCTCGTGCGTGATGCGGTCCAGTTCCCTTCTCTCATCCATTTCCCTGTCCTCCGCCTCTTGTCTATTGAATCCTCTTCCCTCCGCGTCCTCTGCGCCCTCTGCGTTTGGATCTGCTTACCCTTGCGGGCCTCTGCCCCACTGGAGCTTGTCGCTGAGCGTCTGGAAGTAGCGCCGGCCGGGGTGGATCACCAGCTTGAGCTCGTACGGGGCGCGGCGGACCTCGACCGCGTCGCCCTGGGCGAGCGGGCAGGAGACCTGGCCGTCGATGATAACGGTCGTGCCGGCGTTGGTGCGGCTGGCCAGCACGCGGATGGGCGGGACGGGCTTGACGACGATCGGCCGGACGGTCAGGCTGTGCGGGGCCATCGGCGTGACGGCCATCGCCTCGACGGTGGGCTCCATGATCGGCCCGCCGAGCGACATGTTGTAGCCGGTCGAGCCGGTGGGCGTCGCGACGACAAGCCCGTCGCCGCGGAAGCTGACGATGTGGTCGTCGCCCTGGTGGACGTTCAGGTCGATCATGCGGAATGGCGGCCCGGCGGCCACGCAGACGTCGTTGACGGCCGGCGAGCAGAACTTGCCGCCCGCGCCGGGCGAAGGCTTGCGGCCGGCGGCCACGTCGCCATTGCACGTGATGCATGCCTCGATCATCATCCGCTTGGTGCATGGGACGCCGGCGGCGAGGATCTCGTCCAGGTGCCGCTTGAGGTGCTCGACGCTGAACTCGGCCAGGAAGCCGAGCTTGCCCATGTTCACGCCCAAGAGCGGCACGCCCGTCGCGGCGACCATCCGCCCGGCCGACAGCAGCGTGCCGTCGCCGCCGAACACGACGCAGAGCGCGGCCTCTTTCGCCCCGGCGGGCAGCTCGCCCCGCACGGGCGCAACCGCCAGCACATCCGCATGCTCGGCGAACCACGGCCGCAACGCCTCGATCTGGTCGGCGACGCCGGCCTTGCCCATGTTGCCGATAATGAGGATCTTGCCCTTAGACATGGCGCGTATGGTATCGCTAGAGGCGTCAAGCCGCCAGTGGGTCAAAGAACCTGAGAATCGCGGCCCGAGGTCTCGCCCGTGATGCCCCGCCGCGGCGGGCGGCACATGGGCGAGACGCCCATGCCACGTACGATCAGGGAATCGTCCGCACGCCTTCCTCGGGTCCGAAGCCGTCGCTGCCGGATACCTTTGCGCCCGACGGGGCAGGGACGGGCAGACCCTTGAGGATTGGATCGTCGGTGCGGCGCATCCAGTCGTCGAGTCGCCGGCGCATGTTTGTCAGGACGGGCGCGAGCGCGGGATCCGCTGCACGGCCGGCGGCCAGAAGGTTGCACGACTCGTTGGGGTCGAGGGCCAGGTCGTATAGTTGCTCCATCTCCGGGGGCCGCTCTCGCCAGCCGTTGGCAACGAGCAGGTCCTTGCTGGGGCCGTTGTCGCAGTTGGGCAGGACGGGGCTGGTGCGCTCTTCGTGGCGGCGGATGTACTTCCATCGCGTGGTGCGGACGGCCCGCATCGGCTCGTACGCGGCGTGGTAGGTGACCTCGCCGAAGACCTCATCGTTGATCGTGCCGGCCCGGCCGTCGATGAGCGGCATGATCGAGCGGCCCTGGAGCCACGCGGGGCGGTCGATGCCGACAAGCTCGCAGATCGTCGGGAAGATGTCGATGTGGCTGACCATCGCATCGCAGGCCCGGCCGGCGTTTGCGGCCGAGAAGCCGCCCGGCCCGCGGATGATGAGCATAACGCCCATGCCGTGGTCGGTCAGGTTGCACTTCATCAGCGGGAAGGCGATGCCGTGGTCGGTGGTGCAGATGACGAGCGTGCTATCCGCCAGTCCGGCGTCGTCGAGTGCGGCGAAGACCTGGCCCATGTTGGCATCGAGCACGCGGGCCGATGCCATGAACGCGGCCATGTCCGCGCGTGTCTGCGGCGCATCGGGCAGCGGCGCGGGCGGGCGGCAGTAGCGGTCATCCTCCGCCGGGCCGGGCTTGTGGAACGGCCGGTGCGTCTCAAAGTAGCCCACCGACAGCCAGAATGGCTTGTCATGCTTCTCGCGCAGGAACTCGACGGCCGCGGCCGTCACGCCCGACGCCCCATCGTCGAGCGACAGGATGCGCTGGTAGCCGATCTGTTCCGGCCGGGCCGAGACATGCTGCTGGCCGACCATCGCCGATTCATACCCGGCCGCGTGGAGCGTGTGGACGATGTGCTGGCGATAGTCCTTCAGCGCAAAGCCTCGATGGGCCAGGCCGATCATGCCGGATGAGTGCGGGCACTGGCCCGTCAGCAGGGCCGCCCGGCTGGCCGAGCAGGTCGGCCCCGCGCAGAACGCCTGGCGGAACAGCACGCCCTGCGTCGCGAGGCGCTGGATGTTGGGCGTCGGGATTGCGTACCCGTACGGCTGGACGTACCGGCCGGTGTCGTGGGAATGGATGTAGAGGATGTTGGGGCGCACATGCTCTCCTTTGGCGCGGGCCGACCCGGCGGCACTTACCTGGCGGCCAACGCGCGGGTCCGGCGCGATCGTTTGGCCGCGCGCCGTTCCCGGTTGCGAGGTCCGGGCCGCACAGCCGGCAACGAGGCGTCAACTTCGCGTTCGAGGACCTCCGTCACGACCGCGTTGAGGCTCTTGCCAGACAGGGACGCCAGCATGTCAAGCCTTCTGTGAAGGTCCGAGCCGACCCTGACTATGAACTTGCCTGAACAAGGCTTGTCGGGCGTTTCGCCGCGCTTGCGGCAGAATGCAAGGTAATCGTCAACCGAGTCCTTGAAGGCCTTGACGACTTCATCCGCGGTCCTGCCCTGGAACGTCACCACATCGCGGATGCCGACCACGTCACCATGGAACAACCCCGCTTCGGCGTCGAACTCGACTTTTCCAGCGTAGCCCTTGTACTGCATCATGGCCTTACTCCCGCCTCGAACAGGAACCGCCGCATCGAGCGCACGGCCCCTTTGTCCGTCTCCTTGCGCGGATGGGGCCGATGGAAAACCGCCCGCACGCCGCGAAGCGCGACGCGGACGCGCGAACCCTCGCCTTCCGTCACTTCCGCGCCCAAGTGCATCAGCAGGGCCTCGATGTCGGCCCAGTTGATGTTAGCCCGCGCCGGCTCGGCGAAGATCGCCCGAAGCGTCCTGTCATGCTTGCCCATAATGATATCATCTTATGATACTATCGTCAAGCCGGCCTGGGCGACAAGAAGACAGGCCCGGTCCCAAGCCGGTCGGCCGCCGTGCCGACCATCACGGCAGCTCAGGACCTGCCCGCTGGGCCCAGGTGTTCTGGGCTGGGCGGACCCCCTACTTGACGCCGCCCGTGATTCCGCGCGAGCCCCAGTAGACCTTGTCGCCGGTGCGGATCTTGACGGTGCGGTCGACCTTGGAGGCGAGTTCCTCGGCGCTGTCGGCGTAGAGCGGGGAGATTTCCAGCGCGGCCGCGACCTGCCCGTCGGCGTCGCGCGGGACCTGGATGCCGGCCTTTTCCAGCCACGCGGCCGCGCGGCGGACCTGCGCGTGCAGGGCGGTGGCCAGGCTGTCCTCGCCGCTGGCGTTCTTGACGGGGGCGAACTCCTCGCTGCGGCTGGTCTCGAGGATGAGGGTCCCGGAAGCCATCGGCAGCGCGTCGAAGACGAACATCTCCAGCTTGACCGCGTTGGGCTCATCCGGCTTGACCAGTTCCCCCTTCTTGTTGACGAACGGCGTCTTCTTGACCGCGCGGTGGAACGGCAGCTTGCACGCCCCGCCGGCGGTCAGGCGCTCCACGAACGAGCGGCTCAGCACGTGGATGGCGATGGAGCCGGCCGAGAACTTCAGCCGCCCGTCGCTCGTGCAGGCGCGGGCCAGGTCCTCCGGCAAGTCGCTGTATTCGATGATGGTGACCTTGCCGTCGACCACGCAGAAGTTGCCGAGCTTCTCCATCGGGTCGCGCTTGGGCAGGCACTTGGCCGACATCTCGGCCTTCCGCGCCGCGTGCAGGCCCAGGAACAGCGGGTCGACGCACCGCACCAGCGGGTTGTCCACCTGGAAGTAGCTGATGAGCTCCACGCCGCGGCGGGCCATGTCGTCCAGCGCGCCCGACGCGCGGAGGGCCGGCAGGCTTCCGCCGTGGCCGTTGGGGCTCAGGGCCAGCTCGCCCTTGCCCGCCAGCAGCACCTTGCCGTCGAGCCCGATGGCCGGCATCGTGCCCTGGACGAAGAAGAACACGTCGCGCTGATTGAGGCCGAAGAAGTTGTTCTGCCGGAAGTACGCCCGCGTGACCACGTCGTTGGCGGGGCTGGTCATGATGTACCAGGGGATGGTGGCCTTGGCCCGCCGGCTGGCGGCGAGGATCTGCTCGGCGAAGACCTGGAAGAGGCTCTTGTGCGTGACCGGCGTGACCTCCAGGCAGCCCTTCGGCCCCTCGAAGCCAAGCCGGCTGCCCTGTCCGCCCGCCACGACGAACGCGGCCACCTTGCCCGCGGCGATCAGCTCGTCGCCGAGCTTCCTGGCGGCCTCAAGCTCGGCCAGCGCCGGGCCATCGGCCCCCTTGGGCGACACGATGGGCGGCGGCTCGATCTTGCCGGTCGGCACGGCCGTCTTGGGGGACTTCTTCACATACTGGGCGATCAGCTTGTCGAGCTGCGCGAAGTCGATCGTGCCGATCTGCTCCAGCAGCGCCGCCTGCCTGTCGGGCGGCAGCTCATCGTGGAACGCCAGCAGGTGCGACTGGCCGTGCTTGTCGAGCTTCTTACGAACCGTTGTCAAAGAAGACTCCGCCATCGAATTCTCCACTGGGACCGAAGAACCAGGCCGCACGTAACGACCCAAGCAGATTAGGCGTGCGGGGGATGGATGTCAACAACTCGCGCGGCGGCAAACGGCCGCCCTCACATGGTCCGGCGGAGACTACTTCAGCCACGGCGCCTGGAGGCTGGCGGGCGTGTAGCCGTGGAGCTCCATGACGTTGCCGTCGGGGTCCTTGATCCACGCCTGCCAGCTCTGGTCGCTTCCGAGCTTGACATCGGTGACCTCCACGCCGCGGCGGCGCAGTTCGGCCACGGTGGCGTCGAAATTCTCCACCTCCAGGCACAGGTGGCGATACGTCTGCCCCTCGGCCGCCGGCTTGACGTCGCCCTTGAAGATTTCGATGAAGCCGCGCCCGCCGACGTGGATGTACATGCCGAACCGCTCGCCGCTCTCGCGGGTGAACTCGAATGCCCGCTTGAAGCCGAGCTTGCGGCAGTAGAAGTCCTCGGCCGCGTCCAGGTCGCGGGTGATGAAGCACAGATGCGCCAGGCCCTTGATCATGCTTTGCCTCTCCTTGACCCGCGCCGGCAGCGACTATGCCGCCGCGCGGACCGGGGATTATATCGAAGAGGCATGTTTCCGCAAACGACGCGGAAACATGGCACCAGTTCAATCGACAATCGCCAATCATCAATCGCCAATCACCAGCACGCCCGTCCCGTTGATCCTGTCGGCCTTGAGGTCCTGGAGGGCCTTGTTGGCGTCCTGGAGCGGGTAGGCGGCCGTGTGCGGGCGGATGGGAATCTTCGCGGCCTCGGCCAGCAGCTCACGGCCGTCGGCGCGGGTGTTGGCCGTCACCGAGCGGATGTCGCGCTCGAAGAAGAGGTGCTTCTCGTAGTCCATTTGCGGAATGGGCGTCATGTAGATGTCCGCAAGCGAGAGCGTGCCGCCCTTTTCGAGCTTCTCCAGTGCCCGCGGGACCAGCTCGCCGGCCGGCGCGAAGATGATCGCGCTGTCTACCTTGACGGGCATGTCGGCGGCCCGCTCGCCAACCCACTTGGCGCCCATCGACTCGGCCAGCTTGCGGTGCTTTTCGCCTCGCGTGACGACGTAAAGCTTGCAGCCGCGATGAAGCGCGATCTGGGCGATGACGTGCGCGCTGGAGCCAAAGCCGTAGATCGCCAGCTTTCCGCCGTCGGGCACTTTGGCCCGCTTGTACGAGCGATAGCCCACTATCCCCGCGCAGAGGAGCGGCGCGGCCGCGATGTCCTCAAAGCCGTCGGGGATCTCATAGGCGAACGCCTCCGGCACGACGGCGTACTGTGCATATCCGCCGTCGGCGTGATAGCCGGTGAAGCGCTGGTCCTCGCAGAGGTTCTCCCGCCCGGACTCGCAGAAGCGGCACGTGCCGCACGTGTGCCTCAGCCAGGCAATGCCGACGCGCCGGCCGACCTTCAGAATCCGGCAGCCCTCGCCAAGAGCATCGACGACGCCGACCACCTGATGCCCCGGCACGAGCGGAAGCTTCTTCGACGGCAGTTCGCCCTCGATGATGTGCAGGTCGGTCCGGCAGATCGCGCAACATCGGACCTTGACGCGGACCTCCCCCGCCGCCGGCTGGGGCGCCGGAATTTCACGCAGGGATAACGGGGATGATTCTATGGGGGCGATCTTGTCCAGGACCATTGCTTTCATGGCACATTGTCTCCGCTTGCATTATAGAGCGCGGGCAAGAGGGACTAGCGACGAGGGGCTGGCGACTAGGGTAGCGAGGCATGGGCTTACCAACCGGCGTTCTCCCAATCTCGGGAAAACGAAGAAGACTGACAGCCCTCGTCTGCCTGGTCGCTAGTCGCCAATCCCTAGTCCCTTCGGTTCATCGCTCGAGGTCGTGGCGAACCGCCCCCGTCGCATCGCGCGGGGCGGGCACGCCGGACGCGGCGCAGATCGTGGGGACCATGTCGACCAGACGCACATAGCCTTTCTGTTCATCGGCCCGGTGAGCCGCCGCGAATCGCGGGCCCTTGAGCACGAAGAAAGCCAGATTGTCCGACAGCTTGCTGAACGTCACCGGCATCTGCGGCCCGTGGTTCGCGCCGTGCGTGTCCTCGTGGACGCTGCGGTCGGGCGAGCCGAACCACGAGAAGCCCGAGTTGAAGTGGAACGTCACGTCGGAGCACTCCTGGCCGTAGTAACCAAGCACGTGCGAGTCCTTGCGCCGCAGCGCCAGGGCGACGACCCGCTTGCCATCCTTGCCGCGCCAATCGAGCAGCGCGTCGATGACCTTTTCCTGAATCCGCGCGTACCTCTGCGTGCCGGCCTTGGCGTTGACGGCCACCCACGTGCCGACACGGTCCGGCCATGCCTGGCTCCGCGCGCGGTCCGGCTTGCCATGCGAGTCGAGCCTGGTCAGGCCCGTCTCGACCAGCCGGCGCAGGAGGCTGCACGAGTAACGGTTGGACACGTTGCCGTGATCGCTCACCAGCAGCACCGTGGTCTTTGGTCCGGCCAGGCGCATGAGGCCCCCCACCAGGCGGTCACATATCCGCAGGCACATCGCGATGGCCTCGCGGGCCAGCCTGTGCTGCTTGGGCGTGTACGGCCGCAGGCCCTCCGCGGCCGACAGGCAGTGGTGCAGCACGCTGTCGGGGTAGTGGTGGTGCAGGTAGAACACGTCGAAAGGGCGGGCCTTCTGCACCATCGCCGCGGCCGCGACGATCCAGTCGGCCTGCGCGGTCATGTCGCGGCGGGTCATGTCCGTGATCGCCTTGTCCTCGACGCCCTTGGCGAAGAGATCGGACATGGCCGTGTAGAAGACCGAGTGCTCGACTGGCGGGTCGAGGCGATTGAGCACCTTCTGCGCCAGCGCCGCGGGCTTGCCAAGAGCGCCAACGTCGTACGCCTCGGAGATGGCGATTCGCCGGCCGGCGTCGAAGACCATGACGCGGACTGTGCATCTTCCCGGCCGGCCGGGGGCGGCGATATCGACGCGGATCGGCTCGCTCCACCGGCCATCCTGAAGTTCATATACCGGCTCCCCCGCCGGGCTGATGCACAGCGCCCACGCCGCCCTGCCGGTGCGGCGGATGCGCGCGCGGACCTTGCCGGCCGATGCGCGGCGCTTCGCGCCGGAGGCGGCCTCGGCGCCATCCTCCGTTGCGCCGGCCGCCTTGGCCGCCGATGCGCCGGAGAGGGCCGCGGGCGTTTGGAGCAGGTCGAACTCAAACGCGGCGTCCTTGCCCGGCGGCGCCTCTATGATCCGCCCTGGCACAAGGCTGTTGCTGACTAGGCCGCGGTCCAGGGGCGCGAGGACCATGTTCCGCGGCGAGGCCGTCGGGTGGGCGGATGGGTACGAGATCGCCAGCGTCGTCAGCCCGGCCCGCGCGGCGGAGTCGAAGATCGTGTCGCAGGGGATGGCGCGGCGGTCGAACGTGCTCAGTTCACGGCCGGCGCACTCGTTGCGCCAAGCGGCGGCGGCCGTCGCGCCGGGATCGGCCCCGGTCGAAAGCGCCGCCCAGTTCGTCGGCGTGTAGACGGGGAAGCACGGCAGAGCCCGCCCGGACGTCCCGCCCCGCATCAGCCGCCGTATGTTCGGCGTGCATGCCGCGAACTTGTCCAGCAGCGTCAGCGAGATGGAGTCCAGGCCGATGACCATCAACTTGGGTTTCTTCATGGCTTCCTCGATTGAGCGTGGGCTATCGCTTGACCGCATCGCGGATGTCGCGCGCGAAATCCTTGGCCGCCTGCTCGACGGCCTTCTTCCAGTCCATGCCGGCGTATTTCTTATCCGCATACGCGTATATGACCGACCTGCTGGCGTTGACGATCGCGCCGGTGCCGTCGGCCTTGAACGCGGCAGCGCAGTCGGCGGCCGTCGCGCCCTGCGCGCCGTAGCCGGGCACGAGGAATATCTGCCTGGGCATCAGCTCGCGCAAACGCCGGGCCTCGGCAGGATACGTCGCGCCGACCACCGCGCCGACGCAACTGTAGCCGCGCTGGCCGACCAGCCCCGGCCCGTCGCCTATCCCGGCCACGATCCCGGCCATATGCTCGTACAGCTTCTTGCCCGATGCATCCGCGAAGTCCTGCACGGCCGCGCCGGACGGATTGCTCGTCCGAACGAGCACGAACACGCCCTTGCCTTCCTTCTCCGCCACATCAACGAATGGCTGGATGCCGTCGGCCCCGAAGTAGCCGTTGACCGTCACGGCGTCAGGGTTCCGGTCAGACGATGCGGACGTGGTCCGCGCTTGAAGCAGGTGCCCCGTTGCGTAAGCCTGGGCGGTAGGGCCAATGTCGTTCCGCTTCACATCGCCAATGACGACTAGGCCTAGGTTCCTCGCCCGGACTGTAATCCGCTCATACAGATCCACGCCCGCCGCTCCGTACCTCTCGAAGTACGCCGACTGGATCTTCACGCCCGGCACAACGGGTGCTATGGCCTCCAAGACAGTGCGGCAGAAATCGCCGACTATCCTGGTTTGCTCTACTTCGTCCTTAACCTTTCTTTGCAGGCCCTTGGGTAGTTTGTCATAGGCCGGATCCAGCCCCACGCACACGGGCGAGCCCTTGGCTTCTATCGCGCTCAGCAGCCGGTCGGCGAAGTTGTCAACCATTGCGGCTCCCTTCTTTCACTGCTTTGGCGTCAGAGACGAACCTTGTCCCATTCGATCCGTGCCAGCCGCTGGAGGCGCTGGCGGTCCGTGCGGTCCAGGTGCAGCGGCGTCACCGTGATGTATCCCTCGGCCAGGCGGATGACGTCCGTGTCCTCGTCGCCTGGGACGAAGCCGTAGAAGTCGGCGATGCGGTAGCACTCGCGGCCGTCGATCACCTGGCGCTGGTAGGTGTCCTCAAGCCCGGCCGTCGATTGGCGGGCCGCGCGGATGCCCTTGGGGTTGCCTTCCACCAGCGGCGGCAGGTTCACGCTGACAAGCTCGCCCGGCCCCAGCCCCGCCGCGAGAAGCCCGTCGAGAACCGTGCGGCACAGCCGGCCGAAGCGGGCGAAGTCAACCGGCCCCGTCATCGAGGCCGAGAACGCCACCGACGGTATGCCGAACATCGCCCCCTCGGCGGCGGCCGCCACCGTGCCGGAGTAAAAGACGTTGATGCCGACGTTGCTGCCCGCGTTGACGCCCGACAGCACGAGGTCCGGCGGCGCGCTCATCAGGTTGCGGATGGCGAGGCGCACGCAATCGGCGGGCCGGCCGTCGACGCTCATGCCCTCGAAGCCGCCCTCGCCCCCCACCGCCACGCGCTGCACGACCAGCGGGTGCGTCAGCGTGATGGCGTGCCCCGCGGCCGACTGCGGCGAATCGGGCGCGACCACCGTCACCTCCCCCATGTCCGCCACGGCCGCACGCAGCGCCGCCAGGCCGGGGGCGAGGATGCCATCATCATTGCTCAGGAGAATTCGCATGTGAGCGAGAGTCTAGCCGCCGGCGCAGGAAACAGGAAGGGGATGCAACGGCAATGTCTAATGTCTGATGCCTAATGTCTAATGCCGGAACACGTTAGACATTGGGTATTAGACATTAGTCACTTCTTGGCGTCGAAGAGCCGCCACGCCCGGCCGGCGTACGCCGCGAAGTGCGCTCCATCGTCAGCCAGCGATCCGCCGGGCGGGACGGAGTTTGCTCGAACCGTCCCATCATCCTCCACCGCCTTGACCTGGCCGCCGCCGTAGAGCACGTTGAACCGCCGGCCGTGGCGCCACGACCACCGCACCGGATAGGCGCTGACGCCGGGTCTGGGCGCCGCCGGCTGTGAGAAGTCCTGCCGCCAGAACTCATCGGCCAGTATCGCGCTGCCGGCGGGGTCGTACTCATCCGCGTTGGCCGTCGAAGCGAGGGGATATTGCCGGTCCATCCTCACCAGCGGCGCGGTCTGGTAGAGCTTGCCCACGCGCACGGACTGCCCGCCTGAGGTCTGGCGATACACGCCCAGCAGCGTGCCGTTTCGCCAGGCGAGGGCGGGCGAATCGTCGAACAATGCCTCGCTGTCGGGGAACCGGAGGCAATACGTGCTGAACTGGCGAGAGTACGGGAACAGGCTGGAATCGCCCGCCAGATTTGAGCCGGGGCAGATCACGGCCGCTGGCGGCACGAGATCCTGTCGCACGAGCACCTGGAGGTTGACGCACGAGACGGCCACGCGGCCGAAGGCGCTAGGGTCGCTCACCTGGTCCGCGCCGCCCCAGTGGCCTGATTGCGGCAGGTCGCCCGCCTGGTCGCTGAATGCGAAGGGCATCAGCCGCTGAACGTTGGCGTTGGCGTAGGAGAGCATGCCCGCGTGGGTGGCGTGAAGCTGCGACGAGCAGACCGCCTGGCGCGCGCTCGCCTTGGCGGCGGCCATGCTGGGGACGAGCAGCCCCGCAAGGATCATCAGCACCGCCAGCACGCAAAGCATCTCAGCGAGCGTAAATCCCACGACTCGTCTCATGGCAGGCCCCGAAACGGTTCCGTCCGCGGGTAGTCTCACGCCGGGGCATGAGCGGAGTCAACTGAATTCCCGGAAGTTGGGAGCAAGGAGTAGGGAGTAGGGTGTGGGGCTCCGGGCATCTGAGCTGCCATGCCGGCAGTGGACGACGGATGGCTCAGCGCGTGGCCAGGTAGTACCCCACAGCCGCGCCGAAGACCGCTCCGGCGATGATGGAGTACAGCATCGGCCCGCGGCGGCTGCACGAGGTCGTCGAACAGGTCCGCACCCGCGACAGGCCCAGGCCCGCCAGGGCGCCGATGGCCGCGCCGGCCAGTATTCTCGCTACCAGTTCCACGCTGACTCCTATCTCGCCACGCACGCCAGTGGCATGGGCGTCTCGCTCATGCGTCGCGGGGGCGCCCTGCCCCGGTATCGCCGACCCGCACAGGCGAGACGCCTGTCGGACTCACGGGCAAGA
>JBHGBE010000105.1:0-13569 GCA_041946855.1 Phycisphaerae bacterium | reverse complement strand
GGTCTTGGACCCTTCTTTCACGTCCTGTTTCGCGAACGGGGCGTTCATCCGTCGCCCGCAGTCCCCACAGGCAGCCGGATGTAAGGCTGAGTCCATATCATCCCTCAAGAACGGCGCGGACGGCGCGCCGGGAAGGCAGGTCGCACAGCGCGGCATGAGCGGCCGTGACATGAGTTAATCGCATACGGATATGTGCATACCATCATGCGACCGCGCCGCAGGCGTGGGCGCCTATTTTCTGCGCACTGCGAGCCGCGCGCTTCCGGCCAAAAAGCAAAAGTCCCGAAACAAAGCCGAACTTATATGCGACCGGGTAATCTGGGCAAACCCAGTCCTGGGCCGAACTGGCGGGTCGTCAGCGCTCGCCTACGGCTCGCGGCTAAACTCGCCGTCGTCCTGAAGCATCCGCCATATCTGCTCGCCCAGGCCGTCGAGCCCCTTGCCGGTGACGGCCGAGATCGCGTGGACCTTCACGCCCAGCTCATCGCGCAGGCGCTTGACCGCCTCGTCCGAGCCGGTCAGGTCGATCTTGTTGGCGACGACGATCTCCGGCTTTGCCGCCAGGGCGGGCGAGTACTGCTCAAGCTCGCGGCGGATGGCCCGGTAGTCCTCCACGGGGTCGCCCACCGGCGGGCAGATGTCCAGGATGTGGACCAGCAGCCGCGTCCGCTCGACGTGGCGGAGGAACTCATCGCCCAGCCCCGCGCCGGCGTGGGCGCCCTCGATGAGGCCGGGGATGTCGGCCATCACGAACCGCCGGTAGCCCGGCAGTTCGACGATGCCCAGCACCGGATACAGCGTGGTGAACGGATACGCGGCGATCTTCGGCCGTGCCGATGACAGTCGCGAAAGGAGCGTGCTCTTGCCGGCGTTGGGCTTGCCCACCAGGCCCGCGTCGGCGACGAGCTTGAGCTCCAGGTGCAGGTTTCGCGTGACGCCCGGCTCGCCCTTTTCGGCGTGGCGCGGGGCCTGGTTGACGGAGTTCTTGAAGTGCGTGTTGCCGCGGCCGCCATGTCCGCCGGGCGCGACGCAGACGCTCTCGCCGGCGGCCGAGAGGTCCTTCAGCACGATGTGCCGGTCGGCGTCGAAGACGATGGTTCCCGGTGGGACGAGGATGACGACGTCGCGGCCGTCCTTGCCGGCGCAGTTGGCGCCCATGCCGGGCTGTCCGGCGGGGGCCTTCCAGTTGTGGTGGCCGGCCAGGTGCTGGAGGGTGTTGTAGGACTCATCGGCCTTGATGAGGACCGAGCCGCCGTCGCCGCCGTCGCCGCCGTCGGGCCCGCCGCGCGGGACGTACTTCTCCCGCCGGAAGGACACGCACCCGTCGCCGCCTTGACCGCCGGCGACGGAGATGTCCACCTCATCGACGAACATCGCCTTTGTTACGGGGCTCTCGTCGCGCATGGTGGCTACAAAAAGAGGATGGCGCCGCAAGCGATGCCATCCTCTGAAAGTTCCTCTGGCGGGGGCCTTACGCGACCACGTCGACGAACCGCCCGCGGAAGCGCACCTGGCCCTGGCGGACGGCGTAGAGGGTGTCGTCCCGCCCGCGGCGGACGTTGGCGCCGGGCTTGAACGGCGTGCCGCACTGGCGGACGATGATGCCGCCGGCCGGCACGACCTGACCGCCGAATACCTTCACGCCGCGGAACTGCGCGTTGCTGTCGCGGCCGTTCCGCGTCGAACCTTGACCTTTCTTATGTGCCATGGCGTCTGCTCCGAAATCGCCGCCCTGCGCTGGGCGGGGCCAACACTGTATCCAATGCCAAAGACAACTAAGGATAAGGCGGCAACGAATGCCAGTCAAGGCTTTTTCGGGCAAATCGCGGCCGGCAGCCGGGATGGGCATCAGGCAAGGGGCAACAGAACAGCGGAGCGTCGATGTTGTCGTTCAATCTGCAATCTGCAAACTACAGTCTACAATCCTCATCGCATGACCCAGTCCTTCTTCTCCAGCGAGACCACGGCCCTGGGACGGGCGGCCGCCTCGCCGGGGACGGAGAACTGGAGCTCGAGGGTCTTGAACAGGACCATCTTGTCCTTGGTGACCTGCTGGGTGGTGCCGGTGAGGGTCCGCTGGACGACTTCCACGGGCGAAGGCAGGCTGATCTCGACGCTCTCGCCGCTGAGGCCGCCGATGAACACGTCAAAGCCGCCGGCCTTGGGATCGAAGTCCGGCCAGATGGCCACGCCGGTCTTGGCGTTGTCATCGCCCTGGAGGAGACGGCCGCCCACCGCGATGGAGTCCAGCAGGTGCGGATCGTTGACGGCCCGCTTGACGAAGTCGAACACATCCGCCGGCACCTGCGAGCCGGCGCGCAGGACCTGCCCGGTGTCGGTATAGAGCGTGAACTCGGGCACGAACGTCTGGTCGCTGCCGGTGTGGTTGGCGACGGTGTAGACCATGTACCAGAACGTCTGCCTCTCCTTTGCGCCGGGCAGCAGGACGCTGATGGCGTGAGGAGTCCTGGTTTCGATGTCAAGCTGCCAGCTCGACGCGACTGGGGAGGGCTTCGGGATGGCCGTCTGCGCCGGAGCGGTCAACAGGCTGGCCAGCGCGGCGGCCAGCACGATCGTCGCTGCAAGTCGTTTCATTGCCTGACTCCTGGGCCGCCTGGCGCAGCAGCGCCTGGGGCGGCATCCGCGGGCGCTTACCTTACGCGCCGGCCGCGGGCAAGTCAACGCCTTAGGCGGGAAAAGTTGCCGCCGGGAGCGCGGGTGCTTGTATCCTTGCGCGTGCGGACTACGATAGGCGGCCTGTGTCAGGGACATTCGTCATCGAGCCGGTGATATCGTTGGACTACCTGGAGGCGATGCGCTTCGTCGCGGGCGGGGGGCGGCGGGACATCGAGACGGCCGCCCGCGCGGAGTCGCTGATGGAGCTTGCCCGGTCGCGCTCGCCGCGGGCCGTGCAGATATGGTGGGCCAGGCGGCAGCGAAGGCCGGTCGCCGCGGCGATGAGCGTCGCCAACGCGGGGCGGTGCGGCACGGTGGTGTACAGTCCGCTGGGCGGTCCGGCCGTCGATGCGGAGGCGCTGGGGCGGGTGATCCACGTCACATCCGCCGAGACGGTTCGGGGCGGCCTGGCGTTCGTCCAGATCATGCTCGACCCATCGGCCGCCCAGGACATCCGCATGGTGACGGCCGCGGGGCTGGAGTTCCTGGCCGAGCTGATCTACATGCGGCGGGACCTGGGCGCGGGCGACGACGCCATCGGCGCGGATGAGGGGCTGTGGCGATGGCTGTCGCACGGGCAGTTCGACGATGCCAGTCTCGGCGAGGTCATCACCGCGACATACAAGAACTCGCTGGATTGCCCCAGGCTCTCCGGCATCAGGCGGATGGAGGACGTGCTGGCCAGCCACAGGTCCGGCGGTGTCTTCAGGCCGGCCAACTGGTGGCTCGCCATGCGCGACGATCGCCCGGGCGGCTGCATCCTGGCCAACGACTATCCACTGACCGGCAACACGGACGTGGTTTACCTCGGCGTTACGCCGGAGTTCCGCGGCCAGGGCCTGGCGGCCACGATGCTCCGCCGCGCGTGCAGGTTCGCGCGATGGCGGGGCCTGTCGGCGCTGACGCTGGCCGTGGATGCTGCCAACGCCCCCGCGATCCGAATCTACCAGTCCCAGGGCCTCCGCGCGGTGCAGCGGCGCGTCACGTACGCGATGTTCGAGCCCGTGCCGCCGTAATCCGAAGCCGCCGAAGGCCTTTTGTTGACAACATGTGGACGAAAACTTTTTTTTCGCGGCAAGTTGAACGAACCTCGGACGTTGGAGGCTGTGGATAAGATTTCCGCCGCGCGGAGGGTTGACGCGCGTTTTGAGCGCCTGTAGATTCTCAAACCGCATTGAAGATTCGGTAGAGCAACGGGCCATTTCGGACTCTCCACCGAGCGGCAGTTGACGGATGACCGACCGCGGCTTGCGTTGGAATGAGGGAGCGATACATGACATTGACAGCGGAAGCAGTCCGCGCTGATAACGATATGACGGGACGGGTTTTGAGCACGCTTCAGGAAAGAATAGGGCCGCAGAGATTCAACGCCTGGTTCCGGCGCTGCGCCCAGTTGAGCGTGGAGGAGGGGCGCGTAAAGGTGGCGGTGCCCAATCCGTTCGTCGCCAACTGGATCGAGACTCACTACCAGGCCGACATCGCCGAGGCGGTCAAGGGCGCGACGGGCAAGTCGCCGGCCGTCGTCGTCGCGGTAGACCCGGCGCTCTGCGGCGACCTGCGCCAGAGGCAGTTCGACGCGCAGGCCGACCAGGTCGCCAAGGCCGGCGATGGCCGCGCCCGCCCTCGCCAGGCGCCGGCGCCATGCACGCTCCGACACAACCTCAAGGAGTTCGTCGTCGGCGAGAGCAACAAGCTGGCCTACTCGGCCGCGCTGGCGGTGGCGTCCGGGCAGGCGTCGTTCAATCCCCTGTTCGTCTACGGTTCCTGCGGCGTGGGCAAGACGCATTTGCTCCAGGGCATCTGCATGCACGCCTCAAAGCTGCCGGGCAAGACCGGGGCGTGGCGATACGTGACCGGGGAGCAGTTCACCAACGAGTTCATCTCCTCGCTGCGGGCCAAGAGGCTGGAGGAGTTCCGCAACCGCTACCGCAAGCTCGACCTGCTGGCCATCGACGACGTGCATTTCCTGTCGGCCAAGAAGGCCACGCAGGATGAGTTCCTGCACACGTTCAACGCGATCCAGTCGCTGGGCAACCCGATAGTGATGGCCTCCGATGCGCACCCGCGGATGGTCGGCGAGCTGAACGAGCAGCTCACAAGCCGCTTCCTGGCGGGCATGGTCGTCAAGATCGATCCGCCCGACCAGGCGACGCGGATGGAGATCCTCCGCCGGCGGTCGGCGGCCCTCAGGCTGCACGTGCCCAACGACGTGATGGAGTACGTGGCCCTGCACGTCCGCGGGTCCGTGCGCGAGCTTGAGGGCACGCTCATCAAGCTGGCGGCGCTGGCGGAGCTTGACGGCGGCAGGATCACGATGCAGCTTGCGTGCGACGCCCTGGCGGACCACCTGGCCCGCACCGACAGCGCGGTGACGCTGGGCGACATCGAGGCGGTGGTGGCGGCGTTCTTCGGCATCACGCCGGCCGATATCCATTCATCCAGGCGGACCAGGACCGTCTCGCTGGCGCGGGGCATCTGCATGTTCCTGGCCCGCAGGCACACGCGGATGAGCTTCCCGGAGATCGGCAAGTTCATGGGTAAGAACCATTCCTCAGCCATCATGGCGGTCCAGCGGTTGGAGTCGCTGATCGCAAGCGGAGGATCACTGGGCTGGATGACGCCGGCGGGACCAAAGTCCCTGCCGGCCGCCAAGGCCCTGGAGATGCTCTCGGAGCAGATTCACTGACGGAGACGAGCCGGGGAGGGTGCCAGGACGCGGGATTCCGCGTTCGGGTCGCTCTCGCACAACATGCCGGAGGGATGCGGCGTGGTTGCCATCATGGAAGGGCGTCCGGACAGGGACGTCCGGACGCCGTGATTTTTCCCGGGCTCCGCCTGGGGACAGTCCCGCCTTCTGGGACTGTCCCCAGTTGTTCGGCCCGGACAGAAGCTGGGGACAGTCCCAGACTGCGGGACAGTCCCCCACGATGCGCCGTTGACTTCCGCTGGGGCGGGCTTAGAATCCAATCATGGCACTGACGCCAGGCACCATCCTGTCTCACTTCATCGACCGCTCGCCGTGGGTTGACCGGCAGAACACCGTCGATACGGTCAAGTACGGCGACGCGGACAAGCCCGTCAGCCGCGCGGCCGTCTGCTGGTACCCGGCGCTCGAATCCCTCAAGCAGGCCGTCAGCCTGGGGTGCGATGTCCTGTTCACCCACGAGCCGCTGTGGTGGGACCACTGGGACCGGCCCTTGGGATGGCAGAGGAAGGAGCCGGGACTCCAGCGACTCGCCGTGCTGAACGCCTCCGGGCTGACGGTGGTCCGCCTGCACGACACATGGGACAACTGGCCGGGCATCGGCATCCGCGACTCATTCGCACGCGGCCTGGGCTTCACGGAATTCATCGGCCAGGACGAGACGCGCTGGCACGCGGTCTACAGCGTCCCGCCACAGACGCTGCGCAGCCTGGCCGGCCACGTAGCCCGGAAGGTCGCCCCGTTGGGGGAGGATGCCGTTTCGGTCATCGGCGATCCCGAAAAGATCGTCTCCCGCCCCTCGCTTGGCGTCGGCTGCGGCGGGCCGGCCGAGGACATGATCGCCCTGGGCAGCGACGTGCTGATAATGTGTTTCGACGGCGCTTCCTACTGGCGCGACCGCCAGCGGCTGGCCGAGCAGGGAGTGGGGGTCATCACGCTGGAACACGGGACGACGGAGATGTGGGGCATCGAATCCCTTGCCCAGTATCTCAGGGAGACGTTCGCGGGGCTGGATGTCCACTACCTGGCCGGCCATCAACGGGCCTGGCACGTGAGGGCCCAGGACGGTGAGCAGCCCGGCCGTCCCAGGACATAGGCACGTCGCGTGCGGCCCGAATAGGAGAGACATATATGCTTGTCCATTCCGTGTACTTCTGGCTCAAGGGCGGGCTGTCATCGGCGGACCGGGAGGCGTTCCGCCAGGGGCTGGAGTCGCTGACGGCCATCAAGTCGGCGAGAGAAGTCTACATCGGCTCGCCCGCACCGACGCCCAAGCGGCCCATCGTCGAAAGCTCCTACGATTTCGGCCTGATCGTCGTCTTGCCGGACATGGCGGCCCACGACGCCTACCAGATCGACCCCGTCCATAAGGCGTTCATCGCGAAGTTCTCCCCGATGTGGGAGAGGCTGCTGGTATTCGACGTTCAATAGGACAGGCGATGAATGGGCGTACGCAATCCATCCCCGCCGTTCCTCCGCGACTCATCCGCCCTTGACCATCTCACCGAAGACCAGCGCCGGCAGCTTCGCCGGCGCCTGGAGGAAGGCTACCACCTCCGCAACGTGGACTCCAAGTGCTTCTCGCTCCTGGCCGAGTGGGACAAGTGGGACACGGCCATCGTCCTGGACGCCTGTCGGTTCGACGCCTTCCAGAAGGTGAACTTCCTCCCCGGCCGGCTCGCACGGCGGATATCGCCCGGCTCGTGTACCGAGGACTGGATCGCCGCCTGCCTCGAAGGCCTGGCCGGCAGCAGGCTCGACGACGTTGCCTACATCTCCGCCAGCCCGTACGTCTCGCGATGGTACTTCGAGCAGATCGGCGTCCAGATGCCATTCGCTCAACTTGAGGAGGTCTGGCGGAGCGGCTGGGACGATTCACTCCACACCGTGCCCCCGACGGCCGTCATCGACGCATGGCGATCCGCCGGCGGCGGATGCGGCCGGACCACCGGCCGCAAGTTCGTCCTCCACTTCATGCAGCCGCACCATCCGTACATCGGCGCCGTCCGCATCCCCGGCGCGGGCTGGCGGCAGTTCTTCGGGGCGATGGAGCTTGACGCCCCGCAACTGGAGGGCCAGACGCCGACCGAGATGCTCGAAGACGGCCGGATCGACCGCGAAACCGCCGTCCGCGCGTATGAGTCGAACCTCAAGTTCGTGCTCGACTCGCTCGCCGCCATCCGCAATGAACTGTCGCCGCGCACCGTCATCACCTCCGACCACGGCGAGACGTTCGGCGAGTGCGGCATCTTCGGACACCCCTGCGGCCTGCCCATGCCGGAACTGATTGAAATCCCCTATCTCGAATTGGCCTGACGTCCCATCCTTCGGCGGTCCTATTCGCGGGTCTGCCCGGATTTTCGCCAAATAACGCCGAAATTTCCTTGCGCTCACGGCTGGGCTGTGATATTATTGTTAATTCTTCATACTTTGAGGGAATGGCTTAGCTCTCTTCTGTAGGCTCCCCAAGGTGGTCGGGCTGCACCTATATCCGCAGCTTTTGTCTGGTGAACTGACATGAAGACGCGAAGTTGGATAAGGAACATCGGAATATCGGCGCACATCGACTCGGGCAAGACGACCCTGAGCGAGCGCATCCTGTACTACGCTGGCCGCATCCACCGCATGCAGGAGGTCAAGGGCGGCGAGGGCGGCGCGACCATGGACTACATGGAGCTCGAGCGCGAGCGCGGCATCACCATCACCTCCGCCTCCACGCAGGTCGAGTGGGGCGAGAACGTCATCAACCTGATCGACACGCCCGGCCACGTCGACTTCACGGTCGAGGTCGAGCGGTCGCTCCGCGTCCTGGACGGCGCGATCATGGTCCTCTGCGCCGTAGGCGGCGTGCAGAGCCAGTCGGTCACCGTTGACCGCCAGATGAAGCGCTACGGCGTGCCGCGGATCGCCTTCATCAACAAGATGGACCGCACCGGCGCGGACCCGTCCCGCGTGGTCCGCCAGCTTGGCGAAAAGCTCGGCCTGACGGCCGTGCCGATCCAGATGGCCATGGGCGTCGCCGGCGATTTCGCCGGAGTGATCGACCTGGTTGCGATGAAGGCCCTGACCTTCGCGGGCGACAATGGCGAGGACGTCGTCGCCGGACCGGTCCCCGCGCATCTGGCCCAGGCGGCCGCTTCCGCCCGCCAGCACATGCTAGAGGCACTGAGCATGCACAACGACGAGCTCCTGACGCTCCTGCTCGAAGAGCAGGACATCGACGAGGAGATGATCCACCAGACCATCCGCACCGCCACGATCAACCGCGACATCGTGCCGGTGATGATGGGCAGCGCCTACCACAACAAAGGCGTCCAGCCGCTACTGGACGCGGTATGCCGATACCTGCCCAGCCCGCTCGACCGCACCAGCTTCGCCCGCGACCACGACAACCAGGGCGCCGAGACGCCGCTCGTGTGCGATCCCGAGGCGCCGCTTGTGGCGATGGCGTTCAAGATCGTCGACGAGAGCTTCGGCCAGCTCACCTACACCCGCGTCTACCAGGGCACGCTGACCAAGGGCTCTCAGGTCCGCAACGCCCGCACGGGCAAGACGCAGCGGGTCGGCCGGCTCGTCCGCATGCACGCCAACGAGCGCGAGGACATCGACCTTGCCAAGCCAGGCGACATCGTCGCGATGGTCGCCGTCGACTGCGCCAGCGGCGACACGTTCTGCGACGAGCGAGTCAACTGCTCGCTGGAGAGCATCTTCGTGGCCGAGCCGGTCATCAAGATGTCCCTCACGCCGGCCTCCAGCGCCGACCAGGACAAGATGGCCAAGGCCCTCAACAGGTTCATGAAGGAAGATCCGACCTTCCGCGTGTCAACCGACCCGGAGACGGGCGAGACGATCATCGCGGGCATGGGCGAGCTGCACCTGGACGTGTACGCCGAGCGGATCCGCCGCGAGTACCGCGCGGACGTTACGGTCGGCACGCCGAAGGTCAGCTACCGCGAGGCGCCAACCGTCGAGGCTACGTACGATTACCGCCACAAGAAACAGACCGGCGGCGCGGGACAGTTCGCGCACATCAAGGGCCGGATCATCCCGCTTGCGCCGGATGCGGGCGCCAGCTACGAGTTCGAGGACAACGTCAAGGGCGGCCGCGTGCCGCGCGAGTACATCCCGGCCGTCGACAAGGGGTTCCAGGACGCGATCAGGAAAGGCCCGCTGGCCGGCTACGAGATCGTCGGCGTCAGGATGACCCTGGACGACGGCGCGTACCACGAGGTCGATTCCAGCGAGATGGCATTCCGCATCTGCGCGGTCGAGGCGTTCAAGCAGGCGATGCTGCGGGCCAGGCCCGTGCTGCTGGAGCCGATAATGTCGGTCGAGGTCGAGACGCCGCCGCAGTTCCAGGGCGCGATCGTGGGCGACCTGAACAGCCGGCGCGGCCTGATCCACGGCACCGAGAATCACGGCGCTTTCACCGTCGTGCGGGCGGATGTGCCGCTGGCGACGATGTTCGGCTACGCCACCGTCGTCCGCAGCCTCAGCCAGGGCATGGCGACGTTCAGCATGGAGCTTTCCCGTTACGGCCGCGTGCCGGCCCGCATTGCCGACGAGATCATCGCCAGCCGCCGCAGGGAGCTCGCCGGCGGCGCGGCGCGAAGATAGCCTGCCTCACGGCTTGCCCTTCTCCCACGCCCCGACGAGGCCCTGGAAGCTCGTCAGGTCGCTGCCGGCGCAGATGTCGTAGTTGAACTTGCCGGCCGCCTTCATCTCCCCAAACCGCCCCGCGGAGTATTCGTAGGCCGTCTTCGCCACGTCGAGATATTCCTTCCTGCCGGTGATCAGGTAGGCGTAGCCCAGCGCGGTGGCGGTGGGGAGGCTGTGGGCGTCGAGGTAGATGCGGCCGGGGACGATCGTGTCCTGTCCCTTGTCCGTGGAGTGAACGCCCTTCCAGAACTGCCGCCGCTCGGAGTCCCATCGCTCCGAGATGATGGCCTTTGCCAGCTTGTCGGCGTGTTCCTTGAGCGCCTCGTCATTGGTGTAGTGATAGAGCACGTAGGCCGGGCGGAGGAAGTTGGTCGCCTGGTAAGGCCAGGATGCTATCGCCGTGCCCGACCAGTACAGTTCGTCGTCCTTGGGCCACTCGATCTTGTGAGTCTTCGTGTTGGTGAGCATGTACTTCCAAATCTGGGCAGCCGCGTCCAGGTACTTGGCGTCGCCCAGACCCTCGTAAGCCGCCATCAGGTTGAGCATGATCTTGCCGCCGACGTGGAAGCGGTGGCCCGCGCCGGCCGTAAGGTACTGGTGGTTGGGGTTGCCGAAGTCTTCGGGGCACGTCGCAAGCCAGCGGAACATGTTGGCCGCCTCGCGCGCCGCCTCGCCGCTGGCGGGGTCGCCCGTGAGGTAGTAGTGATAGAGCATGCCTTCCAGCGAGACGTCGCGGTTCCGCTGGCACGGCCCGCCTCGGCACCAACTCGCCGGCTGTATGACTCCCAGCCGGCGCTTGCCATCCTTCACTGCCTGGGCGACGGCGTTCTGGCCGATGAAGGTCTCCTTGGCGGCAACCGAGGAGATGTGCGTAATGAGAGTGTTGCTCGGCTCAGCGGCCAGGGCCACTGGAGTCCCATCGACCAGGCTGCGGTGCTTCATGTCCCAGTCGCGAGTCCAGCGGCCCATCCGGTCCACGTCGTCCAGATACTCGCTCTTGCCATACAGGGCGAAGAGCGCGCCGCGGACAGACAGCACGTTGTAGGCCCCGCCAGCGTAACTCATCCGCCCGCTTGGCATGGGGCTTCCAGCAAGCGTCTTGCCGTAGACGTGCTCCCCGAAGGCGCTCCTGCTGCCGCCATCCAGCGCGACCAGCGTCTTCTGGAGCTCGTCGAAGCCGGGCGGCAGCGAGTCGAACGACTTGGGAAGCGGCCCGAAAACGCCGCTCGCGCGGAACTGCTCGGCAGGCACGGCCGCCCGCACGGGCCGCGTCAGCGCCGCCGCCTGCTCGCCGGACTTCTGGGCCGGCTTGCCTCCATGGAACAGCAGCACAAGGTCGTGCGCGCGGTAGAAGCCCGATCCGATCTCCAGCGCCGCGCGCGGCGGATCATCCTTCCAGAGGTCAATCTGGACCTTTCCTGAACCGTCGAGTTCATAGGCCTTCGGGAATAGCAGGGGCGCATCCCTCGCGGCGGCCGCAACGCCGGTCTTCGCGGCAGACGCGTCCAGCCATTCGAGCGCCCCTGGAGTGGCCTTCCCTTCGGCCTCGAAACGCACGTTGGGGCTGTTCTTCGTGTAATCGCCGCTGGCGAGGATCAGCTTCTTACCATCCTTGGCCAACTGGGCCTGGTCTATCACCTTGCCGGCCCCGCCGGCGGCGTATGCGAGCCCGGACTCGGATCGCAGATGCACCGTGATGCCGTATGCATCCACTGGCACCAGCAACTCCCATTCGCGGTCGACATCCTCCTTCTTTGGCGCCGGGAACGCGAACGGCCGGCCGGGCCGTTTGAGAATGGTCTGCACGTAGACAGCCGGCGAGCCGGCGTAGAGCTTCACGCGGTAGACCACGGAGAAAAGCTCATCCGCGGCTGCGTCCTTCTTGTCCGCTGGGGCGAGTTGACCCGACATACGCACCACCGAGCGCACCGGACCTTGCTCCTCGACCACCAGTTCCACCTTGCCGGCCGGCACGTAGGACTTGCCGTCCAGCGTGGTCAATACGGGCGCTACGCCACCAGCGGCCAGCACGGCCTCGTCATCGGCGAACTTGCCGTCGCCGTTAATGTCGAGCCATGCCTGCTCTATGGCAGTCAGTCCCTTCGTTGACATTCGCACACGCAGCGGGCCGGTGGTCACGGTAACGGCATCATTGGTCTTCTCGACGGCCAGCGGCGTCTTGTAAGCGGCCGGCTTGACGGACTTGCCGTATTCGACCGCCAGCGGGGCCTTCTCGCCGGCCGCCAGCGCCCGGACCCACAGCACCCGCGCCGACTTGTCCTTGGGCCAAAGCGAGAGCGCGGAGACCTGGGACGGCGCCTCCTTGTCGCCCGCCAGCACGCGCACGGCCGTCGGGTCGGCCAGTTCGCCCTCGGCCAACGGCAGGCAGAACTCAACGGCCGCCGATGACGGCCGGGTGGCGAGCATCCTGACGGGCAGGCTTCTTCTGTCCGCTCCCTGGGCCGGGAGCGGCCCTGGATAGAAGGCTGCAATCACGACCACTGCTGCGACGACGTTCCTGGCCATCTTGTTCTCCATCTGTCGGGAGACCGGAGCCGGAGCGCGCGGCGGGCTGCTCACGCATCCTCAGGGGAAGACAACGACTCGGCCGCCCTGAGGACGGCACGAATAAGCGTCCGTTGCCTTGCGGCCGAGGCAGCCGCCAGCGGCAATGTCGCCCCGATGGCGGCCATCAGTTGGTTGCCCTTGCCCAGCACCGGCGCGGCCGCGGTGAAGACGCCGACCTTGTCCAGGCTGACCGCCGCATAGCCCTTGCCGCGTATCTCGCGGATCGTGTCGGCCAGCCTCTTCTCGCTCTGCCAGTGAAGCGCCCCGTACTCCCAGAACGGGTATCGCCTGGCGTATGCGGCCCGTTCCTCCTCGCTCCACAGGGCCTGGTAGAGCAGCGCCGAGGCCGTCGTGTACGGGGGCATGGGCTCGGCCATCGGGTACGCGATGCCGCCGGACCGGTCCGGGCTGACGCGGAGGATCTTCATCACCTCGCCGGCGCGGGCCTGCGCCAGCACGGCCGATCCGCCGACGGCCGCGTGAAGCTTCTTCAGGCTGTCCGGGGCGCGGCGCAGCAGCGACTTGTTGACCTGCGACCCCGCCAGCTCGAGCACCGCCGGCCCAAGGCGATATCGCGGCGGCGAGCCGATCTTCTCCAGGAAGCCGCGTGAGGAAAGCGTCCGCGCCAGGTTGAACACCGTCGGCGGCTTAAGGGACATCCGCTTCGACAATTCCTGGAGTGTCAAGCCGTTGTCGGCCGCCGCGACCAGCTCCAGTATGTCAAGCCCGCGAAGGAGGCACTGAACGAGGTTGCTGTGCGGCATGTCGTCTCCATTTCCCGAGCGCATCCGCCGCCCGACGGCGATCCGGCCTTTCATCGAGGATGAAAAGCCATTAAGCAGATGCTATCGCCCCGGACGCCGCAAAGTCAACTGGTCTCGGGGCTCACTTGCTGCCTGCTGTGCTGGAGTCTCCGGTGATTCAAGTTGCGCGCGTAGTGCCTCCGATGCAGTGAGTGGGTA
>JBHGBE010000104.1:0-13738 GCA_041946855.1 Phycisphaerae bacterium | reverse complement strand
GAAGGAATCCTCGCGGATTGCCGGCCCCGCGCGCGGACCTGAGCGCATCTTGGCGACAAAGAGCGCTCGCCCCGAAACGCTATCCCATGCCAAGGCGCCAGTTGCGCCGCTCTGCTGCCGACACGATTGGCGCGCGGCCGCAGCGCCCCAACGGGTCAACGCCCGCCCGCCGGTCTGGCCCGCCGCGACGAACCCCGGCAGGGGCGATTCCGTAGCCCCGGCAGGGGCGAAAGACTTGTAGCCCGGCCCGTGAGGGCCGGGAACCGATGACGCCGACCAAACCAACTCCGGCAGGGGTGACAGAATGCACGCACCGCGTTTCGCCGCCCATCTTCTGCCGCCCCTGCCGGGGCTTGAATGCTGGATGGTGCCCGCTTCCCCCGCCGCTTACGCGGCGGGCTACAAATCTGCCGCTCCTGCCGGGGCTACAGGTCTGCCGCCGCTGCCGCGGCCGCGCTGTTGGGATGGCCACCCGCCCGGCGTGGCAGGTGATGCCGCCGTTGGAGAGGAAGTACGGCTGCACGCCGCCGGCGGGGAGCGGATTGCTGGTTGAAACCGTCTGGCTGGGCATCGCGGCCGATCCTTGATCGGACGGCCGGGCGAGATCAAGATCATTCGGATCATTCCGCGCGGGGGAAATCGGTATAATTCCCTGCCGCAGTGAAAGACGGAGAGAGAATGGCAGAGGCACAAGACATTCAGGAGAAGATTCCCGGCGTGCTGGCGTGCGACGTTGGGAACACGGCCGTGCATTTCGCGTACGTCAAGGGCGACGTGGTGACGCCCGTGCGGCACATCCGCGTGGGCGGGCGCGGCGGGCCGGGCGGCGATCACGTTGGGCGTGGCGCGCAGGGGGAATCCGGCGGCGACGCCGGGCTTGTCGCGGCGATGGTGGAGCTATGGTCGCAGATGCCCGCGCCGCGGAAGGTGGTTGCGGCCAGCGTGAATCCGGCGGGGTTGGCGCTGCTGGAGTCGGCCGCGATGGAGGCGATACACGAGGCAGTGCTGGTGGTCGGGCGGGACGTGCCGCTGCCGATCGACACGAAGCTGGCCGGCCCGGAGAAGATCGGCGTGGACCGGCTGTGCGCGGCCGTCGCGGCGTTCGACCGGCTGGGCGTGGCGTGCGTGGTGGCGGACTTCGGCACGGCCGTCACGGTCGACTGCGTGGACGACCAGGGCGTGTTCCTGGGCGGGGCGATACTGCCGGGGCTTGGCATGGGGGCGGCCGCGCTGCACGCACAGACGGCGCAGTTGCCGGAGGTGGAGCCGGCGGCGCCGGACTGGGTGTTCGGGCGCGACACGCGGGAGGCGATAGTCGGGGGGCTGGTCTTCGCGGCCCGCGGGGCGCTGAAGGAGCTGGTCGAGCTCTACGCGACGGAGCTCGGGCACTGGCCGGTGGTGATCCTGACCGGGGGGGACGCGGCCCTGGTCTGCCCCGACGTGAACGGCTCGGGACTGGTGCAGGCGATAGTGCCCGATCTGGTCATCCGCGGCGTGGCGGCGGCCTACTATCGGACGCTGCTGAAGTAGAAGAATCAACGCAGAGGACGCGGAGGGCGCAGAGAGCGAGAGAGAGGGAGAGGGGGAGAGAGAAGCAGAGGCGTTCGCGGGCGGTTTCGGAGTCCGATGCGCCGGGGCGGCTGGTTCACTTAGGGATTGCATGACAGCGTCCGCACCAACATTGGCCCATCTCGACACACCGCCGGGCAAGGGCGGGATAGCGGTGATAGTGCTGGAGGGACCGGCGGCGACGAAGACCGTCTCGCGCGTGTTTCGGCCGGTGAGGTCGCACGCGGGGCGAGGGGGCGAGGTCAGGACGGGCCGAGGGGGTGAGGTCGCGGCGGGCGAGCAAGAGGCGGGCGTGTTGCGGCTGGGGCACTTGATCGATGCTTCGGGGCAGGTGGTGGATGAGGCGGTGGTACATTGGCTGGGGGAAGAACCAGACGAGGACTCAGGCGCGAGCGCCGGCGACCGTCCTGCTGGCGCGCGCCCCGCGCCTGGTGCATTCGTTTCGCGCGCGGAGATCAACATCCACGGCGGGCCGCAGGTGGCGCGAAAGGCGCTGGAGCTCCTGGCGGCAAACGGGGCGACGGTGGTCGGAGGCATGAACTTGGCTGCAAACAACGCAGCCGCGGCACCCGGACGTCCTTCGGCGGCGTTCAAGGCGGAGCATCCGCGATGGGGCAATCCGGCCATCGGGCGCGAGATGCTCGATGCGCTGGGGCTGGTTCAGAGCGAGCTGGTACTGACGGCCGTCGCCAGCCAGTGGTCGGGCGGGCTGAGCAAACTCGCGAGAGAGACAATTGACGCGCTGGCGGCCGGCGACGCGGCGCGTGGGAATCCGCAATCCGCAATCCGCAATCCGCAATCGCTGGCGGCCTCGCTTCGCGCGGCGGCCAGCGGCATTCGCGCGATGAGCAGGCTCCTTCATCCGGCGGAGGTTGTGCTCGCCGGGCCGCCAAACGCCGGCAAGAGCACGCTGGCCAACGCGCTGGTCGGGCGGCAGGTGAGCATCGTCCACGCGACGCCGGGCACGACCCGCGACTGGGTCCGCGAGCTTGCGGTCATCGACGGCGTGCCGGTGTGGCTGACGGACACGGCCGGGATTTGGGAGCAGTTGCTTTCAGGCGCGGATGCCACGCCTGCCGCGTTCGTTACGCCTGCCCACAAGGCAATCGACGCGGAAGCCATGCGCCGGGCGCGGGCGCGGATCGCAAAGGCGGACCTGGTGCTGCTGCTCGACGCGCCGCGGGACGATCAACTATCCGCGCACAACAGCGCCACACGGCAAGCCCATCCCTCGCCACTCCAGGATGCCGGCGATGGCTTGCCGTTCGACACTGGCTTGCCTTTAGGCGCTGTTGTGCGCGTGTGGGCCAAGTGCGATGTCGCCAGGCCGGATGCAGCGCCGGGGCAGGGAGAGCATGACGTGGCGATATCCGCGCACACGGGCGAGGGGATGGACAAGCTGAAGGCCGCGGTGGTCCGCGCGCTGGGGCTGGAGGGGCTGGACCCGTTCGCGCCGATGGCGTTCACGCCGCGGCAGGCGCGGCTGCTCGACGACGCGGCCGGGGCGATTGAGGCGGGCGAACTCGCGGCTGCCGGCAGAGCACTGGAGCGCCTGCTTTCCGCAGATAAACAGGGACAGTCACCATTTATTTCCTTGCCTGGTGCGGCGAGACGGCCCAAATAAATGGTGACTGTCCCTATTTATTTGAAGAGCGGGGCGACCAGTTCGCAGACCCTTTCCAGGAATGCCGTGTCCTCGGGCGTGAACGGCGCGACCTCGTGTGAGTCGATGTCCAGTTCCGCGACGACCTTTCCGCCGACGACGATGGGCAGGACGATCTCCGACTTGACCTTCAGGCTGCACGAGAGGTAGTTGGTTTCTTTCGTCACATCCTGCACGACGAATGTCCGGCCCGTCGCGGCGGCCTGGCCGCAGATGCCGCGGCCGAAGGGAATCCTCACGTGCTCCGTAGGCTCGCCGACGAACGGGCCGAGGTCGAGCCACTGGCCCGTCTCATCGACGATGTAGAACCCGACCCAGTTGTAGTAGGGTATGCTTCTTGATAGCGAGCCGCAGATCGACAAGAGTTTCGCTTGAGGTGATTGCCGGCCCGCCAGGAGGTCCCCGATCTTCTCTACGAGGGCGTTGGCTTTCAGGCTATCCATACTGTTCACGGGCAATCACGCGGCCCTGATCGACTTGAGTTCATCAGGAGTGAGCGTAATCATCAGGCTTAGGCGCGACTGCTCGTCCATTGATAGATGCTGCCGCAGCAGGTTCCAGACCTTCTCTTGCCTGTCAACCTGGTCAAGGCCTTCGAACTGCTTCCAGACCAGAACGCCCCCGATCTTCCCGCTTAGGCCGCCCGGCCCCAGGTCGTCGATGTTGATGCCGGGCAAGTTGTCCTTCAGGATCTTCCGGACCTTGGCTTTGAGAGCTCTGTTATGGTTCAGTTGCCTGGCCATCGAAGCACTCCTTAACTGCTTTGACTTTCACAGCGGTCATGGAGACTTGTGCCAATCATGGCCGCACCAGAGGCACTGCCTCGCCAACGGAGTTCGGACGATGCGGCGGCACTTGGGACAGCGGTTCAGGGTGATTTCCTGTGAGTGATCGTGAATGATCCTGTCACGAACGCGACGGCGAAAGACTTCAACTCCTTCAGACAGAGCGGCAACTACCCTTGGATCATTCTGTGCGCCCCACCTCCTCCGCAGCGTTTCCGCCATTCGCGAACTGCTTGCATTGCTGGCCTTCTCCTCAACGCCCGCCGCCTTCTCCCCGAAACGCTCCAGTTCAGTCATGAAATGCCTGTAATGACGTAGGATGCAGGCAGTCAAGACTTGCTCTTCGTCGTATACCATTCCGCGCCCCTATTCAGGCGTTCAGGCCAACATCAGACCTTCAGTTCGCCCTTGGCGCCAAGCACCTTCGCGTACTTCTTCCGGATCGGCGCGACCTCGGCCTTGATGAACTCATCGACCTGCCGCGGCGCCAGGCCGATGAAGTCCGCGGGGCGGAGGACCGCGTCGATGTCCACCTTGGCGAAGGCGGGGTCGGCCTTGAGCCGCGCGATGAGGTCGTTGGGCCGGCCGTGCGACTTGACCTCGGCGGCGGCCGCCTGCGAGTGGAGGCGGATCCGCTCGTGGAGGTCCTGGCGGTCTCCGCCGGCCTGCACCGCGGCCATCAGTATGTTCTCGGTGGCCATGAAGGGCAGCTCGGCCGCCACGCGAGCGGCGATGGTCGCGGGATAGACGACCAGGCCGCCGGCGACGTTCATCACGATCTGGAGTATCGCGTCGGCCGTCAGGAACGCCTCCGGCACGACCAGGCGCTTGGTCGATGAATCGTCGAGCGTCCGCTCCAGCCACTGCTCGGCGGCCGTGTGAAGCAGGCTCACCGACATGTCCATCAGGCACCGCGAGAGGCCCGTCGCCCGCTCGCACCGCATGGGGTTTCGTTTGTAGGCCATGGCGCTTGAGCCGACCTGCCTGGACTCGAAGGGCTCCTCGAGTTCCTTGAGGTTGGCCAGGAGGCGGACGTCGTTGCAGAACTTGTGGGCTGCCGCGCCGATCAGGGCCACCGACTGCATCACGGCCGCATCGACCACGCGGCTGTACGTCTGGCCGGTGACGCGGGCGACCTTGTCGAAGCCCATGCTCTTGGCCACGCGGCGCTCAAGCTCGGCGACCTTGCGGCCGTCGCCGCCGAATAGCGCCAGGAAGCTCGCCTGCGTGCCGGTTGCGCCCTTGATGCCGCGGAACTCCAGGCCGTCGGCGCGGCCCTCGATTTCCCGCAGGCAGCGGACAAAGTCGGCGCACCACAGGGCGGCGCGCTTGCCGACGGTGGTCATCTGCGCCGGCTGGTAGTGCGTGAAGGCCAGGCACGGCAGGCCGCGGTGCGCGGCGGCGAAGCGGGCCAGCGCGTCGATCACGTTTGCAAGCTCGCCGGCCAGGATGCCCAGCGCCTCGCGCATGATGACCAGGTCCGCGTTGTCGACCACGTCCATGCTGGTCGCGCCGAGGTGGATGATGGGCCTGGCGGCCGGCGCGGCGTCGCCGAATGCGTGGATGTGCGCCATCACGTCGTGGCGAAGCTCGCGCTCGTGCTTCTGGGCGGCCGCGAAGTCGATGTCCTCCAGGTGGCGTCGCATCTGAGCGATCTGGCGGGCGGCGATCTTGACGCCAAGCTCGCGCTGCGCCTGGGCCAGCGCGAGCCAGATCCGCCGCCAGGTGGAGAAACGCTTCCGGTCGCCGAACACCTCGCGCATGGCCAGGCTGGCGTAGCGCGACTCGAGGGGGCTGACGTAGGTGGTCTTCCTGTCGTCCATGACAGGAGATTGTAGATTGAAGATTGTAGATTGTAAATTGAACGGCAAGAGGCAAGCGCGAGGCGCTTGCCTCTGTCATGCGTTCTGCTACCGCCGGCGTCAGTTCACTTTATCAGGCGGATCGCAAAGGGATAGCGGTACCTGATACCTTGGTTCGCCTTCATGCAGCCGATGATGCTGAAGATGATGCTGCAAATCCAGGCCGCCAGGGTGATGAAGATGCCAATGAAGAAGCAAGCGGTCACCCCGCCGATGATGTAGGCGAAGACAAGCGTGATCTGGAAGTTCAGCGCCTCCTTGCCCTGGTCGCTGACGAAGGGGCTCTGGTCCTTCTTGATCAGCCAGATGATCAGCGGGCCTACGAACCCAGTGAGGATGCCCAGCAGGTGGCACAACATGCCCATCGTGCGGGCCTCCTTGTTCTGCTCGATCTCGGGCGGCGGGACCGCGCCGGGAGGCGGAGCGGGGGGAGGATTCGTGACACCTGGGGTCTGGGGCGTAGCGCCTGGCGTCTGAGTCATGGTTTCTCCTCTTTTTCAGTCCTTTGTTAGATAAGGAGTAGCGACTTGACGACTTCCGGCCGACATCGCCGTTTCTGCACGGGGGCATTATACAAGCGACCCAACGGCGTTGGCAAGAAGGCCACGTAAATCCTGTCTGGAAATGGCGCTGCGTTTCCCGGCGCGCGCCTGCTGTCGCCAGAAGCGCTCCGTGCCGCACGCGGGACCTGGGAATTGCTGAGGCTTCTTACCTCTTACACCTCAATCACTTGTGACTTTCGGGAGGGCCGGGAATCACGTCAGAACGCGCTCGGACTGCGACAGGCCAGAGGAGCACAAGAGATGGCGTTCGAGATCGGAAAATTCGGCGACGACGGCCTTGACGAGGACTACCTGACGTGGCTCGTGGACCAGCAGGCGCCGGACACCGCCGCACAGTTCGGCCGCCTGTGGGACTACTTCCGCAACCCGATGACGCCCGCGCTTGGCCCGGGGGCCTCGGCCATGAACGTCCACAGCCGGCCGTACCTCCAGGCGCAGGAGGCGGGGTTGCCCGCCCGCATCACCGGCGTCAACCGCACCGCGCTGGACAAGCAGATGCCCAACCGCGAGCGGAAGGAGGTCGTCATCGAGAACGACATCGCGTGGCGCGTCCACACGATGGTGGACTTCCTGTTCGGCAAGGCCCCCACCATCCGGTCGCTGGCGGCGGACAGGCGCATGGCGGCGGCCGTCGAGCGGGTCGTCGCGGCGCTCTTCGACGCCAACGGGGGCAGCGGCTTCTTCCAGGAGATGGCCCTCCTGGGCTCGATCCACGGATTCGTTGACATCGCACTTCGCACGCCGGCCGGCGGACTCGCCGCCCTCGCACCTGCTATCCCCGACAAGGGTCCGGGCCCAAGCGGCAACAGTTCCCCGCCGCGAATGCCTGCCTCGTCGCCTCCGGGCGAAGGGGGCCGGCCGGTCATTCCCTATCTTCCCGACTCGGCCATTCGCCGCGCGATCGACTGCGTGCGCCTGCTGGGTCTTGAGACCATCGAGGCGCCGCGAATCCTGCCGGTGCTGGAGGAGTACGACTACCGGCGGCTGAGGTTCTGGGTTCAGCGGTTCTTCGCGCACCCGCCGCGCCTGGGCCAGACTCGCCGGCCCTGGCTGGGCATCTTCGGCCGCTCGCGGTCGGCGCGGCCCGCGGCCGTCGAGGTCGTCGAGATCATCGGCCCATCCTGGTGGCAGCGGTACGAGGACCGCGAGCTTGTCGCCGAGGGCCCCAACCCGCTGGGCCGGCTCAGCGTCGTCCACATCCAGAACATGGCCCTGGGCGGCAGCTACGCGGGCCTGAGCGACGTGGAGCCGCTGGTGCCGCTACAGGATGAGCTGAACACGCGCCTGTCGGATCGCGCAAACCGCGTGACGTTCCAGTCCTTCAAGATGTTCCTGGCAAAGGGCATCGAGGACTTCCTGGAGCGCCCGGTCGGGCCGGGGCAGATGTGGGCGACGCACAACCCGGCGGCGAGCATACAGGAGTTCGGCTCCGACGACGGCTCGCCCAGCGAGGACATCCACATCCAGCAGGTCCGTTCGGCGCTGGACAAGGTCTCGGCCGTCACGCCGCTGGCTGCGGGGCTGATCCAGGGCAACGTCGGCAACCTGACCAGCGCCACCGCGCTGAAGGTGCTGCTGGGGGGCCTCTTGGCCCGGACTGCCCGCAAGCGGCTGACCTACGGGGCGGGGATCCAGCAGATCGTCGAGCTGGCGCTGGCGTGGCTGGACCTGACGGGCGCGCTGCGGACCGGGCCCGACGACCGGCGGGTGGAGATCCACTGGCCCAACGTCCTGCCCGTCGATGAGGGCGAGCAGCTTCGCAACGCGCGGATCAAGGCGCAGCTAGGGCTGAGCCGGGAGCGGGTGTTGAGCGAGCTGGGGTACGACCTGGCGAGCCAGGCAAATGACTAATGCCTAATGACCAATGACCGCCAAGGGCCAGTCAGAGGACAGTGAATCGGCGGATACCAAGGAGTCAAGCATGTCAGAGCCAGTTACACAGTCACAGCCGCAACAGCAGGATGAGATCGACGGCGCGGATGCGGATGGAGGCGCTCAGGATGGGGCGGCAAGGCTCGTGCCGGTGGGTGAGTCGATCAAGTACCGCCGGCGGGCGCAGCAGGCCGAGCAGCGGCTGGGGCAGATCGAGCAGCAGCTCAACGATCTCCAGGCGCAGGTCAAGGCGGGCGGCGAGCAGTTGACGGCCGCGCAGGTCCAGCGCGATGAGGCCCGCCGTCAGTTGCAGGCGGCGAAGACCCGGCTGGCGCTGGAGCGTCAGTTGGCGCGGAGCGGCGTGGTGGATGTCGAGACGGCCGCCGCGCTGCTGGCCGAGCGCCTGGAGGCGAGCCAAGACCATGACGAGGCGGCCATCGCCTCCGCGGTCGAGCAGCTCCTGCTGGACAAGCCGTTCCTCATCGCGCGGGGCCATGCTGGCCTGCCGCCCAGGACGGCGGCCGCTCGCGAGCCGGCGGCGGGCGCGACGGTCCAGCTTTCGCAACTGGCCCAGCGGGCCACGTCCAGCGGCGACCGCCGCACGGTCGCGGAGTACCTCCGCCTGCGACGCCAGAGGGCACAGCGCTGAGCCAGTGGCACGGGCATCCTGCCCGTGAGTCTCACGGGCATCTTGCCCGTGAACATGGCTTGTGAAGACAGGGGCAGGATGCCCCTGCAACGCACGGGCAAGATGCCCGTGCCACGTAGCAGAGAACACGTAGCAGAGGACGCGAGTCAGTCGGAACACAAGTCAACCAAGGAGAACGAGCATGTCATTCACGGGAAAGGCGACGTATTCCGCCGGCAGCAGCCTGCCTGAGATGGCGGAGGATGTCTCCGACATCGTCAGCATCGTCTCGCCGTACGAGACGGCGCTGCTGGACCACCTGGGCGACCCGCCGCGGGCCGCGAGCGGCACCTATCACGAGTGGCTGGAGGATGAGCTTCTGCCCAACCGAGACGCCATCGACCAGGCCACGTTCACCAACGCGACGACCGACACCACGTTCGGCGTCGATCACGCCTCGCGATTCCGCGTCGGCGACCAGGTCCGGCCCGACGGCAGCGCGGAGCTGCTGCTGGTGACGGCCGTCAACGTCGGGGACAACGAGATCACCGTCGTCCGCCACTACGGCGCGGACGCCGGGGCGGCCGAGGCCCTGGCGGATGACCAGGTCCTGCACATCCTGGGCAACGCCGCGCTGGAGGGCGACGACTCGCCGTCGGCCCGCTTCACCAACCGCGTCCGCGTGGGCAACTGGACGCAGATCTTCACGGCCGCCGTGCGAGTCAGCGGCTCGGACCTGGCCGTCCGCAAGGTGGCCGTGGCCGATGAGCTGGACCTCCAGAAGACGGAGCGCCTCCGCGAGCTCTTGCGCGACCTGGAGAACACGGTCGTCAACGGCGCGATGCCCACGGCCGACCCGCAAGGCTCCGCCACCGTCCGCCGGACGATGCGGGGCATCATCCCGACCATCGCCAGCAACATCTTCAAGCCGGGCGTCGGCGGCTTCCCCAACGACGCCAGCCTGACCGAGACGCAGCTCAACCTGGCGATGCGCCTGATCTGGGAGCAGGCCTCTACGCACATCGACACCATCGCGGTCAACGGCTTCCAGAAGCGGCGGATCAACGGCTTCATCACGTCGGGCCGGGCGTACTCCGCGAGCGACACGCGGTACCGCGACCTGGTGAGCGTGTACGAGAGCGACTTCGGCGTCTGCCGCGTGGTGCTGTGCCGCAGCGTGCCGGCCAACGCCGTGCTGCTGCTGGACAGCTCGCGGATCGACGTGCTGCCGCTGGCGGGCCGCAGCTTCCACTACAAGCCGCTGGCGTCCACCGGCGACTACGAGGCCGGCGAGGTCATCGGCGAGTACACGCTGGAGCTTCGCAACGAGAACGCCCACGGCATCATCACGGGCCTGGGGGTGTCCTGACAACTCCCAGCGGGCCGGGGAGGTCGATCATTCCTCCCCGGCCCAAAGCAGCACCGGCGACTCGGGCGCGGGTCGCCGGGCCTGTCCCGCCGAGGCCGCAGGCATTGAGTCCCCATAAAGAGCGGCAATGGAGGCGAGACAGGCCCAGCGATCCGCAAGGGCGACGGAGCGAAGCGGGAAAGCGCGGATGAGGAGAAGAACATGAGCGAGTTCTGCCAGGACAGGGACCTGATGGCCGTCGAGCCGGTGATCTTCACCAGCGGCGGCCAGCCGGGCCAGCAGCTTGCCTCCGGCGCGAATGGCGCCGTGGCCGGGACGGCGTTCACGGCGGCGGGCGCGGACTTCGTCTCTGCCGGCGTGCAGGCGGGCATGGTCCTGTGCGTCTGGACGACCACGCCGGATGAGGGCGCGGCCTATGAGATCACCGCCGTCGTGGCGGCGACGCAGTTGACCGTGTCGGTGCTTCGCGCGGACCGAGCCGGGGCGGCCGTCGCGCCGCCGGCGGGGACGGGGCTTGGCTACCGCGTCGTCACGTTCGCCGCGCAGATTCGCGGGGCCTCCGCGACGCTGGCCGAGAAGCTGAGGCAACTGGCCGAGGTCGCGGGCGTCAGTTCGGCGGACTTCGCCGACTCGGCGCAGCTTCGCACGGCCGCGGCGCTGGCGGCCTTGGCGGGCGTCTTCCTGGCCCGCGCGTCGGGCGGACTTCACGACGACGCCAACTGGACCAAGGCCGAGAAGTACGCCCGGCTGGCGCTGGACGTCCGGGCGCAGCTTCGGCTGGCGGTCGACGCCGACGGCGACGGCCGGGCCGAGAGCACGCGGACACTCGCCGACATCACGCTGAGGAGGGCATGACGTGGGCGCAATCGCGACAGCCATCCTCGACGACATGGCCGCGGCGCTGCGGGCGTCGGGCAAGTTCGCCCTGGTGAGCGTGGGCGAAAACACGAGCGAGACGGCGGTGCCGCGGGCGGCGGTGATCTTCGAGGGCCAGGAGGACCTGCGGCCGGATGGCCTGGCCGGCGCCCGCTGGCTCCGCGTCCGCGCGCGGATCGCCATCCGCACGCGGTCGCAGGAATCGGCGGCCGGCGCGGCACGAGCAGCGGACCTGTGCGACTCGGCCGTCAGCACCCTATTGGCCGATCCGACGCGCGGCGGCAGGTGCCACGACATCGCCGCCGGAAAGGCGACGGAGGTCGAAAAGGCCGGCATGTCCGGCGGCGTCGAGCGGCCGGAGATCGAGATGGGCGTCATTGTCCGCTGCCACGTGGAAGTGCCGGATGAGCGCCCGCTCGCCCAGACCGTCAGCCTGGACGGCCAGAACCTGTTCGCATCGGGCCCCTGCGAGGTCCGCGCCGGCGCGTGGCAAAGGTCCACCCAGCGCCGCGCGTTTCCCGGCGTAAGCGGGGAGATCGCGATCGACTTGGGCCTCCGCGCCCGGCCCATCCACCAGACCGGCCGGCTGGAGGCCCCAAGCGCCGAGGAACTGGCCGAGGCAATCGCCGCGATTGAGGCGTTCACCGACGGCCGGCCGCACACGCTGGTCGACTCTCACGGCCTGGCCTACGCATGGGTGCTCCTCGAGCAGTTCGAGTTGACCACGCCGATCCGCCGCGGCCGAGCGTTCTGGTGCGAGTACGCCTGCCGCTACGTGCAATTGCCATGAGCACATTCACCACAGACAACATCGACCGCCTTCGTGGCGAGCCACTCGGCACGCCCGGCCTATGGCGAATCACGTTCCGCTCCGCGAACGCCGGCATGCACCACCAGCTCTACATCAACGGCCGTCTGGCGGACTGGACCGACACGCCCGACCAGCGGAGCTTCATCCTCCAGGCAGCCAGCGCCCCGCGCGAGCTTCTCGTCGCGGCCGTCGAGGCGTGCAATCGTCTTGCGGACTTCTCCGGCTCTCTGGAAGCGTCGCGCCGCCGGCCGGCGTGGGCCTGGCGCGGCTGGATCACGCGCGGGCCGCGATACGCAAGGGGCACTCGCGTCGCCGTCCTGCACGACCGGGCGACGGGCGTGCTCGACGGCACGCCCGCGGATGTGCGCGATATCTGGCCGGCCTCCGCGCCGCGATGGATGTGGGGAGAGGATGCGTTCGGGCTGGGCGGCTTCGGGTTCGACGGGCGGGCCGCGCCGGGCCTGGGGATGGGCGCATTCGGCGCGGGGATGTTCGGCCTGGACGAGGCCCTTGTGGGCCTCGAGGCCGAGATGTGCGAGGACGGCGTTCACCAGGTCGTCCTCCGCGTGATCGCCGCGGATGGCTCGTTCGCGGATGGCGCGCCGCAATCGTTCGCCGCCTCGCCGCCGCCCGCGCCCGCCGAGCTGCTGGCCGCACAAGCCTACGACGTTGGGACTGACACACTGACCCTTCAGATCCAGTAGAGGTGAGACATGGCCGAAATGTATCCGTCGGATGGAGCGCTGAACGCGCTGTCGGGCACGAGCGACGCCCAGCAGGAAGTCCTGTTCATCGCCGCGGGCGAGTCGCCGTACTACACCAGCTTCTACAAGATGCAGCAGCGCCTGCTGGAGGTGGCGCGGCGGGCCGGCGACCTGCGGGTGTTCAAGGACGGCGAGCTGACCTTCGGCGTCCGCGCCGGGCGGTTCATGGACGGCGCTATCGCACGCGCGTTCGCCGGCGCGGCCGCTCAGGCCCTGGCCGACAACGCGGTGAACTACATCTACCTGACCGCGGCCGGCACGCTCGTGGTGAACTCATCCGCGTTTCCGTCACCGGCCGACACGCCGCACATCCCGCTGGCCACCGTCGCGACGGGCACTGCATCGGCCGCGGGCGTGGCCGGCAAATACGACTTCGCCGACATCGTCGATTACCGGGGGCGGGCGATCTACACCGTGCCGTCGGCCCTTTCGCCGGCGCTGGCGAACCTGGCGGCCGGCTTCGTCGACCCCGCGGCGACGCGGAAGGTCCTGCACGCGACCACCGCCAACGCCACGGCCACGGAGATGACCCTCGACGGCCTCGCGCCGTCATCCGGCAACCGCTACGTGATCAGCGACGAGCGGACGTGCGCCCTGCGGATCATTATCGCCGCGCGCGAGGAGGGCGGCGGGAACGCGGCCCTCTATCATCGCCAGTGCATCGTCCAGCGGGCCGGCGGCAACTTGGCGCTGGTCGGCGACTGCGAGGTGATCGGGACCGACATCGAGTCGGAGAGCACGTGGGACGTGCAAATCATCGCCGACAACCTCAACAAGTGCCTCCAGGTCCTGGTCACGGGCGCGGCCGGCGCGACCATCCGCTGGGTGGCCGTCGTCGAGGCGGTCGAGATCGTCGACCCAGGCTGACGGGCGAGCCATGGCCATCCTGCACTACATCGACAACGAGGTCCCCTGGCCGACGTACCCTTCGGGCGTGGGCGAGTGGTCGAGCAAGACCGAATCGGGCGGCACGATC
>JBHGBE010000103.1:0-13818 GCA_041946855.1 Phycisphaerae bacterium | reverse complement strand
AGGGCATCCTGCCCTCGCCCGGCAGTTCATTGCGCGGGCGAGACGCCCGCCAGACGCGCAAGCCGGAGGCCCACCCCACAGGCGTTTCCCGGAAACTGAAATGCACCCGTTGGGCCTCAAGGTTCCTTGGGCCGGTTGCCGGGGCCTGCGATTCGCTTCGGCCCCGGCTATAGGACTGTCGGCCCTTCGGCCCTCAATGCGCCGGACCTTGGGGCCCGAACAGCACCGGCCCTTCGGACCTGGGCGCCACCGCCCCTTCGATGAGCCTGGCGCACCCCAGGCCGGATAGAATTGTGCGACCCCGGCCGCGGCAACCGCATCGGCGTCGCGGACGCGTCCAGAGCGCCGCGGATGACGGCGCCCTCGGTGAACCGGCCGGAAAGAGGTTTGGCCATGATCGCGAACAAGTGCGCGAAGGACACGTGGACGGCCCCGCCGCTTCTGACGGGCGTGCCGCCCCCGACGGCCGTGCTGCTGCTAGCGGCCGTGTTGCTCATCTCAGGATGCGCCGCGCCCGCGACGCTCCCCGGGCCTGGCCCCGCGGCTGGGCCGCTGCCGGCAGCAACGTCGTCATCGCCGGCCGTGACGCCTCAGCAGGCGCTGGCACTGCTCAAGCAGGGCAACGAGCGATTCGTGCGGGGCACGTTCGCCGCCAGCCTCTCGGAGGAGCGACGGCACGCCCTCGTCGCGGGGCAGGCGCCCTTCGCCGTGATCGTCTGCTGCTCGGACTCCCGCGTGGCGCCGGAGCTGGTCTTCGATCAGAGCCTCGGCGACGTCTTCGTCGTGCGCGTGGCGGGCAACGTGGTCGATTCCGTCGTGCTCGGAAGCGTGGAGTACGCGGCGGAGCACCTGCACTCGCCGCTGATCGTGGTGCTCGGCCATGAGAACTGCGGCGCGGTCGAGGCGGCGCTCAAGGGCGGGACGCCGGGCGGCGATATCGGCGCGATCGTCGAGAAGATCGCTCCCAGCGCCCGGGCGGCACAGGCCGAAGGCCTCAAAGGCCCGGCGGCCCTGGCCCGCGCGACGGACCTCAACATCGCTGCCAGCCGCGCGGCGATCCTCGCCAGCCCGATAGTGGCCCGGCTCCTGGCCCAGCACAAGCTCCTCATCGTCGGAGCGAAGTACCATCTCGGCAGCGGCAAGGTGGAGTGGGTGGGCCAGACGGCGGGCAACTGAGCGAGGAAGAGGGGAAATTCTACTCTTTCCCGTCGGCACCCGTGCGCGCTGCGATGCCTCACTTGTCGCCGTATGGGCTTGACGCCGGGGAGCGCCGGAAAAAGTTGAATGTCCCCCTTTTCCCGTCCGCGGTGGCGCGATAGGCTCAGGCGCATGGGAAGCCAAGGGAAGAAATCGGCGGAGCCGCGGGCGGCCAAGGGCAAGGCGTCCGGAGCGGCGGCGGAACAGGCGGCGCAGGTCCAAGGGACGGATGCGGCGGGTCCGGCGCGCGCCCGGCCGTCGAGCCTGGTCGATACGCGGGTGATCTACTGCGGCGACAACCTGGAGCAGCTCCGCAAGCTGCCCGATGGCTGCGTGGACCTGATCTACATCGACCCGCCCTTCAACTCCAACCGCAACTACGAGGTCTTCTGGGGCGAGACCAAGGAGAAGCGGGCCTTTGAGGACCGCCACGCCAGCACGCAGGCGTACATAGACTACATGCGGCCGCGATGCGTCGAGCTCGCCCGCGTGCTCAAGAAGACGGGCTCCTTCTACTACCACTGCGACTGGCACGCCAGCCATTACGTCAAGGTCATGCTCGATCAGATACTCGGGGAGGACTACTTCCGCAACGAGATCGTCTGGCGACGGACCCAGGGGCGAAAGAGTGAGCGCCAATGGCCACGGCTTCACGATACCATCTTCTTCTACACCAAGGGCAGGTCATGGGCCTGGCTTGCGCAGACGGTCCCCCACGATGAATCGAACATCAAGGGACATGACCTGATGGAGAACGGGGACGGAGTGTATCGCCTGTCCGATCTCAGCGGGGCGGGGCAGGGGCCGGCGCGGTCCTTCGGAATCCGCGGCGCGATTCTCCCCCCCAAGGGCCGGCACTGGATGTTCGACCAGGCCGGGATCGACCGCCTTATGCGCGAGGGCCGAATAGAGTTCTCGCGCAATGGATTGCCCCGGCTGAAGACCTACATCAAGCACCTTTCCGGAGTCGACATTGGCGACATCTGGACGGACATCGAACCGATCAACGCTTCCGCGGCCGAGCGCCTCGGCTATCCGACGCAGAAACCCCTTGCCTTGCTTGAGCGGATCATCAAGGCAAGCAGCACCAAGAATGACATAGTTCTCGACGCCTTCTGCGGCTGCGGGACTGCGCTCGTTGCCGCTGAGAACCTTGGGCGTCAGTGGATCGGGATAGACATCTCGCCGACGGCCTGCCGCGTGATGGCCAAGCGGCTTCGGGATGTGTGCCACATCCGCGAAGATGAAACGCTCTGGCGTGCGGGCCGGGGCTTCATCGTCCGCGACCTGCCATGGACCGAGGACAAGCTCCGCGAGATACCGCCGTTTGAATTTGAGAACTGGGCCGTCATCGCACTGGGCGGCATTCCCAACAAGGCGCAGGTCGGCGACCTGGGAATCGACGGCCGTATCTACCCGGTGGGCGCCATGCCCGTGAAGGCCGGGGAGGCCGCCGGGGAGCTTGACTTCATGGATGCGTGGTATCCGATCCAGGTCAAGCAGAAGGAGCGGGCGAGCCGCCCGGACATCGACGCCTTTGAGGCGGCCATGAACCGCGCGGGCCGGGCCAAGGGCTTCTTCGTTTCGTTCGACTTCACCGATGACGCGATGACCGAGATACAGCGATACTTCGTCAAGGAGCATAAGACCATCGTGCCGCTGACGGTCCGGGAGATACTCGACGAGCAGATTGCCAGGAAACTGGCGTAACGCGTACCGCACGCTTTCTGCACAGACTATCTGCTGATACCTTCTCAAGGACCTAGAAAGATGAACCAAGCGAGGCAGGGCATGACGATCGATGAAGTGCGTGAGATATGGCGTGTTCTCGCTGAAGCAAAGGCTAAGACCGTCATGGAAACCTACTATGCCAAGCGCGAGGAGTCAGAAGGAGGATTTGACCACGAGGGGCTTGGAGTCTACGGACTCTACCATGAGCGAGCGGCACGAAAGAAAGTTCGCTTGGCCGCACAACTCCTAAAGAAGGCTGGTCTGGAGGTCTGTTACGAAAGTATTCGGAAGTTGACGGGCCAATCCCTGGACGTCATCGTTCGTAACTGGGTTCCTCCGAAGGGCAAGACGGAGAAGAACGAGTCCCGGCAGCCGTAGGCTGCGAAGTTGGTCTGTAGGCGTGTCACGGGTATGGGTGGCGGGCGGCGTTCCCAATAGACTCAGCCTCGTCTGCCGCCCCCAACCGCGCCGTTGTTGTTTGCGGTTGGGGGTGTCTGGGCGTGTCTTCGTCGTTCGTGTTCAGGCATGAAGACCCAAGGCCAAGCGCAAGTCGCTAGTCCAGCTACCGGCGCATCCCCAAGCACACGACGCTTGAGGGTGGCACACAGGCAATCCGTTTGGGAGGGCCGCCGGCCGCGCCGTTCATCATTTCATCTGAGCCGCGTAGCGGCGTCTTGTCCTCGCCTTGCCAGGAATGGGAACTCGCACCAGCCGGCCTCGTCGAAGAAGCCGAAGCGCCGGTCGATCTTGACGAAGATTCTGTCGGCCGGGGACAGGACGGGCGCCGGCAGCGTGATCCTTCCGCCGTGCGGGCGGCGCTCAAAGCGGCCCTCGCCGACGACTTGGCCGGACTGCGCCTGGCCAGATTGCGCCTGGGCGGAATGCGCCTGGCCGGATTGCTCATGGCCCAAAGGCGCGTGGCGGATGGCGAACGCGCCCGACAGAAGCGGCAGGCGGGCGATGAGGCCGCGGCCGGTCACGCCGGCGTTGCGGCCATCCCAAACGGGGCCATCCGGGAGGGAGCCCTCCAGGAACAGTTGGAGCGCGGCGGGGCCGAATGCGCCGAGGCAGGAGCGGATTCGCACAGCGAGGATGATGGCGCCCCGGCCGAATGACACGCCCCGCACCGCGCCGCCGGGGATCGTCGCGCCGGGGGCGGCGGCGACCTGGCCTTTGTCGTGGTAGTGGCGATGATGAAGCTGCTGCCGCCGGCGAAGGAAATGAGCGGGGATAAAGGGGATGCAAAGGATCAGGTCAAGTCTTGACCGAATCTATCATGATTGTCGCCACCGGCCCGAACAGGAGGATCGGCATCCACGCCGAAAGCGCCGTCCACTCGGCCGGGAACTGCGCGTACCGGCAGATGTAGATGAAGGCCAGGAACGAGCCCGTCATCAGCAGGCACAGGCCGACCGACGCCTTCAGGTTCCTCTCCCGCGACAGGATGAACGGCAGCGCCAGCAGGAGCATGATCAGGTTGTCGATCGGCTCGGTCACGCGGACGTGGCGGATCAGCAGCGCCGTCCTCTTGTCGTGGACCCGCTGGAGGCGCAGCAGCTCGGTCAACTGGGCGGTGGAGAGATAATCCACCCACTGGCCCGACATCCTCAGCACGATTTCCTCCGTGCCGAGGTCCGACGGGTAGAAGAGGCGGCCGCCCGTCAGCTCCCAGCGGGCCTCGCCGGCCTTGGCTTGGTTCCACCTGGCCGACGCGGCCGTGAAGGTGCAGAGCTCCCGCCCCTCCTCCGACCTGAAGACGAACCGCGGGTCGATGAGCGTGTCGTCGCCGCTGAGCGTGCCGTGTATGGTCAAGCCGTAGAACGGGTCTTTCACGCCTTGATCCAGCCGGAGGACGAAATCTCGCTTGCCGGGGAGGAAGAGGATGAGCGGAACGGGGCATCCCGGCTGGCCGAAGGGAAAGACGATCTCCGGCCTTTTGGGGTCCTTGCCGGCCTCGCGAACGAGCGCCTGCTGGTCCTCGACAATCTCGTCGGGGCCCAGGTTGGAGAGGATCGCGACGGTGTCGGGGTTCCGCTTCCATGCGGAGGCATCCACGCCCCCGGCCGGCTGGGTGCTGGTCCACAGGCTGGAGCCCGCGTCGAACGTGGGGCGCCTGGCCACGTTCCTGAACAAGGTGGGCGTGCTTCGCACGACCATCGCGTGGATGTCTTCCCTGGCCTTGTCACTCAGCAGGGGCGCATCCGCGGGAGGCGTGGGCCGCCCCGCCTTGGCGTCCTCGTGGCGCTTATCCGCCTCGATCTTCTCTGCGTCACTGATCTCCTGGGCTTCGTCGAGCGGATCGAAGTACCAGCCGCGCTTGCCGTCGAGCGTGCCGGGCACGGCCCTTCCGGCGGTGATCCGCCCCAGCGACCGCAGGTGGCTGTCCCGCAGGGAGAGGATCGGCAGGCGCATTGCGGCGTCCGCGGGAAGGTACCGCGGCGCGAACCAGACCGTCCCGTCCCCGTCGGTCAGCATCCGCACCTGCCTGCCCTTGAAGGTGTTGATCTCGTCCTTGTCCCGCACAAGCCTGTCGGCCAGGCGGGGCAGGACCAGCTCGCGGTCGAGGATGATCAGCCAGCTCAGCAGCAGCGAGCTGATGATGATGGGCCACGCGACGCGGTGGAGGCTCACGCCGCTGGCCATCATGGCGGTCAGCTCGTTGGTATGGTTCATCATCGCCAGCGTGAAGGCCGCCGAGACGACGATGATGATCCCGCCCAGGTCGGCGAAGTACTCCACCGAGTGGTAGGCGTAATAGGACGCGATGGTCCCCACCGTCTTGAGGAACGGATCGCCCATGCTGACGAACTCATCCATGTTCACGAACAGGTCCACGACGATGCGCAGCGAGATCAGCACGACGAACCACACCACCGTCGAGTAAAGGAAGTTCCTCAGGATGTACCGGTCGAGTATCCTCATCGGGTCATCTTCGCATCAGGCGGACGTAGATAACCGTGTTGGCGATCAGCAGGGCCGCGTTGCCGCTCCATATCGCCCCCAGCCCCAGCCAGATGCCGAAGTTCTTCTGCACGGATGGGTCGCTCACCAGCCGCTGGCCCATGAGCACCATGATGATGACGACGGCCGCCGGCAGGACGCACAGCGCGAACGCGCTGATGATCTGCCCGCCCCGATAAATCAGTCCCAGCGCCGCCCCCATCGCCACCAGCAGGAAGCAGCTCACGCCGTAGGCCATCCTTCCGTTGAGCTCGCCGATGACCTCGCCGACGATCTTGGCGATGACGCGCTTCTGGAGGTCCTCCATGTCGCCGAGGATCGCGCTGTTGCTGGTGTACTGCCTGATGTCGCGGTACATGTCCTCAAGCTGCCGACGGCGGTCCGCGGAGCCTCCGGCCGGCAGGTCCGCCAGGAGGTCGTCCTGGATGGCGATTTCGCCGGACCGGTAGTCGGCTAAGCTCCTCGGCTCGGTGTCGCGGGGCGTGTGGGCCAGCACGCCGTCCTTGCCGGCCAGCAGTATGTTGGCCATCATCGCCTCGCCCCTGGCCGAGAAGGAGATCTGCCCGCCCTGAGCGGTCATGGTGTCCGCGGGCCGCCCGCCCTGGAGGAGGGTGACCTCAACCGGGCCGGTCTTGCCGTCGGGGCCTTCCGGGCCGGTAAGCTTGACGATCGCGGGCCTGTCGCCCCACCCGCCCGCTCGCGACCCGAGCTCCACCGTAGCGCCGCCGGCCTTGATCGAGTAGGCGTACTGCCTGTCGCTCAGTCTGCCGTAGACGTGGGATGCATTGATGGCCGCCGCCACCTTCCGCGCAAAGGCCTCCTGCCGCACCGACTGGCGGATGGACTCCAGCTCCCGCCTGACCAGCCGGTGCTGGACCGGGGCGTCCTTCATCCTCCACAGATCGTCCCACAGAAAGTACGCTGCCTTCTCGCGCGCCAGGCTTGGAAGGCGGAACTGCTGCACCGGGCCCTGAAACTCCGCCCGCCCCATGTCCTGCCCGCTGGTCGCGAAGGGGTCCGTCAGCGAGAAGGTCACGTATGTGTCAGAGACCTCCGAGCTGTCGCCTTGGTCCGAATCGCCGCCGCCCTCCTCCTTGGCCTGGATGAACGACACCTCGGCCCGCGGCGCGGCCAGGACATGGACCTCCTTGGGATTGCGGTACTCCACGGCCACGACCCCGTAGGCCGTGTCGTTCTTGAGGCCGTCGCGGCCCTTGAGCTTGACCTCGTCGGCGTAGATCATCAGCGGGCCGAACCAGTAGTGGCCCTTGGCGTTCAGGGCATTGCAGACGATGCCTTCCACGTTGGCCTTCACCGCCACCTCGCCCATCCGCGCCATCTTGGGCGTGACGAAGTTGCTCAACAGCAGCGAGGCGACCGTCATCACGATCCCCAGCGCCCAGGCGGGCTTGAGCAGGCTGATGGTGGATATGCCGCTGGCGCGGCAGGCAAGCAGCTCGTTGTCCTGCGCGAAGCGCCCGTAGACGATCGTGGCCGCGAACAGGGCGGCGACCGGAAGCGTCAGCGAGAGCATCACCGGCAGCATGTAGACGAACAGGGCGATGACCTGGTCCCCCGCCAGGCCCCTGCGGCGCAGCGGCTCCATGATCGCGAACACCGTCAGGACCAGCGTGAACGCGATAAGCGCGAGGATCGTCACCTTGGCCAGCTCCCTGGCCAGGTATATGTGCAGCGTGCGTATCAAGCTGCGTGTCTCCTTGCAGTCGCGGGCATCGAAGATACTAATGTACCGTCCGAGGGGCGGGCAGTCCATGCCGTTTCGCGCCTTACTGCCCCCGGCTGCGGCGGCACGGCAAGCACGGCCTCGATCCGAAATCCGAAGCACGAAATCCGAAACAAGCTCCAATGCCCGAAATCCTAATGTCCCAAAGGTTTGTCCAAGGTTGAGAAAACTGCTATTGACCGCCGTTGGCTGGCCGATATAATTTCCGTCATCAGCCCCAAAGGGCACGTTAGGACAGAGGATACGATGCGAACGGCAGGCGACAACATGCCTCACCGTCCCTCCCCCGCCGCGGGGAAGGGCGGCGTTCGCGCACGCATCATTGTTCCCGTATCCGTGTTCGTACCCAACGTGCCTTAGGGCATACGCCGCTTTCATCACGACAGCAGGCCCTGAGGCAGAAGAGGCTTCGGGGCTTTCTTGTTTGGGCCGCCAGACGCGGGAAAACGCGGTTGGAGGCCTCGCCCCGCCACGGCGGGCGTTTCGGGAGCATGGAACATGGCAAAGGCAGCGAGAGTTGAGATATACGACACGACACTCCGCGACGGCGCGCAGACGCAGGGCGTAAGCCTGTCGCTCCAGGACAAGCTGCTCATAGCGGATGCGCTGGATTCGCTTGGCGTGGACTTCATCGAAGGCGGATATCCGCTGAGCAACCCCAAGGATGAGGCGTTCTTCGCCGAGGTCCGCAAGCGGCGCTTCCGCAATTCGAAGATGGCCGCCTTCGGCATGACCCGGCGCAAGGGCGTCAAGGCGGCGGCCGACGACGGCATGAAGGCGCTGCTGGCCAGCGGCGCGGGTGTCGTCACGCTTGTCGGCAAGTCGTGGGACATGCACGTCCGCGACGTGCTAGGCGCGACGCCGGAGGAGAACCTGGCGATGATCGCCGATTCCGTGGCGATGATGGTCAAGGCCGGCCTCCAGACGTTTTTCGACGCCGAGCACTTTTTCGACGGCTGGCGGGCCAACCCCCAGTACGCGCTGGCGACGCTGCGGGCCGCGCTGGACGCGGGCGCGACGCGCCTGGTCCTGTGCGACACCAACGGCGGCAGCCTGCCGGAGCAGATCACGCAGTGCATCGACGCGGTGCGAGCGGCCATGCCCCAGGCGGCCCTCGGCATCCACTGCCACAACGACGGCGGCCTGGCGGTCGCCAACTCGCTTGCGGCCGTCAGGCACGGCGCGGTCCAGGTCCAGGGCACCATCAACGGCATCGGCGAGCGGTGCGGCAACGCGGACCTGACGGCGGTCATAGGCAACCTCGCCCTCAAGTGCGGCTGCGAGTGCCTGCGCCCCGGCACGCTCAAGCGGCTCACCGAGGTCAGCCGCTACGTCTACGAGGTGGCCAACCTGAACTTGCAGGAGAACCAGCCGTTCGTCGGAGCGTCGGCGTTCGCGCATAAGGGCGGCATGCACGTACACGCCGTTCGGCGGAACACGTCAACGTACGAGCACATGGACCCCGCGGCCGTCGGCAACTCGCGGCGGATTCTCGTCAGCGAGCTCGCGGGAATGAGCAACATCGCCGCCAAGGCGCCGAAGAAGTTCAACATCGCCGAGGACAAGCCCTCGCAGCGCAAGGTGCTGCACGCCCTGATGGACCTGGAGAACAAGGGCTGGCAATTCGAGGCGGCCGAGGCGAGCTTCGACCTGCTGATCCGGCGGACGCTGGGCGGCAAGTGGTACCGCAAGCTGTGGGACGTGGACCACTACCGCTGCATGATCTCCAAGCATGACGCCAGGCCGGCCGGCACGGAGGCGACCGTCAAGCTGGCGGTCGACGGCGAGTCGCGGCACACGGTGGTCGAGGGCGACGGCCCGGTCGACTCGCTCAAGAAGGCGCTGTCGTCGGCCCTGCGCGGGCGGTATCCGTGCGTGGACGACCTGCACCTGGTGGACTACAAGGTCCGCGTGGTGAACACGGCCGCCGAGACCGCGGCGAAGGTCCGCGTCGTGATCGACTGGCACGACGCGGCCGGCGGCGCGTACTTCGGCTCGGTCGGCGTCAGCGAGAACATCATCGACGCATCATGGCTGGCGCTGGTGGACGCGATGGAGTACAAGGTGCTGACGACGCTGGAGAAGGGCTGAGCAATGCCGGAGACAACAGGCCGTCAGCTAATCCGCCAATGGTCTCGCCAGACGACGACTAGTTTGCCCAGGAGTGTCCGCAGATCCACCTTGCGCGCCATGGATTCAAACGCCGGGACCACTAAGGAGGCGAGATTTGGCGCGACGCGCGCGACCACTATGCCCATGTCTGGCGTGGGACCAAGTTCGGCGTCGCCCTTGAAGTGGCGGTCCGTTGTGACGAGCAGGTCGAACCGGCCGCCTGCGGCCGCGCGAAGTTCCCCGTTCTTCAGGGTCGCCATGCCACATCGGGTCGCATCCTGCACCGTGTGCCCCGTGAAGGCCGGCGAGCGGGTCAGCGCAAACGGCACGCACTCATCGAGAAGTATCCGCATGTCGTTGGACTACTTGAAGCTGGCCATCCACCAGTTCGACCTCGCCGGAGAGGTCGGCGGCGAACATCAGTGCAGCCTTGATCCCTTCCCTTGTCAGAGAGGGATAGTCCTCGATGATCTGCTCGAAGGTGCGGCTGCAAGCGATGTTCTCAAGAATGATGTAGACCGGCATCCGCGTGCCGCGAATCACCGGCACTCCGCCCATCATCCCCGGGTCGATCATGATGTCAGGATGCGATTCGATGGTCATGTTAATCGCCCTCGCCGTGTCCATATTATACTGCGCCCTGCACCGGCCGGCAACTGCCTGGCTGCCGCAAGGGCGCGCCGTGCAACAGGATAGATCACCATGGCTGAATTGCCTAAAGTCTACGATCCCAAGGCCGTCGAGAAGGCCGTCTACGGCCGCTGGATGGCGGCCGGGGCGTTCAACGCCGAACCCGATGCGCCCGGGAAGAAGTACTGCATCGTCATCCCGCCGCCCAACGTGACGGCCGCGCTGCACCTGGGCCACGCCCTCAACAACACGCTCCAGGACGTCCTTGTCCGCGCGCGGAGGATGCAAGGGTTCAACGCGCTGTGGATGCCCGGCACGGACCACGCCGGCATCGCCACGCAGACCGTCGTCGAGAAGCGAATCCTGGCCGAGGAGGGCAAGCGGCGGACGGAGCTTGACCCCGATCCGGCCGTCGCGCGACAGAAATTCGTCGCGCGGACGCAGGCGTGGAAGGATGAGTACGAGGCCCGCATCCTCGACCAGCTCCAGAAGATGGGCTGCTCGTGCGACTGGCGGCGGACGCGGTTCACGATGGACGACCAGTGCGCGAAGGCCGTCCGCGCCGCGTTCTTCAAGCTCTTCTCCGACGAGCTGATCTACCGCGGCAAGCGCCTGGTGAACTGGGACCCGGCCACGCAGACCGTGCTGGCCGATGATGAGGTCGAGCACGAGAAGGTCAACGGGCACTTCTGGTACCTGCGGTATCCGCTTGTCGAGCCGGTGGCTCTGCCCAGCGGCACGGGCAGTGGCACGGGCATCCTGCCCGTGAGTCCCGCGGGCATCTTGCCCGCGGAAGTAGTGACCATCGACAAGCGGTACGGTGCCTATCTTCCGCACTGGACCAAGGTTGGTTCCACCTATGCCGTGACCTTCCGGCTAGCGGACTCCTTGCCGGCCGCGGTGCTTGATGCGTGGGTCAAAGCCCGTGAGGAGATAGAGCTGCGCGCCAAGCAGCAAGGCCGTGATTTGACATACCAGGAGCGCAAGGAGCTCCATGTCCTCCACTCCACCAGGATTGACAGTTACCTGAATCAGGGACACGGGGAGTGCCTCCTGCGAGATGCACGAATCGCGGAGCTAGTGCAGAATGCCCTGAAGCACTTTGACAGGGACAGATACGAGTTGGTCGCTTGGGCCATAATGCCCAACCACGTGCATGTAATCGTGACCCCGATGGGATCACACGGTCTGCCCGACATCCTGCACTCGTGGAAGTCCTTCACCGCCACACAGGCCAACAAACTCCTGGGCCGACAGGGCAAACCGTTTTGGCAAGCCGAGTACTACGATCATCTGATCCGTGACGAGGACGATTTCATCCATTGCGTCAACTACGTCCTCGACAATCCGGCAAAGGCCGGCCTTGAGGACTGGAAGTGGTTTGGGTCACAGAAACAAGAGCAGGGGCAGGATGCCCCTGCAACTCACGGGCAAGATGCCCGTGCCACTGCTATCACGCACATCACCGTCGCCACGACGCGGCCGGAGACGATGCTGGGCGACACGGCCGTCGCCATGAATCCATCCGACCCGCGGGCGAAGTACCTCGTTGGAAGGAAGGTGCGCCTGCCCATCGTCGGCCGGATCATCCCGATCATCACGGATGAGCACGTCGTGCTGCCCAATCCCGAGGGCGAGGATGACAAGGCCAGGTTCGGCACGGGCTTCCTGAAGGTCACGCCCGCGCACGATCCGGACGACTACGCCATCCGCGAGCGGCACAACGCCGCACACGCCGATGCCACCATCGACATCATCAACGTGCTTGCCCCCGATGGCACGATCAGCAACAAGCACGGCTGGACCGACTGGGACGCGATCAGGAACGGCGACGTTGAGAAGCTCATCGGCCTGGACAGGTTCGACGCCCGCGAGAAGGTGGTCGAGTTCTTCCGCGCCAAGGGCCTGCTGGAGAACGTCCGCGACTACGTCCACGAGGTGGGACATTCGTACCGCTCGCACGTGCCGATCGAGCCGTATTTGTCGGATCAGTGGTATGTGGCGGTGAAGAAGTCCATCCCCGGCGTCGAGCCGGCGATGGCTCGATGCAGGCTGAACGACGACCAGGTTGAGACGCGCGGTAACGCGGTCTACATCAAGGGCACCGATGTGCCGGTGGACTCGCTGGCCGGGCTGGCGCTGATGCCCCTGCTCGACGGCCGGCTCAGGTTCATCCCCGACCGCTACGCCAACAACTACCGCAACTGGCTTGAGAACCTCCGCGACTGGCCGATCAGCAGGCAGCTTTGGTGGGGACACAGGATTCCAGTCTGGAGCTTTCAGCCTGATTTCTACGGCAGCTATCAGTATCGGGATATTGCCGCCGATGGCGGTGCAAGATATGTCAAGGAATTGACGACCAGACTGAACGAACTGGCAGAAACCGAAGGCCTAAAAGCGAAATTGCCCTTCTTCGTCCGAGGAGAGACAGACACCTGGCGTTTCTGGATATGCACGCTTGGGGAGGACGCGGATCTTCTTCTCACTAGACTTGCGGACCTGGCAAAGGTGCTTGTAGCACGTCCACTTGTACCTGGCCAGCAAGTGCCCACGATTCGGAATGTTGGGTTTGCCTCGACGGATTCCTGGACGCGGGCGTCGGAACTCATACGGATGATGACCAACCTGGCCCGCGATGAAGACGTCCTCGACACCTGGTTCTCATCCGCCCTATGGCCGTTCTCGACGATGGGCTGGCCGGCTAAGACGGCCGAGATGAAGGCCTGGTATCCCGGCGACGTGCTATGCACCGCGCGCGAGATCATCACGCTCTGGGTCAGCCGCATGGTGATGATGGGCCAGTACTGCGCCGACGACATACCCTTCAGCGATGTGTTCATCCACGCCATGATCCAGGACGGCGAGGGCCAGAAGATGTCCAAGAGCCTGGGCAACGGGGTTGACCCGGTGGACATCATCGACTCGCACGGCGCCGACGCCATGCGGTTCACGCTGGTCTACATGACCACGCAGACGCAGGATGTCCGCATGCCGGTCGAGCTGATCTGCCCGCACCACGGCGAAACGTTCGACCCGAAGATGATCACGGACAAGGCGGGCAACCGCGTGGCTGCGCCGATCCAGTCCTGCCCGGCGCACCCTAAGATGAAGATGGTCTCGCCCTACGGCGTCGCCAGCGGCGAGGCCCAGCCGACGCCGGAGATGCCGCTGGCCAGGACGACGAGCATCAAGTTCGACATCGGCCGCAACTTCGCCAACAAGCTCTGGAACGCCTCGCGGTTCGCGATGATGAACCTTGCGGGCATGCCCGCCTGGGGCGAACGTGGCGGCGAACGTGGCACGGGCATCCTGCCCGTGAGTCCCGCGGGCATCTTGCCCGCGAAACTTACTGACAAGCAGGGCCAAGATGGCCCCGCGACGCATGGGCAAGATGCCCATGCCACTCACGGGCAAGATGCCCATGCCACTCACGGGCAGGATGC
>JBHGBE010000102.1:0-13854 GCA_041946855.1 Phycisphaerae bacterium | reverse complement strand
TCACGGAGGTCGCCGCACTTCAGGAACTCGCCGACTGCCTTGTCGATGACCGGCCGCCAAAAGCCAATCCTGCGGGCGTAACGCTCGCCATAGACCCCGCGGAATTCGTCGAAATGTTCGCGGAAGAGGCGGTGAAGGTCGGATTCCAGGGGATGCCTTGGGCGGTAGACTCCCAACGGCTTATCAAGGAGGCGGACCATCGGGGCTCCTTTCTTCCGAACGGACTTGCCTCCTTGCGCGGGATGTAGTTAGCTATCTGTTCGTTATGATTCTACTGAGATGGTCGTGGCATGCAAGTGGAGTTGGTGAATCAATGGATGGAAGCCTGCAATCTGCGATTCACAGTCTGCAATCTACAATCGTTCTTGGGTGCACGCGATGATCTTGTATGCCAGCCTTGCGGCCAGGACTTCCGTTGTGTGGTTGGGCGGTATCGGGCGGACCTCGACGATGTCAGCGCCGACGACCTTGCGGCGGGCGCACACCTCGCGCAAGAGGGCCGTCACCTGGAACCAGTCCAGGCCGCCGGGCTCGGGCGTGCCGGTGCCCGGCGCGTAGGCCGGGTCGAAGCAGTCGATGTCAATCGTCACGTAGACCTTCGGGCCAAGGAGCTTGAGCACGCGGCGGATCCAGCGCGGATCATTCGCGATGTCGCGCGGCGTGATGAAGTTGCGGACCTGTTTGGGGCAGGCGTCAAGCTCTTCCTTTGAGAAGCTGCGGATGCCCACCTGTGCGATTCGCGGCGTGATCTCCAGGATACGCCGCATGACCGCGCCGTGCGACCGTCGCGTGCCGCTGTAGGAGTCGCGAAGGTCGGCGTGGGCGTCGATCTGGAGGACGGAGATCTCGCCGTGATGTTCGGCCATCGCCGCCACGATGGGCGCTGCGATGGAGTGCTCGCCGCCGAGAGTCAGCAGGAACTTGCCGGCGCGGATCAGCCCCTCGGCCCTACGGCGGATGCGGGCCGTCATCGCCTCCGGCGTCTTCGCGGGCCGGACGGCCGGCAAGGTCGCGATGCCCGGCGCGACGCACTCTCGCAGCAGCTCCTCGTCGAGCTTCTCGACGTGGGCGGAGGCGTCGATGATCGCCGCGGGCGCCCCGGCCGTGCCGGGCTTGTAAGACACCGTGCCCTCGTATGGAACGGGAAGCACCGCATAGCGGGCCTTCGCTGGGTCGCTAAGCTCCGGGGGGAGGGACAGGAAGCGCTTGTATGACTGCTCCATGACTATTCCTGGCGTTGTAGGTTGGGACTAGCTGCGTTTCTGGCATCGGGGCGCCAATGTCTAATGCCAAATGCCTAATGCCTAAGCCGACTCGGGGAATCATTAGACATTTGACATTAGACATTTCGCTGCTCACAGCAGCATCACCGCCGCCGAGATCACCGAGGTCCACAATCCGTTCTTGTCGCCCTCGGCCGTCTGCACGCAGGCGGAGGTGCGGACGATCTTGCCGGACATCTCGTATATCTGCTTGCGGTCGTTGTAGGCGGTGTCCGGGTCGAACTCGACGCCCAGCGTCGTGGCCAGCATCGTGGCGGCGATGTCCTCGACGAAATCGCCCAGCCGCTCCTCGGTCATCCCATAGCCGTGGTGCTCGCTGATGTAGCCGTACTGCTCGCCGCGGGCGGGCTGGGCCAGGCCGATGCCCGCGCCCACCAGCCGTGAAGGCTCATCGGTCGACGCCTCCGCCAGCACGACGAATGTGATCTCGCCGGCCTCCAGCTTGGCCAGGCCCTTGGCCTTGGGAATGATCTTGCACCCCGGCGGAAGGATGGACGACACGCGGACGAGGTTGGACTTCTCGATGCCGGCGTGTCGCAGCGCCATCTCGAAGCTCTGAAGCCGCGTCCGATGCCTCCCGACGCCCTTGGTGAAGAACACCTCTCGCGGCACTAGCGGGGTCCTGGCCATGGTCGCTCCTTTGGCCCCGCGCCGATGCGGGGCAATCGACTGTTGGATTGTGCGACGGACAAATGTATCCTATGGCGTCGCAAAAGCCAATCGAATCGGGCATTTGTGCGCCTGGCGGGGCATGCCCCGGCGCAAGGAAACGCTCATGGCCGTCAAGAAGAACAAGAAGGTCGCGAAGTCCTGGCAGGGCCGGTTGTCCGCCGATGCCGACGCGGCGGCCGCGCAGCTTGTCGCCAGCATCGACGTTGACGCGGCCCTGTGGCGCTACGACATCGCCGGCTCGCAGGCCCACGCGACGATGCTGGCCGAGGCGGGCATCATCAGCCGCGACGACCTGGCCGCCATCAAGAAGGGCCTGGCGACCATCGCCACGGACGTCCAGGCCGGCAGGCTGCCCATGCCGGTCGAGCTTGAAGACATCCACATGGTCATCGAGAAGGCCCTCATCGAGCGGGCCGGCGATGCGGGCGCCCGCCTCCACACCGGCCGCAGCCGAAACGACCAGGTGGCGACCGACCTGCGCCTGTGGGCGCGGGACGCCATCGACGGCCTCGTGACGGACATCCGCGCGCTCCAGAAGGCGCTGTTGGGCCTGGCCAAGCGCCAGGGCCGGATCGTCATGCCCGCTTACACGCACCTCCAGCGTGCCCAGCCCGTCCTCTCGGGTCACGCGGTGCTGGCGTACGTGGAAATGCTCCATCGGGACGCGGCGCGCCTGGCGGATGCTCGCAAGCGCGTCAACGTCAGCCCGCTTGGCAGTGGGGCGGTGGCCGGCACGAGCCTGCCGTTGGACCGCAAGCGGACGGCCGAGATCCTCGGCTTCGACACCGTCAGCCGCAACAGCATCGACGCCACGAGCGACCGCGACTTCCTGGTCGAGCTTTGCTTCGGCGCCGCGATGACGGCCGTACACTTGTCGCGCTGGGCCGAGGACTGGATCATTTACTCGACGGTGGAGTTCGGCTTCCTGACGCTGGATGACCGCTACTGCACGTCCAGCTCGATGATGCCGCAGAAGAAGAACGCCGACACGCTGGAGCTTATCCGCGGCAAGTCGGCGACGGCCATGGCGAACCTGGTGGGCATGCTCACGCTGCTCAAGGGCCTGCCGCTGGCGTACAACCGCGACCTACAGGATGACAAGCGGTTCGCCTTCGCGACGGTGACGGCCGTGCGGCAGGCGCTGGCCGTGGCGGCGGGCATCGCGGCCACGACGAAGTTCAACGAGGCCCGAATCGCCCGCGACCTGGACGCCGGCTTCCTCGACGCGACGGCGCTGGCGGAGTACCTGGTGGGCAAGGGCGTGCCATTCCGCACGGCCCATCGTGCCGTCGGGCAGCTCGTAGCCCAAGCTGAAAAGGCCGGCAAGACTCTGGCCGAGCTTCCGTTGGAGACACTGCGCCAGGCCGCGCCCCAGGCCGGCGACGATGTGTACAACTTCCTCGGTGCCGCCAATGTCGTCCAACGATACGCCCCCTCAGGCGCGGGGGGCTCGAAGCAACTGGACGAACAACTGGCGTTCTGGGAGAAGGAACTGGCTACTTAGGGCGTGCGTCCTCAGCTCGGAGGATGCGCACTTTCCCCTCGGCTAGTTCGCGGTAGGTCACGGACTTCTTCTTCGTCACGTCCGGGTTGATTGCCAGGGCCATTTCCGTGATCTCCGTGAATATCGCCATCCGCTTTTCCACTGTGAGCGATTGGAACCATTGGGCCTTTGCCTCTGGCGTCTCTTCAGACCAGTCATGGCTGACGCTGAACTTCACGGTTTTGCGTCTCGCGTCGTTGTCGGCTCCTGCCCATCCGCCTGAAACGCCCCGATGTCCGGCTTGGCTCCACGCTTGTGGCCCAGGATGTCATCGGCGGGCATCAGCTTGGGGTCGGCCTTGCCGACTGCCGGGCTGCCGGCAGGGATCGCGCCATGGGTCTTCACGATTCGCTCGAACTCCCCGCGGATCGTCTCCTGGCCGGAGAGGAACCTGAACTTCGCGGCGTCCCATCGCGGGATGATCATCCTGGACGGGTCCGCCAGCTTGGGGTCGGCCACGACCGCGGCCGGATCATCCGCCGGGAACCTCGCCAGCGACCTGTCCACGTGCGAGAACGCCTTGCCGCCGTTCCAGTACAGGTTGCTCCGCAGCTTGAAGTCCTTGACGTACTGCGTTCGGCCGTCGATGAGCTTCTGCATCTTCCCGGCCGGGTCGGTGAAGATGTTGTTGTAGACGTACACGCCCTCCATCTCCAACTTGGGCTTCTCCTCGCTGCACCGCAGAGCGTAGGCCGTCCAGCCGTAGACGGTGCCGCAGACTGTGTTGGCGCGGATAGTGATGTTCCGCACGTGGCACTTGAGCGTGATCGCGCCCGTGGACTTGTTGGTGTTGTTGAACAGGAACAGGTTGTTCTCGATGGTGACGTCCTGGGCCTCCCAGAAGTCCTTGGCGTCCTCGCCGACCAGCACGTACGACTGGTCGCCCTGTCCCTGCCAGTTGCAGAAGACGTTCCGCCGCAGCGTGATCCGCTTGCAGAAGTCCTTGTGCTCCGGGCCGGTCGAGTTCTTGATCACGATGAGGGCCTGGTTGCGGTTCTCGTTCTTCCGGCCGGAGCCCTCCATGTCGCTGAGCATGATGCTGTCCTCGACGACGACATCCGTCACGAAGTTGATGTCGAATATCTCGTCGCCGCCGTTGGGCACGTTGTAGAGGATGCAATTGCGGAACGTGATGTGGTGGCACTCGTCGTTGACCTTCACCAGGTCGTTCTGGTAGCTGTCGTGGATGATGCAGTCCTCGAAGGTGATGTCGTGGGTCTCCTTCTTTGAGATGTGCATCACGTACTCGCTGCCCGTGCCGCCGGAGCCGAAGAACTCCAGGCCCCGAAAGGTCACGTTAGAGCCGCCGTAGCAGTGAAAGGCGCGAGTGGAGTTGTCCGCGCTGCGGAAGCGGGCGCGGTACGGGTGCTCGGCCTTCACCACGCATGGCCTTGCGAAGTGCCGCGCCAGGTTCTGCGCGCCGACGTACAGGCCGTCGCGGATGATGATGGTCGAGCCGTCATCGGGGATTGCGCGCGTTGCACGGTCGATAGACGCCCACGGCCGGCGGGCCGAGCCGTCGCCCCTGGAGTCGCTGCCGTCGGGCGCGATGTAGTACGTGCCTGCGGAGGCCAGCTCGCCCGGCAGGCATAGCCAGATGGCTGCGACCAGGTGACGGATCATCATGCGTGTTGAACCATCGCAGGTCCTTCTTGTTCCGATGTTAGGCCGGCCGCCGCGTTTGTCTGCTGGTAGTAGCAGCGGAGGCAGAGGAGGAACGGGGGGAAGAGCATCGATCATCCCTGTCCAGGGCCCGTTTCGGCCGCCGAGACAAATGGCATTCCGGGAATATGAAGCCAGTCCCTTTTCCGTTCCTCCGGTGCCTCCGATGCAAGCGTACTCTTGGCCTGTACAGCGATACCTGCGCATTCGTAGAATGTCGGGCGGAAGGACAACGAAATGGCCGAGACGCCCAAGGCATCAATGCGGGAGTTCGAGTTCATCGAGTGGATTCGCACGCAGACCAAGCTCGACCCGGCCGTCGTGCCGGTGGGGCCGGGCGACGACACGGCCGTCGTCATGTGCGGCAACGAGAAGCTGATGGTCACCATCGACCAGCTCCTCGACGGCGTGCATTTCAAGCTCACCGAGTGCGGCCCCCGCGCCGCCGGCAACAAGGCGATGGCCCGCAGCCTGTCGGATGTGGCGGCGATGGCGGCGCTGCCGCTGGGCGGCGTGGTCAGCGTGGCCCTGCCAAAGGGCACGCAGCGCGACCAGGCGGAGGATGTGTACTCGGGACTGCGGAAGGTCGGCGAGAAGTTCCGCTGCCCGATAGTCGGCGGCGACGTGGGCGTCTGGCCGGGGCCGCTGGCGATCAGCGTGACGATCTTCGCCCGCCCGGCCGGCATCAAGCCCGTCCTCCGCAGCGGGGCGAAGGTCGGCGACGCGATCTGCGTCACCGGCACCTTCGGCGGCGCGTGGAAGTCGCAGCGCCACCTCAAGTTCATCCCCCGCATCCACGAGGCGCGGATACTCGCCTCGCGCCACGAGCTGCACGGGATGATCGACGTGTCCGACGGGCTGGCGGCCGACCTGGCGCACGTCTGCCAGATGTCGGGCGTGGGCGCGGAGATCATGGCCGGCTCCATCCCGATCCACCCCGAGGCCAAGGGCGGCGAGGGCGACCCCACCGGCCTGATGGCCGCCCTGTCCGACGGCGAGGACTACGAACTGCTCTTCACGCTGCCCGCGGCGCAGGCAGACGAACTGCTCCGCGACCAGCCGCTGACCGTCCGCGTGTCAAAGATCGGCATGATCGTCCAGGACAAGACGATGACGCTCATCCGCGCCGACGGCCAGCGCGAGGCCCTGACGCCGATGGGCTGGGAGCACAAGGCCTGATAATTGCGAATTGTGAATTGCGGATTGCGAATTGCCACTGGGCCTGGTTTGCCACCGATACGCGGACCGAGGGAATCCGCAATCCGCAATCCGCAATTCGCAATTCACAATACCCACAGGATCGATGAAGACCTTTGAGACAAAGAGCGCCTCTGGCACAGTAGCGCTCGGGAGGCGCCTGGCCGGGCGGCTCAAGGCCGGCGACTGCGTGGCGCTGGTGGGGGAGCTTGGGGCCGGCAAGACCGCCCTGGTCCGCGGCATCGCGCTTGGGATGGGCCTGAAGCATGAGCGGCTGGTCAGCAGCCCGACGTTCGTGCTGGTGCAGGAATATCCGTGCGCCACGCCGGTCTACCACGTCGACCTCTACCGCCTCCGCGACGCCGTCCATGAACTGGCGCAGCTCGGTCTGGCGGAGATGCTCTCACGAGGGGTGGTGCTCATCGAATGGGCGGACAGGGCCGGCCGTGCGCTGCCTCGTCCGCGATGGGAGGTTGCCATATCCCACACTGGACGTAACAGTAGACGATTCGACGTCCGGCGGGTGGAGTGAACCAGAAGGCGGAATGCAAAATGTCTAATGTCCAATGACCAACCCGCGCTCAGGTTAGTCATTGGACATTAGACATCTTGCATTAGGCGTTTCCAGCCGTTACTTGCCCGTCGTCTTGGGCGCGCTGTAGCCGATCTCGGCCAGAAAGCGGTTGGTGTTGAGGACCGGGATGCCCAGGGCCTTGGCCTGGTTCTCGACATCCACGTAGCGCTGGTACGCCTTCTCGGCTTCCTGATACAGTTTGTCCGCGGATGGGTTGGCGCCCTCGGGCGGCTTGGGCGGTCTGGGCGGCGGGTCGCCAAGCACGAGGTAATCGGTCTGGTAGGTGAGCTTGTCCTCAACGGTGGCGCCGGCCCGCTTGATCATGTCTCTTATCTCGTCGGCGCCCAGGGCGTCAGGGCGTCCCGTACCGCGGAGGTCGAACACGCCCTCGACCACGAACTTGAACTGCCTCGCCTTGTCATAAGCCACGTTGGCGATCAGGTCGCCGACCGCCAGGGGATTGCGCGGGTCTTCCTCGAGGATTGTACACTCGCTGTACATGTCCCCGACGTTGGCGATGCGGATCTTGGCCTTTACCGGCGTGCCGCCCTCCGGAATGCCGGTGAACGGGTAGACGCTGAAGGTCATCCCGGGCCTTACGTTTTCCTTGGTTCCCAGGTTAATGTAGCAGAGCTTCTCGGCGTCGAGTATCTTCTCTATCTTTCCCGCGGCCAGTGGGGTCGGGGCCACACCGGTCTTGGTCGGGATGATTGACTTCTGGAACTCCTCCGCCCGCTTCTTCCAGACGTCCCGGTCCTGTCTCATGGCCTCGTACTTCGCGTTCTCGGCCGTTATCTGCGCCTGCTGCCTGGCGGTGGTGGCCTCCATCTCCTTGTTCTTTTCGCCGATGAGCTTCTGATACTTCTCCTGCTCGGCGGTCAGCTCCTTGGTGACGTCGTTGACCTTGGTCTCGGTCTTGCCCAGCTCATCCTTGAGCTTGCTGATCTCGGCGTCCTTGTCCTTGGCCAGGGTGGTCTTCTCCTCCTCCAGCTTGATGGCCTTGGCGTTGGCTTCGTCGTAGCGCTTCATGGCGGCCAGGACCTTGTCGCGGCTCTCGGTGACAAGCTGCGAGAGGGATTGTCCCGTGTAGATCGGGACCTCCGGCCGCTTGGCGTCCTCGGCGGCCTTCTTCTCGGCCTGCTCGCTCTCGTAGGCGTCGTTGAATTCGGCCATGGCCGCGTCGTAGGTGCGGCCCAGCGGGGCGATCTTGCTGGCCAGCGTGTCGACCTCGTTCTTGAGCTGGCTGACCACCGACTCGCCGGTCGGGAGCTTTGAGGATTTCTCCAGCAGTGCCTTGATCATCGGGTCGCCCAGGTCGGCCTGCTTGACCACCTGGACGTACTTCGTCTCGGCCTCCGCCAGGGCCTTTGCCTTGGAGTCGGCCTGGAGGTAGAACATCACCGCCAGGGCCGCGGCGATCAGGAACAGGAACACGAACATGATGAGAAGATACGGGGGACTGGTACGTCGCTGGACCACGCGTGCCATGCGTCAACTCCTGTGTTCAGTGTTTTACAGGCATTCCTCGGCCCCGGCGGCGGGATCGATAAATGACGTCGCCGCCCGGCGGCCGGATCGGTTTCTGGGCATAGGCAAACGGCGCATCTGGACTGTATGAGTATCGCCCGCCGGCCGCGCGAACGTCAACATATTTTTCGCCGTCATGCGCCGGGGACAGTTCCGCCGTCTGGGACTGTCCCCAGTTGTGTTGATGCTTCGGAGCAAACCGGGGACAGTCCCAGACGGCGGAACTGTCCCCGAATGGCCTTGTCCGGCGCTGGCCCGTCGGCTAGACTACGCCGCTCGTTTTGGCGTTGGATTGGCGATAAGCCAGGAGTGGATGACGATGAAGATCGCGGTGATCGGCGGCGACGGCACGGGGCCGGAAGTGGTTGCGGAGGGGCTGAAGGTCCTGTCGGCCGTCGCGAAGAAGGTCGGCTTCAGGTACTCTACCACGAGTTTCGACATCAGCGGCGACCGCTACCTCGCCTCCGGCGGCGACCCAGACAGGCAGACCATCCCCGTCATCCACGACGAGGAGATCGGCAGGCTCCGCACGTTCGACGCCATCTACCTCGGCGCGGTCGGCCATCCGAAGATCGCGCCGGGGATACTGGAGAAGGGCGTGCTCCTCCGCCTGCGGTTCGAGCTGGACCAGTACATCAACCTCCGGCCGGTGCGGCTCTATCCGGGCGTCGAGACGCCGCTGCGGGGCAAGGACCCCGGGGACATCGACTTCATCGTGGTCCGCGAGAACACCGAGGGCATCTACACCGGCATGGGCGGGGTGCAGTACAAAGGCACGCAGCAGGAGGTGTCCACGCAGATCAACTGCACCACGCGGTTCGGGGCGGAGCGGGCCATCCGCTTCGCCTTCGAGTTCTGCCGCCGCCGCAACAGCGCCAAGAAGATGGTGACGCTCGTCCACAAGACCAACGTGCTGACGTTCGCGGGCGACACGTGGTTCCGCGCGTTCCACGAGATCGGCGCGAAGGACTATCCTGATATCAAGCGCGACTACAACCACGTCGACGCCTGCTGCATGTGGTTCGTCAAGAACCCTGAGTACTACGACGTGGTGGTGACGGACAACATCTTCGGGGACATCATCACCGACCTGGCGGCCGTCATACAGGGCGGGCTGGGCGTGGCGGCCGGCGGCAACCTCAATCCCAGGGGTGTGTCCATGTTCGAGCCGATGGGCGGCTCGGCCCCCAAGTACACCGGCAAGAACGTCATCAATCCGATGGCGGCCATAGGCGCGATGGGCATGCTCCTCCGCGAGACAGGCACGGCCAAGGGCGACAAGAAGCTCGTCGACGCGGGCGAGCGGGTTGAGAACGCGATCATGGCCGTCACGCCGAGGATGAAGTCCCAGGCGGCCGGGAAGATGGGTTTCTCGACCACCGAGGTTGGGGATTTGGTGGCCAAGGCGGTTGCGGAGGACTCGTAGGAATGGCGTCATTGCAGGCACTGCACGACCGTTTCGGGCGCAACGTGGCGTTCGGGCTTGTCGTCCGGCTGGACGACGGCGCCGACCCGCTCGGCAAGGTAATCACGGCCGTCAGCGGGGCGGATGCCCGCGTGGGCAAGGTCGACCTGGTCGAACTTCAGTCGGGCGCGGCCGACTACCGGCTCCAGGTCTTCTGCCGGTCCGACCAGCAGATGGAGCAGGTCCGCGCGGCCGCCGCGGCAATCGCGGGCGTGCGAGTGCTGGCCGTGCTCGACCTGCCTCTTGAGGCGCACCGCGGCGGCTCGTGCGAGATGCGCGGCCGCGTGCCGATCACCTCCAACACCGACCTGCGGATCGTCTACACGCCGGGCGTCGCCCGCGTGTGCAAGGCCATCGAGGCCGATCCCTCCAAGGCGCGCGAGTTCACCGGCATTCCCAACAAGGTCGCCATCGCCACGAACGGCACGGCCATACTGGGCCTGGGGGATATAGGGTGTTTGGCCGGCCTGCCGGTCATGGAAGGCAAGAGCTCCATATTCTGGGAGTTCGTGAAGGTCTCGGCCGAGCCGGTCCTCATCGACACGCACGATGCTGACGAATTCATCAACGTGATGGAAAAGCTGGCCGTCGGCTTCGGGGCGATACAAATTGAGGATGTCGCCGCCCCGCAGTGCTTCAGGATCACCCGCGAGCTGGACAAGCGGCTGCCCATCCCCGTCATGCACGACGACCAGCACGGCACGGCCACCATCGTCCTGGCCGGCCTGTTCTCCGCGCTCCGCAGGACCGGCCGCAAGATCGGCGACATCCGCTGCGTGATGTCGGGCGCGGGGGCGGCAGGCACGGCCATCGCCGACCTGCTGGTGGACCAGGGCATCGCCGACGTGGTCCTGTGCGACCGCACTGGCGCAATTCATCGCGGCCGGAAGGAGGGGATGAACCCGGAAAAGGAAGCCCTCGCCGAGCGCACCAACCGCGAGAACTTCAAGGGCACGCTGGCCGACGCCATGAAGGGCCGCGACCTCTTCATCGGGGTATCGCAGGCCAACATCGTGTCGAAGGAGATGGTCCGCTCGATGGCCAAAGGCCCGATCGTCTTCGCGCTGGCCAACCCGGTCAGCGAGATTTCCAAGTCGGACGCGCTGTCGGCCGGCGCGGCCATCTACGCCGACGGGCGGACCATCAACAACGCACTGGCCTACCCCGGCATCTTCCGCGGCGCGCTGGACATGGGCGCGGAGATGATCTCCGTCGAGATGGTGACGGCCGCCGCGCGGAAGCTGGCCGACCTGGCCCGCGGCGATGACCTCATGCCTGAGATGATGGACCCCGCCACGCACCAGGGCGTGGCCGCCGCCGTCATGGCCTGCCCCAGGAAGGGGACGATGCTGGTGAAGTGAGATTAGTCGCTTGGCGCAATCGGGCGGCGCTTGCTGTAGGGAGTGGAGCGCAGAGAGTGGGGAGTGGCGACGCCGGCAACGGCAGACTCGCCAGATGGCGTCGGGCGAATTTGAGATTTTGCAGACAGCGTCCGCAATTTCCGCCGACGGTGACATTTCCCGGACACTGTGTGGGAAATCATTCCTGGGCCATTTCCCTGCCATCGCGACTTCTGGCTATTCCGCCGACAGCGCGATAGAATCCCGCCTTCACGCGGCCGGGCCGCTCGTAGTGACGCCGTAAGGCGTTCATGAGTGGCCGGAGCGAGAACAAAGAGGAAAGAGCAAGAGCATGAAGAAAGCACTCATCGTTCAGGGCGGCTGGGATGGGCACGAGCCCAAGCAGGTCGCCGAGATCTTCCGCAAATTCCTGGCCGGAGCGGGCTTTGACGTCGAGGTGTCCGACACGCTGGACGCCCTGCTGGACGAGGGCAAGCTCAAGGCGCTGGACCTGATCGTGCCGGAGTGGACGATGGGCACGATCAAGCGCGAGCAGCTCAAGCCGCTGCTGGCGGCCGTCCACGACGGCGGCGTGGGCCTGGCGGGCGTCCACGGCGGCATGTGCGACAGCTTCCGCCTGGAGACCGAGTACCAGCTTATGACCGGCGGGCAGTGGGTGGCCCACCCCGGCGGAGTGATCGACTACCGCGTCCACATCGTGGACCACGTTGACGAGGTCACCGCGGACCTCAACCACTTCAACATGCACAGCGAGCAGTACTACATGCACGTTGACCCGTCCAATCACGTGCTGGCCACGACCACGTTCGAGGTCAACGGCTGCACGATGCCTGTTGCGTGGAAGCGGAAGTACGGCAAGGGCCGGGTGTTCTACTCGTCGCTGGGCCATGTGGCAAAGGACCTGGACGTGCCCGAGGCGTACAAGATCATCACGCGCGGCATGCTCTGGGCGGCCGAGAGCAAGGCCGCGGCGAAGTGAAATAAATAGGGACGCACCCTATTTTCCGGCAAGTCTGCGGATAAATAGGGTGCGTCCCTATTTTCACATCCTGTTGCCTGTCTCCATCAGCCGCGCGACGAGCAGACGACGGTGCTGCTCGACAAGTTCACGGCTGGCCGGGTCGTTGATGAGGTTGGTGCGCTCCAGTGGATCGCGGTCGAGGTCGTAGAACTCATCGCCGCGCGCATCGCTCCACTGCACGTACTTGTGGCCCTTGGTGCGCAAGCAGATTCCCTTGAACGCGCGGTTTGACGCAACGAACTGGCAAAGCGCCACGTCGCGCCCACGGCCGGCGCCTTCGAGGATCGGCCGCAGCGTCCTGGCCGCCATGATCGGCGGGACTCCCGCGCGGGCGTAATCGAGGATCGTCGGCGCGAGGTCGAATATCTCGACCATCTCTTCCGTGTTGCCTCGAAGCGGGTGCCATGCTTCCGCGCTGTTGCCGTTTGCGGAAGCATGTCCAGCCGTGGCGGGAGGCACGACGATGAACGGCACGCGCAGGACCGACTCGTTGAACACCACCTTGCCCGTCCGGTTGAACTCCCAGAGCATCTCACCGTGATCGCTGGTGTAGATGATGAGCGTGTCGTCGAGCTGGCCGGTTTCCTTGAGGGCCTCGACGATCCGGCCGACCATGTCGTCGATCAGCGTGATCTGCCCGTAGTAGTGCGAGATGAACCGCCGCGCGACGGCGTCCTCCTGCGGCGTGGTCGTCCGCGGCTTGCCGTCGCGGCCGTAGTGGTAGTTCGGCGGCAGCGGGATCGAGTCGTAGGGATACAGCTTGTCGTAGGGCTTTGGCGGGTCCATCGGGTCGTGCGGCCCGCAGAACCCGCACCAGATGAAGAACGGCTCGGCCGCCCCCTTGCTGGCCTTGATCCGCTTGATTGTGTTCTCCGTACACCAGTAATCGACGTACTCCTCCAGCGGCAGCACGTTGGTGATGGCCCCGCGCCAGTCCTTCCACTCCTGTTCGCGCCGCTGCGTGTAGATCATCTCGTACGCGCCGGGGTGCTTGGCCTCCAGCCACGCGGCGTAGTCGCGCCCCAGGGGGCCAAGGCCGATCTCCTGCCCGGCGGACTTGGTCCACCGCACCCCCTTGCCGCCGCAGACCTGCTGATGATGGAAGCCCTTGTGCGGCATCATGTGCAGCTTGCCGTAGGCGGCCGTCTTGTAGCCGGCGGCCTGGAGCCGCTCCATGAAGGTGATCTCCCAGGCCGGCAGGCCCGGCGTGTCGTCGATGATGTCCTCCATGTAGTCGCAGCCGTGCTGGTGGATGTACCGCCCGGTCTGGAGGCACGCGCGGCTGGGGATGCAGACGGTGTTCTGTATGAACGCCCGCTGGAAGTTGACGCCGCCGGCCGCCAGGGCGTCCAGGTGCGGAGTGCGGACCCACTTGTTGCCGTTGCAGCCCAGCGTGTCGTAACGCTGCTGGTCCGAGGTCAGGAGCAGGATGTTGGGGCGGTTCTGTTTCATGGCCGGATGATAGCAGCCGGAAACAATCCGGGGAAGAAGGTACTAGTCCCAAAACAAGCGTATGTCCGCCGGCCCGATGCAGGAGCGAAGGCGTCTC
>JBHGBE010000101.1:0-14062 GCA_041946855.1 Phycisphaerae bacterium | reverse complement strand
AAGGCCGACTTCAACGGCGACGGCATAACCGACATGACGGACTACATCGCCTGGTTCAATTACTTCGGCGACGACCAGGGCTCCTTCGGCGTCCCCGAGCCGGCGACGCTGGCCCTCATTGCCCTCGGCCTGCCGCTCGTGCGAAGGCGCAGACGGTAGGATTGACGAATGACGATTGACTGGGGACAGTCCCGCCGTTTGGGACTGTCCCCAGTTGTGTTTTGTGCCTCTGCGGCCTTGATCGTGAACCACGCCAAGGAGCGTCACTCTCATCCAGCGGCGCCCGGCTTTGGACCACGCCAGTTTTTCTTTTTTTTCTTGCTTTGACTTGACCAGACCGGCTTCCGGCATGACAATGCCCACCGTCCCGCTGTTGCCCCCTTGAGCTTTTTGCTTGGTGAGGAGTGTGGGCAGCGGGGGCCTGGGCAATTTCCGTAATAAGGAGTGCTGTCATGGCCAAGGTTCGCCATCTCCCCGTGGGCAGCGTGTCTCATCCGGCCTTCGAGTCCCTGGAGGAACGGCTCCTCCTGACGACGGTACACGGCGGGGAGACGTTCGTATACCGGAACCAGTTCGGGAACCTCGTCACAGTCGCCTTGAACGGGGCCCCCACCGACGCCATCGAGCTGTTCGGGTATGACAACCTGACGGCCGACATCACCAACGGCGGGAACTTCCCCGGCCTGGTGGACCTGGTGGGCCTGATGAACGGCGACCCCGCCGATCAGGTCCGCTGGCCCGACGGCCTGGACATCTACGACAACACGACCCCGCCGGGCCAATGGGTGGACCAGAACGCCACCCCAACCGGGACGAACTCGCCGCGCGGCAGCAGGACGGAGATATACGCCATCTATGTCGCCAGCGCGTCGCCCACCACGACGCTGTCGATCACATCCACCGGCGGAACAACGAACGTGCCGCTGCTGGACCCAGCGCTCCCGGCGCCGGCGAACTCCGGCGAGGTCATCATCGGCGCGAAGTTCTCGGGCACGCCGACCACGCCGGACCACCTGGGCGTATCGCAGACTGACGACATGGTTCTCGGCGCCCCGGCCATAGGCGTCTACCCGGGCGGCGACCTCAATGCCGGCATCACGGTCGCGGCCAGCGTGGCCTACACGCTTGTCACCTCCGCCGGTGGAACCGGCGTCGGCTCCGACGTACAAGCCGTGGCGACGGATTCAACCGGCGCCGCCTGGTCCGTGGACCAGACGGCATTTCAGGGACAGATCGTCACCGACGGCTCCCCGGCCGGCCTCGGCGCCAACATCGGCGCCCTGGCGGCCAACGCGGCCGGCAACATGTTCAGCGTGGAGAATGGGCCCACGTACACGCTGTTCGCCCCGTTGCTGGGCAACAACGTAATGGCGATGGCGGCCGACCCGGCCGCGCCCAACAACTTCTACTACGTGGACGAGGCCACGCACACTCTCCGGATGACGACCCCCAACGGGGCCGTCACGACGATAGGCACGCTGCTGGACACTGCTCAGGCCCAGTTCAGGTATGACCTTGTCCAGGCCCTGGCGTTCAACCCCACCGACGGTTCGCTGAACGCCATCGGCAGCATAACCGACCTGGACCTCATCGGGCCTCCGCCGGCGCCCAACCCGAATGGGCCGTTCCTGATGGCCATCGACAAGGCCACCGGTCTTGTAACGCGCGGGGCGCTCATCACCGGCGCGGGCATCGACAACACCACGCAGTTCTCGGCGATGGCCTACGCCCCCAACGGCACGCTGTACGCGCTCATCTCGGGCACGGACGAACTGGTGACCATCAATGGCGCCGGCGCAGCCACGCTTGTGGGCGTGGTCATGAGCGGCGGGGTCGCCCGGGACATCACGGGACTCGCGTTCATCTACAAGCCAGGCGACGCCAACGGCACGCTCTACGGCGTGACCGATTCGGGCCTCTACCGGATCAACACCGGCACGGCGGCCGCGGTGGCGATGCCAGTGGCCTCCGTCACCGGCATGACCGACCTGACGTATGACGTCTCGCGGCCGGGCTATCTCTTCGCCTCGATGAACAGCGGCGGGGCCACCAAGATGGCAAGGCTGGCGATGGGCGCATCCCTGGTCAGCGTGAACGACTCCACGGGAGTCCCCACGTGGGTTGGCGGATTGAGGGACGCCGCCGAGCCCACTTACGTCTTCAGCAACATCACGGCGATGGACTTCAGCGGGGCGACCCTGTACGCCGTCGGCACCGTCACGGACCTGAACCTCAACGACGCGCCCAACGCCTCCGGCGTGTACCTGTTCAGGATAAACACGGCGACGGGCGTCGCGACCCGCGTCGGGCCGGTAACCGGCGCGGCCAATCTGACCGGCATCGCCTTCAGCGGCGGAACGCTCTATGGCGTGTACGACGCCAATACGACGCTCTACACCGTCAACACCGCCACGGGCGCGGCGACGGCGGCGGCCTCGGGCCTGCCCGGCTACTTCGAGGGCATTCAGTCGGTGACGGTAGGCGCCAACAGCGTCCTCTATGGCGTGACCAAGAGCAGCCTGTACGTCATCGACACCGGCACGCCCTCCAACAGCAAGCTCCTGGGCAATACCGGCAGGATCGACCTGTCCGCGCTGGCGTTCGACACGACCAAGCCCGGCGCGCTGTGGTCGGCCAGCGTCGACTCGGGCGCCTGGCGGCTGGTCCGGATCGGCATGTCGGCCACGCTGGTCAAGACGACATCCGCCGGCGTGGTGACGCGGCCCTTCCAGTTGTTCAGCGCGAGCAACCCGGCCGTTGCCTATAGTGAAGTCCATGCGCTTGCCTACGACAGCGGCGGCACGCTCTACGGCGTGGCCGTGCCGGTTTCGCGCGACCCGCTCCATGCGACTGTCGTCGGAAGTCCGCTTCACCTGGTCACTATCGACACGAGCACGGGCCTGGTGACTTACATAGGGACATTCGGCGCCGGCGTGAGCGATATTACGGGGCTGGCCTTCGACAGGGCCGGCGTCCTCTACGGCGTGAACGCCACGACCAATGAGCTGACGCAGATCGACGCCTCCACGGCCGCGCTTGGCGCGGCGGTGGCGCTTGATACGGCGGGCATCACGGGCCTGACGTTCGTCCTGGGCCCGCCGGACACGCTGTACGCGATCACATCGACCACGCTTTACACGGTTGACCCGGCCACCGGAACGTGTACGGCCGTCAAGACCGTCGGGGCAACGGGCATGAAGGGCCTGTCGAACATCCCCGGCAGCCTGACCGACCTGTACGCCATCGCGCCGTTCAGCGGGGCTGACCAGCTCATCGACATCGCCGCGGGCGCCGGCTCCGGCAACTTCGACATGGGGACCGTGATCATCGACGGCACGCTGGCCGGCACCTTCCAGAACCCAGGCGGCGGCCTGACCGCGATCACCATGGGGTTCCTGTGGGGCAAGATCGACGTGGCCGGCAGCATCCAGTATGTAACCATGAACTTCGGAGGCGGCGGCCTCGCCTCTGGAGGGGCCGGTGGTTCAGCGATCAATACGCCTCTACTATCAACAAGCGGCGATCCGGATTCGTGGATCCGGGCGGGCGGGTACATCACGGGAATATCGTCGCTGTCCGGCACACTCTACTCGTTCATCGATGTGGGTCACAACACGGCGCTTCCTCTTCCCTCGGACACGATAGACGAGCAGTTGCTACGGCACGACTCGCGGGCTACCGCTCAGCCCGTGTCGCACCCCACGGGCAACTTCACGATCAATGGCACGCTTGCCGCGACCCAGGGGTCCACCTTCACCTTCCTGAGCTACAAGACGCAGAGGACCGCCGGCGCTTCCATCTCCGACTGGTACTCCATGCCGCTGATGGGCGGCCAGACCGTCACGATAGACGGTTATTCCGGCGCTGACCCGCTGACTGACCGGAACGTCGACATCGCCGTCCACCTGTACGATTCGGCCGGGCATTTCATGGGCTCGCTGGGCTACGAGACCGTGCAGGACATAGGCATCGGTTCCAGAGGCGCCACGCAGAAGCCCATGAGGTTCACGGCGCCGGCCGCGGACATCTACTACATAGTGGTCTTCCGGCCCACTCCTCGCGCGGGAGACAACGCGGACTACAGCCTCACCGTCACCGGTGGAACGGCCGCCGACCTGGGCGTGGTGAACGTGGTGGGCAACTACGTCGGCAGCGTGCGCACGACCATGTCGACCTACGATCCGAACTACCCGCTGGAAACGCCCAGCATGCAGATGCTCAACGGCGGGACGATCGGCGCAATCCTGGTCAGCGGGAGCACCGACGACAACGTGGTTCGGGCATACGGCGCCTCCGCGTCATCGCCCGGCAGGATATACGTCTACCAGGCCGGGACCATCGGCGCTAACGCCATGGACGGCATCGTCTCCGATGGCGACATCGGGCGCGTGGCGACCACAACCGGGACATTGTTCGCGGAGATATGGGCCGGCGGGTCGGGTTTCTACGACAGCAACGCCTCCCTCCAGAACGTCGTTGTCGCGACTGACGTCCTGGCCGGAAGCTGGATCGCCTCCACCGGCAGCATCGGCGTGATCGAGGTGGGCGGAGTGCTGGGCGGAGCGACCATTTGGGTGAACGACGACGGCGTCGGGCTGCCCGGGCACGTCGACCTCATCGACGTCAAGCGCGACTGGGGCTCGCTCACGCCCGGCGTTGGGGTGCCGCTGCTGTACCACGGGCCCGGCGGGGACATCGGCTACGTCCACGTGGGCGGCAACATCTACACGAACATCGGCGGGTGGGTCTCGCCTGCCCAGCCGACCACCTATAGCGACGGCCGGACCACCATCCTCAACGACGACGGCGGCGGGCAGTTGACCGTGACGCCGGTCCCCACAACCACGATGGTGAACTTCCAGCCGGTAACGTGGTACCCGACGTACTCATTCACCTACATCGGCGTGGATGACGCCTACTTCCCGGGCTCAGGCGTGGGCGGCGTCATCGCCAACCTGACGATCAACGGCTCGGCCACGCTGACAGCCAATGGGACCGTCCAGATATCCGACCTGTTCCTCAACGGCCAGACGACCCGTCCTACTTCCTTGACGATCGTCGGCTCCGGACGGGCCGACGTGTACTACGTCCACAGCAACAAGCCTATCGCCTCCTTCGTCAACAACACCCCCGGCAACCTGGTCTCCGGCACGTTCGGCGGGAAGCTTGACAACATCCAGCTCAATGGCAGCATCGGCGCCCTGACCGGCTCGACAGGCGCGTGGCTGTACGGCTACAACACGGCGCCGACCTCGACCAACATCAGGACCCAGCCCCAGTACGGCTGGTTCCACGGCACCGTCAACGGCCTCATGGTCAACGGGGCCCTGGGCACGCTCAGCGTGGGCGGAAGCCTTGGCGACCTGCGCGTGATGGGGACCATCGGCTCGATCGTCGTCAATTCCGACCACTTCACCCCTTTCGGAGGCTGGGACGGCGTGACGGGCCTGGTGTGGTCGTCGGGACGCATGACCAGCATCAACGTGGGCGACGGGCTTGCCGACGACGGCGGGACCGACAAGGCCCGCGCCGCAATCATGTGTACCAGGTCCATCGGCACGGTCAGCGTGAACGGCCCCAGGTACCTCCTCGGCGGGCAGGTCTACCACCAGTTGGACGGCTCGATATTAGCCCACAGCAACGACGTCATCCGGGTCCAGCAGCCCGACGGGACATTCATCAACGTCGCCGTCGACGCGATCGGCCAGGTCACCGGCACCGGCGGGGCGTGGCTGTCGGCCATCGTCGGGGCCTTGGACCTGAACGCCTTCCAGGTCTACCTCACTGGCGTGGTCACCAGCGTCGGCAGCATCGGGACGGTAAGCTTCTCCGGCCCGGGCGCGCAGATCACCGGCAGCCAGATCGAGGGCAACTGGATCGGCACGGTCATGACCAGCAACGACTCTGACTGGATGGTCGACACGGTCATTGCGGGCAATAGCGGCATGCCCAACTCGAACGTCATAGGCCAGGTCCTCGCCGGCGGGCAAGGCATGAAGAACGTCCGGGTCAGCGCCAACGGCGGGAACATCGGGACTATCGCGGCCACTTCCGGCGCCGGCGACATCATCGACTCGGTGTTCCAGGGCTCCGACAGCCTCGGCAGCGCCCGGGCCAGGAACATCCGCAGCAGCACCGCCGGTGCTTCCACCGACTTCCACTTCCCCGGCAGCGTCGGTTCGATCACGGCCACCGGCAACATCAACCACAGCATGGCGCTGGTGGGCTCGCTGGGGACGCTCAGCGTCGGCGGCGGGTTCGCCAACGCCGATTACCGGATCGCCGGCGTCCTTGGCAGCATGACCGTCGGGGCCTCGTTCCTGAGCAGTTCCAGACTGATCATCCAGGGCTCGGCGGGCGGCTTCCTCAAGTCGCTGACGGTCAAGGGCAACCTGGATGGCCAGGTCCAGTCCGCGGCGCGGATTGGCTCCGTGGTCGTCGGCGGAAGAATCACCGGCGACATCTCCACGACCGGCACGGGCAGCAACTCCGACGTCGACCTGATCCAGACGGGCGGCGGCTACCTCGGCACGATGGACATCGGCGGCAGCCTCAAGTCGTTCGTGTCGTCGGCGACGCTGGGCCTGGCCCCGGGCGCCGGCCAGACGTTCTACATCCATAACAACCTCAACAGCCTGACGGTCAAGAGCAGCGCCTCATCGCCTGGCGACCTCAACGCCAACTTCAGCGTCGGCGGCAGCATCGGCACCATGGACATCGCCGGCGTCCTCTACGGAATCGTCGGGGCCAACGGCGACCTGACCAGCCTGACCGCCCGCGGCGGGCTGGGCGGAGTGGTCGGCGGGACCACATACGGCGAACTCCGGATCAGGGGCGACATCGGCTCGCTCACCATCCCCGCCGGCAGGAACCTGGTCTCGGACCTCAGCGTGGGCGGGAACCTGTCGTCCCTGACGCTCTCCGGCGGCTCGATCCTGGGCGACGTCGAGAGCCGCGGCGGCAAGATCGGCGCCATCTCCGTGACCAGCGGCAACATCTCAGGCAACCTGACCGCCGCCCGCGGGATCGACAGCATCTCGGTCAAGGGCGGCAACATCACCGGCAACATCACGCTCACGGGCGGATCGCTCAAGTCGCTGACGCTCGACAAGGGCGGCCTGCCCGCGGTGCAGTTGGGCGGAAACATCGACGTTCAGAACGGGACCATCGACCTGCTGAGCCTGGTCGGCGCGAACACGATGGCCAGCAAGACCATCTCCGCCAGCGCCGGCATCGGCAGCATCACCGTTTCGGGCGCGAACCTGGCGTCCAATGTTGTCTCGCGGCGCGGCATCACGAGCCTGTCCGTCGCCAATGGAGAGATCGACGGCACCGTGTGGGCCGAGACGGACATCGGGACGCTCAGCGCGGCGGGCGTGATCCGCGGGACCACGGTCCGGTCCGGCGGCACGATCGGCTCGATCAAGGTCGCCGGCCTGGCGGGCGCGACCATATCCTCGGCCCGCGACATCGCCTCCATCGCCATAGGCGGCCAGGTGACCGGCTCCAAGGTGCTCGCCGGCCTGGACGTCGGGCCCAACAAGGTCCTGGGCGGCGGCGATGACGTGCTGGCGGCCGGTTCCATCGGCAATATCACGGTCGGCGGAGGCTTCATCAACTCATTCCTGATGGCCGGCGTGTCCGCTGGACCCGACGGCAGACCCAAGACGACCGCCGACAATCAGCTCGCCGCCGGCGTGAGCACCATCGGCGGCAGTATCGCGGCTTTCAACGCCAACAGCGCGGTCCTGGCCGAGACTTCGGTCAGCGCCGCCATCCGGACCGCCGCACTCGCGGCCGGCGCCATGGTCTTCGAGGGCTTCCCCACGGGCGTCATTGTGCCCGGCCCGACGAGCTTCGGCCCGTTGTCCGGCAACACGACGCTGGCGGTCGGCGGCCTTACGCTCAGCCTCACCGGGGCCGGCATAGCCAGCTACAACAGCACTACCGGAGTGCTGCGGTTCGAGCAGACGACCTCATCCAGCAACCTGACCGTCTCCTACACGACAGGGCTGGCCTATGGCCAGGTCGTCACGATATGGGGCGGCGACGACAGCCCGCTCGGGACCCTGTCGGTCACGAGCAATGTCACCGTCGGCGCCATGCTGTGTGACGGCAGCGTCAAGACGCTGACGGTGCCGACAGTCGCCGCGGGGGCCGTCTGGAACCTGCCCGGCGGCGTCGGGACCGCGGCCGTGGCCTCCCCGCAGGACGTCCGCGTGAACGCCGGCGCGGTTACCTCCTGGACTATGGGCTCCGCCTACAAAGGCGCTTTCAAGGCCGGCGCGGTCGGCACGTTCAACCTGACGGGCGATCTGATGGGCGCGGGAAACATCAACGCGTTCAGCATCAACTCGGCGACCATCCGCGGCAACCTGGTCGGCAAGATCCAGTCATGGACGACCATCGGCTCGCTCAACGTGACCGGCGGCCTGAACCCCAACGCCTCGCTCAACGTGATTACCGGAGACCTGGGGACCTTGACGGTCGGCGGGGGCCTCACCGGCAGCGTCAACGTCGGCCGCCAGACCGTCGCCGGCGTCACCTACGGCGGCGGGCGGGTCAACTCGGCGACCATCGGCGGCAATTTCGGCGGCCAGCCCAACTCCAGCTTCCGCGCGGCCCTGGGCATCGTCAGCTTCACCACACGAGGCAACTTCTACGGCCTGCTGAGCACCGAGGGAGACCTGCCGACGCTGACCGTGGCCGGCGTGATGGGCGGGCGCCTCTGGGCCGGCGGCAGCATCAACAAGGTCACCCTCGGCTCGATGTGGAACGGCCTCATCGCGGCCAGCGGCGACATCCTGACGACGACCATGCCGGGCAGCATGACGACCAGCTACATCCTGGCCGGGTTCAACCCGGGCGACGCGGGATTCGACCCCCTGCACGGGAACGAGGCGGCCAACCTCATGCTCGACGCCCTGACTCCGGCCCCGTGGCGTACGCCCGCCAACCAGGACCAGGTCTTCGGCGGCCACATCACCACGGTCACCATCGGCTCGAGCATGGACCGCTCCACGATCGCAGCCGGCATGAGTCCGGGAACCGACGGCTACCTCGGCACGCCCGATGACGTCGTGGGCGACGCCGGGTTCATCACTCGCGTCACCGTTCAGGGGATGATCGCCGGCGACTACACGAGCGCTTCCTACGGCATCTACGCATCCAGCAACCTGCCCGTGGTGACGCAGATGGGCGGCCAGGCGTTCTCCGCCAACGGCAACATCAGGGTCGGCACGGCGATGGGAACACTCCCGTTCTGACCAGGGCGGATAGCTCGGCGCAGGAAGGCTTGGCGCATTCTGGAGGCCCGTCCCTGCTGGGGCGGGCCTCCTGCACTTGTGGGTCCTATCGGTGCGGCGGGCCGGGCGTCACACGATGCCCTGCTGGAGCATCGCATCCGCCACCTTCAGGAAGCCGGCGACGTTGGCGCCCTTGACGTAGTCCACGTGGCCGTCGCCGTTCTGCCCGTGGCGCAGGCAGCTTTCGTGGATCGAGCGCATGATCGCCTGGAGCTGCTGTTCCACGTCCTGGCGCGACCGCCTCATGCACCCCGCGTTCTGACTCATCTCCAGCCCCGAGACGGCCACGCCGCCGGCGTTTGCGGCCTTGCCCGGACCGTACAGTATTCCTGCATCACGGAAGACCTCGACCGCCTCCGGCGTGCATGGCATGTTGGCCCCTTCCGACACGCAGAAGCAGCCGCCCTTCACCAGGTTTCTGGCGTCGTCCTGGCCGATCTCGTTCTGCGTAGCGCTTGGGAAGGCGAGCTGGCACGGCACCGACCACGGCGTCCGGCCGGGCAGGTAAGTGGCCGACTTGAACCTGTCGGCGTACTCGGCGATCCTGCCGCGGCGGATGTTCTTGAGCTCCTTGACCCACTCGATCTTCTCCGGATCGATACCGTCCAGGTCGACGATAGTGCCCCTGGAATCCGACATCGTGACGGCCTTTGCGCCCAGCGAGTTGAGCTTCTCGACGGTGTACTGGGCCACGTTGCCGGAACCGGAAACGGCGGCCGTCTTGCCCTCGATGCCGTCCTGGCGAGTGGAGAGCATCTCGTTGGCGAAGTAGACCGCCCCGTAGCCCGTGGCTTCGGGCCGGAGGTTCGAGCCACCCCAGGAGATCCCTTTGCCCGTCAGCACGCCGTTGAACTGAAGCGTCAGCTTGCGGTACTGGCCGAAGAGGAACCCGATCTCCCTTCCTCCCACGCCGATGTCGCCGGCCGGCACATCGACGTCCGGCCCGATGTGCCGGAACAGCTCGTTCATGAACGCCTGGCAGAAGCGCATGACCTCGCCGTCGCTCCGCCCGTGCGGGTCGAAGTCCGATCCGCCCTTGGCCCCGCCCATCGGCAGCGTCGTCAGGCTGTTCTTGAAAACCTGCTCGAACGCGAGGAACTTCAGCACGCTCAGGTTCACCGACGGATGGAATCGCAGCCCGCCCTTGTAGGGGCCGATGCTGTCGTTCATCTGCACGCGATAGCCGCGGTTGATCCGGACCTCGCCGCGGTCGTCCACCCAGGTCACCCGGAACTGAACCACGCGGTCCGGCACGGCCAGCCTCTCCAGGATGCGGGCCTGCCGGTACTCCGGCCGCTCCTGTATCACGGGCATCACCGAGCGGGCCACCTCGCGCACCGCCTGATGAAACTCCGGCTCAACCGGCCCTTGCGTGGCCAGCCACGCCATGAAGTCCTCGACGGCATCGTGCTCATGCCTGGTCCTTGCCAGCGCCGCCTTGCGAGATACTTGTGCGGGCATACGTGCTCCTTCCTGGTTCGGAAACGGTCCTGTCGCGTGTCAGTGCTGCCTTGCGCAGATGCGCTGAACGGAATCGAGGTAGTGCTTGATGAGCCAGACCTTCTCGAGGAACTCCGGCCAGCCGCATTTTGGGATGAACCCCAGTTGCGCCTGGGGCGTGATCATGCCGTCGGCGGTTGCGCACTGCTTGAGCTCGCCCCATACCTCGGCCCAGGCCTGGTTGGCGTCCTGGCAGACCGAGGCGGCCACTTTCAGCAGGTGCTCCAGCTCCACCAGCGGCGTGAACGGAATCACCGCCGGCTCGGCCGACGCGCCGGGCGGCTCCGAAAGCGATCTCAAGCGGTTCTCGGACATTTCATGTCCCTTCCGGCTTGCCATTGCCCATCCGAATGTCGAACGGCCGGACGTAGATTACGGCGCGTTGGAGAAGCGTGGTTTGGCACATACTGCGCACGTATTACACATGCTGACCGCCATACCTGTTAGCCACACCTTACCTATGGATTGCACACCACGACCGGGAGCATGCGGCCTGCCGCCGGAGATGCCTCTCCTAACATCCTAAATAAAGGCATGTTACAGGCATTCGGCGAAATACGCCTATCTTGGGCTTGAAATGCGATGGGCCTATGGCATAATCCAGCGGTCGCCCAGGCCCGCGCGATTCATGTGTAATACATAGGGAACAATGATGGACGGGAATGTCACGGCCGGCCAGGATTCCCCAGTTCCGCCGCACCCGCCAGCCGACACGGCCGGCATGGCCCATCGCTCCCGCGCGGAAGTGGAATGGGCGCTGCGGGAGCGGATCAAGGAGCTGGACTGCCTGTACACGATCTCCCGCCTGCGCGAACGCCACCACGGATCGCGCGACCGTTTCCTCCAGAGCGTGGTGGATTGCCTGCCCGCGAGCTTCCAGTTTCCGCAGCACGCCTGCGCCCGCATCAAGTACGGCGACCACCAGTACGTCAGCCAGGGCTTCCACGAAAGCCGCTGGCGCATCGCGGCGGCCGTGAACGCCGACGGCAGGCCCGTGGGCGTCGTCGAGGTCTTCTACCGGGCGATACGGCCGTCGCCCGCGGATGGGCCGTTCCTGCGCGAGGAGGAGGCGCTCATGCGGGGCGTGGCCGAGCACGTCGGCGCCATGCTCATGCATATCAAGGCCGAGGAGGACCTCCAGGACGCGCACGCGGCGCTCCAGCGAGAGCACCAGTCGCTCCAGGACAGCAACATCGCACTGCGGACGCTCCTGTCGCGGCTGGAGGAGGAGAAGCGCGAGTTTCGCTCGTCGATCCTGGCCAATATCCAGAAGATCCTGATGCCCGTCGTGTTCGAGCTCGAGTTGCAGGTCACCGGCCGGCAGCGGTCGTACGTAACGCTGCTGCGGCAGAACCTCCAGGAGATCGCCTCGCCGTTCCTGACCGGCATAGCAAGGGACTACGTCCAGCTTACCCCCGTGGAGGTCACGATCACCACGATGATCCGCAACGGCCTTTCGACCAAGGAGATCGCCCAGATCCGCTGCATCTCCGAGGCCACGGTCAGACGCCACCGCGAGAACATACGCCGCAAGCTGGGCCTCCAGAACCGCGGAGCCAACCTTGTCACCTATCTACAATCCTCTTCGCCCCAGGAACCCTCCGGCTCGCAGGGGCCGCCGCTGCCCAGGCCCCCGGCGGATCGATAGCCGCCCGCGCCCCGGGCCGGACACGCGAAAACAATCTGCTCTCGCCGCTTGACAAAACGCCAAGGCGCGATAGAATAATCGACGCTCCAACCTCCGCGCGGAGACCTGCGGAGAGGGCAAGCCCGCCAGAGCCGCCGGGTTCTACTGTGAGGGCAGGGCGAGAGCTCGCTCACTCGTTGTCTCCTGCCTGGTGTCTCATGTCTGAGGCGTCCTTGCGCGAGATGCGTTGCTGCGCCTGCCCGCGCGCGGCTAACCGCCGATGATCGGCGGGCGGCCGGAACGCAACGCGAGTCGCGGGCGTGGTCGATAACCAGGCGAAGGAGATGACGATGAAGCGGATGGCGATGCTACTGGTCGGGTCGGTGGTTCTTGTCGGTCTGACAGGCGCCGCATCGGCGACGGTCATGCAGATTCAGCTTGGCGGCATCGACATGGTCTATGACGGCGTCAAGATCGTGGATGCGGGCGGCGCCAGCCCCGATCCTCTGACCAACGCCACGTTCCTTGTCGACGGCGCTACGGCCGGCGTAGTCAACACCGGCGTCACGCTGGACCTGCTGGTCCCCGGCGTGACCGGCATTCCCATCACCGGCGGCCAGGTGAATAGCGCCGCCGGCGGCACGCTGTACCTGGGCCTGGGCGGCGGCGACTACCTGTCGCTGACCCTGGGCTCCGGCGTGGTCAACTACATCCCGCTGACCTCGACGGTCCAGTTCGTGTTCGTCGGGGCGGCCGCGAGCATCAACGGCCAGCAACTGCCCTTCAACCTCACCCTCGGCGAGCCGGTCAGCGTTTCGGTCTCCTCGCAGATCATGCAGCCGGTCACCGAGAGCGGCGGCATCGTCACAGGCTTCGTTGCCGCGGGCACCGGCGAGATCCAGGGCGTGCCCGAGCCGGCCTCGATGGTGCTTCTGGCCATCGGCGGACTGGCGATGGTCCGCCGCAGGCGGTAGAACCATCGCCATGGCATTCCCCGCCTCCTGCCCTACAATGGCGCCGTCGCCCGGCGGGCGGCCAGGGATGCGACCATGAGGTTCTATTGCCACGGCGTGGACAACGACGTACTGGTAATCTCGGCCGACGGCGGCCTCAACCTCGCCAACGCCGCCGAGTTCGTCCGGCAGGTCGAGGCCCTGGTCGACGCCGGCCTGCGGCGGATCATCATCGACTGCGACAAGCTGACCTACATCTCCAGCTTCGGCATCGGCGTGCTGCTCAAGCTCCACCGCCGCTTGGCCAAACACGGCGGCGACGTGAAGCTGTGCAACCTCCGCGGCACGGCCGCCAAGGCGCTGGCGCTTTTCCGCGTCAACACGTTCTTCGCGATCTACGGCGACCTGGAGCGGGCCAGCCTGGCCTTCCGCCCGAAGACCGAGGGATGAGCCGTCAGCGACAGCCACGGCCGGCCCGGCTGCGCAGGAAACGGAACATCAGCAACAGGTAAACTCGCGCTGGGCAAAAGAGCCGCAGGACAATCAGGACCGCGCGGCGTAGAAGCCGTTCGCGGAGCGCCGGGCGCAGCGGGACAGTGGGCGGGTACACTAGGCCCAAAAACAAGCGTATGTCCGCCGGCCCGATGCAGGAGCGAAGGCGTCTCGGTTGTGCGCAT
>JBHGBE010000100.1:0-14229 GCA_041946855.1 Phycisphaerae bacterium | reverse complement strand
ATCTGGTCTGTGCAGTCATTACGTATCGCTGTTCCGGGTTATTCGGATAGGCTCTAAATAGGGACGCACCCTATTTATCTGGCCTATCCAGCATAAATAGGGTGCGTCCCTATTTATTCGAAGCGGACCTGGCCGCCAACGATTGTCGCCATCGGCCTGCCGGTCAACTCCCAGCCGTCGTACGGGCAGTTGCGGCTGCGGGAGATGAAGGCGTTGACATCGACCTTCCAGCGGGCCTTGGGGTCGATGATCGTGACATCCGCCTCCGCGCCGACGGTAAGCGTGCCCAGCGGACGGTTGATCGCGCGGGCCGGGCCGGCCGTCATGCGGGCGATCAGGCCGGGCCAGTCCATCAGGTCGGTCTCGATGAGGGCCTTGACGTAGAGCCCCAGCGCGCAGTCCAGGCCGATGATGCCGAACGGCGCGAGGGCGAACTCCAGTTCCTTCTCCTCCTGCGCGTGCGGGGCGTGGTCGGTCGCCAGGCAGTCGATCGTGCCATCGGCGACGCCCTTGCGGACAGCCTCGACATCCTCTGCCGAGCGGAGCGGCGGGTTGACCTTGTAGTTGGGGTCGTAGCCCATGCAGGCCGCGTCGGTCAGCAGCAGATGATGTGGCGTGGCCTCGGCCGTCACGGGCAGGCCGGCCGCCTTGGCCGCACAGATCAACTCCACGCTGCCGGCCGTCGAGACGTGCTGCACGTGATACCGCGCCCCCGTCCGCTCCACCAGCTCCAGGTCGCGCCGGAGCATGATCTGCTCGCCCGACGCCGCGATGCCGCCAAGCCCAAGCCGGACGGCCACCGCGCCCGAGTTCATCACGCCGCTGGCCATCTCCGGGTCCTGGCAGTGCTGCATGAGCGGCAGGCCGAGCAGGTTGGTGTACTGGAGGGCACGCTGCATGACGGCGGATGAGCCGACGCCGTCGCCGTCGTCGCTGAAGGCCACCGCGCCGGCCTTGGCCATCATGCCGAGTTCCGCCAGCTCCTTGCCGTCGCGGCCCTTGGTGATGCAGCCCACCGGCAGCACGCGGGCCTTGGCCGCCTCGGCGGCCCGCTGGAGGACGTAATGCACGGCCGTCTCATCCTGGATCGGCGGGTGAGTGTTGGGCATGGCGAGGATGGTCGTGAACCCGCCCGCCACGGCCGCCGCGGCCGCCGTCGCGATGGTCTCCTCCTCCTCGTGGCCCGGCTCGCGGCAGTGGACGTGCAGGTCGATCAGCCCGGGACAGACGATCATGCCCGCGGCGTCGATGGTCCTCTTGGCCTTGCCGCGAATCTTCGTTCCGACGGCCGCGATCTTCCCGCCGGCGACGGCGACATCCGCCACCGCATCAAGGCCGTTGGCCGGGTCGATCACGCGCCCTTTGGTTATGAGGATGTCGTTCATGCCATCGCCCTGCTGACCAGGTACAGGACCGCCATCCGCACGGCCAGGCCGTTGGTCACCTGCTGAAGGATGCAGCTATTGGGCCCATCCGCCACGTCGCTGGTGATCTCCAGGCCGCGGTTGATGGGGCCGGGGTGCATCACGAGCACGTCCTTGCGGCAGCGCCTGAGGCGCTCGGAGTTCAGGCCGTACAGGGCGCTGTACTCGCGGATGGACGGGAACAGGCCCCCGCCGAACCGCTCGAACTGGATCCGCAGCATGTTGATCACGTCGACCTGGCCCAGCACGTCGTCCAGGCTGTTGCTGATCTCGCAGCCCATCGCCTTGATGGCGGATGGCACCAGCGTCGGCGGGCCGACCACCACGACTTCCGCACCGAGCTTCCGCAGGCCCAGGATGTTGCTCCGCGCGACGCGTGAGTGGGCGATGTCGCCGACGATGGCGACCTTCAGCCCCGCCACTCGCCCAAGGCGCTGGCGGATGGTGAAGATGTCCAAGAGCCCCTGCGTCGGGTGCTCGTGCTGGCCGTCGCCCGCGTTGAGGATGGACGCCTTGACCAGGCGGGCCAACATGTGCGGCGCGCCCGACTGCGGATGGCGGATGACGAAGATGTCCACGCCCATCGCCTCGATGTTGCGGACGGTGTCCAGCGTGGTCTCGCCCTTGGCGACGCTGGAGCCCTTGGACGTGAACAGGAGCGTGTCGGCCGATAGCCGGCTGGCGGCCAGCTCGAAGCTCATCCGCGTGCGGGTGGAGTCCTCGAAGAACAGGAGCGCCACCACCTTGCCTCGCAGGGCCGGCACCTTCTTGATGGAGCGGGTGGAGACCTCCTTGAAGCTCTCGGCCGTGTCGAGGATGTGGACGATTTCCTCGGCGGACAGTTCGTCGAGGCCCAGCAGGTCCTTGCGGGTCCAAAGGAATTGCGGATTGCGGATTGCGGATTGCGAATTGCCAGCCTCGCGGGAACGGGCCGATTCGGGATCCGCGATTCGCGCTTCGCTACTCTTTCCTGACGATGAAGACGCCTTCTTCGCCATCGCTTTCCTTAAGCTTGACCTGGATGGTGTCGCCTGGGGAGACGTGAACGCGCTTTCCCACGAAGTCCGCGGCGATGGGCAGCTCGCGCCCGCCGCGGTCGATCAGCACGGCCAGGCGCACCGCCCTGGGCCTGCCAAAATCGTGGACGGCGTCGAGCGCGGCGCGGATGGACCGCCCGGTCTGGAGCACATCATCGACCAGCAGCAGCCAGAGGTCGTCGAGGTCGAAATCGATCTCCGTCGCCCGCACCAGCGGCGCGCCGCGGCGGCGCGAGAGGTCGTCGCGGTAGAAGGTGATGTCCAGCACGCCGAAATCGACCGTTAGGCCCTTGCGGTCCCTGCGAAGGCGCTCGACGATCCGCCAAGCGAGCGACTCGCCGCGGGTCCTTATGCCCACCACGCCGATCCGGGGCGCATCGGGCAACTGCGAGAGAACGGCCCCATACAAGCGTTCGAGAGCGGCGGAGACCTGTTCGGCGCTAAGCAGTTTCCTGGCGGCCATAGCGTACACCCGATGCCTGGGGCTGACGGGGATGCTATCCCAGGCGGTCGGGAAACGCAAGGACGAACAGCCAGGAGTCACGGGTTCACATCTGCCTCAAATCCTGGTTGCCGGAGTCCGAGGCGAGACTTACATTATGAGGAAGATTTGGCAGGCTGCCATACGCTGAAGGGCCTGCGAAGGGACGACCGCATGCTCACGCGCTATCTCGATGCCGCGTTGCGGCGAGCCAGATACGAGATCCTGAAGGAAGACGGAAGCTACTACGGCGAGATTCCCGACTGCCGCGGCGTGTATGCGAACGCCGCAAGCCTTGAAGACTGCCGGGCGGCGCTGGCGGCGACGTTAGAGGACTGGATTCTATTGAGAATCCACCAACACCTGCCTCTGCCGAGAATTGACGGCATGACTTTGACGGTGAAGAAGTAGAAGGCTACCTAGTGAGTTGTCGGACTCTCTACGCCCCACTCCCCACTCCTTACTCAAGACTCACGCCGCCTTGAGCGTGAAGACCGTGATCTCCGGCCGTGCGTTGAGGTTGATTCGTCGGCCGTAGCCCAGGCCGCGGTTGACGTACAGCCAGCGGTCGTGGCCCAGGCTGTACTGGCCCGCCACGAAGTGCCTGTGGCTGGCCGGGAGCAGCACGTCGTGGACGAACTCCGATTTCTCGCTGCCGTGGGTGTGGCCTGCCAGCACCCAGTGGGCGCCGCAGTGGGCGACCTGTAGTGCGGCGTCGGGATTGTGGCACAGGCCGATGGTCGGCAGCGAGCCGGATGCGGAGTCGAACGCGAGATAGGGGTTGTACCGCGACGACCAGAAATCCTCCACGCCGACGAACTGGAGGGTCGCGCCGCCGCGGGCGAACGTGCGAGCCTCGTTCATCGCGACGAAGATGTCCGCCCGCGTGAGCTGCTCGGCCACGTAGTCCGCCAGCCCGCGGCGGCCGCCAAACCCGCGCGGATGGTAGATGCCGTAGTCGTGGTTGCCCAGGCAGGCCACGGTGGCCACCTTGGGGCGCAGGTGCCGCAGCACGCGGGCGACTCGCCGGGCGTAATGCCGCGGCCCGGTGATGAAATCGCCCGTTATCGCCACGAAGTCCACGCCAAGGGCGTTGACCTGGTCAACGCACTGGTGCAGATACCTTTCCAGGACTATCGGGCTACAGTGCAGGTCGCTCACGTGGGCCAGCGTGGCCCCATTGAGCCCCGCCCCCAGGCCCGCCAGAGGCATGTCGCGCCGCTCGATCTTCAGCCAGTGGTCCTCGAACCGCCAGGCGAACAGGCCGCCCAGAGCGCACGAGCCCGCGGCCGTCCATAGCAGACGCTTGAAAAAGTACTTGCCGAGCCAGCGTTCTCTATACGGCGCGAACAGTATCTCGTTCATCAACTGCACCGTCACTGACGTAAGGCGGGACGCGGCAGCGCCTCGCCCTGCGCGAATTTCTCATTATACGCGACCCGGGCCGGAGAGTTTCGGAAATTATCGGACCTTGTTATCGCTTATCGGCCGTAGCCTTGCCGCGGTCGAATAGAAGTGTCGGCAGCGATTCGAGCAGGCCCCGCGGGCGGTAGAGGCTCTCGATCTCGCCGCGGCAGTTGTACCAGCAGGAGGTGCATAGATTGCCTCGCGCGGCATCGTGGAGGCGGCGGCGGATGGTCCCGGTGCCGTCGCGATACAGGTTGGCGACGGGTTGGCCCTTGCGCTCGACGCAGATGGCAATGTCCCCGGTGGAGTCGATGTTGAAGAAAGCCTGTCCCGCCCGGCAGGAGGGCACGCCGCCGTGGAGAAACTGGTCGAACCTCGCCAGGTATCGCGGGTTGGACAGGAAGTTCCTGTGCCTGCGGTGCAAGCGCAGGAGACGGGGCGAGACGGCGCCGTCGTTGTGCGCGTAACGGTCCGTGCCGGTCTTGAGACGGCCGTAAGGCTGGACCATGAAGTACGCGCCGCGCCGGCCGGCCATCTCCAGGAGCGGCTCGATGTCGTCGATGTTGTCATCCATGAGGACCGCGATGACGTTCACCCGCTGGAACTTGTGGACCCTCGCCGCAGAGAGCAGGTCCACCGCCCGCCATGCCTGCTCCCACGCGCCGTCCATGCCGCGGCGGGCGTCGTGCTTGTCGGGCCTGGCATAGTCGATGCTCACTGAGACGCCCCACACGCCGGCCTTCATCAGGTCCTCCGCCGATTGCCGCGTGATGAGCCATCCGTTAGTCGTGACGAAGGGGAAATGGTAACGGCCGATCTCCCGAACGATTTGCGGCAGGTCGGTCCTCAGCAGCGGCTCGCCGCCGGCCAGGGAGACAAGCATGGTCCCCATGTTCGCCAGTTTTCTCGCGCCGTCGGCATATTGGGCCAGGGTCGGCTCGTCGGCCTGGCCGAGCGGGTCGTGCCAGTAGTGGCAGAACCGGCAGCGGAAATTGCAGCGGTACGTCACTTGCCAGGCGCACCACATCGGGTGGCCGCCCGCCCAGCAGCGAAACAGCCGCCATTTCTTCTCAACAGGGCTGAACATATCGAGTAGTCCGTCGTCAGTATAGGCAATGAGATACTCTAGCGAATTACCAACGCGCCGCAAGGCCGGCCGGAGCGTATCCGATAATAGACCCGCGAGGCCTGCTGATGGTTAGGAAGTCCCGGCGCGCGGAACATGGCTTGCTCCAGCGAGTCGGCAGGATACAATATGAGGCAATCCTGAAGAGGTGGCGACGATAAGCCGGCATCTTAACATTCTGGTATTGGCTGCTTCGCTCTCGGCGGCGGCGGCCATCGCGCTGGCCGTTGCGGGCGCCAGCCCGGCGGCGCGGGCGCAGGACGTCTCGCAGCCCGCTAGCGCGCCGGCGTTCGGCGACGGCGACCTGACGCGGGTCATCGAGGAGCGCCCGGTTGTCCCGATCACCGATCCGGACGGGCCGCGCAGGCCCGCGGCCCCGCAGGTCGTTCTGCCCAGGGAGCACAGTTCCGTCATCAACCGTCGAGGAACGCTCCTGCACGACACCGAGAGCGACTGGTTCATACTGAAATTCGACGACGCGGGCGATGTCCCTGACGATACGCAGCGATGGGTGCTGCCCTGCGCGTATCTGGAGGAGATGGAGAAACAGGTTGCCAGGAATCCTTCAGCGCGCTTCCGCGTTTCAGGCGAGACGTTCATATACCAGGGCCGGGCGTTCCTGCTTCCTCAGAAGGTCATGGTGGAGGCCGTTGAGCCGGAAGTCGGCGAGGACAAGACGCCCGCCTCATCCCCATCGGCCTTGCCCGTGCCGACGCCGGCGGCGACGATGACGGCCTCTTCTTCATCTCCGGCCACGCAGACCGCGACGACCAAGCCCACCGGCCCAGCGGCCTCGCGCCCGGCCATCGGCGGCCAGCCGGTCAGCCCGCAGGAGATCATCAGGATGATGGAGAGGGACAAGCCGGCCAGGGCAGTCTTTGTCGCGGTCGACACGCCAGAGCCGGCCACGGCGCCGTCGGTCGCGCCGGCCCGCGCGGTGGAACTGCCGGCCAGCAAGTCCACCTATGTGGCAGACCGCCTGGTGCGGATCACCGAGCAGAAGTCCACGTGGTGGACTGCGGTATTCGAGTCGGACAATAACCTACAGGAGCCGCCGCTTCGCCTGGCCCCATGCTTGTCGCTCCACAGGGCCGAGATACTCGTCACGGGAGGCGTGCAGCCACACCTGTCTGATCGCGGGATGCGAGATATGCGCAAGAGGGGCGCAATGGGCGATGAGCCAAAGAGCATCAGGTTCCGCATCTCCGGCGAGATTCTGACCTACAAGGGCTGCCGGTATCTGCTGCTCAGGAAGTGCATGCTGGACTGGGACATGGGGCAGTTCTGATTGCAGATTGCGGATTGTAGATTGCGGATTGCGGATCGGGGCTGCGCGGGGAAAGGATCATCACTTCAGGGCCGTTCCGGCCGACTTCGTTATTCAGTCAGGAAGTGAAGATCCCGCACTTTCCGCCTGCAATCTACAATCTACAATCTACAATCTGCAATCATGGTTCTCCTCTGGCCATTGTCGCTGTTTGGATTGCTGGCGGTGGCGGCGGCCGCGGTGTGGGCGCTGTTCCGGCCGGGCAGGCAACTCGCGGTCGTCGGCAGCCTCGAGCTCTGGCAGAAGGCCCTGGACCGGCTTGACCGCTCGGCCCGCCGGCGCTCGCGGCGCGTCACGCTCCACTGGCTGTGCCTGCTGGCCGGGGCCCTTGCGCTGGTGCTGGCCACATCGCGGCCGGCGTATCGCACGACGGGCTCAGCGCGCCACGTTGCCATTGGCGTCATCCCATCCGCTGAACTTGCGGGCGAAGGCGGGATCGACACGCTGCGCCACGCGGCCGGCGCGATGCTCAGCCGTCTGGATGGCCACGACCAGGTGCAGTTGCTGCTCCCGGCCGTCGCCGGCGGGGCGAGCGGATGGCTCTCGGTGGGCGAGGCGCGGGCGGAACTGGATTCGACGAAGGCCATCCCGGCTGCCGTCGAGGAACTGCCGTTGCCGCCGCCGTCGAGCCTGGCCCAGCACACGTACTACTTCGCTCCCGCGGGCACGGGCATTGCCCCCGGCCCCAACGTGAGCATCGTGGAATTGCCCCCGGCGCTGCCGCGTGTGACAATCGACGCGGCCGGGGCGAGCGAGCTGGCGGCTGGGAGGATGCAGGTCTTCGTCGCCGTCAGGAACCAGACCCCCGCGCCCGCGCGCATTGAGATCATGCAGGCCGATGTCTCCGCCGATGGCAAGCCCGGCGCCGCCGTGGTCGGCCAGACGGCCGATGTTCCTGGCCTCGGGCGATGGGGGAGCACATTTGAGCGCACCGCCGCGGCGGGGCTTGTCATCCAGCTTGCTGCCGATGGCAAACCGCTGGAGGGCATTGGCGCAAGCGCATATCTGGTCCGGCGGGAGATTCGCCGGACACGCGTGGCGATCACAGGCCCCGACGAGCCGGCCGTCAGGCGGTTCATCGAGGTACACCCGGGCATGGAGCTGGTCGGCGCGGTCGAGGATGCCGACATCGTCATCGCCAACGTGGTCGATCCGCCGGCGGACAAGCCTGCACTCGTCATCAATCCCGCGCATCTCCCACCCGGCTGGACGGCCGACAGGGAGTACGGCAACGTGGTTTTGACGGTCGGCGACGTCGCGGTCGACCAGCCGATCATGCGCGGCGTCGATTTGTCGGGCGTGGCCATTCGCCGCCTTGCGCCATGGAAGCCGGTCGAGTCGCCGCCGGAGAAGCCTTTGGCTTCCTATGCCGGCGGGGCGATCATCCTGCTTCAGGAAGCAGGCGGCGGCCCGCCCGGCAAGTCGCCCGCGCGGATATTCGTCGCGTTCGACATAGGCGTGGGCAACACCTTCTTTTCGATGAGCCCCGGCTTCGTGGTGTTCCTGGCAAACGCCGTGAACTATCTCGCGCCGAACACGCGGATGCGGACCGAGTACGAGAGCCTGACGCCCCTTGCGGCCGCGGCCGGCAGAGACTGGAAGGCGGTTGTCGGGCCTGCGCATGACTCAGGGCCCGGCGGCCTGGCTTGGCCCGGCATCTACCGCGATTCGGCCGGCGCGCTTCACGCGGTAAGCCTGACGGGCCTGAGGGGCGAATCGGCGAAGGTTGATCCTGAGACGGCCGTCGCGAAGCTCGAATTGCCCCCGCCCCAGTGCGGGCCGACCCAGGCGGAGTTCTGGCCCTTCCTGGTCGTTCTGGCGGCGGGACTGTGGATGGCCGGCTGGGCGCTGCGGGCCAGATAGCGGGGGAAGCTTCGGCTACACCGAGGTGGGCTACGACGCGCCTATGCTGAATCAGGGGGGAACGGACGGCAAGTTATGTCCAAGCAGGCGGACGCGGTATCGACCCGGCAGCACGACGCGATGCTGTGGGAGCCCCTCGACGGGCAGAAGGTGCGATGCCATTTGTGCGGGCACCGATGCGAGCTGGCGGCCGGCAAGTACGGCGTCTGCCGCGTCCGCCAGAACGTCGCCGGCAGCCTCAAGACGCTCAACTACTCGGCGCTGGTCGCCCTCAACGTCGATCCCATCGAGAAGAAGCCGCTCTTCCACTTCCTGCCTGGCACAAAGAGCCTGTCCATCGCTGCGCCGGGGTGCAACTTCCAGTGCGAGTTCTGCCAGAACTGGCAGATTTCGCAATCGCCCCGCTCCGGGGGTATCGTCGGCGAGGCCGTCAGCCCGCAGCAGATCGTGACGGCCGCCCTGAACTACGACTGCCCGTCGATAAGCTACACGTACACCGAGCCGACCGTCTTCTTCGAGCTGGCCTACGACACATCCGTCGCCGCCCGCCAGCGCGGGCTGAAGAACGTCTTCGTCTCCAACGGGTTCCTGACGCCTCTGGCGGTGGAGAAGATCGCGCCGTACCTCGACGCCATCAACGTCGACCTGAAGGCATTCCGCGACGAGACCTACCGGCGCGTGATGAAGGCGGGCCTGAGGCCCGTGCTGGATTGCCTCAAGGCGCTGGTCGCGGCGAAGGTCTGGGTGGAGATCACCACGCTCGTCGTGCCGGGCATGAACGACTCGCGCGAGGAGCTAGGCGACATCGCCCGCTTCATCGCCACGGAACTAGGCACGCAGGTTCCCTGGCACGTCTCGCGCTTCCACGCCGACTACAAGATGCGCGCCGCGCCATCCACGCCCATCGAGACGCTGACGATGGCGGCGGAGCTGGGCCTGGCGGCCGGGCTCAAGTACGTCTACTGCGGCAACGTGCCGGGACAGGCGGATGAGCGGACGCGATGCCCCTCGTGCAAGACGGTGCTGATAGACCGGTGGGGGTTCACGGTGAGGGCCGTTAATTTGAAGGACGGCGCGTGCCCCAACTGCGGCACGGCCGTCGATGGCGTGTGGAAGTAGGCGTAGGGAAGCCGGCGCTGCCGGGCGCACCGGCGCATATTTCCACCAAGCCCCCGCCGTAAGGCCGGGGACTAGCGATGGCCCCATGCTCACGCATGGGGCTTCCCGAAGGTGGGTCCTATCAGCTCCGCTTCTTGCGGCGCATCCGCTTTTCGCGGCGCTTCTTGGAGCCGACCTTTCTGCGGCGTCTTGGCTTACCCATGACCGGGATTGTAGAGTGCGGACCGGAAATTGTAAATTGTGAAGTTCGCGCAATTTGCATTTTGCGGCTGGCAATCTACAATTGCCGCCATGTCCCAGGGCAGCGGACACACCCTCTACAGCATCGGGCACTCGAACCGCACGCTCGATGAGTTCCTGGATCTTCTGCGGCTGCACAGCATCGCTGTTGTCGCCGATGTCCGCTCCAGCCCATACACGCGATACGCTACATGGTTCGGCAGGGAGCAGATCGCGGCCGCTCTGGGGCGGGCGGGAATCAGCTACATCTTCCTTGGCAAGGAACTGGGCGCCAGGCCCGATGACAGAACCTGCTATGAGGGCGGACGGGTTGATTTCCATAAGGCGGCGGCGCGGGATGCGTTCCAGGCTGGCCTGAAGCGGATCACGGCGGAACTCCAGAAGCACAACGTGGCCGTGATGTGCGCGGAGAAAGACCCGATCCTCTGCCACCGCGTGATTCTTGTCAGCCGCAACCTGCGAAGCTTGTGCCCGACGATCAAGCACATCACGGCCGACGGCGGCGTCGAGGACAACGCCGCGATGGAGAGGCGGCTCATGGTGGAACTTGGAGTCGGCGGCACGCTCTTTGACGCCCAGACGCCGGTGGAGGAGCTTATCGAGCGTGCATACGACATGCAGGGGCGAAACATCGCCTATCGCCCGGGCGCGGATGAAGAGGCCGCGCCGGAGCCGTTGAGGAAAGGGGCAGACTGATGGTTAGTCCGATCACGATCTTCACAATCGGCTTCGCTAAGAAGAACGCAAGGGAGTTCTTCACGACTCTTCAGGAAGCCGGCGTGAAGAAGGTCGTCGATATCCGGCTCAACAACACATCGCAACTCGCCGGCTTCGCGAAGAAGGATGACCTGGAGTTCTTCCTGGGCGCGATAGGCGGCATAAGCTACAAGCACGTTGCAGATCTCGCCCCGAGTCAGGAACTCCTTGACGCATACAAGAAGATGGAAATCGACTGGGCCGAGTATGAGCGGCGATTTGCCGCAATCATGGATGAGCGGCGGCCGGAGGAACTGCTGGCGCGCGACCAGACGGACGGCGCGTGCCTGCTGTGCAGTGAGCCAGAGCCGGCCAAGTGTCATCGCAGGCTCGTCGCCGAGCGCCTTCAGAAGGCCTGGCCCGACGTGGAGGTCAGACATCTGTAGCTGGGATTTGCCCTTTCCCGCATAGGGGACTTGTACATGGCGGCCGTCAGGATGATCTGCCTTGCCAACTCGCGAAAGCACAGCAACCGGTGCATCGCGGGGATTTGCACGGAGACCGGCGCCTGGGTCCGGCCAGTCACCAAGGGCGGCGACGGGGCCGTGCCGAGGATCATCATCGACAAGGAGGAGCCGGCCCTGCTGGACATCATCGAAGTGCCCCTGCTGGAAGGCCCGGCGCCGGATTTCGGCTTCCAGGCCGAGAACAAGCTGATGGGCGGCGGCGCATGGGCAAGGACAGGGCGGGCGATCCCCGCCGTGCTCTTCCGGCACTGCCGGATCACCGGGCCGCTGCTCCACAACGATCGCGACAGGATACCGCACGGTCTCCTGAAGCTGCTTCCCCGGCCGCAGTGGAAGTCGCTCGACCTCGTCCGCGCCTGGAACGTGGCCTACTACGTCAAGCCGACCTCCAAGGGCAAGACGCAGTGCCGGGCGGTGTTCCGCTACGGCGGCAAGACGTTCGACCTTGCCGTCACCGACCCGATCATGGAGGCAAGGATCGCCGACGGCCACCGCAAGAGCCAGGATTGCCTGATGACGGTGAGCCTGGGCATGCCCTTTCCTGAGGATGATCCAAACCCCGCGTGCTTCAAGCTCGTGGCGGGGATAATCGAACTCTAGACGCGGGACCGCGAACGATGGCTGACACACAGACCTTGCGTGCGTATCTGCGGCTGACGCTTGCCGACGGCGTCGGCGCGGTGACTTTCAGGAAGCTGGTCGAGGCGTTCGGCGGCGCAGGCCGTGTGCCCGTCGATTCGCCGAAGGAGCTTATGCGCGTGGACGGCGTGGGTGACGTGACGGCCACGGCCATCGCCACCGTCACGGCCCAGGATGTTGACGCCGAGCTTGAGCTTGCGGGCAAGTTCGGGGCCACGTTCATCACCCTGGAGGACGAGGGCTATCCGCGGGGCCTCAGGAAGCTCTATGACGCGCCGCCGCTGCTCTACGTTCGCGGCCGGATGGAGGAGGCCGACGCCATCGCGCTGGGCGTGGTCGGCTCGCGGCACTGCACGCACTACGGCATGGAGCAGGCCGAGCGGTTCGGCCAGCTTTTGGGCCGGGCCGGATTCACTGTGATATCGGGCGGGGCGAGGGGGATCGACGCGGCAGCCCATCGTGGGGCGCTTGCGGCCGGCGGGCGCACAATCGCGGTCATGGGCTGCGGCCTGTGCAAGTTCTATCCGCCGGAGAACCAGAAGCTCTTTGAGCAGATCATCAACGAGGGCCGCGGGGCGGTGATCTCGGAGCTGCCGATGCGCACGGCCGTGCTGGGCGGCAATTTCCCGACGCGGAACCGGATCATCTCCGGCCTGTCGCTGGGCGTGCTGGTGGTCGAGGCGGCCAGGCGCAGCGGCTCGCTCATTACCGCCCGCGAGGCCCTGGACCAGGGCAAGACGGTCTTCGCCGTGCCGGGGCGAGTGGACTCGCTGCTGAGCCAGGGGGCCAACGAGCTGATCCGCTCCGGCGCGGTCCTCGTACAGGACCTGGACGATATCCTGGAGCACCTGGGCGAGGTCGGCGCGAAGATGGCGGTGGAAGACAAGCCCGTGGAGGCTGCCGTACAAGTGGCGTTGAACGAGACGGAGCGGAAGCTGGTGGCGGCCCTCGGTGGCGGGCCGATGGGGCTGGACGAGCTCGTCCGTCACACCGGCGTCGATACCGGCAAGGCCGCATCCGCGATGACGATGCTCGTCCTCAAGGGCATGGTCTCCCAGCAGCCCGGGAATGTCTTCGCGAGGAATTCAAGAGGACTGACCACATGAGCGAATCGGACATCAAACCGCCGGTCAAGGTGCTGGAGTGGATAGGGGACGAGGGGGGCTTTCTGCGCCTGCTGGACCAGACGGCCTTGCCGAACCGCACGGCCTTCCTCGATTGCCGCGACCTGCCGACGCTGTGGGATGCGATCAAGCGGCTGGTTGTCCGCGGAGCGCCGGCCATCGGCGTGGCGGGCGGGTATGGCATGGTGCTGGCGGGGCAGAAGGCCATTGCGGATTGCGGATTGCGGACTGCGGATTTGGTGAGCCACGGCGCTGACCAAGCGGCTCAAGCAGTAACCGCAAAGTTACAGGATGAATTCCTAGCCGGCTTGGAGACGGGCGCGAGCTACGTGGAGAGCTCCCGTCCCACAGCAGTGAATCTTTCGTGGGCCGTGCGGCGCGTTCTTGCCAAGACGAAGGCTCACCTCGCGGAATCCGGCAAGACCGAGATGACTGAAATCCGCAATCCGCAATCCGCAATCCGCAATGTGCTTGCGGCCATGCTTAGCGAGGCCAGGGCCATCCACGCCGAGGACGAGGCGATGTGCCTTGCCATCGGCCGTCACGCCGCTGACCTCATCGCCCGCTGCCGGGGCGTCCTGACCCACTGCAACGCCGGCGCGCTGGCGACGGCCGGCATCGGCACGGCCACGGCCGGCATGTACGTCGCCCACGCTCGCGGCGGGCGGTTCACCGTCTACTGCGACGAGACCAGGCCGCTCCTCCAGGGCGCGCGCCTGACCGCGTGGGAGCTCATGCAGGCGGGCATCGACGCGGTGCTCATCACCGACAACATGGCCGGCCAGGTCATGCGCGAGGGCCGCGTCCAGATGGTCATCGTCGGGGCCGATCGCATCGCCGCCAACGGCGACACCGCCAACAAGATTGGCACCTACGGCGTGGCGGTGCTGGCCAAGCGGCACAACATCCCGTTCTACGTGGCCGCCCCGTACAGCACGTTCGACCTGTCCATCGCCTCCGGCGCGGAGATCCCCATCGAGCAGCGCGGGGCCGATGAGATCACCAACGGCTTCGGCCGGCGGACCGCCCCCGAAGGCGTCAAGACCTACTCGCCCGCGTTCGACGTTACGCCGGCGGAACTCATCGCGGGCATAATCACGGACCGGGGGGTAATCCAGCCTGTGACGACGGAGCGCGTCGCCGAGATTGTGAAGGGTCACTTGTCTTGGCACGCAGTTCAAGTGGAATTTTCTGAAGCCGTTTTGCGTTAGTCTTCTTT
>JBHGBE010000010.1:0-88122 GCA_041946855.1 Phycisphaerae bacterium | reverse complement strand
TCCTGCGGCAGGCGCTTCTCGGCGATGTCCAGGTGGCTGAGGATCTTGAGGCGCGAGACTATGGCCGGCTGGAACTGCCGGACCTCCTGCGGGATGTTCGCCTCCTGTAGCACGCCGTCCACGCGGTATCGCACGCGGAAGGCGTTCTCGAACGGCTCGAAGTGAACATCCGTCGCCCGCCGTTCTATCGCCTCGGAGACGACCTGGTTGACGAACTTGATGATCGACGCATCCTCCGCCGCCTCGGACAGGTCGACGTCCTCGTCGGAATCCTGGTCCATGACCTCGATGCCGGCGTCGGCCGACTCGGACACCAGCGACTGGAGCGTGTCCGCCCCGACGCCCAGCAGGCTCTTGAGGCAGCGGTTGATGTCCGCGGAGGTCGCCAGCACGGCGCGGACGTTGCGCCCCGTGGCCAGGCGGAGTTCGTCCAGGCCGGAGGTGTCGAATATCCTGCTGGTGGCCACCAGCACCACGCCGTCCTGCTGCTCCAGCGGCACCAGGCTGTGCGTCATGAGGATGCGGACGGGGAACTGCGCGAGGAACTCCTTGGCCGGCGGGCGCTGGTCGAGCTCGACCATCGGCACGCCAAACTCCTCGGACAGGCACCGCAGCAGGCGTTCCTCGGTCAGCCCGCCGGCGCCCTGTGTCTGCTTCAGCAGGGCCTCATCGACGGACAGGCCCTGCGCTATCAGCGCATCGGCCTGCCGCGAGGCCTCCTCGCTGATTACGCCGCGCCTGGTCATCCTCTCGAGCAACTGGTTCATGGCGTTCCTTGGCCCCTCCCGCATCCGGCCCCATTCACTAACGCCGGCGGGAAGGGCTTTCTTTCACAAATCCAGGCGGCAGGGGCCCCCAACCGCGGTTTACCGCGGTTGGGGACGCCCACGCCGCCCGCGCGGCCGACAGCTCCGCGGCGGGCGGCATGTCGCCGTCAAACGACGTGCTACTCGATAAGCCCTCTGGACAACAGCACCGCCTCCTGGCGGACGGTGAGGACTTCCTTCAGTTCCTTCTGGGCCTTGGCTAATTCTTCCTTTGCCTTGGTGACGGCCTCGCGATACGCGGTCATCGCGGCCTTCAGCTCCTCAGGCTTCGCGTCCTTGTTCTGAATCAGCTTCTGGAGGTCAGCCATCTTCTTCTGCGTCTCGGGGGCATCGGCCGGCATCTCCGGCGCGGGCTGGTTGCCGCCGCGTCCGCCGCGGCCCATCCGGCCGCCCATTCCGCCCATCATGCCCATCATGCCGCCGCCCCTGGCCGCGCGGGACAGCGTCTGCACCTTCTCGATCTTGGGCTGGAGCGCCTTCCACTCCTCATCCGTCGCCCCCAGGTCCTGCTTCATCTGGTCGGACATCCTCTGCCGGAACTGCGCCGGGTCGAACCCGCCACCGCGGCCGGGACGGCTGGTGGCCTCCTGCGACATTGCCGTGCCGATGAAGCCGACGGCCGTGACGACGGCCGCCGCCAACGCCAGTGCTACCTTGCTCCGAGTCATTGTGCTGCTCCTTTCCTTTACTGTGGATCGGTCAACCGCCCGCTGCTACTCCCCGACGCGGGGAATACCTGCCTCCATTGTGGCTGGTCTGCTGGCGGCCGTGGTGACGTATCGACGGCGGAAGCCGCGCTCCCGCTGCTTCTTGAGGATGTCCTCGTACTTCTTCGCCTGGTCGGGATTGAGCACTTCCTTGAGTGTGCGCTCGGCGGCCTGGTCGAATATCTTCCTTCGCTCCTGCGAGAGCTTTTCCGACTTGCGGGCGTAGTCCTGCTGTATGGCCTCGTACCTGGCCCTCTGGTCCTCGGGCAGCATCGCCGAGATCGCCTGCTCGCGTTCCTGCGAAAGCGCCCGCGACGCTTCGTCCTGCTTGCGGGAATACTCCTGGCGAATGGCGTCGTACCTGGCGTGCTGGTCATCCGACAGCAGCGCGGAGATGTTCTGCTCCCGCTCCTGGCTCAGCGCCATCCTGCGCTCGCCGTACTGCCGGAAGGACGCCTGGGCCTCCTCCCATATCCCGCGCATCTTCTCCTGCTGCTCGGCGTTCAGGTTCAGCTCCGCCGCCAGCCTCGACTGCGGCTGGGCCGTGCGCGCCGGCCGGGCGATGAGGACGCCCAGCGACAGTCCCGCCGCGAACGCCAGCGAGAAGGACAGCGACAGCACAACTCGGGTCTTAGTCATGTTCGCCCTTCCCGGAAAGGTCCTGGACGATCCAGTTGGCCACCTGGTCGTCGGAACCGGGGGCCGTGGTGGTTTCCGCCGGCTGTTGGGCCACCGCGGCCGTCTCCCACGATGCGCTCGCGGCGGCCGATGCCGTCGAGGCCGGCCGCGAGGCAAGCGCGATCACGCACGCGACAAGCACGGCCGCGGCCGCCGCCGCCAACTCCTCCGCGAACCGGACAATTCCGGGCCCGCCCTGGCGGTCGACCGCCTTGTGCAGGCGAGCCATCGCGCCCGGCGGCATACCCGGCCGTGGCGAGGAGCTGATGAACTGGGTCAGCTTCCGCAGGCCCGCCAGTTCCGCCTGGCACTGTTCGCACCGCGCCAGGTGCCGCTCGAACGCCGCGCGCGAATCCGCCGACAGCTCGCCGTCGTGATAGGCGTCCGCCCTGCTGACTTGTTCGCACTGGCTCATTTCAGGTACTCCTTGAGCAGGCCCTGCAAGATCCTCCGGGCCCGAAACAGCCGCGACTCGACCGTCCCGCGCGGCACGCCAAGGGCGGCGGCGATCTCGTCGTAGGACATGCCCTCCAGCTCCCGCAAGGCGATCACCTCGCGATGCTCCGGGGCAAGCGCCATCATTGCGCCGCTCATGTCCATTCGAATGTCCGCCTGCTCCTGGCTCGGCCCGGCCGAGGGTGTCTCGTCAAGCCCGCCCGCCGGCCCTTCCAGGGGCACAACCGCGTGCCGCCGCCGCGAGCGGCGGTGCCTGGCCGCCTGGTTGATGAGGATTCGCGTCAACCATGTCTTCACCGACGACTCCGCTCGAAACATCCGCAGCCCGCGATACGCGCCCGCAAACGTCTCCTGCACGACATCTTCCGCATCGGCCGCACTGCCAACCAGGGCCATCGCCAGGCCAAAGAGCGCGCCGGCGTGCCTGTCCACCAACTGGTGGAAGGCGTCCTGATCGCCATGCCGGGCGCCGGCTACGAGCTCACGATCGGTTCGTGACGGATCGGCCGTTGGCCCTGTATTTGGTTCTACGTCTCTAGGGTCTCTCGCCATATAGTTGCGCGACGGCGGGGATTTCTTCCCTGCGGGTCCGAAGAATTTTCGCGACGTGGTGATTGTAGCGGCCGCCCTGAACCCCGCTCAACGCCCGCCATCGCCCGGCCGCGCCATCCGCTTTCCGGGCGGCGCGTGCGACGGCGAACATGGCGCAAGGAGATTGTGAGCGGGTTCGCGTTCCGGGGGCGTCGATTCTTCTGTTGCCTGTTGCCTCCTTGCCGTTGTCTGTTAGCCTATTGCAGTTTGCGCGGCTTGCGTTCAGTGCGGATTTCCGGACCAATGAGTGGAGAATCAAGACATGCGTGGATTGGCGGTGTGCGCCGGCGTCGTGAGCATCGTCGCTTTGGCAATCTGGGCCACAGGAGACGGGGCCTTGGCCCAAGGCTTGTATAGGCCGCCCGCGGGACCGCCGATAGCGCCATCGACCACGCCCGCCTCCGCGCCGGGCTCCGCCCCCGTCGCCAACTACAAGGACGGCGCCTACACCGGCCAGGCAACCGGCCACAAGAGCCAGATCGAGATCGAGATCACCATCGCAGCCGGCAAGATCATCTCGGCCAAGGTGACCAAGCAGGCCGATGATCCCGCATGGTACAACCGCGCGGCCACCGCGATCGTCCCGCAGATCGTCCTGAAGCAGGGCGTACAGGGCGTCAACACGGTCACCGGCGCGACGCGCAGCTCCAGGGGCATCCTCAACGCGGCAAAGGCGGCGCTGGCCAAGGGCTCCAGCCAGCCCGCGACGAGCGCGCCGGCCAGCCCGACTCAGACGCCGGTGCATCGCGCTTTGCCGCCGCGCTGAGAGCCACCTGCGACGCCATCTCGGTCGCCTTGGCCGACAAGCTGCTCAATGGCGCTGTCTTCGTCCTGGGCGGCGGATACGGCGGCGCCATGGGCCCAACGGCCGGCGTCGGCAACACGATCGCGATCCCTGACCCGGAGGAATTCCGCTGACAGGCAATGACGTCCCCTCGTTGCTTCGTTGCTTCGTAGCTTCGTAGCTTCGCTGATCCTCACGAGGCAACGATGTAACGAAGCAACGAATCACGCCGTTGCTGTCGCGCGCCGCCTGTTGGCAGCAGGGGATGTCATCACGGTTCGGATCGCCCGCCGAATCTTCGCAATCAGTTCATCGACCTGTGCGGCCGTGCGATCCGGGTGCAGGCCGATCATCACCGTGCGGGCCAGTATGTCCAGCGAGCGCGGGCAGAGGTCCTTGCGATAGTCCATTCGGCAACCGCGGTTGGCGGCCATGCGGAACGGATCCATCGCCGGGTGATGCGCGCCGCGCTTCTGAAGGATCGGGTCCCAGTTGATGTACGTGTGCCGCCCGGTGTTCAGCGGGATGACGCCCTTGACGCGCTTGGCGAACTTGTCCGCCTGGCCGGCCGTCGGAAGCTGGTAGTCGACCTGCGTGGCGCACTCCCAGTCGAGGCTGTTGGAGGGGATCGGTTTGAGCGGCAGGCCGGCCGTCGCCGCGAGCACCTGCTTCTTCATCCGCCGCAGCGTGCGGATCATGCCGCCCAGGCGGTCGAACTGCGCGTTGAGCATCGCGCCCTCGAACTCGCTGGCCCGCGCCCCGGCCGCCACGAAGGGCTTGAGGCCCTTGGGCCGGCCGTTCCAGTAGAACGAACAGCAATCGACCATGCACTGCGCCCGCTGGAAGACCGACTCATCGTTCGTCGAGATGGCCCCGCCCTCGCCGCAGGTCATGTTCTTGTAGAAGTTGAAGCTGAACGCGCCCGCGTGGCCGATGGCGCCGACCGGCCGGCCCTTGTACGCCCCGCCGACGCACTGGCACGCATCCTCGACGACCAGCAGCTTCCGCCGCCGCGCGATCCGCATGATCGCGTCCATGTCGCACACGAGGCCGCCCATGTGGACGGGGATGACCGCCCTGGTCCGAGGGCCGACGGCCGCCTCCAGCGCCGCGGGATCCATCGTGAGCGATTCGTCGATGTCGATGATGACGGGAATGGCCCCCACCGCCAGCACGGCCGTAGCGGTGGCCATGTAGGTGTAGGCGGGGACGATCACCTCGTCGCCCGGCCCGACGCCAAGGCCGCCAAGCGCCGCCGACAGCGCCGTGCTGCCGCTGGAGGTCAGATGAACGAACCGCGCGCCCAGCGATCTGGCGAACCGCCGCTCGAACCGCGCGCACTGGCTGCCGGCCTTGTAGCGGAACGGCTTGCCGCTGAAGGCGACCTTCGCCATCTCGTCCAGCTCCGCCTGGCCGAACCTAAGCATTTTCTTGTTCCTTTCCCCGGCTTGTCATCCAGCCCTGCCAGATTCGTTAATCGGTTGTCCGTGTTTAATGTTGAATGGCGAATAACGAATAGTCAATATCGCATGACAAAGCCAACTTATATCAGGAGTCTAGATGAACATAGTAATGATGGGCGTTCAGGGATCGGGCAAGGGCACTCAATCCAAGATGATCGCGGAGCACCTCAAGCTCCCGCACATCTCCACCGGCGACCTTTTTCGGGCCAACCTTTCGCAGGGCACTGACCTGGGCAGGAAGGCCAAGGCGTTCATGGACCGCGGCGAGCTGGTGCCGGACACGATCGTGATCGACATGGTCCAGGACCGGCTGACGCACGCCGACGCCAAGAGCGGCTACATCCTCGACGGCTTTCCGCGCAACGGCGTGCAGCTTGCGGCGCTGGAGTTCATCCGGCCGGTCGAACATGCCGTGTTGCTGGACCTCGACGACGCGACGGCCATCAAGCGCCTGACCGGCCGGTCCGAGTGCCCAAAGTGCGCGATCATCTACGGCGCCGCCAATCGCCCGCCTAAGATCAAGGGCAAGTGCGACAAGTGCGGCGGCCCGCTCAAGGAGCGCGGCGACGACAAGGACGTGCAGGCCGTCAAGACCCGCCTGGCGGTCTACCACCAGGAGATCGGCGTGATGGTGAGCTACTACGAGTGGAAGAAGGTGCTCAGGCGCATCGACGCGGCCGGGACCGTCGATGAGATCTTCGGGAAGATCGTTGCCTCGCTGAAACGGTGAATCGGTTAATCGGTGAATCGGTTAACCGGGAAGGACCTCCAGTCCTGCCCCGATCAACCGATTCACCGATCAGCCGATTAACCTTTGCTCAGTGGGAGTCAAGAATGACGCGTGCGTCTTCGTTGCCGGCGGCTTTGGGGGTACTGATCGCGATCGCGCCGGCGTTTGCCGCGGGGCCTTCTACTTCATCGGCCCCCGCGGCGGGGCTAACCGTGCTGGACCTGACATCCGTCTGGCGGTTCCACGAGACGCTCCGGCCGCCGGTCATCAGGGGCGATGCGGGCGTCAAGCCGTTGATCGTCACCGCCCCCAAGTGGCTCAACGACCCGACGGCGGACCCGCCCGACGGCTGGACCGGGGCGGACTTCGACGACAGCCTGTGGCGGTCCGGCCACAGCGGATTTCCGGCGCCCTACGCCGCGAGGATATGCGCCAGGGGCAGTTTTCAAGTCACCGACCCGGTCGTGGCTAGCGACCTCGTCCTGTCGCTAACGTACAGCGGCGGGGCCGTCGTGTATCTCAACGGCCAGGAGATCGCGCGCGGCAATCTCCCGCAAGGGAAGCTTGCGCCGGATGCCCTGGCCGAGGACTATCCCACCGAGGCATTCGCCGATGAGAACGGCAAGGAGATGCGCGCCCCCGCCCGCTGGGAAAAGCCCGCAGGCGAATGGGCGCGGCGGCTGGCACTCCGCAAGCGCGAACTGGCCAACGTGGCCCTGCCCGCGCGGCTCTTGCGCAAGGGGGCCAACGTGCTGGCCGTCGAGGTGTATCGCTCGCCCTACGACAAGATCGTCGAGACCTGGCGATCCGCCAGGCAGAACGTGCAGGGGACGGAGCTCTCGCTGCTCTGGACGCCGTGCGACCTGCTGAGCGTCCGGCTCGTCTCCAAGGCGGGCCAGGGCCTGACTGTCAGGAAGACCGCCACCGGCGCGGCCGGCCTGTTTGCCTGGAGCAGCAATCCCCTGGCCACGGACTTCGCGCTGGACATGGCCGCTGGCCAATCGCCGCGCCCAGTGGCCGTCGTCGGCGCCCGCAACGGGAGTTTCTCCGGCAAGGTGATAGTCGGCGCGACGCAGCCCATCCGCGACATCAAAGTCGCCATCGGCCCGCCGGCCGCCGGTGCCTCTACCAAAGCCACGGCGCTGCCCGCGCAGTGGGTCACGATCCGCTACGCGATGCCCGCGGATGCCTATCGCGATCAGATCACTGGCGCCATGCGCTTCGACGTGCTGGAGCCGGCCGCGCCCGCGGAAATTCCGCTCAGGCCCGACGACCGCCCCACCGCGACGCCGACTACCAGGCTGCCGCCGGGGGCCGTCGTGCCGATCTGGCTCACCGTGGCCGTGCCGCCGGACGCCAAGGCCGGCGACTACACGGCCGTCGTCGCCGTATCCGCCAAGGACATGGACAGCGTCGCTGTCCCGCTCAACCTGAGGGTAGCCGACTTCACGTTGCCAGATCCCCGGGACTTCAGGACGTACATCGACCTGCCCCAGTCGCCCGACACGCTGGCCAAGGAATACGGCGTCGAGCCGTGGTCGGAGAGGCACCTGGCCCTTATCGAGCAGTCGATGCGGTACATGGCCCAGGTAGGCAGCTCGGTCATCTACGTGCCGCTGATCTGCGACACGAACATGGGCCACGCCGAGTCGATGGTCCGGTGGATCGACCAGACCGCGGCCAGCGGCCCCGCGCCGGACACGAACCCCGCGGGCCACAAGTTCAGCTACGACTTCGGCCCGATGGACAAGTACCTCGACATCGCGCAGAGAATCTTCGGAAAGCCCACGCGCAAGACCCTCGTGTGTTTCTACGTCTGGGACTGCTTCCTCGAGGGCGGGCGGTTCGCCGGCGACATCATCTACGAGCCGGAGGCCACCAAGATCGACCGCACCGCCTACAAAGGCAAAGGGCCGGAGGTCTCGACGCTCGATCCGGCCACCGGCAAGGTCGGCAAGCTCCTCCTGCCCGAATACAGCGACCCCGCCAGCCGTGACCTGTGGGGGCCGCTGCTGACCGAACTGGCCGCCCGCATGAAGAAGCGCGGCCTGGACGGCGCGATGGCGCTTGGCTGCGCGACGGACCAGATCCCTACCGACAAGGTCGTCGCCCGGTTCAAGGAGTTCTGGCCGAAGGCCAGTTGGGTCTGCTACTCGCACGGGCAGGCGGCCGGCATGCTGGCCAAGATGGCCGCCACGATGCACGGCGACGTATGGTCGTCGGGCTATCCGCCCGACCCGCGTGAGGGGCACAAGTACGGCTGGCAGCGGCTCGACAAGGGCGAGGTGGACCTGCTCTTCCCGCGGGATACGCAGGACTTCTTCCCGATGGCGACGTTCAGGCTCATGGCCGAGATGAACATCGCCGGCGACCAGTGCGGCGTGGGAAGGATCGGCGCGGACTTCTGGCAGGTCCTCAAGGGCAAGCGCGGCGACCGCCAGGGGCGCATCTTCGACCTGTATCCCAAGGCCAACTGGCGGAACCTGAACATCAAGTGCTCGCTTCTCTTGCCCGGCGCGGCCGGGCCGGTGGCCACCGCCCGGTTCGAGATGTTTCGCGAAGGGATTCAGGAGTGCGAGGCGCGGATCACCGTCGAGCGGGCGATACTGGACAAGAAGCTAGACGCCGCCACGGCCAAACGCTTGCAGGACCTGCTCGACGAGCGGACGCTGGCCCTCCTGCGCGGGACCAACTCCCTTCAGCTCAGCGGCGCGTGGACCAACTACGGCACCGTATCCAACACGTGGTTCCAGACGCCCGGCTACGCGGGCGATCAGTGGTTCGTCGGCTCGCGATGGCAGGAGCGGTCGGAAAAGCTCTTCACGGCCGCGGGCGAGGCGGCCAGGATCAGGGACCAGGGACAAGCGACTAACGACTAGGGATCCTGGAGACCGCCGGGACGACGAAGTCATACAGGGCGTCGAGACTCCTTGTCGCTAGTCGCTAGTCCCTGATCCCTAGTCACTTACTTAACCCGCCGCCTCGCGCTTCCGATATGGGTACTGTGGCAGATCTCGACACAACCACCAACATGTCTGACAAGTTCGACCGCGTCATTCAGCGGCTGAATGCCGACTTGAGGGCGCTGCCGACCGGCCGGCCCACCAACGGCGGACCAGCCACAGTCAACGGCATCGTGCTGGAGGACATCCCCGCCCAGTGGCGCGGCGTGCCGACGCCGATCAAGGTGTTCGCCAGCGTGATGTTCAAGGGGCGGCGGACGGTCGAGATCACGCCGTTTGTGCGCGATGACGTGGTGGCTGTCGTCAAGGCGCTCAATGAGGCCGGTATCGGCGCGGCCGTCACGAGCGACGGGACATCCGCCTTCCTGACGCTGCCGCCGTTGACCCAAGACCAGAGGGAGGACCTGCTCGCCAAGGTGACGGCCCTCCGCCGCGCCGCCAAGACATCCGTTCGCGCGCTGTGGGCGCTGGTCAAGGCCACGAGCGGCGAGGCGGGCGCCGATTCCCCCAACCTGGCCGCGCGGTACGAAAAGCGGATCGACGACCTGATCGAACGCAAGAAGCTGGAGATCCACGTCTCGTAGGCCGTTACCTCAGAAACGCCTTGTGCCACCGGCCGTCGCCGTTGTCGTCCAACCACCTGCCTGAGATGAACTTCCCCCTCTCGTCGAAGGTGAACTCGACAGGCCCGGTGTTCTTGCCCTGCACCCACCTGCCGGAGAGCACACGGCCGTCCTGGTGGAGTTCCATGACCCCTTCCTGCCAGTCGTAACTGACGGCCACGCCGCCAGCCGACCTGACCACGCGCGTGATCCTGAAGAAGCTGTCGCGCTTGTCGTCGCCGTCGTTGGCGAACCCCGACGCCCATCCGAAATCCTTGTACCTGCCCGACAGCATCACCTTGAGCAGGTCGAAGCTCTCGATGATGATCCTGATGCGTGCGCGGGCCTCGATGTCCATTTCCTTGTCGCGCAGCAACAGCTCCAGGTTCGGGACAACGTCATCGCCCATCGCGATCAGCTTGCTGGTGGCGCCCTCGCGGACGGCCTGGTTCCCGTCGGCCAGCCGGTCCACAAGCTCAGCCACGGCCTTCAGGTCCGACGGCCGCAATGCGGGCCTGGAGGCCGGTGCGGACATTGGCGCTGGTTGCCTTGCTCGGTCCGCTCCGCCCGGCCGCGTGGTCCCGTCTGCGAACGTTGTTGCGGACGGCCGGCAGCCCTCTGTCCAGGCGATCAGTACGGCCGCCGCGAGAAGCAAGGCCGCCCATGCCACTCGCGGCGGCTGCCGATCCGCACGGCCGGACTTTGGGCGAGTCCTTCCCATGCCCATATCCTACCGCGGCCAGGCGCGCGGTCAACCTGATCGGACGACATGGGTGCATTTCAGTATCCGGGAAATGCCTGTGGCGTGGGCCTCTGGCCCGCGCGTCTGGCGGGCGTCTCGCCCGCGAAATGGGACGCGACGGCGGCGCCGGCGGGTCCGCAATTTGACCTTCCCAAAACCCCTTCGCGCCCCGCCCCGGCCGTGATATAGTTCGCAAAGGCATTATTTACCGATCATATACGTCATAAGAAGAAAGCGGGTGTAGCATGGTCTTGCACGTCATTCGGGCTCTGTTCCTCATCATCATCCTGGCGATCACCGTCTCCTTCGCGTTCGTGGAGGAGATATTCCACGCCGGCGCGAACTACATAACGCTTTACATCCTCGTGCCCGTGGCGCTGGCGCTGCTGCTGGTTATCGTCGACACCTTCTGGCACCAGAAGCACCTCCAGGCGCTCAGCGGCCTGTTCTTCGGCGTGCTGGCCGGCCTGGTGATCGCGTGGGTGCTCGCGCAGATGGTTAACATGGCGGCCAACCTCTTCCCCGCCCCGCCGGTCGCGGCGGATCCCGGCCCGGAGGTCAAGCCGCCAGTCCGGCCCAAGGCCCCCGCCGCGCTGCCGGCCGTCGCGACCCCAGGCGAGATCGAGGCCCACAGGCTGGCCAGGGAGGCGTTCGACAGGGAGATGGCGGCCTACAACACGGCCTTGGTTGACTACAAGACGTACACGAACCGGATAGAGGCCTGGCGGGCGTACATCAGGCACGAGAAGCTTCTGGCCATGATAAAGGTCCTGCTCGGCGCGGCGGCCGTGTTCATGTGCGTCTCGTTCGTGATCCAGACCAAGGACGACTTCCGCTTCGTGATCCCTTATGTTGAGTTCTCCAAACAGACCAAGGGCGCTCGGCCGCTGCTGCTGGACACATCGGTCATCATCGACGGGCGCATCGCCGACATCGCCGAGACGCGGATACTGGAGAGCGAGGTCATCGTGCCGCGGTTTGTGCTGGCGGAGCTTCAGGCCATCGCCGACAGCGACGACAAGCTCAAGCGCAACCGCGGCCGGCGCGGCCTGGACGTGCTCAACAAGCTCCAGGGCTCCAACAAGATCGACATCCGCATCCTCGACGCCCGCATGGCCTCACTGGAGGAGGCCACCGACGTCGACACCAAGCTGGTCACGCTGGCCAAGCACCTCGACGGGCGGGTGGTCACCAACGACTACAACCTGAACAAGATCGCCCAGCTACGCGGCGTGGACGTGATAAACATCAACGACCTTGCCAACGCGCTGAAGCCAATCCTCCTGCCGGGCGAGACGATGAGCGTCAAGATCATCAAGCCGGGCGAGGAGGTAGGCCAGGGCGTCGGATACCTGGAGGACGGCACGATGGTCGTGGCCGAGGGCGGCCGCGACTACATCGGCAAGGAGATCACCATCACCGTCACGAGCGTCCTCCAGACCTCGGCGGGGCGGATGATCTTCGGCCGGCTGGACGCCGACAGGATGTACGGCCGTCGCGAGCGCCACGCCCCTTCCTCATCCTCCGCCGGAGCTTCGTCTTCAACAACGGGCAGTTCCAGCTCCGCCACTCAGGCCCGGCCCCCGGCCTCATCCGGCGGGACAGGCCCCACGCACTCCGGCCCGCCGGCCAAACCGCCGGCAACGCCTCCGCAGACGCCGCCGCAGAACCGCCCGCCGACTACGCCCCCGCGCGGGACGCCGCCCGGCGGGCCATCAGCAGGCCGTTGATACACAGATTCGATTCGCCCAACAGAAGCGCCGAACGGCAAGCCAGCCATGACTTGCCGTTCGGCGCTGTTGGCCCAGCCGCAAAGGCCTCGGCCAGAGGACGACGTACACCGGAATTGCCGAACCTCACCGCCTCAATCGCGTCTAAGTGTGCAAAGGAGCCAGCCGTGAAACGGATCATCTTCCGTTGCGTGGAGACGCACATCATGTTGTGGGCGTCCGTATGGGCAGGTTTGTGCATCGTGCTGGCGCTGTCCTCGTTTGCATGGAGCCAGTCACTAAGACCCGCATCGGCGCCAAGCGCGGAGATCGCCGGGCTCATAGCACAACTAGGCGACACGAGGTGGACTGTCCGCGAGGCGGCGACCGCTAAACTCAGGTCCGCGAACGACCCCGCCGTCATCCCTGCCCTGCGCAAGGCCGCCGAGAGCGAGGACCTCGAAGTCTCCATCCGCGCGAAGCTTCTCCTGGCGGAACTGCTGAACTTCTCGCATGTCGTTGTCGACGCCCTCGGGCAGCCCATCGCTGGGGCCTCCCTGACGATCCTGCACGACAACGATCCCAGCCGCACTAAGCCCCTGGCAGTGAAGACCAGCACGTTTGGCGGCGCAACCTTGCCGTCCGACTGGGTCGAGGAGGCAGCGCGCCTGCGTGTGGCCCATCCTGAGTACGGCCAGGCGGAAGGTTTCGCCTCCATCGCACGGCCGGAGGGGGACAAGGGGCCGGTCTTCACCCAGTTCCGGGTTCCGCTGGTGCAGAAGGACTCCGCTGCCTTCGCGCGGGCGCTCAAGGGCACGGTCCTGGGCCCGGATGACAAGCCGGTCGAGGGCGCGAGGATCCATTGCACCGTCGTCCGGACGCCCGGCGAGGGGCTTATCCAGTACCACAACCGGCTGCCCGACGTGCTGACGGATGCCGAAGGCAAGTTCGCAATCTACGTGCCCGACCCCAATCCCCGGAACGAGCGCGGCAAGCTCATCCCCCCAAGTCTCGCTACTCGGTCGGCGTGAAAGCAGCGGGGCTCTTCCCGTATTTCGGCAACCACGAGAACGTCCAGGAGGCCACTGTCCGCCTCCGCAAGCCGGAGCTGTTCCACAAGTTCGAGTTCGAAGGCCCCGGCGGCCAGAAGCTCACGGGCAGGGCGCTCCAGAATGTCTGCGTGGTCTACGTTCCCGCCGAAGACGCAGAGGGTAAGGTCGCCCTCGAGGCGGACTGCGTTCGCGATGGCGGCAAGCTCCTGCCGGGCAAATACGTCGCATCATGCCCTGGCGAGGTCGAGTACCTGCCGCTGGAGGTCGCCGAGGACAGCCCCGAGACGCTCCTGTTCCGCCTCCCGCCGCCGGTGACCTACCGCGGCCTGGTCACGGATGGCGCAACCGGCAAGCCCCTTAAGGAGGCCTTCGTCTTCGGCTACGCATCGACCAGCCACAACAACCTCGCCATGCTGTCCGACGAAGACTGGAAGACCCTCGAGGCCATGCCTGCCAAGCCGTCGCTTGACGACGCCGGGGTGAAGCGCATCGGGAAGATGTACGGCGTCCTGGCGATGGTGCGGACGGACAGTGACGGCCGGTACGAGATCGAGCAGCCGGTAGACAAGAAGTTCTACGGACTTGTCGCCTTCGCCCGCGACCGCCTGCCGTACACGCACCGCACGTACAAGCTCAAGCCCGACGACAAGCAGTTGGCGGCCGTGCCGGACCTGCCGCTCTTCCCGGCCGCCAAGGTAATCGTCAAGCCGGTCGCCAAGGGCCACTTGTCCGTCAGCCCGAAATGGGTCTTCGCCGGCGACGGCCAGCCCGATTGGTTCAAGAAGCTTAAGGACGCGATGAGCGTGGGCCTGTCGGAAGCGAAGGTCGAGTACGTCCACTGGCTGAAGCTCAACGAGGCGCAGCCCATCTACGTGCCCGCGGATGTGCGGCTGAGGATCGCCTTCGAGGTCCCGTACGACGGCGACCGCTGTCCAGCAAGGATTCCGGCCGTTTCCGTCGGCGCGCCGCGGTGCGGCCAGGCTTGCCCTTGGCCCATCGGCCCACGGGCGATTTGAGCACTCTGACGCTGACGGACGAGCCATCAGGCGGAATCCGCGGCCCTTCGAGCACGACCACGCCCTTCTCAGCTACTCCTCTGTAGGTCATCAGCGGCTCCTTAGTTCCGCGCGGAACATCGTACCGCCATCAGTTGGCCAGCGACAGCAAGACTTCCTGCTGTCGAAGGCAGCGATCCCCCACGGCTCGCGGCTAGACAAAAGAGGAAGCGGCGGGCCGCTCTGGCGAACGACCCGCCGCTTCTTGCTGTTCAATCCGCAATCTACAATCCGCAATCCGCAATCAATACATGTCGTCCATCCCGCCGCCTGGCGGCATGGCCGGGCCCTTCTTCTTCTCGGGTATCTCGCTGACGGCCGCATCGGTCGTCAGGAGCAGGCCCGCCACGGATGCTGCGTTCTGGAGGGCGATCCGCTCGACCTTGGTCGGCACGATTACGCCAGCCTTGACCAGGTCGCAGTACTTGCCGGCCAGGGCGTCGTAGCCGAAGTTCACGTCGTCGGACTCCATGACCTTCGCGCAGACGATGGAGCCGTCCAGCCCGGAGTTCTCCGCGATCTGCTTGATCGGGGCGGTCAGGGCGCGGCGGACGATGTCCACGCCGGTCTTCTCGTCGGCCGAGTCGGTCTTGACCTTGTCCAGGGCCTTCATCGCCCTCAGGACGGCCACGCCGCCGCCGGGCAGGATGCCTTCCTCGACGGCCGCGCGGCACGCGTGCAGAGCATCCTCCACGCGGGCCTTCTTCTCCTTCATCTCCACCTCGGTGGCCGCGCCGACGTTGATCTGCGCCACGCCGCCGGAGAGCTTCGCCAGCCGCTCCTCGAGCTTCTCGCGGTCGTAATCGCTGGTGGTGGTGTCGATCTCCTTCTTGATCTGCTCGATGCGGCCCTTGATGTCGGCCGTGTCGCCGCCGCCCTCGATGATGGTGGTGTTCTCCTTGTCGATGCGGACTCGCTTGGCCGAGCCGAGGTCGCTCATCTGGATGTTCTCCAGGCTGATGCCCATGTCCTCCATGATGGCCTTTCCGCCGGTCAGCACGGCTATGTCGCGGAGCATCTCCTTGCGGCGGTCGCCGAAGCCGGGGGCCTTCACCGCGGCGCACTGGAGCGTGCCGCGGAGCTTGTTGACCACCAGCGTCGCCAGCGCCTCGCCCTCGACCTCCTCGGCCACGATCACCAGCGGCCTGCCGGACTGCGCGACCTTCTCCAGCAGCGGCACCAGGTCCTTGATGGCGGAGATCTTCTTCTCGTTTATGAGGATGTAGGGCTTCTCGAAGTCCACCTCCATCGTCTCGACCTTGTTGACGAAGTGCGGGCTGATGTAGCCCTTGTCGAACTGCATGCCCTCGACTAGGTCGACGGTCGTGGCCAGGCCCTTGCCCTCCTCGACGGTGATGACGCCGTCCTTGCCGACCTTGTCCATCGCCTCGGAGATCATCCTGCCGATCTCGGCGTCCTGGTTGGCCGCGCAGGTGCCGACCTGGCCGATCTCCTTGGACGACTTGACTGGCTTGGAGATCTTCTTGAGTTCGTCCACGACGGCCTCGACGGCCTTGTCGATGCCGCGCTTCAGGCTCATCGCGTCGGCGCCGGCCGTCACGTTCTTGAGGCCCTCGTCGTAGATCGCCTCGGCGTAGATCGTCGCCGTGGTCGTGCCGTCGCCCGCGACGTTGGAGGTCTTGGACGCGACCTCCTTGACCATCTGGGCGCCCATGTTCTCATTGGGGTCTTCCAGCTCGATCTCCTTGGCTACCGTCACGCCGTCCTTGGTGACGGTGGGCGAGCCGTAGGACTTCTCGAGCACGACGACCCGGCCGGTCGGGCCCAGCGTCGCCTTGACGGCCTTGGCCAGTTGCTTCACGCCCCGGCGGATCGCCTCACGCGCGTCCTGATCGAACAGAATCTTCTTCTTCGCCATGTTCGCTTGCTCCTATTCCTTTTCTTGGTCTTGTCTATTACCAGGCTTCGGCGGCCTGTTAATCGGTTGACTCGCCAATCGGCCAATCGGGAGCGCACTCGCGCGCCGTCCCGATCAACCGATTCACCGATTGACCGATCAACCGTCAGTCCAGGATCGCCAGCACATCCGACTCATCCATCAGCATGTACTCCTCGCCGTCGACCTTGATCTCCGTGCCGGAGTAGCTGGCGAAGAGGACCTTGTCGCCCTTCTTGACCTGGAAGGCCACTCGCGTGCCGTCCTTGAGCATCCGGCCGTCGCCCACAGCCAGCACGGTGCCCTTCTGGGGCTTTTCCTTGGCGGTATCGGGCAGGACGATGCCGCCCTTGGTCTTCTCCTCCGCCTCCAGACGCTTGATCAGGACCTTCTCGCCCAACGGCCGAATCCTCGGTTCAGCAGCCTTCGCCATGTCTTCGACTCCTTATTGGCCTTTAATTCTCTTGACTAACATTTCGGATTCCGGAATTCGGATTTCGGATTGTCCTGGGCGGGCACTCGGCCCCTTGCTTGACAATCCGCAATCCGCAATGCTACGGTTCTTCTCTGAGCATCTGGTCCAGCCGGACCATCATCCGCTGAATCTGCCTGAGCAGCTCCTCAAGCTCCAGCGGCCGCGTCACCACGCTGAACGCCGCCAGACGCAAGGCGTCTTCGAGCCACCGCCGCTCCGTGTGGGCCGTCACGACCACCACGGGCAGCACCGCGTCCAGCCGCCGGATCATCCGCAGGAGCTGAAGCACCTCCAGCTCGAAGCGGGCCGAGTCGTCCAGCACGGCCGCATCCGCCAGGCCCTCGCGGACGACCTCCAGCAGCTCGCCGCCGCTATTGACCTTGTACGTCACCAGCCACTGCGGGCCGACGATCCGGCCCAGCACGTCGCGCCACGACTCGGCCTCGCCAGTGACGACCAGCCCGAAGGGGCTTTTTCTCTCGTTCAAGGCCGCGACCATCGTAGCTCACCGCCTTACCGGTCCGTGGTTCCCGGCGGATCGGGAACGTATTTCATCCGTCCCTCCGCCGTCAACCGGCAGAATCCTCTGCCTTGCGACCTGCAATCACAATGCCATGTTAGCTAGCCGCTTTGATGACAGCGACTTGCGATTCCAGGCCGGCGGCCCTATTCCGCGCAACTTCTGCCGGAATCGCGGCATGGCCCTCCGACGACTGCGGTTTTGGCAGTCACAGGGGCATGACGTAATGGACGTGGCGCATGACCTCGCGGAAACCCAGTTGCGGGTAGAGGTGCTTGCCGGCCTCGTTGCACTCCAGCGTGTCGATGCGGGCCTGCTTGAGTCCCAGCGACCGGAAGTAATCGAGGCACCGCTCGATCAGCCGCCTTCCGACGCCCTTGCCCTGCACTGCCTTGGAGACCGCGAGGTTCGAGACCGTGCCCCGCGCCAGCCGCGGGCTGATGCAAGTAGTGACCCCGCCGACCACCTTGCCGCCCGCGACGGCCACGAAGCACCCGGCCGGGCTCGCCGCGAACTCATCGCGGATGGACTGGGCCTTCAGTTCCAGCCACGGCACCGGCGCCTGGCCGATCGCCTTTGCGATGTAGCTCTCAAGCGACGCGGGCTCGAAAACCTCGGCCACGACCGCAATCATCGCCTCCACGTCGCCGCTTTGGGCCTGGCGGATGGTAATCGTCGAGTTCCTCATGCGCGAACGTCTCCTCCTGCCGCGATGGCAAAGCGGAGATACTAACAAGCCGCCGCCGGCCGTGCCAAGCGTGCGCCTCCGCATTTTTTCGCCGAAAAGCCTTGACCGGCATACCATGTGTCAGTTACGTTACTTCGCTTCGCATGGCGGCGGGGAGAGTGTTTCTCCGCGCCGGCCGTGCATGGTCTTCTATTGAAGCGGCCTTCGCTGCCCGGATGCCTCGCCAAGGCGGGGTCCCGACGGGAAAAATCCGGGCGACGGATGGAGGTGCGAGCTTGGCAGGACAATTGGTCAAAGAGCTGATCGACGCGGGCATTCATTTCGGCCACAGGGCCAGCCGCTGGAACCCGAAGATGAAGCCGTACATCTTCGGCAAGCGGAACCTCATCCACATCATCAACATCAAGGAGACCCTCAAGGGGCTCCTCCTGGCCCGCAAGTTCGTCGCCAACACCGTGGCCGGCGGCAAGGACGTGCTCATCGTGGGCACAAAGCGCCAGGCCCGCAAGTCCGTCGAGGAGAACGCCAAGCGCGTCGGCATGCACTACGTGAACGACCGCTGGCTTGGCGGCACGCTGACCAACTTCCGCGAGATCCGTAAGCGCGTCGGCCGGCTCGACCAGCTTGAGCAGCTCGAGGCCCAGGGCCTGCTCGACCAGTACTCAAAGAAGGAAGGCTCCACGCTCCGCCGCGAGAAGCGCAAGATCGAGCGGAACCTCGGCGGCATCCGCAAGATGGACAAGTTCCCCGGCGTGCTGGTCGTCATCGACCAGCGGCGCGAGATCATCGCGGTGAAGGAAGCCCGCAAGATGGGCATCCCCGTGGTCTGCCTGCTTGACACCGACTGCGACCCGGACCTGGTCGACATCCCCATCCCCGGCAACGACGACGGCATGCGGGGCATCGAGCTGGTCGTCAGGGAGATGTGCGACGCGGCCGCCGAAGGCCTGCGCCTCCGCACCGAGGGCGGCCCCGGGGCCGCCGGCGAAGAGGGCGGCATGCCCCACCGCCGCATCAGCCGCCGCATGACGACGACCCGCGCCGTTGAGGAAGCGGCCGTTGCCGCGGAAAAGCCGGCGGCCGTCGAGGCTGCGCCGGCCCCCGCCGCCGCAGATCCGGCAGCTCCGTCAGCCCCGGAGGCGCCGCAGGTGTAGGCCCCCCGACGCAAGAAAAGGAAATGACGAATATCGAACAAGGAATATCGAACATCGAACCGAAGAAGGGCCTGGTGCTGTCACTTCGTCATTCGATATTGCATGTTCGATGTTCGATATTTCCTTTCGTCCTTGGCACGGCCGGAAGCTTCACAGAGGCCGCCCCCTAGGCAACTTACAGGAGTCAAGATGGCTCAGATTACCTCAGAGATGGTCAAGGCCCTTCGCGAGAAGACCGGCCTGCCCATGATGGCGTGCAAGAAGGCGCTCGAGAAGGCCAACGGCGACCCGCAGGCCGCCTCGGACATCCTCCGCAAGGAGATGGGCGCGGCCGCCGAGAAGAAGTCCGGCCGGGCCACGGGCGAAGGCCTCATCGGAATCGCGCAGTCGCCCGACAGGACATCCGCCGCAATGGTCGAGGTCCGCTGCGAGACGGACTTCTGCGCCCGCAACGACGTGTTCGGCGCGATGGTCGCCGAGTTGGCCGGCATGGCGCTGAACGCCGGCGACGGCAAGGTCGAGGCGACGCCAGCCATCACCGCGGCCGTCCAGTCCGCGCTCCAGAAGATCGGCGAGAACATGTCCTACGCGCGGGGCATCCGCATCTCCGCGCCGCGGATCGGCGCGTACCTGCACCACAACAAGAAGGTCGGCGTCCTGATCGGCGTCGAGGGCGAAGTCACGGATGAGGTCCTCAGCGACTTGTGCATGCACGTCGCCTTTGCGGACCCGATGGGGATCGTCGTCGAGGACATCCCCGCCGACATCGTCGAGAAGGAAAAGCAGATTGCCAAGGAGCAGGCGATCGCCTCCGGCAAGCCGGCCGACATCGCCGAGAAGATGGTCGCCGGCAAGATCCGCAAGTTCCTTGAGGAGCGGGCGCTCGTCGAGCAGCTCATCGCCCGCGAGGACAAGTACGGCAAGAAGAAGGTCAAGGACATCCTCGGCAAGGCCAAGGTCAAGGCGTTCGCGCGGTTCGCGGTAGGCGGGTAGCCGGCGGCCGGTCGGGAAATCAGCAATACTCAATGTTCAGCTCTCTCGTGTGGCCCGCCCTTGGGCGTGAGAGAGAATATCTCCCGCCCCTCCCCGGTGGCGGCATCATAGACCCAGAGACCTTCCTTTCCACGCAGGACAATGATTCGGTTGCCCGCAATCCAGTCGGCTGATGAAAAATCCCCTCCGGCGACCGTACGCGAAAGGCCCGTGGACGGGCTGTAGACCTTCAGCTCGGACGACGACGCTAGGCCGCTTTGACCGGCCTGGACGTAGCAGATTCCGTCGCAAAACCAGTCAAACGCAAGGACATGCTGCCTGCCCGACAGAGCGTCCAAGGAAGATGACTGGCGAAGGTCAAGAATGCGAAGAGCCCCTCCTTCCAGGAGAGCCAACGATCCGCCATCAGGAGAGAACACGATCTGCCATTGAGCATCCTCGTCGCCGCCCGGAGACGTGTAGACAGTTTGTTCGGGCCCATCGGCAATGGTCTTTCGGACAAGTGCATGGCCACGGCGCAATAGCACTCCCGACGAATCCGGGTACCAACGCCAAGAAGAGCGGGCCGCGTCGATCCCCTTAGCCAGCGTCACGAACTTGCCGGACTTGATGTCGAGGGCCCTCAGCTCTATCCGCCGGTCAGTAAGCGAGGGTTCGGCATCATATTCGGTGAAAGCAACCCACTTTCCATCGGGCGAACACTGGAGGGCGTAGCACCATTGTTCCGCGATCATCGACGTTCGCCCATCCGCGATCGCCATCCGCATGATCTTCATCGGCGACACGCTTGCGGTTTCGACGGAGGAGAAGACGATTGCCGAGGAGTCGCCGGACCAGGAGACCGATTGCGGACGCCCAGGACACGCAATCTCCGTTGCTGGCGCCTCGCCGTCCACCGGCCAGACGTAGAGCTTCCTATCAAACCGCGAACCGGCGCCTCCGAGGGTGCCACAGAGGGTGAGGAAGGCGACCTTCTTTCGGTCGGGGGAGACCTCAATGCTCGAAATGAGTCGGATTGGTGTTTCCGGGTAGCGGCCTGTCGCGACTCCATTCTGGAGCCAAAGCAACGTCGCGACCACGGCCACGCCTGCGGAGGACCAACCGGCAGCCATGGCAACGGCGATGCTTCGCTTCCTTACCAGGGCGGGACGCGCGCGGAAGCGAATCCAGTACAGCCCCGCGGCGACGGCCACAAAACTAACAGTGCCCACAATGCCGGGAAGGAGGCCCAGTCCTGGCGCAAGGCGCACCCAGTCCTGCACGAAGAGGAAGACCGGCGCGGGCAACAGCCCTATGATAGCCAGGACCACGGCCCGCCTGGCGCCGCGCAACTGGCCGTTGCCTAACCAAGCCTCCAGGCGACGAAAGATCATTGCGTACACGACAATGATCGTTCCAAGGGAGCCGAGGACGCCCAGGGCGATGAACAACGGGCGCAGCCATGGGCTATTGGACGCTGCGAGAATCTGCCTGGCATCGCCGAGCCCCGCCGGCCAGACGGAGCTCCAGAAGAGGTACTCCGAACATTCCAGCAGCATGGCTGCCGAGAGGATCAGCAGGATCAGCGACAGCAGGACGCCGCGCACCTTGTGGGCAATCCACAGCAGGCACGCACCGGTCAGAAGAGTTGCCACCATGCCGGCGCCGAGGACCAACTGGCGCTTCCAAAGAGGGGGGTCGAACGGGAGAAAAATGGTTGCATAGCCAATTCCCTTCAGATCCATCGAGAACCCGAGGAACTGGCCGCCGAGACACAAGCAGGCCAGGCCGTGGCCGACGATCTCGTGAACGGCGACGGAAAGGAGCAAGCCGAAATACGCAAATGGCGCGAGAATCAGCGCCAGCAGGATGCAGTGACGGGCGAAATGCCGCCAGTTCCCATCGTCCTGAAGCGCCGCAGGTCCAGTTTGCTCCATCGCCGCTCCTTTCCCGGGTTAAGGCGCGCCGGCAGGCACGGGAAGCTCGGCGTAGATGATCTCCTCACCGATGTCCTTGCCGACCTTGGAGAGTATCTCGCCGTCGCGCGAGATGATCCGCGACTGGCCGTAGCCGTACCAGTCGGGCTTGCGGATGGCCGGGCCGGAAGATGGCGCCGACGCGGCCGGTCCCGTCGCGGGCGCCGCAGGCACCGTCCAGTTCGCCCCGATGATGTGGAAGTTGTTCTGCCGCGCGATGGCCGGCAAGCGACGCGCGTACCAGTCGCTGTTTGGCCGGTCCACCCACGCGATGCAGTAGAGCAGCACGTCGATCCGCGCCTCCTTCAGCCGCGGCGGCTCGAAGTTGATGTCGTAGCAGATCAGCAGCGCCAGCCGGCCGTACGGCGTGTCAATGTACTGGTGTCCGTGGTCGCCCTTGGTGGCCCAGGCCTTCTCCGCCCACGGCCATGGGTTGAGCTTGCGGTAGTGCAGGAGCTGCTCGCCCTTTGGCCCGGCCAGCACGATCGTGTTGAAGTACCGCCCGCTCTTGGGGTCCACCTCAACCAGCGGCACGGTCAGGTAGATGCCAAGCTCGCCCGCCAGCTTGCACATCGCCCGCGTCGATTCGCCGGGAACGGTCTCGGCCGCATCCTTCGGCGAGACGCCGGCCAGGCCCTCGCCCATCTCACGGCCGTCGAGCTGCCAGGCCTGCTTCAGGTCGGTCGACGCGTAGCCCGTGATGGCCGCCTCGGGCAGGACGATGATCTTCGCGCCGGCCTTCGCGGCCTGGCGGATCAGCGGCTCCAGGCGCTTGCGGTTCTCGGCCGGGCGGCCGAACTCGGACATGAACTGAATCGCCGCGACCTTGACTGTGGCCGCCGGCCTGGATGCCGCTCCAGGCCCATTGGTTGGGACGCCGGCTAAGTTCGACGCCCATAAACCAGGCCCCAGCGCCGCCACGCCAGACGCAATCGCAAGGGCGCTCGCCAGCGCAACACCCAGCATAGTCCTTGAATTCATGACCTCTTGCTCCCCATGACTTCGAGCCGGCGATCATGGCCTCGGCAGTCGCCCGCATAGACGGCTGCAAGGATTCTCCGCGCGTCGTGGCGAACAGTCAACCGTGGGGCGCAATTCACTGTTGCCGATTTCCGATTGACGACTGCCGGCCGGCGATTTAGAAATAGCGCCAATCGCAAGTCGTCAATCGGAAATTACTATGCCCGCCAGGTACAAGCGCGTCCTTCTGAAGCTTTCGGGCGAGATGCTGTGCTCGCCGGATGGGTTCGCCGTCGAGGCTCCCGCCGCCGCGGCGGTCGTCGCGGCCGTGCGCGACGTGATCAAGCTGGGCGTGCAGGTGGGGCTGGTGGTCGGGGCGGGCAACTTCATTCGCGGGCGCGACCTGGCCTCCAATCCGCACATCCACCGCACGACGGCCGACTACATGGGCATGCTCGCCACCATCATCAACGGTCTGGCCCTGCGCGACACGCTGGCGGCCCACGGCCTCGCGGCCGTGGTGATGAGCCCCATCGGCGACGCCCGCGTTTGCGAGCCGTTCGTCCGCGAGCGGGCCATCGAGCTGATGGACGCGGGCAGCGTTGTCATCTTCGCCGGCGGCACGGGAAGCCCGTTCTTCACCACCGACACCTGCGCCGCCCTCCGCGCCGCCGAGGTCGGGGCCGACGTGCTGCTCAAGGCCACCAAGGTGGACGGCGTGTTCGACAGCGACCCGGCCGTCAACAAGGCCGCGAAGAAGTACGACCGCCTGACCTACGACAAGGTCCTGGCCGACAGGCTGGGCGTGATGGACCTGACGGCCGTCGAGCTGTGCAGGGCAAGCAGGATTCCCATCGTCGTCTTCGCGCTCGCCCGGCCGGGAAGCCTCGTGGACGCGGTGAGCGGGAAGCGAGTAGGAACGATAGTAAGCGACTAGGGACTAGCGACCAGGGACCAGGAATGCGAGGACTTGCTGGGCATCGAACAGCGCCAACCTGCGAGGCCCCTGGTCGCTAGTCCCTCATCCCTGGTCCCTTTATCAAGCGGAGCGAATCAATGGCACTGGACGACGTGATGCTAGAGGTCGAGGGGAACATGGAATCCGCCGTCGAGTATCTGCGGCAGGAGTTCCGCGGCATCCGCACCGGCCGGGCGTCCGCCGGGCTGGTGGACCACCTCAAGGTGCAGTACTACGGCTCGCCGACGGACCTGCGGCAACTCGCGTCGATCTCCACGCCGGAGAGCAACCTGATCGTCATCAAGCCCTTCGACCCCAACAGCCTGAAGGACATCGAGCGGGCCATCCAGACCAGCGAGCTCGGCATCAACCCCAACTCCGACGGCAAGGTCATCCGCCTGGTCATCCCGCCGCTGTCGGGCGAGCGGCGGCAGCAGCTTGCCGGCCAGCTACGCAAGATGTCCGAGGCCGCCCGCGTCACCATCCGCAACGCCCGCCGCGATGGCAACAAGGCCGTCGACGCCCTGGAAAAGGATGGCGAGCTCAGCGAGGACGAGGCCGAAAAGGCCCGCGAAGACGTCCAGGGCCTCACCAAGCAGTACGAGGGGAAGGTGGACGAACTCCTGGCGGCCAAGACGAAGGAGATTCAGGAAACGTAGAGGCGCCGAGAAATCACGAATATCGAACAGGGAATATCGAATATCGAACGCCAGACTCGGCATCGTTGCCAGTTTGCCACTTCGAAATTCGATATTGCATGTTCGATATTCGATATTCCTTCTTGCTGACAAGCCTGCAGACGACAAGGAAGTAGAGTCCAGCAAACATGGGGAGATCCAAATGAGACTCCATAGGTTCCTGATTTTGGCAGCGGTCGGGCTCATCGGCCAATCTTGCTTCGCGGCGCAGGCACCTGCGACACAGCCATCGGAGGGCGTCAAGGCCGTTGCCGAGGCAGGCAACGCCTTCGCATTCGACCTCTACAGAAAGCTGGCGGCCGGTCAGAAGGGGTGCTGCCCGTGTATGAGCTGGTGGTCGCCAACGCCCTGTGGGGCCAGAAGGGCACGGCCGTCAGGCCCGAGTTCGGCCGGCTCCTGAAGGACAGTTACGGGGCCGAGCTGAGCGAGGCCGACTTCTCCAAGCCCCAGGCGGCCGCCGACGCGATCAACGGGTGGGTAGCCAAGAACACGAGGGACAAGGTGAAGGACATCCTTTCGCCGGACGCCCTCAACGCCAGGACGCGCCTGGTGCTGGCCAACGCTGTCTACTTCAATAGCAAGCGGCGGGAGAAGTTCCCCAAGGATGCGACCAAGGACGGCAAGTTCATGGCCGACGGCCGCGACGGAGTCACCGTGCCGCTCATGCACTTGCAGGGCGATTTCGACTACGCCGCCACGGATGACTTCCAGATGCTCGCCCTGCCGTACATGCGGGACGAGCTATCCATGCTGATCATCCTGCCTAAGAAGGTTGACGGCATAGCCGCGGTGGAGAAGGCCCTGACGGCCGATGACATGACCAGGTGGCTCAAGGACAGGAAGTCCACGCTCGCCAACGTCACGCTTCCGAAGTTCAGGTTCACGAGCCAGTTCAGGCTGTCCAATTCCCTGGCGGAAATGGGCATGCCCGATGCGTTCGATCCCGCGAAGGCGGACCTCTCCGGCATGACGGGAGAGAAGGGCCTCTACGTGTCGGAGGTGTTCCACAAGGCGTTCGTTTCCGTGGACGAGGAAGGCACGGAGGCGGTCGCCGCGAGCGTCATCCCTGCCGAAGGCGAGGACATGGCGTTCAGCCCGCCAAAGCCAGTGGAGTTCAAGGCCGATCACCCCTTCGTGTTCCTGATTCGGCACAGTACGACAGGCGCGATCCTCTTCGCCGGCCGCGTGGCGAATCCGAAGGGCGAATGATATAATACCCGTGCGAGGTGCGACCATGTCGACAACGCAGGTGAAGATGACAGCCGAGGAGTTGTGGCGGATGCCCGACGACGGCATGCGCCACGAACTGGTCCGGGGAGAGCTAACCATGATGACGCCGGCTGGCGGCGAGCACTGCGATATCGCAGGAAACATCTTCTATTTTCTGAAGGCGCACGTTAGGGCCAACAAGCTTGGCCGGGTGTTGACGAACGATCCTGGCTTCATAATCGCTCGGAACCCCGATACGGTTCTCGCCCCGGATATTGCGTTCATCTCAAAGGCGAGGGTGCCTGCCGGTGGTGTGCCAAAGGCGTTCATCTCCTTCCCACCCGACATTGCCGTAGAGGTAATCTCCCCCAGCGACAGCCTCCTAGACGTCGATGAGAAGATCGAGCAGTGGCTCACGGCCGGCACGGCCATGGTGTGGATCGTCAACCCGCGCAGCCGGACTGTGACCGTTCATCGCGCCGGGCGCGACCCGCGAGTCCTGCGCGAAAACGACGTCTTGAGCGGCGAGGATGTCTGCCAGGGGTTCTCGGTGAAGGTGTCAGAGATCTTCGAGGGATGAACAACGAAGGCAGAATGCGGAATGCAAAAGGCAGAATACAGAAGTAAAGGCCAACTTCCTTCGTATGTCACTTCTTCATTCTGCATTCTTCATTCTGCGCTCTGCCTTCTGTCGTACAGTCTCACCAGTCCGCGCGGTGACGTGTAGATCGGGTCGTAGGCCTCGTCGAGTTGCCGCAGCAAGTCGGGGGCGTTGGGGTGCTGCCGCGGGCCGTCGAGCAGGCCCCAGACCAACACGTAGTCGATCCGCCCGCCCGTCCGCCGCGGGTAGCCAATTATGTCGAGGCGCCGAGGCGACGACCACCCCATCTCCTCCATCGGCCCTATGAACGCATACGGGTCAAGCTCCGGGCGATAGCGGATCGGAAAATGGCTCTCGGCCGCCTCGTAGTTGCCGAGATTGACAAGGTCCAGGTCTGCGGCGATGTGCCCGGCCGCGTGCCTGTACGGGCCGACGCCCCAGGAAGCGCCATCCATGCCCAGCCCTTCGCCCGTATTCGAGAAGCTCACAGGCAGGAGCGTCGAGCCGGCCTTGATGTGGGCGGCGGCGGAGAGGTACTCGTCGAGGTACCCGTTCAGGCGTGAGTAGTCCTGCGCGTGCATCGCCAGCATCGCCAGCGCGACCGCGCCGGCCGCCGCTTGCACAATGATTCGTGGGACGGCCCGCCATTCCTGCGCGGCCAACCAGAGGATGATCGCGAAAAACGGAAACAGGCTCAGCCGGATTACGATGAACGCCCCGCCCGACATCCGAGCCGGCACCACGAAGAAGACGGCCGTGTAGGCCACAGCCAAGAGGAGCAGGCCGTCGGACCGGTCGAAGCGGCGATGGCGGCACTTGTCCCACAGAACCAGCAAAGTGACTGCCGCCAACCCGAACGCGACCGCCCCCGACAGCCACAGTTCTTCCGCGCGATAGGACGCCAGCGCCGCCAGGTGCAATAGCGCCGACAGCCGCCACGCCGCGCCCTCCCCCGCCACATCGGCCGTCCCCTCGCTGCGGGCCACGAACATCGCCAACAGGACCGCCGCTGGCGCCAATGCGACGACCGGGCCGATGATCCGCGAGCGGATCGCCTGCCAAATGGCCACGGCCCCAAATCGCCCCGCGCGCACGTCCCGGCGCAAGTTCATCGCGGCCAGCCACGCGCACCCGCCCCCCACCGCGACGGCCGCCATCGTCAGCGGTATCGGGTGGCAGAAGAGCGCCAGCACCGCGAGAATCGCCATTACGAGGACGTGCCCCGGCCCCATGCCCGAGCTCCGCCTGATCCAGTAGCCGAGGATAAAGAAGAACATCGCCGTCCCAAGGCAGAAGCTGTAGAACCCCATGTGGAGGGCGTAGCCGTAGACGAACGGCATCGCCAACATCGAGACGAACGCGGCCCGCGGGCTGACCGCCCGGACCGCGTACCGCACGGCCGCCAGCAGCCCGATGACGTACACCGTCAGCAGCAGCCGCTCTGCCGTCCGCGGCGACGTAACCGTCATCAACCCTGCCAGCGCCGCGTGCGCCGCCCAGTTGGGCACGAGCGCGGAGTTGATCGTGTAGTACTTGCGGAACTGCTCGTGGCCCTGCCGGTTGTAAAGGCGAAGCACGTTGGCGCTGTCCAGGTGCGCCGGGCCGTCCTGCGAGGGGAAATGCTTGAATGCCCAGATCGGGACGACGTGTACGCAGACAAGCGCCCAGAAGACGGACGCCTCCCATCCGCCCAGGCGGTCCGTCGGACGCCGGGGGGCGCTCACGGCCGGCGTACTTGGAGCTGCTTCGCTGGCGGCCTTGGTCTCCATTCGGAGGATTCATCGGCACGCGGTGCGGGGCTTCTTGACCGGCGTTGGCCGACTGTCGCCGCCTGTCGGAAACCTTTGACAGTTGTCCGGCGACCAAATATAGTTGTTGGATTGTGGTCTGGGCCTGCCGCGCCGCATAGTTGGCTGGCGGTAGGGCCGGCCCTGGCCGATATGTTATTCACACAACCGAATATGTGACGCCCGTGAGGGGGAGTAGCTCAGGTGGTAGAGCAACGCACTTTTAATGCGTAGGTCGAGGGTTCGAGTCCCTCCTCCCTCAGTGAAGTATTCGGTTGACGCCGCGATAGAATGCTGTACTATGCCTGCCCCGCCTTGGCCGGCCCCCGTGGATGCGCCGGGCCGCCGGCGGGCTTTCCCGGAGCTTTTCCGGGTGGGCGCCTGGCCGGCCCCATCGTCTAGCGGCCTAGGACACGGGCTTTTCAAGCCCGCGACCGGGGTTCGAATCCCCGTGGGGTCATGGAATTGCAGACTTGAGATTTCAGATTGCAGATTTGTGCCGTCGGGGGTGCGCGGCGTCGCGCACCTGGTCACGGCACGCCGAGCCTTCCCGCCATGCACATCGGCAGGACGGCTCCAGATAGGAGTAGGTTCCCACCATGCCGGATGACACCCAGGATCGTTCAGAGTCTGAGCCTGTTTCCAGCCCCGCTGAGCAGGTCCCCGCCGAAGGCGAAACGCCAGCCCAAGCCTCCGGCCAGTCCGAAGCCGAGCAGACCCCCGCGGAACGGGCGGGCGATGCGCCCGCCACGGAGCAAGGTGGCCAGACGGACGCCGGGCAGGCCGCCGGGGCCGCGACAGAGCAGGCCGCCGAGGCCACAACAGAAGAGGCCTCCAAGCTCCCCGAGGCCACGTTCTCCATCGAGGATGCCGGCACGCTCAAGAAGAAGCTCACCGTCACCGTCCCGCGCCAGCGGGTCGACGCCAAGTTCAACGAGCTTTTCGGCGAGCTGGCCAAGTCGGCGCAGGTGCCGGGCTTCCGGATCGGCCACGCCCCGCGCAGGCTCATCGAGAAGCGATTCGGCAAGGAGATCTCCACCGACGTCCGCAACGCGCTGGTGGGCGAGTCACTCGGCCAGATCAGCGAGAAGGCCGGCCTGCAAACCATCGGCGAGCCGACGCTCGATTTGGAGAAGATCGAGGTCCCGGAGACCGGCGATCTTACGTACAGCTTCGAGGTCGAGGTCGCGCCGGAGTTCACACTGCCGGAGCTCAAGGGCATCAAGGTCACGCGGCGGAGCGTCACGATCGACGATGAGCGGATCGACGAGGCCCTCGACGGCCTGCGCCGCAACCGCGCACGCCACGAGACCGTCCAGGAACCCGCGGCCGACGGCGATGTCGTGCTCGCCGGCGCGAGGATCACTGGCGAAGGCGTCGAGCCGCTGGAGCGCCGCGGACTGACCCTCCGCGTAGCGCCGGGACAGATCGAGGGGCTGCCACTCTTGGACCTGGGGACCGCGCTGACCGGCAAGAGGCCCGGCGACACGGCCGTCATCAAGGTCAAGGCCCCCGACGTCCACCCCAACGAATCATGGCGCGGCAAGGAGCTGACGGTCGAACTGGCCGTCAGCGAGGTACGCAGGACGGTCCTGCCCGAGATCGACGATGCGTTCGCCACCGGCCTTGGGTTCGACTCGCTCGCGCAACTTCGCGAGCAGGCGCGGCGGCGGATGGAGTCGCGCGTGCAGCAGGAGGTCCGGCAGAACCTGCGCGACCAGGTGTGCAAGTACCTGCTGGACAGCGTGAAGTTCGATCTGCCCGAGGGCGTCGTCCAGCGCCACGCCGGCAGGCTGACGACGCGCCGCTACCTGGACCTGATGTACCATGGAGTGCCGGCCGAGAAGATCGAGGAGCACCTCACCGCGATGAAGGCCTCCATCGACGAGCAGGCCAAGCAGAGCCTGCGCCTGTCCTTCATCCTGGGCAAGTACGCCGAGCAGGAGAAGATCGAGGTCGACGACGGCGAGATCAACTCGCGCGTCGCCGCCATCGCCCAGCAGAACAACCGCCGCCCGGAGCGGCTGCGGCAGGAGATGGAGGCCGATGGCTCGCTCTCCGGCCTGGCCGACTCGCTCCGCGAGGAAAAGGCGCTGGACAAGCTGCTTGAGATGGCGGAGATTACCGACGCCCCCGTGCAGCCCGAGCAGCAGGAAGAGCAGGGCCAGCAAGAGGAGCCCGAGGGCAAGACGGACCAGCAGCCCCAGGAGCCCAAGGAATGAGCCGCCGGCCGTGCGAGACGCGGACGCCTATGATTCTGCAAAGCACCTACGGAGCGCGCGACGCCGGACAACCAGGAGCCAGCGACATGAAGCCACGGGTCAGAGCTTCCGCAATCCACAGCGAGTACCGCGAGTACGCCCTGCGGCGCGAGATGACGCTGGAGGAGCGCCTGGCCGAGGAGCGGATCGTGTTCCTCTGGGGCGAGATCGGCCCCGGCACGGCCGGCGGGCTGATAATGCGCCTGTTGGAGCTCCAGGCCAAGAGCCCCGACCGCGACATCAACCTCTACATCAACTCCCCCGGCGGCGACGTGGATGACACGCTGGCCATCTACGACACGATGCAGTTCCTCCACTGCGACGTGGCCACGTACTGCGTCGGCCAGGCGGCCAGCGGCGCGGCGATGATCCTTGCGGCCGGGACCAAGGGCAAGCGCTACGCCCTGCCCCACAGCAAGATCATGGTCCACCAGCCCTGGGGCGGCGTGTCCGGGCAGGCCGCCGACATCAAGATCCAGGCCGAGGAGATCATCCGCAACCGCAGGCTCCTCAACGAGCTGATGGCCAGGCACACCGGCCGCTCCGTCGAGCAGATCCAGCAGGAGACCGAGCGCGACCGCTACATGACCCCCGCCGAGGCTAAGGACTACGGCATCGTGGACGAGATCGTCGATACGTCGCCCGAGAGCAAGAAGAAGAGGAAGAAGACATGACGCGCAATGAGCACCTGGTGCCAATCGTCATCGAGAAGACCGGGCGCGGCGAGCGCGCCTACGACATCTACAGCCGCCTGCTGAAGGACCGCGTGGTTTTCGTCGGCGGGCAGATCGACGACGACATGGCCAACACGATCGTCGCCCAGTTCCTCTTCCTGTCCAACGAGGACCCGCACCACGACATCAGCCTGTACATCAACTCGCCGGGCGGCAGCGTGTCGGCGGGGCTGGCGATCTACGACTGCATGCAGTACATCCGCCCGGAGATCGCGACCTACTGCGTGGGCATGGCCGCGTCGATGGCGGCCGTCCTGCTCGTCGGCGGCCAGCGCGGCAAGCGGCACATCCTGCCCAACAGCCGCGTGCTCATCCATCAGCCGCTCATACACGGCGTGCTGACCGGACCGGCCACAGACCTGGACATCGAGGCGCGCGAAATCCTCCGCCTCCGCAGGCGCATCTACGAAATCCTCGCCGGCGGCACCGGACAGAACGTCGACAAGATCGAGCGGGATTGCGACCGGAACAAGTGGCTTGACGCACGCGAGGCTGTAGAATACGGCTGCGTCGACCGCATACTGGACCGGATGCCAGAACGGCCGCCGCAGGAGAAGGCAGAAGATGGCAAGAATCGTCCAGGAAATATCGAATAACGAACAGGAAATGACGAATGACGAAGTGAACTCCGCGTCCCCCTCTTGCGGCTGTCATTCGAGGAATCCCGTTCGATATGCGATATTCTCTGTTCGTTATCCGATAGTTCCCGTTCTGGCCCTGCTGGCCTTCTTCGCCGGCGGATGTCCGGCCCAGCAGGAGATGGACAAGGCCGCCGCCAAGTGCGCCAAGGAACACGAGGAGCTCGTCGCCGCCACCAACGAAAACAAACGGCTCTCCGAGCAGATCGCCGAACAGGACAAGCGAATACTCTCGTTGATGGCGCTGGGCGACAAGCGGCTGGACAAGCTCTTTCACGTCAAGTCGGTTGACCTGGGCTCGATGACGGGCGGCATCAACACCACCGGCCGGCAGGACGCCGGCGACGACGCGATCAAGGTCTACGTCCTTCCGATGGACCAGGACGGAAGCATCATCAAGGCCGCCGGCGACGTGAAGGTCCAGCTGTTCGACCTGGCCGCCCCGCCCGATGACAACCTGGTGGGCGAGTGCCAATGGCCGGTGGACCAGATCGGCAAGTTCTGGTCCAGCGGGTTTTTCACATACCACTACAGCTTCATCTGCCCGTTCAAGGTCACGCCCAAGCACGCGGAGATAACCGTCCGCGTGGAGTTCACCGACTACCTAACCGGCAAGCACTACACGGCCCAGAAGGTCTGCAAGATCAAGCTGCCCCCGGCGCCCGAGACACAGCCGGCGGAATAGCCGTTGCACGAGTCGTTGGCCCGCCCGCCTGAGAGGTAGTGTCTGTGGGGCATGCAGGTCGCATCATTGACAGTGGCCGCGGATCGGCCGATGAGAATGTCTCAGGAATCCCCAGAACTGACCCAGGCGCGTTTGTATTGCGGCCAGCAAGCCAAGAAGCGAGCCGAAAGAGCCCGTATTGTCGCCGGCGTGAACGTCCTGGAGCCGCCGCGGCTTGCCGTGCTTGCCCCTGACCCTCCGCCGGTTGCCGTACAGGGCGGCCTGCTCGGAAGACTCATGCTCGCCAGTCTTCTTGTCCGTCCACGCGCGCCGGCCGCGAACCAGCGCCGGCCGGCGGCTTATAGTGAGGTCGTGGCGGAGGAAGCTCGCGCCCACTGGTTGGTCTCTTTTTTCAATCTACAATCCGCGATCTACAATCTACAATCGCTGGCCTTTGGAAGGACAACCATGATCGACTTGCGCAGCGACACAGTGACCAAGCCGACGGCCGCGATGCGTCAGGCGATGGCCGCCGCCGAGGTCGGCGACGACGTGCTGGGCGACGACCCGACCGTCATCGCGCTGGAAAGGCGGACCGCGGAGCTGCTCGGCAAGGAGGCGGCCGTCTACATGCCCTCGGGCACGATGACCAACCAGGTCGCCATCCGCACGCACACCGAGCCGGGCGACGAGATCATCCTCGACGCCAACGCGCACGTCTACTACTACGAAGCGGGCGCGCCGGCCGGCCTGTCGGGCGTGATGTGCCGGCTGATCGAGGGCGAACGGGGCATCTTCACGGGCGAGCAGCTCCGCAAGGCCCTCCGGCCGCAGAACCTGCACCACCCGCGGACCAGGCTCGTCTGCGTGGAGAACACGCACAACCGCGGCGGCGGCTCGATATGGCCGATGGCGGGCATCGTCGAGGTGGAGCGGGTGGCCCGCGAGGCGGGGCTGCGGCTGCACCTGGACGGCGCGCGGCTGTGGAACGCATCGGTCGCCACGGGCATCCCGGAGCGCGAGTACGCCTCGCACTTCGACTCGGTGAGCGTGTGCTTCTCCAAGGGGCTGGGCGCGCCGGTTGGCTCGTGCCTGTGCGGAACGACGGAGTTCATCGCGCGGGCGCGGCGCTTTCGCAAGATGTTCGGCGGCGGGATGCGGCAGGCGGGGATCATCGCGGCCGGGGCGCTGTATGCGCTGGAGCACCATCGCGAGCGTCTCAAGGAGGACCACGCCAACGCCAAGGCACTGGCCAAGGGGCTGGCGGGCGCGCCGGGAATCGAGGTCCGGCCGGAAGAGGTCGAGACGAACATCGTGATTATCCGTGTGACGAAGCCGGCTGCCACTGGCTCATCGCCGGGCGCACTGTCGCCGGCCGCCGAGTTCTCAAAGAAGCTCATCGCCGCCGGCGTCGGTATGCTTGCCAACGGTTTCGACACGGTCCGCGCGGTCGCGAACCTGGAGGTCTCCGCGGCCGATATAGCAAAGGCCATCGAGATCGTCAGGCGGGTCGCGAACTAGCTGATAGCTGGCAGGAAAATCGATCCGGTCGCCGTCAGGCGGCCGCGTCGGGGGGGCGAGGGGTTTTCGCTCTTGTCGAAAGGAGCCATCCATGGCCAACCAGTACGACCGGGAGTATGCCCCAAGGGCATACTACTGGGGCAAGAAGCCTTCGCTCTTGTGTTTCAAGGTCTTGGAGTTGATGCCGCCCGACCGGCCGCTGAGGCTGTTGGACATCGGATGCGGCGAAGGCCGAAACGCCGTTTTCTTCGCGAGGAATGGGTACGATGTGACGGCATTCGACCTTTCTCCTGCGGGCGTCTAGAAGACGCGGCAACGAGGCGCAGCACGTGCTAAATCACTCATGGGACATCACCCCGCGTCAAGCCATCGCACTCCAGAAGGAGCTGGCGGGGAAGGTTCGGGCCGTGCCGCTGTCCGGGCGTGTGAACACTATCGCCGGGGCGGACTGCGCGTTCGTGGGCAAGGAGAAGATCATCGCGGTGGCGGTGCTGTGCGATGCGCGGACGCTGGAGGTGATCGCGCACGCGGAAGAGGTACGGCCGTTGACGTTTCCTTATGTGCCGGGGCTGCTGTCGTTCCGGGAGGCGCCGGCCGTCATCGCGGCCGTCCAGAAGCTTTCGCGAGAAGCGGGGCGGCCGGACCTGCTGATGATCGACGGCCACGGCCGTGCGCACCCGCGCGGGTTCGGCATAGCCTGCCACGTGGGCTTGTGGCTCGATGTGCCGACCATCGGCGTCGCCAAGAGCCGGCTGTGCGGGGAGCATCGCGAGCCCAAGCCGCGTCGCGGCAGCCGCGCGGCGCTGAGGCTGGACGGCAAGGTCATCGGCTCTTTCGTCCGCACGAGGGACGGCGTCAAAGGGGTCTACGTCTCCGTCGGCCACCGGATCACGCTGGACGCGGCCGTGCGATGGACCATCCGCTGCGCGACGGCCGCGCGGCTGCCTGAGCCAAGTCGCCAGGCGCACCAGTACGTCACCCGTCTTAAGGCGAACTTGTAACTCCCTCTTGCCGATAGTATTACAGTGATCGCTCGCACTGCGTCGCTCGGCCTGCGCCGGCGCAGAGCTATAATCCTTTGAACGACAGGCATCGGCGAATCCGCATCGGTGAGAAGGTGACAATCGCACGTCGGACACGCACAGCGGTGGGACTAGCGGCCCTGGCCGGCTGGCTTCTGTGCGGGGCCGGCTCCTGCACGCAGCAGGGCGGGGCGGGCTTGTACCAGCGGCTTCAGGGCCAGGACCCCGACGCGCGTATCAAGGCCATGGTCGAGGCGGTGCGCCTCAAGGACCAGAACGCCGTACCGTACATCGTCGAGAGCCTCGGCAGCGGCGACGCGGAGGTGCGGTTCGCCGCGTTCATGTCGCTGAAGGACCTGACGGGCCAGACGATGGGCTACGAGATCTACCAGCCGCGGGCCGACCGCGAGAAGGCCATAAAGTTGTGGCGGGAGTGGCTGGCCGGCGGGAGACAGCCGTCGGCGACGAATCCCGCGACCGAGCCCGCGGCGGTCGCGGCGAGCGGACCCGCGAGCGGCCCCGCGACCGCGCCGGGCGCTGTTCCGGCCACCGCCGCAGCCCCGGCCGGGGTTTCGACCACGCGAGCGACAGATTGAAAGAAGGACAAATGCGGCTCAAAAGGAAATCGCGTCGAGCACAGCAAGGTCCGGTGAAGGCGATTCGCTGGACGGGCAAGACGGCCGTGATCGATGTATCCGGCGATATCGACATGACCTCCAGCCCGGCTTTCCAGGACTCGCTGATGGACGTGCTGGCGGAGGGGCCGGCCCGCGTCGTGGTGAACCTGGCCGATGTGCCGTTCATGGACTCATCCGGCGTGGCGACGCTGGTCAAGGTCTATCGAAAGGCCCGCTCGACCGGCGCGAGCATGGCGCTGGCGGCCCTGGGCGAGCGCGTCCGCGGCATCTTCGAGGTAACGAAGCTCGACAGCTTCTTCGAGACCCACCAGACCGTGAAGGAGGCGATGGCCTGAAGATGGCCTCCAGCGCAAATCCAATCAGGATCATCGGCCAGGCCGTGATCGGGGCCATGTCCTACGCCGGCTCGCTGGCGATGCTGCTGGCCGCGGCGGCGCGATGGCTGGGGGCGGGCCTGTTCGTCCCCGGCGTGCGCCTGGGCGGCGCGGCCCTGGCGGCGCAGATGGTCCGCGTGGGGATCAAGAGCCTGGGCATCGTGCTGCTCGTCCACTTCTTCATGGGCGTGGTCCTGGCGCTCCAGCTCACGCCGCCGCTTCAGGAGCCGTACCACCAGGAGGCGCAGATCGCGAACATCGTCGCGATCGCGGGCTTCCGGATGCTGGCGCCGATCTTCACGGCCATCGTGCTCAGCGGCTTCGCCGGGGCGTCCATCGCCGCGGAGCTGGGGACGATGGTGGTCACCGAGGAGATCGAGGCGATGCGGGCCATCGCGCTGAATCCGCTGCGATACCTGGTGATGCCGCGCGTCGTGGCGACGGCCGTGATGACGGTGCTGCTGACCGTGTTGGCCGACCTGACCATAGTGTTCGGCACGTGGGCCACCGCCCGCGCGGTGCTCAGCCCGAGGGTCTACGTCGGGTTCTGGGACCGCGTACAGGAGGGATTGAAGACGAGGGACTTCATCTCCGGCCTGGTGATGGCGCTGGTATTCGGCGTGCTCATCAGCCTGATCGCCTGCCGCGAGGGGCTCAAGGTCAAGGGCGGCGCCGAGGGCGTAGGCCAGGCGACCACCATGACGGTGGTCTACTCGATCGTGGCGATCATCAGCGCGGCGATGGTGTTCACGGCCGTGTTCTATGCAGTCAAGGTCTAGGCGCGATTCGAGCAGGGGGAACACGGATTACACAGATTTCAGGGATTCAGGGCAGAGGAAGCGGAAGAGAGAACCAGCAGATAAACAGAAGACGCAACGAAAGCGAAAGGCATGAACGGGACAACGGCGAGCAGCGGGAAGTTTCTGCACGGCAACCTGAGCTATGCGGTGCTGGGATGCGCGCAGAGGGTACACGCCGCGCTCGGGCCGGGGTTCATAAAGAAGGTCTATCAGAAGGCGCTCTGTCACGAGCTGGCTAAGAACAGGGCCGTCTTTCAGGCCAAAGCGCCGCTTGAGGTCGCGTACGATGGCGTGCTGTGCGGCGAGTTCGAGGCGGACATATTCGTAGATGAGAAGATCATCGTGGAGCTGAAGGCGGTCGACAGGCTGTGCGAGGATCACGAGGCGCAGATCCTGTCGTACCTGAAGGCCTCCGGCGCAAGAGTCGGTCTCTTGCTCAACTTCGGCCAGAAAAGCCTCGTGGTCAGGCGCTTCGTAAGATGATGCCGTTCGAAATCCCTTGAATCCGTGTAATCCGTGTTCGACTTCACCGATGGCGCAGAAACCGGGCAAGACGGAACAACTCCAATCCCCCGTTATCCGGGTCGTCAACGTCGCCAAGCATTTCAACGGCAAGACGGTGCTGGACGGGGTGAGCCTGGACGTGATGCCCGGCTGCACGATGGTCATCATGGGCGGCAGCGGCTGCGGCAAGAGCACGCTGCTGCGGATAATCACCGGCCTGATATGGCCGGATGAGGGCCACGTCGAGCTGCTGGGGCGGGACCTGAACACGATCAGCGACCAGGAGCTTGACGGCCTGCGCAAGAAGTTCGGCATCCTGTTCCAGTCGGGGGCGCTGTTCAACTCGCTGACTGTTGGCGAGAACGTCGCCCTGCCGCTGCGCGAGCACACCGATCTGGACGACGAGACCATCGACATCATGGTCCGCATCAAGCTGGAGCTGGTGGGCCTGCGCGAGGCGGTGGAGCTGATGCCTTCGGAGCTGTCGGGCGGCATGAAGAAGCGGGCCGGCCTGGCGCGGGCCATCGCCCTTGACCCGGAGATACTGTTCTACGATGAGCCGTCGGCGGGGCTGGACCCGGTGATGACGGCCGATATCGACCACCTGATCATGGACCTGTCCGACAAGCTCGGGGTTACCAGCGTGGTTGTGACGCACGACATCGATTCGGCCTTCCGCGTCGGCGACCGGATGGCCATGCTCGACAAGGGCCGGGTCCTCAAGACAGGCACGGTCGCCGAGTTTCGCGCGATCCGCGACGGCCCGCCCGGCGGAGACGAGACGGCCGCAACCGTCCGCCAGTTCCTCCGCGGCGAGAGCGAAGGGCCTATCACCCGGCGCAAGATAGGCACGGCCTACGAACGGGACATACTCGACGGGCGCAGATAGAGACAGTTGTGAGCTGAGGAGACAGCGATGCCCAGGAAAGGGTGCAACGAGATGGTCGTAGGCGTCTTCGTCGTCGTCGCTCTGGCGGTAGCGCTTACGGTGGTGATCTGGATCGGGGCCTCGGACATCTTCCGCACCAAGGGCCAGCTCGTGAGCTTCTACTCGCCGCAGGACAAAGGCCCGGCCGGGCTGGAGCTCGGCTACGCGGTGTCCGTCGGCGACGTGAACATCGGCCGGATCGTCGACATGAACGTGAATGACGGCCGGTGCATCTATCACGCCAGGCTGGACCGCACGGACATCAAGGTCTACTCCAACGCCGAGGCCTCCGTCAGCTCCGGCGGACTCGTCGGCGGCACGAAGCTCGCGCTCAAGACCTACGGCACGCCGGACAAGCCCCTGGCCGACGACGCCCACCCCGTGAAGGTCACCGGCGGGCTGGCCGAGGCGATGGAGAACATCAGCAAGGGCGCGGAGAGCTTCAAGGTCATCGCGGCGGAGATCCGCGCGAAGGTTGACCCCCAGCAGGGCGGCAAGATGCTCGCCAACATCGACGAGATCGTGCAGGACCTCAAGAAAGCCGCCGGCGAGATCGTCAAGGCGGCCGCCAACGTCCAGGGCCAGACGGACCCGGCGAAGGATGATTCCGTCGTCGCAAAGGTCAAGAAGGCGGCCGACGACATCAACGCGATGACGGCGGATGCCAAGCCGAAGGTGTCGAGCATCCTCTCATCCGTCCAGGACATGGCAGGGCGGCTGGACGAGTACACCAAGAAGGACCTCGGCGACTTCCTGGCCAAGCTTCGCGAGTCGAACAACGAGATCTACAAGGTGGCGCATAACCTCGCGGACGCCTCCACCACGGCCAAGGACATTGTGGCTGCGAGCAGCGACAACATCGACCTGATGGTCACCAACATGACGCAGGTGTCGGGCAACCTCAAGAGCATGTCCGAGGAGGTAAGGCGCAATCCGTGGCGGCTGCTCTACAAGCCCACCGAGAAGGAGACGCGCCAGCAGGACATCTACGACGCGGCCAGGGCGTTCTCGGAAGGTGCCTCGCAGGTGGACACGGCCGTGTCAAAGCTGTCGGGCCTGGCCAAGGCCTACCCGCAGGGCGTGCCCGCCAACGACCCCACGCTCGCGGGGGCGCTCAAGGACCTCAAGGAGGCGTTCGGCAAGTTCACCAAGGTCGAGAACGCCTTGTGGCAGGAACTACAGAAGCAGTAAGCGGCGAGGGGGCGGCACCCCTCGCGAGACGCGCTTCGCTAAGTTGCCATACCTACCAGTTCATCACCAGATGCCCTCGGCCGGAAGGATACTAGGGCAGCGCGCGAACGCTTGCCCGCAATCGCGCCTGCTTGACAGGCATGGACCTCTTTACCTAGAGTCACGAAAATGAGAATTCTATCCGGTATTCAGCCATCGGGCCGGCTGCACGTCGGCAACTATTTCGGCGCCATCCGCCAGCACATCGAGTTGCAGGAGAAGGGGCACGAGTGCTTCTACTTCATCGCCAACTACCACGCGCTGACCAGCCTCCGCGACAAGCAGGAGCTCGAGGCGGTCTCGATGCACGTGGCGATGGGGTACCTAGCGCTCGGCCTGGACCCAAAGCGCAGCACGTTCTTCGTACAGTCGGATGTGCCGCAGGTGACGGAGCTCTGCTGGATCCTCAACTGCGTCTGCCCCGTGAGCCTGATGGAGAAAGGCACCAGCTACAAGGACAAGGTCGCCAAGGGCATGACCGCCAACATGGGCCTGCTGGACTACCCGGTGCTCCAGGCGGCCGACATAGTGATCTACGACTCCAACCTCGTTCCCGTCGGGGCCGACCAGAAGCAGCACATAGAGATGACCCGCGACATCGCCGGCAAGTTCAACACCGAGTTCGGCCGCGATGTGCTCGTGATGCCGGATGGGTACATCGTGCCGGAGGTGGCCGTCGTGCCGGGCATCGACGGGCAGAAGATGTCCAAGAGCTACGGGAACACCATCGAGATATTCATCACCGAGAAGGCCACGGCCAAGCGCTGCGCCCAGATCGTGACCGACTCGACGCCTCTCGAGGCCCCCAAGAACCCGGAGCGCTGCAACGTGCTGGCGCTGCTGAAGCTCTTCGCGACGCCGCAGGAGACCCAGGAGATCGCGAGCAAGTACCGCGCCGGCGGCTACGGCTACGGCCAGGCGAAGAAGCGCCTGGCGGAACTCATCAATGAGCGGTTCGCTCCGGCACGCGCGCGGTATATTGAGCTGGAGAAAGACCCCTCCTTCGTCCGCGACGTGCTCCGCGACGGGGGCGCCAGGGCGAGGAAGGTCGCCGACGCCACAATGCAGCGCGTCAAGGAAGCCGCCGGCATCCTGACGAACCGCTGACCGATGCCCGCAATCGAATGCGGGTCCCGCGGATAGACGAGGCCGTCGGCCTGGACGTGTTCACATGCCGTTGCGGCGGCTGGTGAGGCGCTCCAGGTCGGCCTTGACCATTATCTCGACGAGCTGGTCGAACGTGACGCTCGGCCGCCAGTCCAGGGCCTTCCTTGCCTTGGACGCGTCGCCGCACAATTCGTGGCTCTCGGATGGACGGAAGACGTTCTCGTCGATCTCGACGTGGTCTTCCCATTTCAGCCCCGCCGCCTCGAAGGCCTTCTGGACGAATTGGCTCACGCTGTGAGTCTGGCCCGTGGCGATGACGAAGTCGTCCGGCCGTGGCTGCTGGAGCATCAGCCACATCGCCCGCACGTAGTCCGGGGCGTAGCCCCAGTCGCGGCGGGCATCCAGGTTGCCCAGGTGGAGCGCCTTCTCCAGGCCCAGCTTGATCCGCGCCACGCCGGTGGTGATCTTGCGGGTGACGAACTCGTAGCCTCGCCGCGGCGACTCGTGGTTGTAAAGGATGCCGTTGCACGCGAACAGCTTGCCGGCCTCGCGGTAGTTCCGCGTCAGGTGGAAGCCGGCCACCTTGGAGATGCCGTAGGCCGAGCGCGGATGGAACGGCGTGTTCTCGTTCTGCGGCGATGAGGGGGGGGAGCCGAACATCTCGCTGGTGCCCGCGAAGTAGAACCGGCAGTCGGGCGCCTTCTGCTTGATCGCCGAAAGGACGTAGTGCGTGCCGTCCACGTTCGTGTCCATCGTGGAGAACTCGTCATCCAGCGAGTAGCTCACGAAGCTCTGCGCGGCCAGATGGTAGCACTCATCCGGCCGGACCGTCTCAATGACGTTGAACAGGCTGGCGAAGCTCTCCAGCGACGCGGAGTGGAACTTCACCTTGTCCTTCAGGTGGGCGCATCGCCAGAGCCTGTGGGCCGGGTCCTCCAGCGCCACGCGGCGGACAACGCCGTGGACCTCGTAGCCCTGTTCGATGAGCAGGTCCGCGAGGTACGAGCCGTCCTGCCCGGTAACTCCAGTTATAAGTGCCTTCTTCATGGCTGGCCTCGTGCCATGACTATATCGGCCGGGCCGGCTCTCGACAACCAGGCAGTTCGCCCGTCTAATGGGCTGCGAAAGGACAGCCGGCCATGCGATGGACACTCGACCGCCCCGAATCAGCGCTGCCCCGGTCGTTCGTCTGGACATGGGACCACAGCACCAACTGGGTGCTGGATGATGAGGGCCTGCTCAATTTCGGGTGCGTCAACCGCTACATGAAGCGGCCGGAGACGTTCATCGAGGACTATCGCCGCCTGACGGACTTCGCCGCCGGCATCGGCGTGCGGAACATCATCATCTGGGGCTTCCTGCGCGACTCGCACGGCGGCGTCGATGCGGCCAAGCGCGTGGCGGACTATGCAGCGTCCAAGGGCTGTGCGATCTGGCCGGGCGCGGGACTGACGTGGTACGGCGGCCCGTACTACGAAGGCGACCATCCATACAATATCGAGACTTTCCTTCGCGAGCACCCCGAGGCGCGGATGCAGGCGAAGATCATGGGCGGCCCGGCCGACCCGAATCTGCCGGGCAATCACGGGGCGTGCCCGTCGCACCCCGCCTTCATCGACTGGCTGCGCGAGGGCCTTGCCTGGCTCTTCCGGGAGTTCAACATCGGCGGCGTGAACATGGAGAACGGCGACTTCCTCGTCTGCCAGTGCCCGCGGTGCCAGGAGCACAAGGCCCGATGGCCGTCGGGGGACGCCGACTTCTTCCGGATGCAGGCGATGGCGTACGTGCCGGCCGTCGAGGCACTCAAGCAAGTGCTGCCAAACAAGGACCTCACCTGGGCCACCTACAGCCGGTTCTCCTTCGGCCACCCGAATCAGCATTCCGACCCGCAATGGCCGGAGTTGCCAAAGGAACCGCCTGAGCTCGTCCGGCGCATCGACCCGCGGAGCATCGCCCAATGGACGATCACAGGCATGGTCAGGAAGAACGCCCTTCCGCTGACCGCCTATCTGGATGATGGCGCGCCTGCGGCCGCGTTCGCCAATCCGTTCTGGCCCGCCGACGTCCGGCCGCCCACGCCGCGCAGCACGGGCTTCCTCCATCAAGCCAGCCAGTGGACGCCGTACCGCACCTCCGGCCGGTACAGGCAGATCGTCAGCACGATCAAGGAGGCGTGCCTGTGCGGGCAGCGCGGCGGCTTGGAAGGAATCGGCATCCACGGGGAAGTCACATCGCGGTGCATCCCATGGGCGCTGAACTACCTCGCCTTCTCGCACTTCTCTCACTGGCCAACCGACACTCTGCGCGAGTTCGGCCGCAAGACGCTGGGCCAGGTGCTTGGCCACGAGGATGAGGGCGAGCGGTTCGTGGAAATCATGGCCAATTGGGACGCCGGAACGCTGACCGATGACCACAAGGCCGACGCGAGGAAGACGGCCCGTGAACTAGAGATCAGCGTCAGCGCCGGCCGACGCAAGGACCTCGACCGTTTGCGCTTTTGGATGTGGCTTGAGCGGATGACCTCAGGCGCATCCGAGCCGCACAACGCGAGCTTCTACTGACCCCGCGGCCTGGGCGCGGCGGTTGTCGGCGATGGGCCTTTGTATACGACGCGCTTTCGGCTAGTATTGTTTTTCCAGGCCGGCGGCATGAGGCCAGGGACCGGCGACCATGGAAGGCGGAGAGCGACAGTGAGCGATGAACTCCATCATGAGTGCGGCGTGGCGGCCCTGTATTGGCTGGACAGGCCGCTGTCGGCAGGAGGCCGCGCCAGCCGCGCCGTGGTCAACGGCGACGTGGGGGCGCTGGTGCCGGGGATGCTCCTGGACCTCCAGAACCGCGGGCAGCTTGCCGCCGGCATGAGCAGCTTCAACGCCCGCCGCGCGCAGATACTCGACACGTACAAGGCCGTCGGAACGGTGACCGAGGCGTTCCGAATGTCGCACCCGGAGCGCTACCGCGAGATCATGGCCCACTACGTCGGCCCGGCCGCCATCGGCCACACCCGCTACGCCACGTGCGGGGCCGACGACGTCCGCTACGCCCAGCCGTTCGAGCGACACCACGGCAGGACGTGGAAGTGGTTCAGCTTCGCCTTCAACGGCAACCTGGCCAACTTCACGGAGCTTCGCGACCGCCTGCTCAAGAGGCGCAACTACTGCTTCACGCTGAACACCGACACCGAAATCCTGATGCACTCACTTGCCTATCGCCTGCGCGGCGAGCGCCCGCCGGGCCTGCGAGACGTGATGAGTTCGCTGGCCCGCCGCTTCGACGGCGCGTACAACGTGGTCTTCCTCGACGCGATGGGCAGGATGTTCGTCGCACGCGACGCCCTGGGCCTGCGTCCGATGAGCTGGGCGGTCCAGGGGCGGCTGTTCGGGGCCGCCAGCGAATCCGTCGCCCTGTCCAACCTGGGCTTCACGAACATCAAGTCGCTCCAGCCGGGCGAGATGGCCGTCATCGAGGACGGCGCCCTTCGCATCGAGCGGTTCGCCCGCCAGCGGAGGGCCGCCATGTGCTTCTTCGAGTGGGTCTACTTCTCCAACGTCGCCAGCATGATCGACGGCACGAGCGTATACATGGCCCGCGCGCGGTCCGGCCGCCGGCTTGCCCAGCTTGAGGACCAGCGGATAGACGATGATTGCATCGTCGTGCCCGTGCCCGACACGGCCAAGGCCGCCGCGGACGCCTTTGCCTATGAGCTGAAGATCCCATCGGTCGAGGGCCTCATCCGCAACCGCTACGTCGGGCGGACCTTCATCCAGCCTAACTCCACGCGCCTGGCCAGCGCCAGGAGCAAGTACACCCCCCTGCCGGCCGTGCTGGCCGGCAAGCGGGTCTTCCTCATCGAGGACTCCATCGTCCGTTCCACGACGCTGGCGACGCTGGTGGACCATGTCCGCAACCGCGGGCGGGCCAGGGAGGTCCATGTACGCGTGGCCTGCCCGCCTATCGTCTCGCCGTGCTTCTACGGCATCGACATGTCCACGTTGGGCGAGCTGTTCGCGCCGAAGTTCGCCTCGCGCGACTACAATGGCTCACCTCCGCCCGCGATGCTCGCAAGGATGGCCCGCAGGCTCGGAGTCGACAGCCTGCGGTACCTGGCGGTCGATGACCTGGGCAACTGCCTCCAGGTCTCGCAGCGGTCACTGTGCCTGGGATGCGTCAGCGGGCAGTATCCGACGCCCTGGGGCAACAAGCTAATGAAGGCCGCCCGCCGAAACGCGGCCAAAGGCGGGGCGGGAAGAACATACGAATAGCGGAGATCGCATGGGAAAGCCAGACACCGACTACACGCGGCACTACGGGGCCGTGATGAAGGCACTGACCAGCCGCGGCCTGCTTCTTGGCACTTACGACGCCGCGGGCAAGGCGAACCTGATGACCATCGGCTGGGGCGCGGCCGGGAGCATCTGGGGCCTGCCGATGTGGATCGTGCTCGTCCGCCCCAGCCGTTACACCTATCAGTGCATCGAGCACTCCGGCTGCTTCACCGTAAACGTGCCGACCGAGGCCATGGGCATGGCCTGTACGGTCTGCGGCACCAAGAGCGGGCGCGACACCGACAAGCCGGCCGAATGCCGCCTGAAGGTCCACCGCGCCTCGCACGTGATGGCCCCCGAGGTTGCGGAGTGCCCCATCGTCTACCAGTGCCAGGTGGTCCACAGCAACGACGTCGTGCCTTCCAGGCTCAACGGGGAGATTCTCGGCGGCGCGTATATGGGCGCCGACTACCACCGGATCTACTTCGGCAAGATCATCGCCATCCGCGTCGACCCCGACGCGGGCGCGAGGCTGGCCTGAGGCAGGCGGGCGACGCAAAGTTGTGCCACGTTTGGGGTTGACAGCACCGCCTTTCCTCCTGTAGGAATTGGCGAACTTTGCGGGCTGTAACGAGTAAATAGTAAACGGGACATTGATGGTCCGCTACGAAACATGAGCTACTTCGCAGTGTTCACTCTACTGATGTTCCTTCCCGGAAAGAGCCTATGATCGACGTCAAGAACCTGACCAAGTGGTACGGGCACGTGCTGGCCGTTGACAGGATTTCCTTTCACATCGACAAGGGCATGATCGTGGGCCTGCTGGGGCCAAACGGCGCCGGCAAGAGCACCACGATGAAGATCCTGACGTGCTACCTGCCCGCGACATCGGGCAAGGCCACGGTCGCGGGCTACGACGTGTTGAGCCAGTCGCTGGAGGTGCGCTCCAACATCGGCTACATGCCCGAGAACGTGCCGCTCTACCAGGAGATGCGCGTGCAGGAGTTCCTGATGTTCCGGGCCGCCATCCGGGACATTCCCCGAAGCCGGCGGAAGACCGCCGTCCAGCAGGCCGCCGAGCGGTGCTGGCTGTCCAAGCCGGAGAACATGATGCGCCGCCGCCTGGACGAGCTTTCGCGAGGCTACCGCCAGCGCGTCGGCCTGGCGGAGGTGCTCCTGCACAACCCCAGCGTGCTCATCCTGGACGAACCGACCATCGGCCTGGACCCGGCGCAGGTCCGCGCCATGCGCGAGCTCATCCGCGAGTTGGGCCAGCAGCACACGGTGATCCTCTCCAGCCACATACTGCCCGAGGTGGAGCAGACGTGCAACCACCTGATCGTCATCGCCGGCGGCAGGCTTGTGGCCGTCGGCTCGCCCGACGAGCTCCGCCGGCGCGAGGTCGGCCTCTCGCGTATCATCGCCGAAATCCGCGGCGCGGAAGACCCCGCCATGTCGGCGGCCGTCAAGGCGCTTCCGGGCGTCCGCGAGGTCGAGTGCAGCCGCGTGGGCAACTGGACCCGCATGACCATCCGCGGCGACTCCGGGGAGGACATGCGGGCGGAGGTCTTCAAGCTTGTGTCCGACAAGCACTGGCAGCTCCGCGAGCTGCGCCGCGAGGTCGGGTCGCTTGAGGACTTCTTCGTGCGGATCACTTATCAGCAGAACGTCTGCCAGGAACCGGTGGCGGAATCGGCTTAGAAAAGGGTTCGTCCCGGCCGCCGGCTGGGCGGGCTTTCATGCAAGGAATAGTGTATGGGAAAGATCCTGACGCTGGCCCGGCGCGAGATGGCCGGGTACTTCTTCTCGCCGATGGCCTACGTCATCGGCGCGGTGTTCCTGCTGGCGAGCGCGCTGTGGTTCTTCCACGCGATATTCGTGCCGGGCAACGAGGCTTCGCTCCGCCCGCTGTTCGAGGCCATGGCCTACATCATGGTCTTCGCCGTGCCGCTGCTGACGATGCGGCTGATCAGCGAGGAATACCGCAGCGGGACCATCGAGACGCTCATGACCGTCCCGGTCACCGACGCCCAGGTGATACTTGGCAAGTTCGTCGGGGTGATGGGCTTCTACATCGCCCTGCTTGCCAGCACGATCGTGTTCCTGGCCCTGATTTCCATCTACGGCCAGCCCGACGGCGGCGTGGCCGCGATGGGCTACCTGGGGATGCTGCTGCTCGGCGCGGCGTTCGTGTCGGTCGGCATCTTCACATCGACGCTGACCCGCTACCAGATCGTCGCCGCAATCGTGGCCATCGCCATACTGGCGGTCTTCGGAATCCTCATGCAGCTCATCTCCCTCTACGGGCAGCAGCCGTGGACCGACCTGGCCGGCTACCTCAACGCGATGACCTACTTCAAGGATTTCGCGCGCGGCGTGTTCGACAGCCGCGGCCTGGCGTTCTTCCTGACCGCCACCGGCCTGTTCCTGTTCCTGAGCGTTAAGACGCTGGAGTCTCGAAGATGGCGCTGAAACTCAAATCACTCATGGCGGCCAAGCCCACCGAGCAGCTCGATGCGCGGTTCTCCCGCCTGGCGGGCCTGGCGACTATCCTGCTGTCGATCCTTGCGATTGGCGGCCTGGTGGCCGTGGTCTTGTCGCGGACGCAGCCGATGGCGGCGGCCCTGGCGCAGTCGGCTTACGCGGTGCTGTTCGCGCTGGCGGCCGTGGCGGGCGTCAACCTCCTTCGCGGGTGCTTGTGGTCGCAGCTACTGCTGCTGATGTTCTGGCTGGCCAACGCGATCCTGTGGATAGTGCTGGCGCTGGCGGCGATGCTGTGGGGCGCCCCGGCCTGGTGGGGCTCGCTGACAGGCGCGCCTATTGCGGCGGTGGTCGTGCCGGCGCTGGCGCTCTCGACCGGCGCGGCGGTGCTGCTCGTGATGGCCTCGTCGCAGGCATCGCGATCGCGATACGGCACGATGGTCATCGTCAGCGTCGCGGTGGCATGCGCCCTGGTGCTGGCCCTCAACATGATCGCCCACGCAGATCCGATCCACAAGGACGTCGAGAGCCTCGGCCAGTATGGCCTGAGCAAGAGGACGATCCGCATACTCGATTCGGTCAACGAGCCGATCCAGATGACCGTGGTGTACACCTCCGTCGAGGAGGGCAAGAAGGGCGCGGACTTCCGCCAGCCGGTTCTAGAGCTCGCCGAAGAGATGCGCCAGGAGCAGGCCAAGCACCACAAGCAGTTCACGGTGGTCAACGTCCTGGGCGACGAGGAAAGGGCGCAGGTCAAGGCCCGTCTCCAGGAGCAGACCCTGGAGCAGGCCCCGGCGCACAAGAAGCTGCTGGACGACTTCCTCGCGGCGGCGCCAGGCCTGCTGGACAAGCTCAAGAAGGACCAGGAAGCCTGGTCCACGCTGGGCGATGAATCCTACGCCGGCGTGTGGGGCCTCAGCGCCGATGTGCCCGACGACCTGGCGCGGGCCTCGAACGCGATTGATACGCAGCAGGAGAACATCCGAAAGCAGTTCGCCGGCGGCGAAGTGCCCGACATGGGGCAGATGGTGCGTCGCCTGATCGAAGGGCAGACGCAGGCGCCCAGGCAAGACGGTCTGAAGCAGATAAGTGAGCGGCTTGAGAAGGAGACGGCCGCGATTGAGAAGATCGCCAAGGTCCCCGAGGCGGTCGCGGCCAACCGCGCCGATGTTCTCAAGGCCGTCAATGAAAGCCACGACGCCGTCAAGGCGATGCTCGCCGAACTGGGGAAGGCCGACGACCCCGCGCCGGCCGATCCGGCCGCCGCCATCACGAAGTTCAACGCCGCCGCCCGGAAGGCCGGGGACCTGCTCAGGGAGGCCGGCGCCAAGCTGGACGAGATCGCCGGCAAGGATAACGCGGATTTGATGGAAGGCTGCCTCATCTGGCGTTTCAGGGTGGCTGGGCCGGGCGGCCTGCCTATACGCGTGACCGTCGGCGAGTTCTTCTCGGTGTTCGCCGACAACATCGCCTCACTGGGGGTCAGAGGCACCGACGCCCTGACCAGGCAGGCGGAGTACCAGAAGCAATTCGTGCTCGACAGCCGCAAGGCGCTCGCCACGCTGAGTGAGAACCTCGACGAGCGGGCCAAGTCCATCGCGAGCGCCGTCGACAAGCTGGCGAAGATCGGCGACGAGGAGTCCAGGAAGCTGCTCATCCCGCCCGACGGCAAGAAGCCGCTGGCCGACATATCCGGGCAGATCAAGTCCTTCGTCGACCGGGCGGCCAAGCTGCCGCAGGTCAAGGCCGGCGCGGTCGGCAAGGACGTCGGCAACGACAACATCGTCCTGCTGGAGGCCGGCGGCAAGAGCCAGGTCGTCGGCTTCGACGATGTCTGGCCGCTGAAGCGCGAGCCCTGGGACACCAAGCCCGGCTCCGCCGAGTCCAAGAAGCGCGTCTTCAACGGCGACAGCGCCATCGCCTCCAGGATCCTCAGCCTGACGCAGAAGCCTTTCGGGACCATCGTCCTGACCTACTTCGAGCCGGAGGTCCCGCAGCAGATGATGCAGTACATGCGGCCGCCTCCGCAGGTGATCCCCAAGGAGTCGATCTCCCTGCTCCGCAAGAGGCTGGAGGACGCCAACTTCAACGTCGTCGACTGGAACCTGACTGGCGAGATGCCCGCCGACAGCGACGAGACGGCGGCCACAGGGCCGGCGTCGGCGCCATCATCCGGCGGAAAGCCCAAGGTGCTGCTCGTGCTGCCCCCGCCGATGAAGCCGCCGTTCTACATGGGCGACCGGATGCCGCCGCAAATGACCTTCGGCCCCGCGCAACTGAAGAAGGTCACCGACCAGGTCAACGGCGGCACGCCCGCCATCTTCCTGGCCACCTGGATACCGGCGCAGGAGTCGATGTTCGGCGAGACCCCGTCCGACTACGCCTACAACACGCTGCTGAAGGACTGGGGCATAGAGGCCAAGACCGACTACCGCCTCATGGCGTTGTCGCCCGATGAGACCGATCCCGGCAAGCTGCGGATCGACGCGGTCAAGAGCACATTCCTCCCGCTGAGCATGTTCGACGATCAGCCCATCGGAAAGCCCTTGGGCGCTCAGAGAATGCTCTGGCAATCCGTCTGCCCCGTGGTGGAGCTGGAGAAGTCAAAGCCCAAGGATGTCTCCATCAGCCCGGTGCTGACGGCACATGGCGTTGGGAACAGCATTGTGGCCTCGGCGGACATACAGTCGCGGCTCCAGAAGGACGCGACATTCGAGCCGGACTTCACCGACCCGCGGCTGCCGGACCTGAGGACCCCGATAACGGTCGCCCTGGCCGCCACCCGCACCGGGGACGGCGCGGAGGTCAAGAAGGACCGGATAGTCGTGCTGGGCGTCGGGGCCTCGTTCCCGGACCAGTTCCTCGGCACCACCCCCATCCCGTTCCTGAAGGGCGACGGCAAGATAGGCACTATCGACCCCCCGCGGTCCAACGCGGACCTCGTGATCAACAGCGCCTACTGGCTGCTGGCGCAGGATAGGTTCATCGCCGCCGGCCCCAGCCAGATCAAGCCCGTCGAGATGATGTCCTCGACGAAGCTATCGGTGCTCTGGGCGATCTGCGTGCTGGGCCTGCCGGCCGTCGTGCTCGTCGTGGGCGGCGTGGTCTTCGCCCGTCGCAGGAGTTAGAGGCATTTGCGGAAGCGGCGCGGGCGGGAAAGCCCGCGCCACCGTCGGAGATCTAGAGGATGAAGCCAAAGACCGTTACTATCCTGGTCGTCCTGCTGGCGGCGTGCGTGCTGTACGTGGTCGTCAGGCAGACGGACATCTTCAAGCCCAAGCCCCCCGCCACGGCGCCGGCCGCCGTCGCCAACGTGTTCGAGCCGCCGCTCAAGGACATCAGCAAGATCACCATCACCGCGGCCGGCGAGGCCCCAATCGTCCTGGCCAAGGAGGGCCAGCAGTGGCGCATCGTGCAGCCGGTGGCCGCCAAGGCTTCCGAGCTGAGGGTCAATGAGCTGATCGGGAAGATCGAGAACCTGAAGTCCACGCGCTCGTTCACGCCCTCAGACAAGGAGGCCGCCTCGCCCTCCGACCAGAAGACCGGCCTGGACAAGCCGCAGTGGACGCTGACCGTGGTCGACAGCAAGGGCGCGTCACACACATTGAAGATCGGCAAGAGCGTGCCGTCGATCGGCGTCTCCGGCCAGGTGTACATCCGCCCGGACAACGATCCCAGGACATACGTCACCTCCACCGACTTCTCCTCGTCGATCCTTCCGGCCCGCGACTACCGCGACAACACCGTCCTGTCGCTGAACAAGGACGAGATCGTCCGCGTGGCGGTCGAGGGGTCCAAGAGCTTCGAGATTCAGAAGCGCGACGGGCAGTGGTCCGTCGTCAAGCCTTTCTCCGCCAGGGCCGATGCGGACAAGGTGTCGGGGCTGCTCAACAAGCTCTCGCGCGTGACGGCCGATTCGTTCGTCGCCGACAATCCGGCGAACCTCAAGCCGTACGAGCTTGACCCGTCGAACGTCTCGCTCCAGGTGCGTGTATGGACGCAAGGCCCAACGCCGGCGACGACGCCGACCCAGCCGACGACCTCCGCCCCCGCGCCTGTTGAATACGATCTGGCCATCGGCAAGCTGTTCGGCGACAAGGCCTACGCCAAGCTCGCCGGCGATCCGGCCGTGTTCCTCGTCGAGAAGTCACTCAGAGAGGACTTCCAGCCCAAGCCGGCGGACATCCGCGACCGCAAGGTGCTCGCGTTCACCAGTTCCGACGTGACCGCCGTCGACATCAAGCAGGGCGACAGCGTCGCCAGCCTTGCCAGCAAGGACGGCAAGTGGGTGATGACCGCCCCCGTCACCGGCGAGGCCAACTCCGAGGCCGTCTCCAGGCTCCTGTCGGCGATGTCCGGCCTCCAGGCGGACAGCTTCCCGGAGACGGGACAACCGCCGGCCGCTTACGGCCTGGATAAGCCGCGCGCCACCATTACGCTGCACCTGCTGGGCAAGGCAGAGACGATCGGCCTGGTCCTGGGCGGCACGAGCAAGACGGGCGAGATGTCCTTCGTCTCGCCCGTGTCCAGCACGGCCGTGGCTGTGGTCCGAAGCGCGGACCTCGAGCCCCTGCTGGCCGAGCCGGCCGCGTATTACACCCCAACGATGTTCCGCCTGGATTCCAAGTCCGGCGTGACCGCAATGACCGTCGCGCGGAAGGGCGAGACCCTCCTTCTGAGCAAGGATGACAAAGGCGACTGGAAACTGACCGCGCCGCAGCCGGGCCCCGCGGATAATCCCTCCGTTGACAGGATTCTCTCCGAAATGACGTCCTTGACGGCGATGAAGATCGTCTCCGTCGGCACGGCCGTGCCGGCCAAGTACACCGGCGCGGAGGACCAGGCAACGGTCACCTTGATCGTCAGCACCCCGCCCAAGCCGGCATCCGCGCCGACGACGGCCGCTAGCGGCCCGGCCTCCGCCCCGGCCACTGGCGTGACCGGCGTAGAGAAGGCCATCGAGCTCGCGACACGGGCGGCCACGCAGTTGACAACCAAGCCGAGTATCGTTGCCGGCGCCGCCACGCTGCCGAGCACCGGCCCGGTAGAGCCCGTGATCGCTGTTGAGCCGGTCAGACACGTCATCCACGTCGCGAAGATCGGCGCCAGCGCCTACGTCTGGATCGACGGCCTTGCCAACTCGCCCGTTGGCGAGTTCCCGGCATCCTTGTACGAGACACTTTGGGTGGAGCTGTCCAGCCGCGAGGTCTGGAAGGTCAAGGCCGAGGATGTCACCGGCATCAAGCTCTCCGGCACCACGAGCCTGGAGCTCCAGCGGGAGGGCGACAAGTGGTCCCTGGTAGGCGATGAGTACGTCAAGATCGACACGGCCAAGGTCACGGCCTACCTGGGCGACCTTGCCGCGCTGAAGGCCGAGCGGTTCCTGAGCCACAAGTCCGCCGACGCCGCCAAGTACGGCCTGGACAAGCCGGCCCTGACTGTCGAGCTGACGACCGCCAAGGGCGTGCTGAAGCTCTCGGTCGCCAAGGGCGACGAGAAGAGCACTGTCCGCCCGGCAATGACGACCGCGACCGAGGGCGTCTTCGAGCTGACATCCGCGACGGCCGACAGGCTGGCCAAGACGTGGAAGGACTTCCAGGCGCCCAAGGAATCGCCCTCGCCCAGCCCGACGCCGTACTCGCCGCCTCCATATACGCCGCCGGAATAGTCCGGACGCGGCGGCCTTTTCCGCCGCAGATGCGTGGCGGCCTGGGAAAAGTGCCGTTATAATGAAGCTTGTCCGGCCGGCATGCCCGGCCGATTGCGGAGACAGAACATGAAGCGGCCCCTTCTCCTGGCGGTGGTCCTCGCGGCCGGCGCGGCGCTGTTGCTGCCGTCGCCTTCCATTTCCCGCGCGGAACTGAAGATCAGCGGAGTCACCAACTTGACGCAAGACCAGGTCCCCGAACTGGTCAAGATGATCGAGGCAAGCTCCGAAACCTGGCTCAAGGAGGGCATCGAGGACAAGGCCCTCAAGAGGGTGCTTCCCAACGTCCGCTACGACGAGACAGTGCTGGACGCCCTGACGGCCGCCATGAAGACCAGCCGCAAGGACCCCGCCAACGTCTACGTCATCAACCGGCTCCTTGCCCCGATTGCCCCCCCCATGAGTAATCCGCCGCCGATGCCCTGGGCCAAGCCGGAGTTCTGCCGCAAGCTCCTGCCCGTCCTTCGCGGCCTTGAGACGCCCTGCGGCAGGTACGTTGAGATGCCCAAGTACGGCAAGGACTCCCTCGCAAGGTTCCAGATCCCCAAGGACATGGCGCCTGGCGCATTGAGCGACCGCCCAGTCGAGGTGATGAGGACGCTGGAGGCGATCAACAAGCTCCGCAATGAGAAGACCGACAAGGAGATGCCGCTGGCGCAGCACAACGTCGAGGCGGCGCGGTTCCAGGGCTACGTCTACTGCGTGATGGCCTTCGCCAACGACCCCAAGGAGGACGACCAGCTTATCAGGCTCGTCGGCAGCCTGGAGTCCAGCGGCGAGGCGACGTTCACGCTCGTGCTGGCGGCGATCAGGCGGGAGGCCCCACGGATGGATGCTTCCCGGGCCAAGAAGTTCTATGACGAACTGGTCAAGATGGCGGACGCCAACGTGAACGGCCTGCCGCTGAAGCTCCAGCGCAAGCAGTACCGGGACATGACCAACATCCCGCTGAGCCCCAACGATAACACGGTCCCCGTGCTGGCCTCGCTTGAGCCCGGCGCGAAGATGCTCGATGCAGCCAACGCGCTGGCGCCGCAGGCCAAGGCCGCCGTGGTCCACGTGCCGACATACCAGGAGATCTCCGCGGCCATGGACCAGAAGAGGAAAGAAGACGCCGCCAAGCCTACTGCTAGACCGACTCCGAGGAGGTAACGGCGCCTTGCGGCGATGCGCACCTTGCCGCTGCGCGGGGAAAACGACATGACAGGCAGGCGTTTGGCAATCGCTCTGGCAATTTTTGGCTCCGTCTTCGCGCGCGCCGCGGCCGCCGAGGAGTTCACCAAGGACGACATGGACGCGGTCTGCAAGCAGCTCGACGACGCCGCCGAGGCGTGGATCAAGGGGCAGGACGTTCCCATCGGCATCGACGCCCGCCTGAAGGCCATAGAGTGCAATGACAAGACCGTGCCGCTGTTCACTGCCGCCTTGGGCATGGCCCGCAAGGACCCAGCGAATCTCTACGCCGCAAACAAGCTCGTCCTGCCCTTCCTCATGGCCAAGAGCGAGCCGATCGCAAAGATAGTGCCGGCGGTCACGAAGATATACGGCGCGGCGGGCGGCTATCAGCAGTTCCCAACCTATACGCCCGACCAGCTCAAGGATTACCAGATGCCCTCCCCGCCGCCGGCCAGCCAGGCGGCCGCCAACATTCGCAAGAGGCAGGATGCGAAGATGGCAGCGGAGAGGCACATCGCATTGCACAACCAGCAGCTCTACCGTCTGGAGCTCAGCCTCGGCCGTCTGATGCTGTATGCCAACACGAAGGAGTGCGACCAGCAGTTGATCGACCTCATACACGACACGGAGGAAAAGGGCGTCTACACCTGGGTAGATCTGGTTTCCTCCGTCCGCGAGGAGGCCGAGAAGATGGGCAAGGACCGCGCCAAGGTCTTCTACGACGCCCTGGTCAAGATGGGCAGCGAGCTCCGCCTCAAGAAGAAGACTTACCTGAAGCCCGCGGAGTTCACGCTATCGCCGAACGGCAACAGCACCCTCGCCACGTCGGTCGAGTACTGCGGCATCCGCCTGTTCGAGGCGGCCAACGTGATCGCGACGACGGCTAAGACGCCCGCCTTCATCGTGCCGACCAAGCAGGAGGTGGACAAGGGCAGCGGACCCAGGCCGACACGCCCCCCGCGAGGCCCACGCGGCACAGGCGCGCCGCCCCCGGCGGGCGGGTAGGTCCTGCTCGCCATGCCACCAGACGCGGCAACCCGCCTGATCTGCCCGCTGACGGCCTCCGCAGTCGAGAACATGCGTCGCGACATGGAGTTGGCGTTTGCCGCCGGCGCAACTGCCGTCGAATGCCGCCTGGATTACCTGGCTTCGCCCCCCACCGACGAGCAGATCAAGTGGCTGCTGGCCGGCCGGGCCGCGGAGACAATCGTGACCTGCCGCCCTGTACGCGAAGGCGGGAAGTTCGCCGGGGACGAGTCGCGGCGTCTGGCGATTCTGCGCAAGGCGGCCGAGATGGCCCCGCTCGCGGTCGATGTCGAGGCCGACGTGCCGCGGGATCAGTGGCCGTCGGGGACGGTCATACTCAGCCATCACGACTTGGGCGGCGTGCCGGCGAACCTCGACGCCATCGCGCGGCGACTGGACAACTCCCCCGCCGCCATCAACAAGATCGCCTTTACGGCCGCCGGGCCGGAGGATGCGCTGAGGGCCTTCGACGTGCTGCGGGTCTGCTCTAAGCCCACCATCGCACTGGCGATGGGCGAGGCGGGCGTGATGTCGCGAATCCTTGCCCGCAAGTTCGTCGCCTGGGGGACGTTTGCCTCCCTCGCGCCGGGAACTGAATCGGCTCCCGGCCAGCCGACGATCGCCGAGTTCAGGGACCTGTATCGTTGGGACACAATCGGCGAGGATACGAGCGTGTACGGCGTCATCGGCTGTCCCGTGGCCCACTCGATGAGCCCGGCCATTCACAACGCCGCCTTCGCCGCCATCGGCGTGGATGCCGTCTACGTTCCACTGCTCATTCAGCCGGGCGCGGACAACTTCAACCGCTTCATGGATGCCCTGCTCGCGCGGCCGTGGATGGACCTCCGCGGCCTGAGCGTCACCATACCGCACAAGGAGAACGCGCTGGCGTTCGTCGGGCCGGCCACCTGTGAACAGCATGCCCGCGAGATCGGCGCGGTAAACACGATCACGATCTCGGCCGAAGGCAAGCTTCGCGGCGACAATACCGACTATGCGGCCGCTATCGACGCCCTTTGCTCGGCCATGGGAATCGCCCGCGACGGCCTGGCGGGGCGGAAGGTCGCCGTCCTCGGCGCGGGCGGCGCGGCGAGGTCCATCGTCGCGGCTTTGGCCCACTATGGCGCAGATGTGACCATCTACAATCGCACGGTCGCGCGAGGCGAGAGACTGGCCGAGGAGTTCTCCTGCCGCGCCGAACCCCTGGACACTGTCGGCGAGTCCGATGCCGAGATCATCATCAACTGCACGCCCATCGGCATGCACCCGAAGATCGACGCCTCTCCGCTGGCGGCCATCCCCCCTGCCGCAAAGGTGGTCTTCGACACGATCTACAATCCCGTCCGCACCCGCCTCCTACAGCAAGCCGCGGCCGCGGGGTGCCTGACTGTCACGGGCCTGGAGATGTTCGTCAACCAAGCCGTCTCGCAGTTCGAGATATGGACAGGCAAGCCCGCCCCGCGCGAGGTCATGCGGAAGGTCGTTGTCGAGCGATTGGGCGCATTCTGACGATATCATCCTCTGGTACAATCCCCCTCGGCGGCCCCGCCGCCATTGACAAGGAGCCGTGAATGCCGCGCCCACGCAAGCTTCGCATCGCCACCTGCCAGTTCAGCGAGGACTGGAACCCGACACGCAACGCCGTCATCATGCGCCGGTACATTGCGGCCGCCGCTCGGAAAGGCGCCGACGTGGTCCACTTCCACGAGTGCGCGCTGAGCGGCTACTTCGGCGGCGGCATGACGAAGAACGGGTATGATCCCAAGAACTATGACTGGGCCGTCCTGCGGATCGCGACGGAGTCCATCCTGGCCGAGGCCGCCCGCCGCCGCGTATGGGTCGTCTTCGGCTCCTCGCACCCGCTCACGCCGCCCCACAAACCGCACAACTGCCTCTACGTCGTCTCGCCCCGCGGGAAGATCATCGACCGCTACGACAAGCGCTTCTGCACCGAGGGCGACCTGGAGGTCTACTCGCCGGGCGACCACTTCGTAAGCTTCACCATCAACGGCCTGACATGCTCGTGCCTGATCTGCTACGACCTGCGGTTCCCTGAGCTCTACCGCGAGCTTGCCCGCATGGGCGTCAGAGTCCTGTTCGACAGCTTCCACAACGGCCGGCACAAGGACGCCGGCATCTGGGCCAAGATCATGCGCCAGACCGCGCAGGCCCACGCGGGCATCAACGCGATGTGGATCTCCATGCCCAACAGCTCCGCGTACTTCTCCTGCTGGCCGAGCGTCTTCATCACGCCCGACGGCCGGATCGCCCGCCAGCTCCGCCACAACGCCCCCGGCCTCATGGTCAACACCGTCGATCCCGCCAAGAAGTACTACGACGCCTCAGGCCCCTACCGCGCACTGGCCCTGCGCGGCATACTCAACACAGGCACGGCCGTGACGGGCGACCCCAGAAGCGATGACAGGACCTGCTTCTGATCCGGTTAGAACACCATGAACGTGATTGCGCCCTCCATGTCCACGCTGATGAAGACTTTCATGGATTACCTCCTATCCCATCCGTTCTTCCAGGGGTCCAGCCGCCGGAAGGTATCAAGCATGAACAGCTTGGTCTGGGGGGCAGTGCCGATGGCCGCGTGGTCGCCGTAGTCGCCGAGGATGAAGCCGCCATCCGGCGTGCCCCACGAGTGGAGCAGCTCGCGGGCCTGCGATTCGATTTCCGCCCTGTCGCCGCGCGGGAGCGTCTTCTGGATGTCGCAGAGCGACTCGAAGCATATCTTCCCCGCGAACTGCCGGCCGAGCTCGGCAATGCCGTTGGTCAGCGGCTGCTGGAGGTTGATCACGTCGCAGCCGGCCTCGATCAACCCCGCGATGGCCTTGTTGACCTTGCCGCACGAGTGCATCAGCACGTGCCAACCGCAGTCGTGGATCGCCCCGAACAGCCGCTTGTACCGCGGAAAGAAGAACCGCCGCCAGAGCTCCGGCGAGATGTGCAGGTCGGTCTGAGTGCCCCAGTCTTCGGTGAAGTTGAAGCCCTGGATCGCGTCGCCGCAGAGGCGGTGCATGTTGCGGGCGTAAGCGATGTCGTAATCGACGATCCGGTCCGCCATCTCGTGTAGGAGCGGATTGTCTTCCATGAGGTCGATCATGCAGTTTTCAAAGCCGTGCAGGCTGTGCATCCGCTCCCAGAGGATCATGAAGATGCCGGTCACGACGTACTTGTCTCGGCGAGCCGGGGCGGCCTTCAACTCCGCCATCCGCTGTGGCACGTTGACGTACCGGCGCTGGTCATTGCCATCCGGCCATGGATAATCCGTCATGGCCGGGAGATCTTCGAGGGGATGACCCTTGACCTGGCCCATGTTGGGCACGTTGGTCTTTCCCCAGCGGCAGAGCCACTGGTCGACCGAATCGTCGCCCTGGGCCTGCGGCGGCTTGATGAGGTCGGCCGCCAGGCCGGTGAAATCGCTGGCATCGCCGAAACCGTTGACCGGCAGGCGCTCGGGGCGGCGGAACTCGATTGCGCGGGTGACGACTTCTCGTGGGATCATGCGGGAATTGTCGATTGACGATTGGCGATTGTCAATTCGCCAGCTACTGACTTGCCAAGATCGCGCCTTGCCTATCCAGGAATGTCCGCATCGGTCGGCCCTGTCCGCAGATTGCCGCTTACCGTTATGGCATGTCCCCAGAAGAGATCGCCGTCGTCGTGCCAAAATACAAAATCGCCATCTGGATGCACCACGACTGAATTCAATCTCATCCCATTCGCAAATTGCTCTGCGGTGACCTTCTGCGAATCCTCATCGACCCATGCATCGTTCTTCAGGTTCAACAGTCTTAGAACCGCAAAGTCTGTGATCCGTTTGTTCCATTTGGCCCGCTCCTTCCAGATTTGGCGGGCCGTGGCAAGCAACTTCTGAACGTCCTCGCTTTCACTGGCGTGGAGTATCAGCTTCACCTTCGACGCGCGCCAGAAAGTCTCAGTCTGAAACCAACTGACCCGGCGATCCAAGATGAATTTTCCAAACTGGCTGTCCTCGAATGTGACTGGTTCCTGAAGTGTCCGCGCATGCCGGCTGAGTTCAGCGTCAGAATGAAACTTCCCGGCAAACTCGACGAGCAACGCCTTGGCTACACCGAAGACACCCTCTTCCGATACACGCGCTTTGAGATGAACAACGTCATAGGCGTCCATCAACTCCTGCGTGCGCTTGATCTCACTTTCGGTGACTTTCTTGTGGGCCCTGAGCTTCCGGATCTGAATTGGCCCGCCTCCGACTCGCCAAACGACCAAGGGAATGTCAAGCATCCAGAAGTCATCTCCGTGTGTCCAGCAACCACAGACGCCAAGTGGGTCGACCACGCCAAACAGATCGACTACCGGGCTCTGCTCAAGTTGCTTGAGCAGTTGCCGTTCTGGATCGGCGTTACGAGGCGACGCGACTTTCCGTTGGTCCAGATCATCAGTCATATGTGTCGCCTACCGTTCAAGCGAGGCCGCACAAGTCTCGCAATTGAGAAGGCGACTGTAAAGGAAATGTGGCACAGGCATGGCACCAGTACCACATTCGTTTGTTCCCGCAATCCGTAATCCGCAATCAGGTGCGTCTTGCCGCCCGGACTTCTTCCTTGATCCTCTGGATGTGCCCCCGGCCGAGGGCCTTCACCTCGCAGCCGAGCTCGAAGTAGCGGCGGATCTTGTCGTCGCTGAGGATGCCGAAGCAGTCGATGACGGCCACCGGCCCGCCGGCCCACTTGACCACCTGGTCGGGGTCGAGCTCCAGGTACGGCTTGTGGCGGACGGCCAGCACGATGGCATCCGCCTTCTCGGCGGCCGCGTGCAAGTCCTTCTGGACACGGATGTTCACCAGGTCCTCCTGGTTGCGGAAGAACCTCGCCCATGAATGGCCGGGCGCGGGGTAGGTGTCCTGGCTTTCCAGCTCGTACCAGTGATCGACGTAGGGGTCGTGGACGCGGATCTCCGCGCCCATCTCGTGGAGCTTGCGGACGACCATCTCGCTGCCGCTGTAGCGCGTGTCGCCCACGTCCTCGCGGTAACTGGCCCCGCACAGGAGCACCGTCGAGCCGGCGATGTACCGGCCCATGTTGCGCAGGGCGTCGCGCGTCAACTCGGCCGCGTGAAGGCCGCGGGTGTCGTTCACGTCGATGGCCGTCGTGGACATCTTGAAGACGCTGTCGCCGTCCTCGAAGCCCAGGATGTGCTTGTACGCCCAGTAGCCCAGCCCGCCGTCCTTGGGCAGGCAGTATCCGCCGATGCCGGGGCCGGGGAAGATGATGTTGCTGTGCGTCGGGCGCATCTTGATCGCCTTGATGACCTTGATGAGGTCCACGCCGTTGCGCTCGGCGAACAGGCTCCACTCGTTCAGGAACGCCAGGATCGTCGCGCGGTAGGAGTTCTCGACGATCTTGGTCGTCTCGGACTCTATCGGCCGGTCCATCACGGTCAGCGGGAACTGCTCGGTGTTGAGCACCTCGGTGAGGAACTTGACCACGCGCTGGCGGGCCTGTTCGTTGCAGCCGGAGCACACGCGCCAAAAGTCGCGGATTGACCGCACGTACTCGCGGCCCGGCATCACGCGCTCAAAGCTGTGCGCGAGCAGCGGCGCGGACTTGATCCCGCGTGCGGCGAAGGCCTTCCGCATGATCGGCATCGCCACGAACTCCGTCGTGCCCGGCGCGACCGTCGTCTCAATGAGGACCAGGCACTTCGGGCCAACCCGCTCCCCGATGGTCCTCATAGTGGCCTCAAGCGCGGCCATGTCCGCCTCGCCGGTGCGGAGGTTGCCCAGGTCCTTCTTGGAGTAGTCGCACTGCACGTCCACCACGACGCAGTCGGCCAGCTTGAGGCAGTCGCTGTTGTAGGTCGCCACGAGCGTCTTCTTGTCCTTGACGCAGCGGGCGATCATGGGATCGACCTCGGGGTCCTCGGCCTTCACCGGCGACTCGCCCCTGTTGAGCATCGGGATCTTCCAGTAGCTCCGCGTGCTTGGCCGTTGGCAGCCGATGACGAACTTGGACGGCTTGCCCTTGTTCTTGCCGGTCTTGTGGACCGTGTCGGCGATGATGGCCGCCATCACTGCGCCGACGAATCCCACCCCCATCACCACGACGACCTCTTGGCCGTCCTTCCTGGCCGCCGCGGCCAGGTCCTCGATCCGCTTGAACTCGGCGGCGTACTCGTCCTTCGCCGGAATGGGGAACCTCTCGCCGGAGGGGCTGACCGAGAACTCTGCCATTGCTCAATCCTTTCTGGTAAGGCCCGCGCAGCTCGCGCAGGATGCTTCGCATTGATGTTAAGGAAACAACAGGGCGGCGGTCAACGACAGGTGACCAGCCGCCGCAGAACGACCTGGGACCCGGCTATTCAGCGAGCGTTCTTGCAACATTGCCTTGGGGGACATCGGCTTCGAGGGCGGCCTGGACGCTGGGATAGAGGGCCAGGGCCTTGGTGAGCCCGACGACCCTGACCACGTCCAGGCAGTGCCCGTGCAGCCCGGCCAGCGCCAACGTCCCGCCGCACGCCTTGGCATGCCTGGTCAACTTCACCAGGATGCTCAGCCCGATGCTGCCGATGAACTTCAGTTCCGACAGGTCAACCACAAGCCGCCCGGCCGGCCCGGAGCACTGGGGCTCGCGCAATCTGCGGTAGATTTCGTCGCCAATGTCCGAAGTCAGTTCAGGACAAGAGAGCCTGGCGACAACGGCCTCGCCGGCCTGCTGAAAGGTCACAATCTCATTGTCAGTCATGTTCCGCCACCCGGCATCGTGCAACGCTATCCCGACATCATGCTTATCGTCCAGAGCGTCACCCGACTTCAGTATCACCCGGCCTTACCCGAACCACTTGAACACAAAGACAGCCAGACTCAGCAGCACAAGGACCGGGAGCAGGATGCATCCTGTGTAAAGCATGTAGCCGAAAAAGCCCGGCATGCGTACGCCCCGCTCCTGCGCGATCGCCTTGACCATGAAGTTCGGGCCGTTGCCGATGTATGTCATGGCGCCCATGAACACCGAGCCCAGGCTGACGGCCGTAAGGAGGTCGGCGCGGATGTAGTCGCCGCCCCACAGCACGAGGATCCCCGGGCCGGGCGCGCTGGTCAGCGAATTGGCGGTCTGAAGGAAGACGACATAGGTTGGCGCATTGTCCAGGAAACTGCTCAAAGCGCCTGTGGCCCAGAAGAATTGCCACGGCTCCGTCAGGCCCAGCGAAGGTCCCATGGCCCGAAGGATTTCGATAGGCGCCTGCATCGTGATGAAGATGCCCAGAAACAGGGCCGCCACCTCCGCGATGGCCGCGAACGTGAAACCGTTGGCCCCCCGCAGGCCGCGAGGCGTGGTCAGCATGCTTGCGGCGGCCAGCAGGAGCATCACGATCTCGCGGAGGTACATGTCCGGCACGACCGCCCCCTTGAGCAGGGGCACCGGCCTGCCGGGGGCAAGCATTACCGCGGACATGACCACGCCAAGGAGATAGACGATGTTTATCCCCCCGCGGATGGACAGCCCTTCGACGTTGGCCGCGTCGCGCGCGATGTCACGCGGGACTTCCTTGCGATATACGCGGCGGTCCCAGACGTGGTAGATCGCCAGCAGGGCCGCGTTGACGGCCGCCCAAGGCGCCGCCAGGTGCAGCGTCCACAGAAACGGCACGCCCATGAGATAGCCCAGGAAGAGCGGCGGGTCGCCTATCGGCAGCAGGCATCCTCCAGTGTTGCAGACCATGATGATAAAGAAGACGACGGTGTGGGTGACGCGCCGCCGCTCGGCGTTGGTCGCCAGCAGCGGACGGATCAAGAGCACGGCCGCGCCCGTGGTGCCGATGAGATTCGCCAGCACCGTCCCGGCCGCGAGAAACGCGGTGTTGGTCGCGGGGCGGGCCCGCAGGTCGCCGCGAATCTGTATGCCGCCGCTGATGATGTACAGGCTCAGCAGCAGGGCCATGAAGGGGAAGTATTCCTCCAGCAGCGCGCCGTGCAAAGCATGCCCCAGCACGGGCAGGCCCGGCGCCAACTGCCGCGCCGCGCCGCCTTCGCCGATGGTCCAGGCGGGGTGAACAAGGAGGTAGTAGAGGACAACAGGAACCGACAGGGCGAGGGATACCAGCAGCTTGTTGCGGTTGCTGTGCCACCAGTGCGCACACGCGGGCACTAGCGGCGCCAGCGCAATCACCAGCAGGAGGGCGACGAAGGGGACGACCGACCACAGCGGCGGGACGTAGGAGGATGCGGTGGCGATCATCGTAGGACCCGTGTGCGGTACAGCGCCGCGGGCCAACCCGCGGCAGGATCGGCCCGCCGACCGCCGGTACGCGGCCGGCGGTTACTTCGTCTCGGACGGGAGCGACGGCCTCGGCGGGCGCCTGTTCTTGATGAAGAAGTCCAGCGCGTACTCCGGATGCCTCTCATGGCCGGCGCCCGGGATCTCGATGGTCTCGACGGCGAAGCCCGACGCGCGCAGGAACTTGATGGCCGTCATCGACTGGTCGCGGATAGGGCCCGGATCGTTCTCGCCGTAATAGACAAACACGCGGATGCTGGTGGCCTCCGGCGGAAACCAGCCGGCCGTGTTGCGCTGGTTGAAGTTGCAGTTGCGGGCGGCGATCACGCTGAAGATGTCCGGGTGGCGCAGGCCGACCCAATAGGCCGGGAACCCGCCCCCGGAAAAGCCGGTGATCATGATGTTGGCCATGTCGATGTTGTAGTGGTAGCCAAGCTCGCTGATGAGGCTCATTATGTACCGCTCATCCAAGAGCATGCCGTTGGGCGGCCCGTCGCCGAAGATGCCGTCGGTGGCGGTCAGCACCGGGGCCACCACGATCGCGTTGAGGTTCTGGCCGATCATCTTCCACTCGCGGATGTGCATGTCGGCCGTATCGTAGGGATTCGTGCCGTGGCAGGTGATTATCAGCGGGACGGGGCGGCTCCGGTGGTAGGTCGTGGGAACATAGATGTAGTACGACCGGCCCGTGCCTTCGTCCACCTCGTGGCGCTCGGGCACGGGCGTGCCCTGCGGCTGGGTGACCGGGCAGCCGGCCAGCGAGGCCAGCATCGCGGCCAGAAGCGGTATTTTCCAGATCATTGTCGGGACCTCACTCCTTCGACCGTCACGGCGTCAGGCGAATATACCGGATCGGCCGGCGCGGAAAAAGCCCATCGCGCGGCCACAAGGGAATATCGGCCAAGCGGGCACTTGCGCAACTGCAAATCAGAGCGAGCAGAGCGTCGAGCCGCATCGCGGGCATCGCGAGCAGCCCGGCTCATCCCCCAGGGGCGAGCTGCACTGCGGACAGTGGAAAATCGCATGGCGCGGCACGCTGGTCATCGGCTGGCCGGCGCGGCACTGGTCGCGGTAGACAGTGACGCCCTTGCACCGCAGGTCGAAGGCCAGTTGATAGACGGCCTCGACGTCACCTGGCGTCGCCTCGCGCGGCAGGTTGATCGTCTTGGAGATCGCGCCGTCGATGAACTCCTGGAACGCGGCCTGCATCCTCACGTGGTCGGCCGGGGCGACCTCGTGGGCGGTTACGAAAACCTCCTTCGTCCGCGAATCGACCTCCTTCATGTCGGCCAGACGCGCCCCTCGCGCCAACTCCCGCGCCAGCCGCTCACTCCAGAATCCCATGCGCCTGGCATGGCGCTGAAACGGCGCGCTGACCTCCAGCATCTCACGGCCGTCAAGTATGTGGCGGTAAAACGCCAGGGCGTAGGCCGGCTCGATTCCGCCCGAACATCCCGCCAGTATGCTCAGCGTGCCGGTCGGGGCGACCGTCGTGACGGCCGCGTTGCGCATCATTCTGCCGCGACGGCGCCAGGTGGAGCCGTCCCAGTTGGGAAAGCAGCCCCGCCGGCGGGCCAGATCCTCGCTTGCGGCGAATGCCTCCTCTGTGAGCACCTTGGCGACGCGCCGCGCGAACGCGAGGCCCTCGGCGCTGTCGTACTTGATCCCCAGCTCGAACATCGCATCCGCAAGGCCCATGATGCCCAGGCCGATCTTGCGATTGCCGCGGCAGACCTCGGCGATCCGCGGGATGATGTAGTTGTTGGCGTCGATCACATCGTCCAGGAACCGCACGCCCAGCCGCGCCATCTCGCGGAACGCCCGCTCGTCGAACCGCGGCCCATCCGTGCCGGGCCGGATGAACTTGGCAAGGTCTATCGAGCCGAGATTGCACGCCTCGTAGTCCAGCAGCGGCTGCTCGCCGCACGGATTGGTCGCCTCGATGCGGCCGAGCTGCGGCGTGGGGTTGTCGGCGTTGACTCGGTCAATGAAACAGAGCCCTGGCTCGCCCGTGGCGTGCGCGCCGCGGACGATCATGTCCCACACGTCACGGCGAGTGTAATGACCGTTTGGCGATACCGCCGGCCGGTCCCCGTATGCGACGGGAGGAGGGGAGGATGGGAGGATGGGACGACTGATTTCCTTGCGGCCCGGGTCAAGGCTTCCCCTCTTCCGGTCCTCCTGTCCTCCCGTCTCGCATTGCGCGGGAACAAGGTCGCGCAGCGAGTATTGCTCGATGTCGATTGACCGCGGCAGGAGATATCGCTGGCCGGTCCGCGGATTGGCCACGACATGCGGCGCATCGGGTTCGGCGCGAAGCTGATGGATGAACTCATCGGTGACCTTGACGGAGATGTTGAAGTTCTCGAATGCCGTCAGGTCGCCCTTGGCCGTGATGAACTTGAGGATGTCGGGATGTCCCACCGACATCATCCCCATGTTCGCCCCGCGGCGGAATGCGCCCTGCTGGATGGCCCGCGTGGCCTCCGAGAATATCCGCCAGAAGCTGATCGGCCCGCTGGTCCGGCCGCCGCTGGAGGCGATGTAATCGCCCGTCGGCCTGAGGCGGTCGAACGAAAAGCCCGTGCCGCCGCCGGCCCGCTGGATCTGCGCGGTGTGCTTGACCGATTCGAAAATCTCCTCGACGCTGTCGCCGATGGGCAGCACGAAGCACGCGCTGAGCAGGCCGAGCGTCCTTCCGGCATTCATCAGCGTCGGGCTGTTGGGCAGGAACTTTCCGCAGGCCATCGCGCTGTAGAACCGCGACGCGATGGCCTGGACCTCGGCGGCCGTCGCGCCGTAGTTCGCCTCCGACGCGGCCACGACGCGGGCGACGCGCATGAACATCTCGGCCGGCGTCTCAACGATGTTGTCCGAGGCGTCGCGCCAAAGGTATCGGCCTTCGAGCGTCTGAAGTGCGTTGGCCGTCAGGACGGGCTGCTCTGTCGTATCCACGCTGGATTCCGCTAGTTGGGCCATACACAATTCTATCGCCGGTTCGGACTTCCGGCGATATCCTTGGCGGCGCAGAAAGGGCGGATTTGTGAAAAATGGCTTCGTTTTGCAAGACGACCCTCTTGGCGAAGAGGCCATTTTCGGGGCGCGAACGTGTTTCTAACATACTGTAATATAGGACTTTACAAAACTCATCTTTCCTGTCTCAACCACATTCGCCATATTATTCATCTTGCGCAGATTCGGACAATTCTTTCCAGCCTTGCCTATATTACCAAGTATCACCCTTGCGGCCGTTTTTCATTTCACAAATTTCACAAACACGGCCGCACTCCATACGCACCACCCGCTGCGGTGGGCGGTGGGCCGCCCCGCGTGTGGAACGACCACGGCCGGCGATGCATTACTTGTCTGGCTACTGGGTTTGACGTCCGCGAGTGCCGGAAAAGTTGAATGTCCCCTTTTCCCCCCTCCCTGTTGATACCCCGCATTTCGGGGCCTGACACAGCCGCGCGATGGCGAACAGCCCCACAATCGTCCCTGTTGATACCCCGCATTTCGGGGCCTGACACAGCGGGCGGATTCCATTCGGCGGCGGACCGCACCCTGTTGATACCCCGCATTTCGGGGCCTGACACAGCGGAGACCGCCGTGAATGAGATGGCACGGATCCTGTTGATACCCCGCATTTCGGGGCCTGACACAGCGACACGGACGTGCGCAAGTACCGCGCGATGCCTGTTGATACCCCGCATTTCGGGGCCTGACACAGCCCGCCGGCTGGGGCGGTGAACAGGGGGCGACCTGTTGATACCCCGCATTTCGGGGCCTGACACAGCGCGCCCGTCGAAAGTCCAATCGACATCCACCCTGTTGATACCCCGCATTTCGGGGCCTGACACAGCCTTCGCGGGTTTGTGCGCGCACCCCTGCGCCCTGTTGATACCCCGCATTTCGGGGCCTGACACAGCCCGCGCCCGGATACGCGCGGACCTGGCGGCCCTGTTGATACCCCGCATTTCGGGGCCTGACACAGCCGACCTCGGATCCATACAGCGCGGGCTCGACCTGTTGATACCCCGCATTTCGGGGCCTGACACAGCCAATGACGCGGGATATGGCGAATATTCGCACCTGTTGATACCCCGCATTTCGGGGCCTGACACAGCCGAAGGTCTTGATCACCGTGAAGTTGAACTCCTGTTGATACCCCGCATTTCGGGGCCTGACACAGCATTGTGAAGCTCCTTTCTGTTTGTTATATCCCTGTTGATACCCCGCATTTCGGGGCCTGACACAGCGAGGCGTACAAGCACCTGCTGAAGCTCACGCCTGTTGATACCCCGCATTTCGGGGCCTGACACAGCGGACGCCCATAAACTAGGACTCAGACAACCCCTGTTGATACCCCGCATTTCGGGGCCTGACACAGCCTACGTGACCGATTGGGACATGCATTACGACCTGTTGATACCCCGCATTTCGGGGCCTGACACAGCCCAGTCTGTTACTATAAGTAGGGCTAAAGACCTGTTGATACCCCGCATTTCGGGGCCTGACACAGCTGGAGGTCCGCCCCTGCCTCGTCGGCGATACCTGTTGATACCCCGCATTTCGGGGCCTGACACAGCCAGTCAAAATTCTGTGCCGCCATCGGATACCCTGTTGATACCCCGCATTTCGGGGCCTGACACAGCGCGATCGAGATCCCCGAGAAGGACTCCGGCCCTGTTGATACCCCGCATTTCGGGGCCTGACACAGCTATAACGCCGGGGCGCTTCTTCAATTTCTCCCTGTTGATACCCCGCATTTCGGGGCCTGACACAGCTGCCCACAACCAGCACGATCGCGAGCCACGCCCTGTTGATACCCCGCATTTCGGGGCCTGACACAGCTGCGGAAATTGTCGAGCTGCCAGCCATCCTCCTGTTGATACCCCGCATTTCGGGGCCTGACACAGCGGCGGCGGGCGAATCACGGATGAGATGATCCCTGTTGATACCCCGCATTTCGGGGCCTGACACAGCGTGGTGCGCGCAGGTCTTCCGCGTATGCGTATTTACGTTCTTCGGCGGCCCCGAAAAACGATGGGGTATTCGGTGAGCGGTCACAAAGGGAAAGGTTTTTCCGCTTATATGTGCCTTCTCAACCTTCAGGCCGAACAGGTCGGCCTTCAGCCTTGCATCTGAATCACGTCCGCGATTGCCCTTGGGCTAGCGTAACGTGGTTCACGGCCTCATCCGAATTGTTAATGGTCTCGTCAAGGCTTATACCTTGCGATCTGCATTGTGCCTCGACCAGGGCGGCAATGTCAATGGTGGCGATGTTTCTGGCCGCGTTGTAGTCGGGGTCGGCCTCGTACTTGCAGCCGTCCCTGGCGCAGACGAACCTGGCCTTGAAACCGCCGTGCGCTTCCGCATCGCGGTGCGCCCGCGAGAATCCCATGTTGATGTAGCCGCATTTGGAGCAGCGCCGCGACGTGTACCGGGGATTGACCAGCCGGACCTCAATCCCGGCCTCCCTGGCCTTGTACTCGACGAACTGCTGAAGCTGGTGGTAGCGCCAGCGCGCGCCGATGAACGTTCCCCGCAGCGTGTCCTGTAAACCTTTGAGGTCCTCCATCTGGATTACGCCCGCCCCGTTGTCCATGGCGAACCGCACGACGGAGGCTGACAGTTGGTGATTGAGGGTCGTGTAGGACCGTTCAATGCGGCCCTGGAGCTTCTCGATGGGCTGGAGCTTCCGCCTGCGCCCATGGCCAGCGCCGGCTGTATCCGCCGCAAGGTCCGCACGGCCAGCCCGCTGTATCTGGCGGCGGCGCCGGTCAACCTCGTTCTGGAGCGACTTGATCCGGTGGCTGACGCCCGCGAAATGCCGCCACCCAAGGCGGGCATATCCATTGTTGACGGCGACGTACAAAGGAACCGAGAAACCCAAGTCCACGCCAACGACAGTCTGCGGGTTGGGCTTGGGCCTCTTCGGGGCCGGGAAGCTGTACGTAATGAACAGGTGCCACTTCCCGTCCAGCTTGTCCTGCTTTATCTCAAAGGTCCGTTGCCTGTAGGCCTCCAGGGACTGCTCCTTGTTGGCCAGGAGCCTGGTCAGGATGGCCCTCAGGGAATCGCCGATGTCGCCAGTCTGAAGGACCACGCGCGGGTATGGTTTGGCGCAGATCATCAGGTCCACACAGACATCGCCGTTCTCAGCCTGCTCCAACCTGCGCTGATAGGGCTTGTCGCAACGGACAGGGACGGCCATGTCCAAGCGGAACGTCGGCAAGGAGACCTGGCCCCGGATAACCTGCTTCCACTTGTTGGACTTCGTGAGTGGCCTGATCTTGTACTGCGTCAGAGCGCCGACAACGGTATCGGGCAGGGCGCCGGTCTTGGAGAAGCGGTCCATGGGCAGTTTGACGTCGGGCTGGCCCTTCTTCGTCAACTCCTCTTCGAGCATCTCCCGCAGGCGTCGTGAGAGTTTCCCAGGCGGTTCGGGTTTGTGTTGGTCGCCCTTGCCGGACCGGGACATGTGGTAGCTCAGATATGCCTCGCTGACCACGAGGTTGGCCAGGCGGAACGCCCTGTATCTCGCGTCACGGAGCAACTGGCCAAGCTCGTCCCAGCTCATGTTGACGGGCTTGAGTATCCGGAACTTGGCGACCTTGGTGATCCGGACCTTCGATTCCTTCTTCCCGGACTCCTTTGCCTGGGCACCCACCGGACTGACTGGCGCGCCGGTTCGCTGTGAGTTGGGTCGTGTAGTGCCGGTAGTCTTGGCTACAATCGCGCCGGAGAAAGGTCCGGCCGGTGTCGTCGAGTTGTCCGCGCCCTTTTCCACGTGCGGTCCATGACCACCGGTGGATATTCTCCGGGCCACGTGCTCCCCAGTCAAGTCCCGCCACAGGGAATCTTTGACGCCGCCTGTCGAGAACTGGTAGAGCGCTTGCGAGAGCGGCGGCCCCGCTGAAAGCGTCCACGTTGCAGACCCCGCGCTTTGTCCGTATAATGCCCCGCGTGCGGACAATCGCGGTGATCAACCAGAAGGGCGGCGTCGGGAAGACGACGACGGTGGCGAACCTCGGCGCGGCCGTCGCCGCGGCCGGGCGCGGCGTGCTGCTGGTTGACCTGGACCCGCAGGCGCACCTGACGCTGCACCTGGGCGTGGAGCCCGGGCCGGCCGCGTCAGGCATGAACTCCCCCGCATCGGGCGCAAGCGGGGCCGGGCCGGGCGCGAACGGGGCAGGGCCGGGGGCGAATCCGGGAAGGGCGGGCATGTACGAGGTGCTGACGGCGGATGTCCCCCTGTCAGCGGTGGTCGTCCCCATATCGACGTCCGCCGTCCCCGCGTCGCCTGGCGGCTTCCCCGTATCGACGGCCGGCGCGGCCCAGACGGAAGGACGGGAGGACAAGAGGACGGGAAGACAGGAAGACACGAAGACAGGAAGACACGAAGACACGGGGACGGAACCATCGAGCACGGCCGCATCGCCCTTGCATTCTCCGGTCCTCCAGTCCTCCCTTTCTTCCGTCGCCCCGGGCAACTCCGGCGGGGCCGCGGCGCAACACCTATGGCTTGCGCCGTCGTCGATCGACCTGGCGGCCGCCGAGGTGGAGCTTGTCGGCACGGTCGGGCGCGAGCAGATACTCCGCGACCGGCTGGCGGACCTGGCCGGGCCGTACGAGCTGACGATGATCGACTGCCCGCCGAGCCTGGGCCTCTTGACGCTCAACGCGCTGGCGGCGGCCGATGAGGTGCTCATCCCGCTCCAGCCGCACTTCCTGGCGCTCCAGGGGCTGGGCAAGCTGCTGGAGACGGTGTCGCTGGTGCAGAGGCGGATCAACCCGCGGCTGCGCGTCACGGGCGTGGTGCTGTGCATGTACGAGTCGGGGACGAAGCTGGCGGGCGAGGTCGTGGCGGACCTGCGGAGCTTCTTCGAGTCGGCCCGCAACTCCAACGCCCCGTGGTCGGCGGCGAAGATTTTCAGCACGGTCATCCGCCGCAACGTCAAGCTGGCCGAGAGCCCATCGTACGGCAAGACGATCTTCGACTACGAGCCCAAAAGCCACGGCGCGGCCGACTATCGGGCGCTGGCGGAGGAGTTTCTCGCTCAGTATGCGGGCGCGCCGGTGGCCGCCGCGGGCGACAAGCATGCCAGGACTGGAGGAGGGGAAAGCGGGAGGACGGGAGGACAGGAAGAGGGGAAGACGGGAGGAGAGGAGGACGGGAAGACGGAAGTCGGTATGGAAGATCAACCTGCACCCATGGCTCCCATTGCTCCCAATATTCCCATCCCTCCCATCGCAGCCACGGCCGAGCGGCCGCCTGATGGCGCGCCAGTGTCCCCTGCGCCGCCCGGAGCGTGACAAGCCATGAGAGCCCGCTATCCATTCCTCCGCAAGGTCCGGCTGCCGCTGCTGGCGCTGTACAGCTTCACGCTGGTATGCGCGATAATCGCGTCGCACACGCCGGAGCGGGACCTGCCGGGCCTTCACGGGATGGGCAAGGCGCTCCACTTCACCGGGTTCGCCGGGATGTCGTCGCTGCTGATACTCATGCTGGCGGGCTTCGGCGAGCTGCGGATCGCGCGGGTCTTCTGGACGCTGCTGTTCATGGCCGCCTACGCCGCGCTGGATGAGTCGACGCAGGGATGGTTCGAGCGCCATCCGGAGTTCGACGACTGGCTGATCGACGTCACCGGCACGGTGCTGGCCGTCATCTTCTGGGAGGTGGTCCTTGCCTGGGTGGCCGCCCGAAGAAGGAAACTGCTTCGCCTCCAGTTCAAGCGGCCGGGCATCCGAGTAGAGACGGACAGCACGCCGACGCCGCGTGCGTGAGCCCCACCTCTGACTTGAGACTTGAACATTGAGTGTTGAATATTGAGTGTTGAGTCCGCTTTCCGACAGGGATCCCAATAGTCAATATTCAACACTCAATGCTCAAGTGATCATGTCAGTTACTGCCTGAAGTCCAGCGCGACTTTGACCGCCTGGTGCCGCGCCTTGGCGAGCGAGACCGCGAACGCCTTGCGATACTCCACGAACGGGAACTTGTGGGTCAGCAGGCAGGCCAGGTCCAGCTTGCCCTCTGCCATGAACTTGTGGACGAGCTGGTACGTGCCGATCCGCCCGGCGGCGGTGTTCTCGAACTGCCGGCCGTAGGCGCCAAGGACGGTCAGCTCACGGAACCAGATCGCCGTCAGGTCCGCGCCGATGCCGTCGCCGGTGCCGACCATCACCATCTGTCCGCGGGCGCGGGTCCACTTGAGGCACTCCTGGATGGACTGGGGCGAGCCGACGCAGTCGAAGGCCGCGTCGTAGCCGCCGGAGAGCATCAGGTTGCCGAAGCGCACTCTCTGCACGGTCGCGCCCGTCCGCGCGGCGACGGCCTCAAACCGCGCCGGGCCCTTGGACGGCAACCGGAGCATTTGGCTCGCGCCCATCTTGAGGGCGAGCTTCTCGAGATAGCCGGCCGTGTCGAGGGCGTCGATCCTCCCGGCGAAGCCGACGGCCCGCAGCGCGGCGATGACGCCGAGTCCCAGCACTCCCGCGCCGTAGACCAGCACGCGGCTCGCGTCCGACAGGTCGCAGCGGAGCACCGCGTGAAGGCTGCACGCGGCCGGGTCGGTCAGCACGGCCGCCTCGTCGCTGACGCCCTCGGGCACGGGCACGAGCTGGCTGAGGTGCGCCACGAAGAACGGGCCGAAGCTCCCGCCGGTCCGGCTGTTGTAGCCGATGGAAGTGCCGGCCGGCAGCTTGTACCGGCCCGCGCCGGATGCGCCGAAGTTCTCGCACGCGCCGAACTGGCCCGCCCTGCACCGCTCGCACGGCGGCTCGATGCCGCGGGCCGTGCAACCGAGCGTCGGCTCGACGCAGACCCGCCGGCCGCGCCACGATGGATCGGCCGCCGGGCCGACATCCTCGACGAGGGCGACGTTCTCGTGGCCCAGCATCATGGGCATGGAGCTGAACGCCTGGAGGATGGAGTCCGGGCGCTGCTTCTGCGCGATGATCGCCAGGTCTGTGCCGCATAAGCCGCCAAGAAGCGTCCGCACGCGGACCCAGTCGTCGCCGGGAAGCTCGGGCACGGGGGTCTGGCGGAGCGTCAGGCCGTTGAGGCCCGTCAGCAGGCAGCCGCGCCAGAATCGCTTGAGCAACTGGCAGGCCACCCAGCCGGCGGGCGAGGGATTGTAGAAGATCGCTTTCACGAACGGATTGTAAGTCGTAATCAGTAACTTGTAAAATGCCCCGGAGAGGATGCGGTCCAATCAGATGAATCAACACCTGCTTACGATATACGGATTACTGATTACAGTCTCGTTGACGGGCTGCGGCGGCGTGACTTTCCCCGCGCAGTCGCTGGATGAGGCCGCGAAGTCGGCGGGGGCGATGGCCGCTTACGCCACCAAGGAAGGCGGCAAGGCGGACTTCTTCATGTTCGCCGATTCCGCGGGGCGGATAGACCGCGTCGGCTACGACCGCACCGGCGGCGGCAAGCCAACCGAGTTCGTCGAGCTGGACTCGATCCCGATGTCGCAGTGCCGCCACCTGGTGCTCATCCTGGACGGCTTCGGGTACGATGTCGTCAGCGCGTTCTACGATTTGGGCCACCTCCGCATCTGCCATCACCCGTCGCGGGTGATCGCGCCGTATCCGACGCTGACGGACCTGGCCATCGAGGACGCCCTGGGGCTTCCCCCCTGCCGGGGAATGGAGGCGGAATACTTCAACCGCAAGACCATGCGGGTCGAGGGCGGGTCCGCGGCGTACATGAACGAGGAGAACGAGCCGTACGACCGCAAGCTCCAGTATCGCGCGAGCAAGATCTGGGACGCCATCGGCTACCTCTACCCCGAAGGCGTCTTCGGCAAGGAGATCAACGACTCGATGCGCCTCTTTGACAAGGACCAGACGCGCGAGGTCATCGCTTACTACGTCAGCTCGGCGGCCGTGGGAACCAGGTACGGCGCGGCTGGGCAGGTCCGCTGCCTGGAAAAGGTCGAGCGGCTCGTGAACCAGGCGGTGTGGGAGACGGGCGGCAAGGTGAAGGTGACAATCTTCGCCGATCACGGGCACAGCTACACGCCCGCGACGCGAATACCGCTAGAGGGGTACCTGGCCGCCAAGGGCTGGCGCGTGGAGGACAGCCTCAAGAAGTCCCGCGACGTGGCGTACATCCGCTTCGGACTGGAGACGTATGCCGCGTTCTCGACCTTCACGGCCGAGGAGGCCGCGCCGCTGGCGGCCGATCTCATCGCGGCCGACGGCGTGGAGCTCGCCAGCTACGCCGACAGCGAGACGGTCACCGTGCTCGGCCGCGGCGGCGCCAGAGGCCGGGTCAGCCAGAAGAACGGTCGGTTCAGGTACGATGCGATCTCCGGCGACCCGCTCAAGCTCAAGGAGGCCCTCGCCAAGCTCAAGCCGGACGGCGAGGGCTTCCACGACGAGGACCAACTCCTGGCGGCCACTTACGATGCGTACTATCCCGACGCCCTACAGCGGCTCTGGCGCGCTCACCACGGGATCGTCCAGAACACCCCCGACGTGATCATCTCGCTGGAGGACCGGTTCTACTCCGGCTCATCGGGGTTCGCCGGGGCGGTGAACATCGCCTCGACGCACGGCGGGCTGAACAGGAGCAACAGCACCGCGTTCATCATGTCCTCGGCCGGTCCGCTGCCGCCGTTCATGCGTTCAGCCGACATCCCGAGGAACATGGAGAAGCTCACGGGGCAGAAGTTCCCGCTGGGCAAGTAGCCCCCGCCATTCCTTTCCCCGCCTGGCGTCCGCTACTGCCGTGGCGAGGACCGCGCGGGCCTGCGTGGAGCGCCGGCGTCCGCGCCTGACTGCGGCAGGTCCAGGATGCCTCGCCAGACGGCCCTCGGACGAACCATGCACGAGGCGGAGGCGCCCCATGCCGCCACGGACAAGGCGACATTCGTATTCCGGGGGTCGGGGCGCTCCGGCAGCAGGTACTTCAGCGGGACGCTCAATTCGCACACTATCCGACGGCCGATGGCGTCGTAGCGGACCACGCACTGTGCGCCGTCGGGCCGGTTCAGCCGCGGCAGTTCGTCGAACAGCGCAATGTAATAGTCCTTGTTGGCGCTCGCGTCGCCCAGGTTGCCCACGACGAGCCTGCCGGCGCCGTCGAGGCCGATCAGGCAGGAGTAGTTGTACGTGGTCCCGCCCAGGAGGTTGATCTCGATCATGTCGCCGCCGCTGAAGTCGCTCCTGCCCATGAACGGGCCCCGGCCGTCCGCCGGCGCGGACATGGCGATGAAGAGGTCGTGCGCATCGCGCGACAGGTACAGCCCGGCCCCGCTGCCGCCCGGTCCGACGCAGGCGATCGGCGCCTGGTTGGCCCAATCATCAGGCGCGCCGTCGACCTCGATGTCGCTGCGCCTTGGAACGGGGAGTTTGGGACGGTCGTAGGACTGCGCCGCGCCCGCCGTGCCAGGCACATACGCCTGAAGGCCGCGCGGGTCGGCGATGAATAGCACGTCGTGTACCGACGCCGCCTGCGTCCCCGCCACGGCGTCACGGAAGCCCCAGTCCCTGACCGAGTATGTCAGACTGTAGATGGCGTCGGGCAGTGACTGCCGCCAAAGATGCCTGCCGCCGTCGAGGTCGAACGCATCCAGGCGCAGCGCCGATGGGAAGATCCCCCCGCCCGCCGATATCCTGCGCCTGATGATTCCCGACAGGACCATGATGCTCTTGCCCCGTTCCCAGTGGTGGAGCACCACTCCGCCTGACCCCAGGTCCTGGGCCGATATGGGGACCAAGTAGGTGGTCCTGCCCTTGGTGGGCAAGTAGGTCCGGTTCAGGGCGTTGCCGGCGGCGTCGTAGACGAAATCGCCGCTGATTGTCGCGCGATTGGGGATGACCAGCTCGTAGGTCGGCTCATCCAGGCGCAGGATGTTGGTACGTTGCGTCTGGCGGTCGCTGCTGGCGAAATGTGCGACGAACCACGGGCCGGATGTCTCGGTCGATTCATAGGCCAGTTCGGTCACGGACCTCATCCGGTCCTCGTAGTAGTTCATCCGTGGGTGGATGGTCCCGGCAGCATCCCTGCCGGCCTTGAGGACCAAGCCGTCGGCCGGGCGGCAGATCACCTGGCGGGCCGATCCCCTCTCGATTCGCGGGCCGAAGAGGTGCAGGTCCTGGCCCTCCCACTCGATGTGGCTGAAGCTGTCGTGGACGCTGTCTCCGCCAACGGCGCGGATGAAGCGGCTGTCCCACAGCAGCCTGCCGGTATCGACGTTGATGACGCCCGTGTGCCGGCCCATGCTGCGGAAGACCGGCTCGTATTCCGCCAGGACCAGCCACGGCGCGCGGGACTTGAACTGCTTGACGGAGAACGGCACCTGAACGTCCCACTGGACCGCGCCGTCGGCGGGATTCAGTGAGACCACCCGCCGATCGTAGATCAGCAGCAGCCGCCCGGGGGCCCACGTCACCTGGAAGCCCGGCTCGAGAAGGCGCCGCCATCGGACCTCGATCTTCGGCCCGGCCGAGACGCACTCCAGGATGCTATCCGTCAGCAGGAAGACCTTGTCGCCAATGGCGGCCTCCGGCGGCGGGACGAGCAATCGCGGACTGGGGCGGACGATGCGCCAGGCCTCGACCATCGGCGGAGGAACTCCGTCCGGCCCGGTTGTCGGGGCGGCCGTTGGGGCGGCAGCCACTGCAACTGCTTCGGGCGCGGGCCCCGTTGCCGGCGCGACGGATCGCGACGTGATGACAATCGGACGGTCGCCATAGGTCGACAGGCCCATCAGCGCCCTGTCCGCTCCCGACGCGAGCCTTTCCTTGATGGCCCCTGTCGCGGCGTCCAGTTGATACACCGTCGACCGCGTCGCCACCAGCGCCGTCGAGCCGCTGACGGCCGACTGAGGCAGGATTTCCTCATCAACGCGGCGGTCCCAGACAACCTTGCCGGTGGCCGCCTGGACGCCCGCCACGATATGCCCGTCCTTGAACAGAATCAGGCCGCCGGCCTCGCCCAAGGCCCGCTCGGAGGGCGTGAACGCGTTCTCCCACCGCGGTTCGCCCGTGCCCCGGTCCAGGGCGAACGCGCCTTGCCGGTCCCGCGGCGCGAAGATCACCAGGTCGCCCGCGATGATCGGAGCGGCGCCCATCCGCCGCGTGATGTACTGACCGTTGTGCTCGGTCAGGCAGTCGCGCTGGTATGTGAACGCCCATTCCAGCACGCCGTCGCGGGCGTCGCACCTGGCGGCGAACCCCAGGTTGGAGCAGACGTACACCGCGCCCTCCCGCACGGCCACCGGATTGCCGAAATGCGCGTAGCTGTAACGCCCCCGCGCGGAGGGGTCCTGCACCGCCAGCGGCCGCCTCCAGATCACCTTCGCGGTCGCGGCATCGGCGCAGACAAGCGCCACCGGCAGCGCGGTCAGGGGCCCCTTCTGGGCCGTCAGGACGTACAGCCGTCCCTGCCAGACCACCGGGTCGTTGATCGGCCACGTGTCCTTCCAGTCGGGCAGGCCATCGGTGGACCAGACCATCCGGCCGGTGTCCAGGTCGAACGCCGCCAGGGCCTTGCAGTAGCGTCCTACGGGGTCCTGGCCCCACCTGGCGAAGACCTTGGCCTCGGCAATCGCAGGCACGACGTCTCCGGGCACGGCCCTGTACTTGGGCGACTCCGGCTCGGAGAAGAAGGAACCCATCAGCCCCTCGGGGATGCGCGGCGCCGCCGTCCACAGCGGGTCATCGCGCTGGCGGCCGTAGCAGGCCAGCAGCCTGGGGCCGGCGACGATGAGGCGACCTCCATTCTCGACTAACCATCCCGCGCAAGGCAAGGTGGCGATAGTCTGCCGCGGGATGTCGCCAAGGGCGGCCAGCGTCCAGGCGGGCCATGGCGGCAGGCGGAGTTCGCGAAAGTCCATGCTGCCCGGCCCAGGGGCGGCCGGCCGGCTCGCCGGAAGGCCGGGGCCCGTATCGAGCCGCTGCCGAATCGTACGAGCAGTGGCTTGCCCGCCGAGCCAGGGATACGAATCGTCGGATGCCGAGGCCAGCGACTCGGCCAGTGCCTCCGCCTGCCTTCCATCCTGCGCCATGGCAAGCCAGACGCCCACCTGTGCCCGGCCGCGCATCGCCGGATCGACGGAGTGGTCCAGGACATCGCGGAAAGCCCTCAGTGCAAGCCCAGATCGCCCCTGGCGGAGCTGGTCCTCCGCCGCCTCCAGCAGCGTCTTGTGGGCAGTCGCGGCCAAGGGAAAGCGGCGGAAGAAGGCCGTCGCCTCCTGAAATCCAGCCGAGGCCGGCGGCTGAAGGGCCGCCTGCTGCTCCTGCGCGGACGCGAGCGCCGCGAGGGGGTCCTTCTCCAACGAGGTCAGCCGCCGGTCCAGCCACGACCAGACGGAAGCGACTCGCAGCTTATCCAGCCCGATCGTCGAGTCGCTCCGTGAGTCCAGGCGGAGGATGGCGTCGACCACGGCCGCCCGATCGGCGTCGGCGGCCCGGTCGAGCAGGGCGCACTTGTCCAGCACGTCCATCTTCCGGGTGAAGGTCGGCTGGACGTCCGGCGGCATCGACAGCACCTGCTGGATTCGCTCCTGGAGCACGATCTCGTTGCCGCCCGGGACGACCATGCGGTACAGGCGCTGTGCTTCGTCGCGGCGGCCCATCCGCGCCGGCAGTTCCGCCCGCTGAATCTTGCACCAGCGATCCTCGCCCACCAGGCCCTCGATTGACACGAGCAGCTTGTGGGCCTCCCAGTTCCTCCCCTCGTCCCGCCGTAGGGCGTACAGGGCCTTGAGTGCGGCAAGGTGCTGCGGACCGCCCCGCGCCAACTGGCCGCAGCCCTCCATCGCCAGCAGCCTCTCGGCGGCGTATGCCTGCCAGTACGCGCCCCGCTCGATGCGGGCGTAGTCGCTCGTCCTTGCCAGGATCTTCCCCAGTGCGTCCACTGCCACATCCGCTCGCCCCGGCGAGTCATCGACAAGCTTCTTGAGTGCCTGACAAGCGCTCTCAATGGGATCAGGGGCAACGGCGGCCTGCGTGGCGGCGGGCGCCGTTGTGGCCGCCCTGGCGGCCACAATGGATTGCACGGCCACACACACGACACATAGGATGAACTCAGCAGTCCTCATGCCAGTCGAACCTGCCGATGCTGGACCAGCCGGCGGGCGTTGGTCTCGCGGACCATCTTCAAGTCTTGCCGGCGTGCGTTGGCGGCCGTGAGCTTCATCAACTCCGCCCCCGTGCAAAGAAACGGCGTGTGCGAACCGAAGACCACCCTCCCGGCCGGCGCGTCGCGGAGGAAAGTCCTGAGTGTGTCGCAGGTCTCGATGAAGGCCAGGTCCACCAGCACGTTGCGCGTCCTCTTGACCAGCTCCACAGCCTCGCGGAGATATGGGCACAAGGCGATGATCGACGCCTCCGGAACCGCGCCGGCCAGCTTCACCAGTTCATCAACGGGCACGCCCCTGACGTGCAGCGGCGGATACATGCCCCGCTCATCCTCCACGCGCATCTGCACCAGCAGCGTCATGCGCCGGGCCGCGACCTGGCGGGCCAACTCGCAAGCCGCCGGCGAGGCCGGCGAGTACTGATGATAGCCTGGATGGACCTTGACGGCGTCCACGCCGCGCCCGGACCACCTGTCCAGGCTCGCGGGCCAGTTGGCAAGGACCGGATTAAGCGTCTTGACCATCCTCAGCCGCGGATACGGCCGGAGGCGGGAATACAGTTCCTCATCGCACCCATCCACGTCGGGTTGCAGGATCGCCTCGGCCGACGAGACCCACGCCTGGCCGATCCCGTGGCTCGCCAGGCGCCGGTCCAGTTGTGCGGCCGTGCGGATCTGGAATCGCTGGAACGGCCAAACGCCCAGTGAGACATTTACGTCGATGATCATGCCGCCCTCCCCTGGAGTTTGAGGAGCCGGCGGGCGTTGAGGCACAGGATCCTCCGGCGGTCGGACTGGCTCATCCTTGCCCCGAGCACCTTTCCAAGCTGGCAGGCGAAGTCTCTGCCGGGCACATCGCTGCCGAAGACCAGCCGCTCGGCGCCCAGGACGGCCAGGGCGTACTCGATCATCCCGGCGACAGGCTGAGAGCCGGAGGTGTCAACCAGGACGTTGGGGCAGTCGGCCACGTCCAGCACGCCCCGGACGCCGGCCGCCACAACGTGGGCCATGATGATCGTGCAGGCCGGAAAGCGGCGGGCCAGGTTGGCCACATCCGCAGGACTCGATTCGTGCGGATACTTCTCCTGCGTCTTGTACCACGCGTGGTGCAGGACAGGCAGGCCAAGGTCGGCGGCCGTCGCCATCACGTGCCTCATCCGCCGGTCGCGGGCGTTGAGGTCGATCTCCAGTTTGATTCCCGACAGGCCCTCGCGCGAGCAGCGGCGAATCTCCTGCCGCACGTCCGCGGCGCTCAGGGCTGGGTTGATGAAGGCGAAGCCGCTGACGCAATCCGGGCTGCCGCGGACCATCTCAATCGTCGAATCATTGATCCGCTGAATCTGCTCCCGATTGGCGCGAATCCCGTAGCGGAACACGTTGCCAAGAAGGCACAGCCGCGTGATGCCCACGGCCGCGGCCAGGCGCTTGAGGCGTTCGAGGGCCGCGAAATCCGTCCGCGCCTCCGGCCCCAGGCGGTGGTGGACGTGCATGTCGATGATCATGCGCCATCCTCTACGCTCAGGACGAAGGTCTTGGGCTCGCCGCCGACGGCCAGCGTTGTGGTCATGACGCCCACCGCCGCCCCAGGCGAGGCAACGTTGTTCACCGCATAGGGATTGAACGGATACTCCGGCCATGAGAACTCGCTGTCCGGCGGGAAATCGATGCGCAGCGCGCCAAGATGAAGGCGCCGCTGGGAATCGGCCGTGCCGGCCGGCCAGCCAAGCTCCTGCGTCGCCAGCGGGTCCAGCACCGCCGCATCGGGCCGCCATGGCCCGGAGAGGGCCTTGCCTGCAAGGTTCGGCAGACTGAAGTTCGCCCGCACCGTCCCCTCGCCGTCGCGCGCGGCCGCCCCGGATGAAAGCGCGCGGAAGGACACGGCCATCCTTCCGCCGTCAAGCAAGCTGACGGCAACCTCGCACACAACCGGGCCGTACGTCAGGCGCAACATGTCGCGGCCGTCCTTGTAATCCAGTTCGGCGGAGTCGGCCTGGATGCGGATGGTCCTGCCCTGAACTACCTCGAACGTGCTGAACTGCGGCCCCCCGCGCGAGTTGCCCCCGCCGACTACCAGCCCAGCCCGCTCGTGCCAGACGCCCAGGTAGTTCTGGCGGTCCAGGTACCAGCGGTTCCGCACCTGCGAAGCAAGGGAGGCGGTAGCCGTCAGGTATCCGCTGAGACAGTAGAACCACGGGCCTTCCCGGCGGACCATCGCACGGCCGTGGTGAACATGGGCGTACTGAGTCTGCTGCTGGGGTGCTTGTGCATCGGGTTGGTCCTTGGGGCAGTAGCGGTAGACATCCACGAGGGCAGGGACCAAGGCCCCGGCCGGGTCATGGCGGCGGGCCATGTCCACCATCCAGCGGATGTATGCCCTGCCGCGGTCAAACGGCGCGAAGCCCGGCAGGCCCATGAGCGCGACGTGGCCGTGGTGGCGGACGCGGCCATCCACTGTCTCCACAGGCGAACCGTCGGGATATGTGAAGGCAAGGTGAAAGTCCGTCGCCCGCTCCAGCGCCGGCAGGACCGATTCATCGCCGGTGAACCAGTAGTAGAGGCCCGCGGCATGCACATAAACCAGGTTGTAATGAGTCGTCGGCCCGCCGCCTTCGGGCCAGAAGCCGTCGGGGTCCTGCGTGGCCACAATCCGGTGGATGATCATGCGCCCCGCCTCCAGCATCCGCGGTTCGCCCAGCAGCGTCCCGGCGCGCGTCAGCCCCATCCCGTGCCAGCAAGGGATATTGTGGATACGGGGCTCCGGCCCAAGCTCGTCCATGACGCCGAGGTACGCAAGACGCAGGCCGTCCTCCCAACGCCGGCGGCGCCGGGCGTCGAGCCGGTCGCGCAGCAGGTCGTAAGCCTGGAGCCAGTGGTACATCGACCAGCACATGAAGGTCTTGCCCCAACGGCTGCCGTCGGGCTTGACGAACTCGACCTGGCCGCAGTCGTCCTGACAGTCGCGGAGGGCGTCGCCGCCGCGAAAGGCCATGTCGAGAATGTCCTGGCTGCCGCAGTGCCTGCTGCCCGGCGTGACGCAAAGCAGGGCCAGGGGGTAGATCACGTCCTGGTTGGTGACGGCCCAGCCGCCGTTTTCAGCGAGGAACTTGCCGCTGTCCGGGTTGAAACGGGCACGGGCAGCCTCCACACCCAACGACAGATAATCCAGGATCGACTGCGAGAACGCATCGGCCGTCTTCGGAACCTCGATAGATTTGCTCATGTACCTCTAACCCATCCTGAAAGATGAAGTGCCGCCGCCGGCCGGCGTCCGGCTTGGCCACAGGCTTGACATCGCGCCGGGCTTGGCGGAATGTCAATGGCCAATGCATGAAGGCGTTGCGGACGACGGTCTTCACGCGGCTCGCAAGGAGATGCCCATGAGCGGTTTCCTGGCTGGTCTGGCGGTAGGCATGTCGCAGATGCTCATCTCGACGGCGGCGGGCGGCGAGTTCGTCGTCGTGCCGACGAAGAACCCGCGGTATTGCCCCAACGAGCTCTTCCCGGCCTTCGAGGACTTCCACAGCCCGCGAATGGCCCAGCTCCGCGCGCGATACAAGCTGGATGACGTGGTCAAAGGCGAGAGCGACGAGTGGAAGCGAATCCTGCTGCTGAGGCACTGGATCGCGTCCAACATACGCATCGAGAACGACAACCCCACGCCGACGAAGATGGACGCGTTCGCGATCATGGACGCCGCGCTCAAGGGCGGCGGCTTCCACTGCGCGCACACGAGCATCGTGCAGCACGCGGTGCTCAACAGCTACGGCTACGTGACGCGGCGGCTGGGCTGCGGGCCGGGCACGAAGGAGCGGGGCGGGCACCACGGCGTCAACGAGGTATGGGTGAACAAGTTTGCCAAGTGGGTGCTCATCGACGCCAAGTATGACCTGCACTTCGAGAAGGACGGCGTGCCGCTGTCGGCGCTGGAGATTCGCGACGAGGTCTGGGCGGACGGAGGCAAGTCCGTCAAGGCCTGCTTCGGGCCCGACGGCAAGGGCCCGCGGAACAAGTTCAACGACTGGGAGGTCAGCCCGGAGACATACCGCTGGTGCAGTTGGGAAACCAGCACCAACTGGTTCACGCACACTCCCGCCGCGCGCAGCTCGACGCTGGTCATGCTGGACGACCAGCGTTTCCGCGAGAACACCTGGCTGCGGGACGGCAAGCCCCACTGGGCGTTGAAGACCCCCTACCTCATCGCCACGCCCAACCGCTCGTGGATCGAGTGGACGCCGAACGTCATCTCCTCGGCCGTCAAGCTCTCCGGCGAGAAGGCGACCGTGACGCTCAACTCGTTCACGCCGAACATCCGCAGCTATCAGGTCAAGGCGGGCGACGGCCAGTGGACCGACTGCGAGGACCAGGTTGAGCTTCCGCTGAAGAAGGAGATGAACCGCTTCACGTTCCGCGCGGTGAACCTCTTCGGTGTGTCGGGTCCGCCGCACGAGGTGCGGATCGAGTGGCGTGCGGAGGCACGATAAATAGGGACAGTCCCTATTTATTGTCATCTACTTCGGCGGTTCCGTGATCTTGCCCTTCCACACTCCGCCGCCGAAAGTCGTGACCCATATTGTGCTATCGTCGCCCGGCTCGACCGTCACGCGATGCGTGCAGATGAACGGCGGCTGGGCGAGCGGAACGAACGTCTTGCCGGCGTCGGTGCTGCGGTAGAGGCCGTCGGCGAACGTGCAGGCGAAGATCGTGTCGGGATTCCTCGGGTGGAACGTGACGTCCCAGCAGTACGGCCGGTCGAGGATCTTCGCCCACGTCGCGCCGCCGTCGGCGGACTTGTAGACGCCGCCATGGCCGTTGCCCTTCCCCCACGGGACCTGCGTGCCGCGAGCCGGGTCGCCCTGCGGGGGCACCTCGAAACAGGATACGTAGATCGTCTTGGATGATCTGGTGTCAACGGCCAGGCCGAATATCCAGTCGAACGGCTGGTCCGCGCCGAGCGGCTTCCAGCTTGCCGCACCATCGGTCGAGACGAAGAGGCCCCCCGCCACGTGCTTGCCGCCGGGGAAGTTCGCGGTGACAGCGCACAGGAGCGTGCCATCGGCGTGCCTGACAAGCCGCCAGACGTTCCGCCGCGGTGGCTCCGGCAGGCCCTTGCTCGCGTCCTTCCACGTCTTGCCGCCGTCGACGGACTTGAACACGCCCTGGTTCAGGAAGCCGGCGTAGAGTGTGCGCGAGTCCTTGGGGCTGTCGGCGTCGATGACCACCGTCGTGCATGAGCCGCGCGAAGTGGCCAGGCCGCCCTCGCCTGCGCCGACGGACTTCCAGGTCATGCCGTAGTCCTCGGTGACGGCCACGCCGCCATTGGACTTGGCGACATCCTGCGAGAGCATCTTGAAGTGCGGCAGGTCGTGAAAGTTCGACCATGCGCCCCAGGCCTTGCCCGGCACGGCCGGGTCGAGCGCGAGCTCGTAGCAGGTGTTGGACCAGGGGCAGCCCTTGGCGGCGTAGGCCCAGCTCGACCCACCGTCCTTGCTGGTGAACAGGCCGATGTCGGTATAGGTGATCCACCGCCGCGGCTTATCTTGCGGGTCAACGTAGACCTGGTAGCACGTCAGCACCTCGGCCCCACGACCGCGATAGAAGGGCAACTCCGCCTTCGTGGTGAACATGCCCGACCAGCGCTTGCCGGCGTCGGTGGTGATGTAGCCGTTGCCGCCGTTGGTGAAGAACGCGATCTCCGGCCGTGATGAGCAACAGACGAGCTCCTCCGGCCCGCCGCTCCAGCCCCAACCGCCCTCGAGGTCCAGGCTCATCCAGTCGGGATCGACGTTGCACTCCTTCCACTGCGGCCGGCCATAGCTGACGCACGCCCAGGTCTTGCCGCCGTCGGCGGTCCGCCAGACGGCCCGGTCCTGTCCCGGCGCGTTGGAGTTGACGCCATCGGCGATGACGTAGGCCAGGTCCAGGTTGCCGGCGCCCATCGCAAGGCCGCTATACTGCATCAGCCCGCGCCTGCCCTTGACCAGTTCGCGATACAGGCCGTTGCTCGACTCGGTCCACGTCTTGCCGGCGTCGGTGGACTTGTACACGCCGCCGACGTACTTGCCGCCGGCCTCGCTGGGGGCGACGGAGGCGTAGAAGGCACTGCCACCCTTTGCGTCCCACGCGGCCGCAAAGCCCGTAAGCTTCCCCGCGGGCAGACCTTCCTTGAGCGTCGTCCACGTCTTGCCCCAGTCGGCTGTCCGCATCACGCCGTCCGTGGCCATCGTGTAAACGGTTCGCGCATCGGCGGGGCTGGTGGGGTCGATGAAGATCGCCGCCGCCGGCGCGGTCGTCTGCCAGCTCTCGACGCGGGACCACTTCCGCCCGCCGTCGTCGCTGCGCATCACACGCGAGCCCTTTTCGCCGGCGTAGAGAGAGAAGACGGCGTACATGGTGTCCGGCTTGGCTGGGTCGAAGAAGATGCCCGCCCCGCCGTACTGCGGCTGGCGAGGCGTCTCGCCCTCGCCGATGGTCCGCTGCCAGGTCCTGCCCCTGTCGAAGCTGGCCCACAGCCCGTTGAAGCAGATGAGGTAGATGCGGTCGCCGTTTGTGGGGTGCAGGCCGGCCGGCGCGGACAGGCGGCGGACGATCTGGCCAGGCAGCATCCGCCACGACTTCGCGCCGTCGAGCGAGAGATAGATGCCGCCCATGTCGCAGGCGAAGAGCATGATGTTGGGGTCGGCCGCGCTGATGGCCGGGTACATGTGCCCCCCGCCGCCGCCGGGGCCGACGGACTCCCATTTGACATCGATGATTCCCTCAGCACCGGCGGCACGGCCGACGGCTGCAAGAACGGTTGCCATTGCCACTAAAGCTCCCGCCAATACGATGATGCGAGGTGTCACAATCGCTCCTTTCCCGGCGGCGCCGCCGGTGCGCGGAACGATCTTAGACTCCCCTGTCTGTCGGGGCAACGCGTCCTGGCGTCACTTCTCGACCTTGTTGATGTCAGTAGACAAGTCCTTGCTCAGGTCGGCCGTCACGAACGTGCCGCCCTCCGGCGACGTGCAGCCCACCAGCGCCATAGCGCACGCGAAGCATGCTGTCGCCAGATGCAATGCTCTCTTGTACCGCATGTCGATCCTCATAGATGGCTTCCTTCTGTTCGATGTTCACTTTCGGCCAATCGGCCCACCTTGCGAAGACTCGGAAACAGGCCCGTCCAGGCAAGGACGATCACAATCGTGCCGATGCCCCCGGAGACTACGCTGACGACCGGGCTGAATATCTGGGCGACCGTGCCGCTCTCGAAGCCGCCGAGCTCGTTGGAACTGCCGATGAAGATGGCGTTGACGGCCGAGACACGGCCACGCATCTCGTTGGGCGTGCCCAACTGCACCATCGTGTGGCGGATGACGACGCTGATGTTGTCCAGCGCGCCCGTCAGTGCGAGCATCGCAAGCGAGAGCCATAGGCTCCGGGACAGGCCGAAGACGACGGTCGCCACTCCGAAGCCCGCGACGGCCAGCAGCATTGTCCGGCCGGCCCTGCGGAAGGGCGGGGTGTGCGCCAGAATGAGCGCCATCACAAGCGCGCCCGCGGCGGGTGCGGCCCGAAGGTAGCCCAGCGTCTCTTCGGGCGACAGGCCCACGCCGGCCGGAGCGATGATGTCGCGGGCGTAGACCGGCAGCAGGTAGGTCGCCCCGCCCAGCAGGACGCCAAACATGTCCAGGGAGATCGCTCCCAGGAGCATTCTCTTCCGCCAGACGAACCTGATGCCCTCGGCCACCTGGCTGAGCATCCGCCCCGGCTCGGCCCGCTCGCACGGCGGCACGTATATCGACAGCAGCAGAAAGACGAACACCAGCACGGCGCCTGCGGCGACCACGTAGGCCGCTGGCACCGACCACGAGATGATGAGGCCGCCGATTGCCGGGCCGATCAGGCCGCTGATTTGGCCCAGGCTTGTGCGCCACTTGACGGCGTTCTCGAAGACCTCGCGAGGCAGCAGCAGCGGCAGCAGCGCGTTCCGCGCCGGCCAGCCCAGCCGCAGGGCGCAACTGTCCAGGAACAGCAGGACGTACATCACCAGGATCGGGCCGCGGAGATAGCTGAACGTCGCCAGGCCCAGGCTCGACACGCAGGCCAGGAGCATGCTGACGATCGTGAGCTTGCGCCGGTCGAAGATGTCCGCCAGGTAGCCGGCCGGAAGGGTCAGCACGAGCATCGGGATCGCCTGCACGAGCCCGACGAGCCCCAGGGCCAGCGGCTCGTTGGTCCGCGAGTACATCTCCCACGCGATGGCCAGGCCCTGGGCGCTCGTGCCGATGCCGACTATCTGGCTGCCCACAAGGTAGCGGCGGAACGCGGGGACGCGCAGTGCGGCGTAGGGATCGTGTTGTGAGTCGGGCTCGGGCATCAGAGCGGGAGCTTATTGCGTTTCGCAAAAGTAATGTAACGAAAACGCCGATATATGAAGCATGAGACCA
>JBHGBE010000001.1:0-163227 GCA_041946855.1 Phycisphaerae bacterium | reverse complement strand
TCACACCGGTCACCTCGTTGTACACCGTGCCCATCCATCCACCCTCGATCGAGGGATAGGAATTGGCCCCCGTGCGGAAGTAGGCGTATGCCTTCTCCACCAGCGCCACCCACGTCTCGCCCTGCGGACTGAGCTGCGCGTAGGCCAGGGATGAGCCGTTCACCGGCAGGTCGCCGTCCAGACGCAGGTACACCTCCTGCCCGCCGCGGTAGAACCGGACCGCATAGGTCCCGTCGCCAAGGGAGGTGATCATCTGGTTGATGATCATCGGATCCGTCGTCGCCAGGCTGGAAAGCGACGCCAGCAGATAGCAGTCGCCAAGGTATCCCTGGCGGATGTCGTTGTACTGCGGCCCGTTGGCGAACAGCGGGCTGGAGGAGAAGTTGCGGTATCCGGTCGCCCCCGCGCCAAGCGTCGGATCCCGAAGGCTCTGGCCGGCAATGGTCGTGGACACGTAGTCGGCCCCGGCCGGATTCGTCGTGTACGGCTGGTAGAAGCCGGAGATCAGATGGACCGACTTGGCGTTCCTCTCGGCCTGGGTGACGTTGAGCAGCGTATCCGTCGAGTCGGCCCAGAAGCTCACCAGGCCCGCTCCGCCGACCAGCGTGTCGTTGCCTCCGCCGATGGAGACAAGCAGCGAGTTGCCGTCGCCGGCGTAGAGGGTGTCCGCGCCCCGTCCGGCGTCGAAGACCTGGTTGTTCCCGTTGCCGCAGTGGACGACCGCGCCGACGGTGAGGCTATTGGTCAGGCGGATGGTGTCATTGCCGCCGAAGCCGTAGACATCCAGGCTGAGGAAAGCTCCCTGGAAGTCCTGCGAGCCGGCGGGGGTGGTAAGCGCGATGCCGCCGGAAGTCTGGGAGATCGTTATGGTGTCCGCGCCGTCGGCGCCCAGGACCAGGAGTTGCAGTCCGTCGGCAGTCTGGACCACGTATCCCGCGACGGCCGCGCCGGGGGCGATGGCGGGAGCGGGGCCGGGAATCGAGTTTGCTGGGGGTTGCGTCGCCGTGGTGCTGGCGGTCAGAGCGTGTGCGCCTGTGCTGCCGTTGTGGCTGAAGGCCTCTACGTAGTAGGTGGCGCCGGACTGAACACGAAAACTCACCTTGGCGTTCCTAGTGCCGCCGCTGTCGTTGTTGGTGGCCAGGAGATTGCCCTGTGCGTCGAGAACTGCCAGCTCGCTGTCGAGCACGTTGTTGGTCCCATAGCGGGACATGCTGACCTGCATCGTGCCTGTGAGCGGAGCGGCGGCCGTGAACACGTCCACGTCCCCGGTGTAGTTGATTGTACCGAGGACCTGCCCGGCGCCGTTGCTGTTCAGCCGCCACGCCGCGGCCTTGACGGGGGCATTGCCAAAGTCGTCGATCGGCGCCGCGGTGAGATTCATCTTGTACGCGCCGGCTATTGTGCCCTTGACGCCGGCCAGCACGTAGTACTGTTGCTGCTGGGCCACATTGACCGCGAGGCGGCTGTTGAGGGTAGCGGCGGATGCGTTGTCGTTGGCGCCGATGAGTTGGCCGCAGTTGTCGAAGACTCGAACGTAGGGGTCGATGCCGCTTCCACCGGCCAGGACGTCTGCGGTCAGCAGGCCCTTGCCCGCGATCACGAGCGAGTAGACGGCCGGGCCGCCGGGCTTGAGCCACCCAAACATGGCAATGGTCCCGGCCGTCGGCATAGGGATGGCCCTTGCAGAGGCCATCACCTGCGGCGTCAGCGAGGTGCTCATCAGCAGCCGCGGTTCCATCGCCTCGAAGTGCGGCGGGCCTGCGGATGCATTTGGAGGAGCAGCTCTCAAGTCTCCAGGCCTCCTTTCATCAACGGGCCTGATGGCCAGGGATGCACAGGTCGCCGGCCTCGATGCGAGGGGCCTGCTGGGCCGGCAAGGGCCAATCCGGATGGCCCTCTGCTCGGGCGGCTCCACGCACTGCGGACCTCGAAACGGCGGCCGTGATCGCAGCCTTGGCCGAATGGAACAGGAGTCCTGTCAGGCCGGGCGCTGGCAGCATGCAGCCGAGGACGAACGCGATGTATGTACCGAAGCCTCCTTCGATACGCAGGCATATCGACGCGAGGACGACCAACCATGATACCAGCCCCAGGCAAAGGACTGCAACCGCATAGGTCCTTCGAAATAGGGCCGCCGCGACCAGGACGACAGCCACTGCCATGCCGGCGGCCGTGCCCGTTGGCGCCCAGAGAGGCACCCAGAGCCAGTCGACGAGCATCTGCGTGAGTGCCGGCGCATCGCCGGGTCCGTTCCCCATGTCCTTACTCCTCTGTTGCTGACGTGCCACTTCGCCCCGCCTACCATGCAGCGTCGTCCCAGACGTGGCGAGCGATCAGGCCGTGCAACATACGTTCAATTCGTAGGAACGCGGGCGGCAGCGAATCAATGAGCAGAATCACGGAAAACGCGACGAAGCATCCCCCCATCAGGAGTAAGGGCATTGCTGACGCCGCCTGAAGAACCGACGGTCCAGCAACCGGGTCTGTCTGGTCTGCTGGTGGAAGCAGGGCGGCGGCGATAGAATGCCTACGAACCCCAGGAGCCTCGATGAGCGTATATCCGTTTAGGTTCGAGCCGATCTACAAGAAGACGATCTGGGGCGGGCGGAACCTCGCCCGCCTGTTCGGACGGCGGCTGCCGCGCGGGGCAATCGGCGAAAGCTGGGAACTGGCCGACCTTCCCGGCAGCGTCAGCCGCGTGGCCAATGGGCCGCGGGCCGGCAGTGGGGTTGGCGGCTTGATGCGCCGGTTCGGCGGCGACCTCCTGGGCGACGCCAAGCCGACGCCCGACGGCCGGTTTCCGCTGCTCCTGAAGTTCCTCGACGCGAACGACACTCTTTCGCTCCAAGTACACCCGGACGCCGCAGCCGTGCGGCGCATATCTCGGGACGGCGGCGCGGCGGCGATGAAGACCGAGTGCTGGTACATCGTCGAAAGCCGCGGCGGGTTCATATACAAGGGCGTTCGCCCGCGCGTGAGCCGGCGGGCCTTCCGGGCGGCGGTCGAATCGGACAGCGTGGAAGGCCTCGTGCGGCGGATCGACGTGGCCGCCGGAGACTTCCACTATATACCGGCCGGTGTCGTACACGCGCTGGGGGCGGGCGTTGTGCTGGCGGAGGTCCAGACACCGTCCGACACGACGTACCGCGTCACCGACTGGGGCCGCGGCCGGGAGATTCACACGGACCTGGCAATGCAGTGCATCCGCCTTGGCCTGACTGGCGACAGATGTCCCGGCCGGAGGGCAGGTCGTCTGCTGGCTACAGATTACTTCTCAGTCTGGCGACGGAACCTGGGAGCCGGTCAATCGCGATACCTGCCCAAAGGGCGGTGCCTGGCGATCATGATCATCGCGGGGCGCGGCGCCGCAAGCCACGAAGGCGACGCTCCGCGCGAGGTGAGTTTCAAGGCCGGCGACACGCTGCTCGTGCCTGCGGCGATGCGCCGGCCGGCCATCGTGGCCAAGTCCAATTGCACCTGGCTGGAGATCGGCCTGCCGGAGAGATGATGGAGAAGGTTCGCATCCAGAAGGTCCTGGCCGAAGCGGGCGTAGCATCGCGCAGGGCGGCGGAGGACATGATTGTCGACGGTCGCGTGACGGTCAACGGCCGACTCGTCACCTTGTTGCCGTGCTTCGTGCAACCAGAGCAGGATGACATCCGCGTCGACGGCCGTCCCATCCGCCGCCGGCCGCGCCAGCATGTTTACTTCCTGCTCAACAAGCCTCACGGCGTGGTCTGCACGATGCGCGACCCGCAGGGCCGCCCGCGGGCCGTCGATTTGGTGCCGGCGGTCGGCGAGCGGGTGTACTGCGTCGGCGGCTTGGACGACGAGGCCACCGGCCTTGTCATCCTCACCAGCGACGGCCAGCTCACGCGCCACCTGACCGACCCGCGACTTGGCCTGGAGATGACCTACGTCGTCGAGTGCGACGGCCGCCCCGACGAGCGGGCGATCATCCTCCTCAAGAGCGGCGTCATCCTCGACGGCCGGCGTACACGCCGTTGTCATGTGAAGGTGCTGCACAGCGGCCACGAACGCTCAATGTTGGAGGTCCGCACGGCCGAGGGGAAGAACCAGGTCCTCCGCCGCATCTTCCACCGCATCGGCCACAAGGTCCGCCGCCTCAAGCGCGCCGCCATCGGACCGGTCTCCGAACGCGGACTGAAGATCGGTCACTACCGGCCGCTGAGCCATCACGAGGTGCAATCGCTCTGGCGAGCCGGACAGGAGCCGCATCCGCAACGGTCCGAGTTCGGTCGTCAAGACCTGACCACTCACCCTTGACACTTCCCGTTCCGCTGCTGGCTCATGCCCACGGGTCGATCGCGACCTTGACCTGGCTGTCGCGGAAGTCATTGAACCCCGCCACGGACCTGGCCAGTTCATCCAGCCCAAGCGTGGCCGTGACGATTTCCTCGCACGGGATGCGCCCCGCGCCGATCAGGCGGGCCGATCGGTCGAGCGTGCCGGGAGGCATCTTGGCGGCGATCACACGCGCCTGCTTGTTGTACAGCTCAAACGGGTCGAACCGCACCTGGCTTCCCTGCGGGCAGACGCCGAAGATCATGAACGTCCCGCCTCGGGCTAGGAGCGGCATGGCCTGCTCGATGGCGGCCGGGTTGCCGGTGGCATCGACGATGAAGTCCACGCCTTCGGGACACTCGAACTCGACAAGTTCCGCGAAGTCATCCTGAGCGGGGTCGAAGACCCGGTCTGCGCCGAGCTTGGCTGCCTTTTCGCGGCGGAACTCGACGATGTCCGTCTGGAGCAGCGTCTCGCAAGGCGACTGGCGGAGCAGTTGCGCCCATAGCAAGCCCACCGTCCCGGCCCCCAGGACCATCGCGCTCGAGCCGGCGACGAAGCCCAGCCTGTCGTAGCCGTTGATGACGCAGGCCAGCGTCTCGCACAGCACTCCGCCGGCGGGCGTCACGTCGTCGTCCATCGGGATGATCTTGCCGGCCGGCGCGACCACGTACTGCGCGAAGCCGCCGTTGAGCTTGTAGCCGATGATCGTCGGGTTGGCGCAGAGGTTCGCACGGCCGGCTCGGCACATCGCACACCGGCCGCAGCCGATCACCGGGTCAACCGCGCACGCCGGGTTTCCCTCGACCTCTTCCACCCCGGCGCCTACAGCAACGATCTCCGCGGCGATCTCGTGGCCCAGCACTACCGGCGGCTCGACGCCATCTGTCAGTTCGCCCTCGAAGATGTGATTATCCGTTCCGCAGACCCCGCACGCCAGGACCTTCAGCAGCACCTCGCCTTCGCCCGGCTTGGGGTCCGGGACATCCTGAATCTCGATCCGCCGCTGGCCAAGGAAGACTCCCGCTTTCACCGTTCAGCCCTCCTCCATCTCCGCCGCGCGGATCATGAACGCCTTGACATCATCCAGCGTCGGCATGGACGCCTGAGCGCCGAGCTTCGTGCAGGCAAGTGCGCCGGCCGCGTTGGCGAACCGGGCCGCGTCGCGCATGCTCTTGCCGCATGCGACGCCCATGGCAAGCGCGGCTGTGAAGGCGTCGCCGGCGGCGGTCGTGTCGACCACCTCAACCTTGTATGGCGGCACGGTGTAGAAGTGCCCATCGGCCATCACCACGAGCGACCCGCGAGCACCCAGCTTGAGCACCGCGCATTGCGCCCCGCGCTCTATGAGGTCGCTGGCGACCAGCTTGTCGCCGCGCTCATCGGTGGCCGAGCGGCCGGTGAGCACCTGGGCCTCGGTGACGTTGGGCGTGATGATGTCCACGCGGCAGAGCTCGGCGGGGATCGTCGCCGGCGCGGGGGCTGGGTCGAGGATGATCCTGCACCCGTTGCGGCGGGCCACGTCGATGGCCGCCCGCACCGTCGGCAGCGGCAGCTCAAGCTGGAGCAGCACCACGCCGGCCAGCTTGAACGCCTCCTCGCGCGAGAAAACGTCGTCGGGCGTCACCATGTGGTTCGCGCCCGGTGCGACGACGATGGAGTTCTCGCCCTTGGCGTCGACGATGATGAGGGCGACGCCGGTGGGGGCCTCGGGAGTGGCCATCACGTCGGTGCAGTCGATGCCCTCCTGCTTCATGGCGGCCAAAAGCTGCTCGCCGAACGCATCCGTTCCCACACGGCCGATGAACCTGCACCGCGCCCCCAGCCTCGCCAGCGCGACGGCCTGGTTGGCGCCCTTGCCGCCCGGCGAGGTCATGAAGCTGTTGCCCAGCACCGTCTGCCCCGGCGCGGGCATCCGCGGCGCGCGGGCGACCAGGTCCATGTTGATCGAGCCGACGACAACTATGCTCTTCTCTGGAGGCATGATGCGGTCCCTTGAAGTACTGTCTCTCTTGAGGCAGCTCGCCCGGCGGACATGGCGGAAAGACCGCGCCGGGTCAGACGAATTATAGACCGGCAGGATACCGGCCGGGAACGAGGAGGTCAACCGTTTCCGGTAGCGGTTCGCACTGCACGGAGCACGGGCAGCCTTACCGATGCAGTGAATCGCCCGCCCCTCGTCGCTGCCGTTCTGCTATACTTGGCCCCATGCCCGGCCGGAAGGACGAGAAGCGCTTCAACATCATGGCCAAGCCCGTCAGCGGGCGGTGCAATCTCGATTGCCGCTACTGCTATTACATCGCCAAGCCGCGGGAGCTTTACCCCGACGTCCCGCCGAGCGGGTTGATGATGTCGGATGAGGTGCTCGAATCGTTCACCCGACAGTATCTGACGGCCATGCCGGTGCGGTGCGACATCGGCTGGCAGGGGGGCGAGCCGCTGTTGGCCGGGATGGATTTCTACAAGCGGGCGGTCGAGCTTCAGAAGGCTTGCAGGCTGCCGGACCAGGTCGTCACCAACGCCCTCCAGACCAACGGCACGCTGCTTGATGATGCCTGGTGCGAGTTCCTGGCTGCCAACGAGTTCCTCGTCGGCATAAGCCTTGATGGCACCCCGCAGTGGCACGACTCGTTCCGGCGCGACCACGCCGGCGGGGCCACGTTCCACCGCGCGTGGGCCGGCCTGGAACTGCTCCGCAAGCACAAGGTCGAGTTCAACGTGCTCGTGACGCTCAACTCGGCCAACGCCCCGCACGCCGGAGACATCTACCGCTATTTCGTCAACCGCGGGGTCCAGTACCTCCAGTTCATCCCGGTGCTGGAGCGTAAGGGGGATCCTTTCAACGGCCCGCCGACCGATTACTCGTGTGCCGCGAGACAACTTGGCCAGTTCCTCATCGACGTTTACGAGCAGTGGGCCACGCGCGACATCGGCCGGGTGAGCGAGCGGTTCATCGACAACACCATCCACACGCTGCTTTACGGCACGGCCGCGCTTTGCTGCTACGGCCAGACCTGCGCCAACGCGCACGTGCTGGAGTTCAATGGCGACCTGTACGCATGCGACCACTTCGTTTACCGCCAGTGGCGGATCGGCAACATCATGGAGCGCCCGCTGGCGGAGCTTGTGCGCGATGCGCGGCTGGACGACTTCGCGGCCATGAAGACCGGCCTGCCGGCTGTCTGTCGCGACTGCCAGTTCGTGCGGTTCTGCAACTCCGGGTGCCCCAAGCACCATATCCCCATCGGGACAGATCCGGGCCGGGTCAACCACTTTTGTGAAGGGTACAAGATGTTCTTTGCGCATGCGCTGGCGGAACTGGCGGAGATGGCCGAGCACTTCAAGGCCGGCCGCATCCCGCCGCTGAAGAAGCCTGCCGGGAACGCCAGGAAGGGCCGTGGCAAATCCGCGGGCGGGCCGTTGACAAGCCGCGGCCACGCCGTGTAGAGTGGGAGAATCATGGCAAAGGCCGTGCGACAATTTGCGTTGCTTTTGGCCGCGCTGGCGGCCACGGCGGACAGTGCGCGCACCGGCCGGATTGCCATCGGGCTACCCCTTGTCGTTGTACGATAGGTCGCTGCGCGGCGCACGTCCAGATCGCGCGGCGGCCGGCACTTCAGAATGTTCCGCGGGCGTGAACTCCCCCCGATCCAGGCATAGGCGCAATCGAAGGCTCTCGGGAATCGTGGAGTTTTGGCCCTGCGGTGGTCGATGGCTTTGTGGTAGTATTCGCTGCGTAAGTTCGTAGAGGCAAACATGGCAAAGGACAATCGAAGCACACCGGCGAAAGGCGGCTCCTACGCTGGACACAGTGGCGCGCAGATATTCCACGAGATGCTGCTGGCCGAGGGCGTCCAGACGGTCTTCGGCTTCCCCGGCGGCCAGGTGCTGCCGATCTTCGACGCGCTGTACAAGACGCCGATCCAGTTCATCCTGACGCGGCACGAGCAGGGGGCGGCGCACATGGCCGACGGCTACGCCCGCAGCACGGGAAAGGTGGGCGTCGTCATTGCCACCAGCGGCCCCGGGGCGACGAACCTGGTGACGGGCCTGGCGACGGCCCACATGGACAGCGTGCCCGTGGTGGCCTTCACCGGACAGGTCCGCAGCGCGGTCATCGGCAATGACGCCTTCCAGGAGGCGGACATGACGGGCATCACCCGCCCGATCACCAAGCACAACTTCCTGGTCAAGCGCGTGGAGGACCTCGGGCGGACGATCCGCGAGGCGTTTCACATTGCTCGGACCGGCCGGCCGGGACCGGTGCTGGTCGATATCGCGGTGGACGCCACGGTCGCCAAAGTGGCCGAGGAGCCGGACCTTACGCCGAAGTTGCCGGGCTACCGGCCGCGAGTCGCCGGCCACGTGCGGCAAATCAAGATGGCGGCCGAGGCGATCAACGCGGCCAACCAACCGGTGCTCTACGTTGGCGGCGGCGTGATATCGTCCGGCGCGACGGCCGAACTGCGGGCGCTCGCCCAGAAAGGCCGGATTCCGGTCACCACGACGCTGCTGGCGCTCGGGGCCGTCGACGAGACCGATCCGCTGGCCCTCCAGATGCTTGGCATGCACGGCGCGGCGGCCGCCAACTACGCGGTGCAGGAGTGCGACTGCCTCATCGCCGTCGGCGCCCGGTTCGAGGACCGCGTGACGGGCAACGTGAAGACCTTCGCGCCAAACGCGAAGATCATCCACATCGACATCGACCCTACCTCGATCTCCAAGAACGTGGAGGCGCACATCCCGGTGGTGGGCGACGCCAGGGACATCCTGGGCAAGATGATCGAGTACATCCAGCCGAAGGACCGCTCGCCGTGGCTGGACAAGATCGCCAAGTGGAAGGCGCGGTACCCGTTCAAGTACGAGACGGACGGGCACATAAAGCCGCAGGAGGCGGTGGACGCCATCGGACGACTTACCAACCACGACGCCATCATCGCCACGGGCGTCGGGCAGCACCAGATGTGGACGGCGCAGTTCTACGGCTGGCGGCGGCCGCGGCAGATCATCACCTCCGGCGGGCTCGGGACGATGGGCTTCGGCTGCCCGGCAGCCATCGGCGCGCAGGTGGGAAACCCCGGCGCGACGGTCATAGATATCGACGGCGACGGCAGCTTCTGCATGACGATGGTCGAGGTCATCACCGCCGTCGGATACCAGCAGCCGGTGAAGTTTGTCGTGCTCAACAACGGCTACCTGGGCATGGTCCGGCAGTGGCAGGAGCTGTTCTACGGCCATCGCTACAGCCAGGTTGATCACCCGTGCCCGGACTTCGCGGCCGTCGCTACGGGCTTCGGCGCCCGCGGCATCAGGATTTCCGAGCGGAGCGAACTGGCCGACGGGATCAACGAGGCGCTCAAGCACCCCGGTCCGGTGGTGGTGGACTGCATCGTCGAGCCGGAGGAGAACGTCTATCCGATGGTGGCCGTCGGCAAGAGCCTGCACGAAATGGACCTGGGAAAGCTAGCCTGACGCTTGTTTCATCATTCCCATCACTCCCATGATTCCCATGGGAATGATGGGAGGAATGGGACTGACAGGATTGAACAGGACACAGCAATGAGACACGTCATTAGCGCACTCGTTCAGAACCAGCCCGGCGTGCTTGCGCACGTGGCGGGCATGTTCGCGGCCCGGGGATTCAACATCGACTCGCTCGTTGTCGGGCGTACGGAGGACCCTGACCTGTCGCGGATGACCATCGTGGTGACGGCCGATGACCGAGTGCTGGAGCAGGTCCGCAAGCAGTTGGCCAAGATAGTCACCGTGGTCAAGGTCCGCGACTTCGAGAACATCAGCTACGTGGAGCGCGACCTGATGCTGGTCCGCGTCCACGTCGTGCCGGAGAAGCGCACCGAGGTCGCGCAGCTCGTCAACCTCTTCCGCGGGCGGGTGGTGGATGTGTCGCGGAGCAGCATGATGATCGAGCTGTCGGGGCCCGAGGACAAGCTGGAGGCGTTCACGGACCTCATCCGGCCGTACGGGATCCGCGAGTTGGCCCGCACGGGCGTCATCGCCATGAGCCGCGGCAGCGCGGGCGAACGCAAAGGCGCGGCCGAGGATGAGGGCCAGTGAGCGACAGGATCAAGGTCATCCTCGACACTGACATCGGCTCCGACATCGACGACGCTGTCGCCCTGGCCTATCTGCTCAGCCAGCCGCGGTGCGAGCTGCTTGGCGTGACGACGGTGACGGGCGAGGCGCCGCTGCGAGCGGAGATGGTCTCGGCGATGTGCCGCAACGTGGGGCGCGACGACGTGCCCATCCACAGCGGATGCCAGCAGGCGATGCTGCTGGATATCCGCCAGAAGAAGGCCCCCCAGGCGGTCGCCCTGGGCAGTTGGGACCGCCGGCGGGATTTCCCGGAGAACACCGCGGTCGAGTTCCTTCGGCAGACCATCCGCGCCAATCCGGGCCAGGTGACGCTCCTGACCATCGGACCGCTGACCAATGCCGGACTGCTCTTCGCCACCGACCCGGAGATCGGCCCGCTGCTGAGCGGCATGGTGCTCATGTGCGGCCAGTTCTTTGACCGGATGAAGGGGGAGTGGAATGCGATCAACGACCCTCACGCGACGGCCATAGCGTACTTCAACGGCCGGCAAGCCCGCCCGCCGCGCCACGTGAGCTACGGCCTGGACGTGACGATGAAATGTCAGCTTGCCGCTGATGAGTGCAGACGACGCTTCATCGCCAAGGCGTTACGGCCGGTGCGGGACTTCGCCGAGGTATTCTTCCGCGACGCGCAGCGGATCACCTTCCACGACCCGCTCGCGGCCGCGTGCATCTTTGAGCCGGACCTGTGCAAGTACCGCCAGGGCAAGGTAACGGTGTCGCTGTCCGAGCCGACGATGGGCTGGACCATCTTCACCGAACATGGCGACGACAAACCGCACACGGCCGCCGAGACGGTGGACTCGGATAGGTTCTTTGAACACTACTTTGGTGTGGTGAAGTGATTTCCGCGTCAGACACGCGACGTGATCGATCATGGCGTGCGCCTGGGCCAACCCATTACGAAGAGGATTAGGAACACCATGGCAGGCATGATCGGCACCAAGACAGACAACAAGAACATCGGTTTGGTCAAGAACATCTGGCGGTTGCGCCAGGAATTGGATATCGATTGCCTCATTAGTGCTAACGCGGAAGCAATACACAAGTTGGGCGCGGGTTCGAGCTTCTTCGGCTTTGTGCAGATGATGTGCCAGCAAACAATTGTGCTCAGCATGTGCAAGCTCTTTGAGCCTGAAGCGAAATACGAACTTGATTCTATCCCCGGGGTACTTCGCAGCCTGGCTGAGCAGAACCCAACTGTACTTGATCCTGGGAGCATCAACACGTTCGTTCAGAAATACGGTTCCGGATCAGTTGGGGATGGCACGCTGAAGGCGCTCTTGGGGGCATTCAACGATTTCAAGGCCAGGTATCAGAACGAGTTGGACAGGTTCAAGACTCTCCGCGACAAGTGGGTGGCCCACGGAGAAAGCGGGTTCGGTCTTCAACAGAATGACGGTCCATCATATGATGCCATGGAGCGGCTCTGCAATTTCGCAATCGAGTTTTACTCAGTTGTATCGAGAGCGTTCATATCAACAGGCCCAGCAAATCTAAATGGAGACAGAAGAGTAAGGGCCGGTCTCAAACACATACTGAAAGAACACGGCGTTCAGAATGTTAAGACTGATTTGCAGTAAGATCGCATCGCACGCAGGATTTGAAGAATTCGCAACCATCCAGATGCGCCCCCAGTTCTCACTTCATCTCGTACAACCCCGCAATCGTTGCTCTCCGAAGCGAGTCGAGTCTCTCCGCCGTCATCCCGGCGAACGTGACTATCGGGGCGTCTTCCTTGGGGTCGCGGCCGTCCTTCCAACCGTCGAGGCCGGCGGCCTGGCCGACAAAGCTCCGGAGCTGGAGATCGTTCCACTTCATCTTCTCGCGGAGCATTCGTAGGACCTCGGCGTCCTGGAGGCCGTCGCGCCACGCCTTCATGCGGAGGCTGGGCAGCGGTTCATCGAGGCCGAACCGCTTGCCGGGGTACATAAGGGCGGTGGCGTCGGCCTTGTCGAAGTCGCCGTCCTTGCCGATTGTCTGCCAGGGCAGCGTGCCGGTGGCGCCCCAGCAGTAGCTCTGAATCGGCCATGCCGCCCAAGCCGTGTTGTCCGCCGTGAAGGACGGCGGTGCATGGTAGTTCCAGTACTCCTCTCCGAAGGTCCGTTTGCGGTAGTCGATCCACCATCGCTGCGTGTAGAGCTGGCCGGCGCAGACGTTGAGGTCCACAACGCCGTCCAGCCAGTTCCGCTGGTGCGTCGGGCGCGAGATGTCCACGCGGAAGTCGATGTAGACGGGCGGCGGCGCCCACTGTCGGAACCGCTCAATCTCGCTCCTGCCCCCCGCCCCGAAGTACCTGATGGCCAGAAAGTCGTCGCTGAACATCGGCTCATCCAGGAGCCAGAGCGATATGCCGCGCCCGCCCTGCTTGGGGTCGCGGAAGTTGTGCTTGTTGTTGAGGTAGATCTGAAACCTCGTGCGGCAAAACGTGTTGCGGGAGGCGAAGCGCCCGAATTGCCTCAGCGCCTGCTGCCAGGCGACCGTGAAGCTGTCTTTCGCTCCGCCCAGGCAATTCTCAATCGCCGGCAGATCAGCCATCCACTTCATGAGTTCGTTGTAGTCCTTTGGCGGCGGCCAGGGCTTGAAGTGGTCGGCAAGCGGCACGGGCCAGTTCTCATGGAACGGCAGATAGATGTGGTGAATGGGTGTGTCCTGGCCGGGGCCGATGTAGCCCGCCTTCGCGCTGAAGGCCGCGCCGGAGAGCAGCGGGCCGAATCGTTCGTCCCACTCCGTCCAGTCGAACTTAATGTCCTTTCCGCTGCCGGTGATCTTGGGCGCGCCGCGCCAGTCGATGTTGCCCGACTGCGAGTAGGGCAGGGCGTTGAGCGTCATGCGGTGCTGGTGTGCCAGGCGATAGTACTCGCGTTCGGCCTCCATGAACGCGGCCGGGTCGGAGGTCTTGACGCCCATCGCACCGGCCGGGCTGGAGTAGGCGTTCATGCTCCCGACGATCTTGAACTCATCGCCCAGGACCGCGTCGGCCACGTCAATCGCGATGACGGCCATCGCCACGTCCTTGCCGTCCTGCTTGACGATGAGTTTGCCGGAGTACGGGCCGGGGTCGGCGGTCTTGGGAATCCAGATGTCGATGAAGACGGTCTGGCACGGCGGCGTGGCCGCCTTGTTCTCCTGCCACGGGATAGCGAACTTCTCGCTGATGACGCCTCGAATGGACGGCGGCGGGGCGTACGAGTCGGGCTTGCCCGCCAGCGGGATGAGTGCCTCTTCGTGGGAGTCCTTGCCATCCGTGATATACCACGGCCGATAGAGTCGGGCGGGATGGAGAGGCGGGATCTCCTTGCTTTGCGGTCCCTGGAACTCCAGCGCCGTCAGTTGGACGCCGACATCATCCGCCTTTCCATCGGGAGGGATGATGACAGCCTGGACGGATGCCCACGAATTCCGCGCGGCGACTGGGCGGCGGATGGGGGTGGCGGCATTGTGCTTGACGCCGGCTGGCGGAACCTTGGCAATCGCGGGCCGGAAGTCGATGGCCCAACCGGTTTCCTTGTTCAGCACGTTCTGCAGCGGCGGGGGAGGCGAGCCGGGCATCGCCGGGATGGCCGGCGCCGCCAACCTATCCGCGGCCTTCACCTTGTCGCCCGAGGCCCTGTATGACTGCGGGCCGATGAGACTCTCCACCTCGACGCCATATTCCTCACCAGGCTTCAACCCCGTGAAACGGACCGGCTTGTCGAAGAATGTCACCGCCTCCGCCAGCACCTTCTCATCGCCCGGCTGCATCGGGGCGAGCGGTCCGCGATCCGGCTTGCGCAGCGTGATGCGATGCGCCCAGACGCCACCTTTGGTCTTGCCGGCCGAGTCGATGACCCAGGAGGGATCTATGACGATCGCGCCCGTGGAGAAGTCCGCGCCGTCGGGATCGGCCCGCATAACCTTCGCCGAGACGCCGCGCGGCAGGTCCGCCGCCACGTGAACGGCCTGTCCCTCGACCACCAGGTACGGCGCGGCGTTGCCCTGCTCACGTGTGAAGACATCGTGGTTCTCCCGCGTCTGGCCCTTTTCATCCGACAGCACCAGCCCGTGCGACAGCCCGGCTGCCGCCGCCTGCACAAGCTCTGGCGCGAGGTTAATGCTCATCCACTTGCCGTCGGCGTCGTAAGTGACGGCCGCCGGACGCCACATCATGTACGGGTTGTTGAACGTGGCGTCGAGCATCGTGCCGCCCCAGTCGGTCCAGGGCTTGTCGGGCCAGGCGACGTGCGTGTAGCAGGATGAGCCCTTCTGCGGCTTGTTGTCGGCCGTGCCTTCGACCCAGGCGACAGGCACCGTCGAGACGGCGCACGCCCGCAGATGACCCGCGGCCAGCTTGAGATGTAGCGTGGCCTTGGTGACTTGCCAGAACTTGATCGGTGTGGTGTCGAAGTTGAACAGGTAGTAGTGCTCGATGCCCTTGACGCGGACCTGCGCCCGGCCGCCGGTGTTGATGGCCCGCTCATCCTCGTGGGCGCAGATGCCCACGTCGGCCGTGACGGAAAGCTTCTTCTCATCCGCGAGGGCGGAGGATGCGACGCACCAGAGGACGATAGCGGCGCTGGTTCGCATGGCAAACCCCTTTCGACTGTAGATTGTGGATTGCAGATTCTGGATTGACGACCAACACTACGGCCAAGCCGGGCCCTCAATCTGCAATCCACAATCTACAATCACTTGATCTTCTTCCTCACCGCCCGTATGTGTTCCGGTGTCGTTCCGCAGCATCCGCCTATGAAGTTCGCGCCGGCCTTGACCAGGGCGGGGACGAACGATGCGAACTCATCCGGTCCCATGGGGAACTTCGTGCCCTCGCGGGTGACTATGGGCACGCCGGCGTTGGCCTTGATCCAGATCGGCAGGTCGCATGCCTCCCGCAGCAGCCTGGCGACCTCGACGTAGTTGGCCGGGCCGACTCCGCAGTTGGCCCCGACGGCCGAAGCGCCTTCCCGCAGCGCCATCGCGGCTAGCTCCTCCGGCTTGGCGCCCATCATCGTAACCGTCTGGTCCGGCCCGGAGGCGAAGGTCATCGACGCGACTACCGGCAGGTCGGTTGCCTTGCGACAGGCCCGCACGGCGATGGCAAGCTCCTCGAGCTCCGCGAAGGACTCCAGGACGATACCGTCGGCCCCGCCGAACGCGACCGCCTCGGCCGTCTCGGCGAACGCGGCCGCGAAGGCATCGCGGGCGACCTCCTCCATCATCACTATCTTGCCAGTTGGACCGATCGACGCGAAGACCAGGGCTTTCTTGCCGGCGGCCCGCTTGCTGATCGCAGCGCCGGCCTCGGCAAGCTCGGCCGCGCGGTCCTGCACGCCGTGGTCGGCCAGGATAAACCGATTGGCCCCGAAGGTGTTGGTAAGGATGATATCGCTGCCGGCTTTCACGTAGGCCTCGGCGATCTCCTGCACGACCGTGGGCTTTGAGACGTTCCATATCTCCGGCGGCGAGCCGGGCGGCAGGCCGAACTTCTGCAACTGAGTCCCCCAGGCGCCGTCAGTGACGCGGATGGTAGCGGCATATTCCCGTAGGTTCAGGCTCATAGTGGTTACCGGTGGATCGGTTGATCGGTCAATCGGGGCCAATCTTACCGGTTCACCGCTCAACCGATCAACCGATAACAGCGGGTCGGGCAATGCTGGCGAAGGATCCTACTTGCCCGGTGCGGAGCTCGTCGTGGCCTTGAGGATCGCCTCGTACTGCGCGACCTGCCGCTGGAGGGCCGGCTGGTTGGGATTGATCTCCAGGCTCTTTCGCCAGGCCGCCAGGGCATCCGCGAGCAACTGCCGGCGCTGGCTGGCGCGGTACATGTCCAGCATGATGCCGCCCAGCCGCTCGTAGCCATCCTCGCTGGCGGGGGCAAGCGCAATCGCCTGCCGGATGGCGGCGGCCGCCAGCCCGAGTTCGCCATTCGCGCGCCGCGCCGCCGAAAGGTTGACCCATGCGGAAGGATCATCGGGCGCGAGTTTCGTCGCCCTGACAAAGGCTTCGACGGCCTGCTTGGGCTCCTGCAAGTCCAAGAGGATCTGGCCCAGGGCAGCGGCCGCGAACGCGGCGTCTGCGGCGGTCATCGCATCGGAGCGGTCCACCACCTGCCGCCAGGCATCCCGCGCCTCGGCCAGCTTGCCTTGGGCCTGATAGAGCGTCGCCAAGTTGAACGCGGCCGGCACGTTCTCAGGCTCATCTGAAAGTAGGCCTTTGTAGATGGTCGCGGCCTGCTCGAAGTCGCCCAATCGTGACACGGCCACCGCCAGATTGAACCTGGCAGTACGGTTGATCCTGTCGACATCCACGGCCGGACCGGTCGCCGCAGACCACGAAGAGGACTGCGAGGCGGCTATGCGGCGGGTGATTGCGATGATCTGGCGGTAGACGTCCGCGGCCTTGTCGTACTGGTATGTAGTCGCGAGCACGACCGCGAGTCCCTGAAGGCAGTCCAAGTCGTCGGGGGCGAGCTGACAGGCGCGCCGGAAGCACCGGTCGGCCGTCAGGTAGTCATTGCGGGCCAGGGCGTGGTCGCCGGCGGCCATCATCGCGCGGGGATCGTTGGCCAGATCTGCCGCCGCTTGCGTCGTGGCACTCGCCAGGAGCCGACGCGTCCGCTCCCATGCCGACAGGTCGAAGGCCTGACGCTGGAGTGCGGCCCCGGCCCACTCGATGCCGCCGGCGACCAGGGCACCGCGCGCAGCCGAAGCGGATGATGTTGCGGCAGATTGCGCCGCTGCGGGCTTGGAGATGGCCGTGGTCGGCGTGGGAGCAGGCGGTGGGGGGGCTGCCCTGCGGCATCCGGCGTGCAGCACCAGGGCGGCCGAGCAAGCCACCCAACCACCCAGGATTACGTGCCGCACAGCCATTGGCCGGATTGTACTGCCCGGTGGCGCCATAGGCCAGAGAGTCTGTCCTGCTCGACTCTTATATCACTCCATACTCCATGATGCGGGGCCAGCGACGGCCGACGCCATCGGTTGTAGGCATCGAAGGTGTCGTTTGGCGGAATTGGGTGTCAGGTCCGGGGGCAGGCCGCAACAAAATCTTCTGTAATCGGCGATTTTTCCTTGACACTTGATTTTCCGCTGGACATTTTACACAACGTAAACAGTACTTCGAGGCCAGCAACAATGGATCTACAGGTTCAGGCTCAAGGCTTGCAGTCACAGGCGACGACTCCTCCGCCGGCGGCGGCGCTGGAGGCGGCCATCAGGCACAAGGTCAAGCCGCCCAAGTTGTACCGGATTGGCGACGTGGTCGAGTACTCCGGCATGAGCCGCCAGACGATCCACAACTACACGCTGATGGGCTTGCTCAAAGAGAGCCGCAGAACCGAAAGCGGCCACCGGCTGTACGACGAATCGGTCTTTGACCGCTTGGACGCTATCGCGGCAATGAGAAGCCAGAGCAAGTCGCTCGAGGCTATCCGGCAGTACTTGGAGTCCCAGGGCCGGCGGGCCCAGGCAGAGGATTAGCTTCGGTCGCCGATGTTGCTGCTGCCGAGCGCGGCGGGTAGGCGGCGGCCAAGGACAAGTACACAGGCGCCCCTGGTCAGGGAGGACCAGGCAAGATGATAACGCTGAAGAGATTGGCCCGACGGACAAGGACGGTCTTAGGCTCGATGAGCCGGCGGACACGGATTCTCATCGCGCTCGCGGCGCTTCTGGCCGGGTGCGGCGGCCTCTGGCTTGCGTTAGCCGGCGGGCAGGTCCAGTTTGTCCCCGTGCTGAACGAACCTTTCGACGAGGCCGACCTGTCAACGGCTGTGGCTCTGCTTGAGTCGCGCGGCATCGCGGCCCGCGCCGTCGATGGTAAGCTGATGACGCGTCCCAACGCGGTAGGCCAGTCCCGCTCGATCCTCGCCTACGAGGGCCTGCTGCCGCGGAACATGTCCTCCGCGTTCGAGGAGATCGCCCGCGAGACGGATGTGTGGTCCACTTCCGACCGCAACGACAAGCGCTGGCAGGCCGCCAAGATGACGGCGCTGGGGCGGCTGATCGGATCGTTCCCGCCGGTGCGGAGCGCGACAGTACTGTTCGAGCCGGGTTCGCCTCGCGGCCTGGGCAGCGCGGCCGTCGAACCGACGGCGTCTGTCAAGGTCGCACTGAAGCCCAACTGCTCGATGGACCGGAAACTCGTCGCGGCCATCGCGGACCTGGTGTCGGGCAGCATCTCCGGCATGCGGCGACAGAACGTCCACGTGGTCGATGGGGCCGGCCGGAGCTATCGCGTCGGCGAAGATGGGGCCCTCAGCGCTGATGAGCGGTTCGAGCAGATCAAGGCGGCGGAGGCGTTCTATCGTGAGAAGGTTCGGGGGGCGATCCAGTACATCGACAATGCGATAGTGGGCATCCGCGTGGAAGGCGAAGGCCCGGCGATGAGGTGTGTATCGGCGTCCGTGTCGGTGCCCCGGGCGTACCTTGCCGCCATCTACCGCACCTCGCATCCCGACACCCACGACGTGACGGACGAGGCGCTCAACCCGGTCATTGAGCCGCAGTTGACCAGAATCAAGCAGGCGGTCATGCGTACCATCGGTGCGGATGATCCATCGGTCGTCACAGTCGACTGGTTTTACGACTTCGCGGCCGGCGGAGGGGCCGCGCACGTTCCGGCCGCCGGCAGGGCGGCGTCGGGCTGGCCGTTGAGCGCCGGTTGGACGCACGCGGCCGGCTGGGGCTTGGGTGGGTTGTGCCTAGTGATGGGCCTGGTTCTTCTGTGGCTGCGGCGGATGCGTAGTCGCCGGACAATGGCCGGCGACGCCGGACAGATGGCGCCAGCGGACGGTGATAACACCAGCGTCGACGGCCTCAGCGGTGGCCATGGGGAGGCCAATCCCTTCGCATTCTTCTGCGGTGTACCGGATGGCCAAGTCGTGGAGTTCCTCAACGGCGAGCACCCGCAGACGGTCGCGATGATCCTCGCTGCCCTGCCGCCGGCCAAGTCGGCCGCCATCCTCTCCGCGCTTGGCGCTGACCGGCAGGTGGAGACAGCCAGGCGCATCGCTGCTCTAGACGGGATCGACCCGCAGGTCGCGCAAGATGTCGCCCGCGGCGTAGCGCAGCGGTTCTCGCAAGCGGTTCGCGATGACCGGCCAAGCGGCCTCGCGATCGTCGCAAGGATCCTTCAGCAGGCCGGAGGCGCGGTGGAGCAATCGGTGCTGGATGGCCTGTCGAGCGACGAGCCGGCGCTGGCCGAGTCCATCCGCCGCCGAATGCCGGCATTCGAAGACATTGCGATGATGCCTCAAGCGCGGCTGCGGGAGACGCTGGAGCATTTCGACAGCGACGAACTGGCTGTGGCGTTGCGGACCGCCGCCGACGAGATCAAGGATCGCGTCTTGTCGAGCCTGTCGCCCGAAGCCGCTGGGCGCATCCGCGAGGAGATGGAGCGCGGCGAGCCGGTGCGGCTGAGCGACGTTGAGGCGGCGCAACAGAACGTTGCCCAGGCGCTTCGGCGGTCGGGGGGGCAGTATGTGCCCGCGGCGGAGCGAGACAGTGGTGTGCTTGCATAGAGACAGATGTGGACGGACGAAGGCAATTGAGCAGGTGTGGAAGCAGCAGGTGGACCGATGACGCGAGTGATAAAGGCTGACGTGATGGAAAGGCCAGGCCGGACTAGGACCGGAGTGCTCAACCTGACGGACATCGCAGCGGAGGCGCGGGCCGTCGTTCTCGACGCCCGAAAGGAGGCCGCGCGCATCGTTGCCGAAGCGCGGGGACAGGCCGATGAGAACCTGCGCGCCGCGGCCCGCAAAGGTTACGCGGAAGGTTTTGCGCGCGGCCAGAGCGACGGCTACGCTGACGGCCGGGGCAAAGCGGTTGATGAGCAGCGGAAGTCGTACGCGGCCGACTCGTCGGAAATGGCCCAGGTGGTGCGGAAGATCATCGACGAACTGAATTCCGCGCGGAAGGCTGTATTGGAGCAGGCCCAGGCGGGGATGATCTCGTTCGCCATCGAGCTTGCCGAGAAGATCGTCGGGCGCGTGGCCGCTACGGACATCGGGGCCGCGAGGTCAAACCTCGCTAAGGTTCTTGAACTGTCCCACGCCCGGGCCGGCGTCACGATCAAGGTCAATCCGCAACAGCTTGACCTCCTCAAGTCTCACTGCGCTGATCTTGCCGCCATGAATGTCCCGGGCGAGTTCGCTTTGGTCGCTGATGACGCAATCGCCGCCGGCGGCGTCAAGCTGGAGAGTTCCTACGGTGAAATCGACGCGACCATCAGGACGCAACTGGATAACGTCGTCGAGTCGCTGTTTGGGAAGAGGCAAGCCGGCGAAGCGGTGCTCGAAACGGCCAATGGACCTGTTTGACCCATATCGAAAGGCCCTGCACACGGTGTGCGCGCCCGGCATCATCGGGCGGGTAAGCTCCGTGCGCGGCTCGACGGTGAGCGTCCGCGACTTTCCGATCCCAATGGGTGCGGCCTGCCGGATCGTGCGGGCATCAGGCGAGATCGACGCCCGCGTGGTAGGCTTCGCGGATGAGAGCGCCCTGGTCATGCCGATGGGCACGTTAGCCGGCATCGCCCGCGGAGACCGCGTGGTGTTTACGTCGGCCGCGCAGACCGTGGCCGTCGGAAGCGGGATGCTGGGACGCGTCCTGGACGCGTTCGGCCGGCCGATGGACGGCGGTCGGGAAGTCCGCGCGGAGCGCAACATGCCGATCTGGCCGGAGCCGATCGGCCCGATGCGCCGCAGACGGATCACTGAGCCGCTGGGGACCGGCGTTCGCGCGATCGACGCGATGCTGACCGTCGGACGCGGGCAGCGGATGGGCATCTTCAGCGGCGCGGGCGTGGGCAAGACCGTGCTGGCGGGCATGATCAGCCGTTACACGGCCGCCGACGTGACAGTGATCGCACTGATCGGCGAGCGCGGCCGAGAGGTGAAGGATTACGTGGAGAAGGTGATTGGCGCCGACGGCCTCAAGCGAAGCGTCGTGGTCGCCTCCACCAGCGACCAGCCTCCGCTGGCCCGCGTACACGGCGGGGCGGTGGCGACGGCCATCGCTGAGTTCTTCCGTGACCGCGGGTGCGACGTGCTGCTGCTGATGGATTCGCTGACGCGCCTGGCCGCCGCTCAGCGGCTCATCGGCCTGTCCGCCGGCGAGCCGCCCGCTACCAAGGGCTACACCCCAAGCGTCTTCACTCTCCTGCCCCAGCTACTTGAGCGCAGCGGGCGGACGGAAGAAGGCTCAATCACAGGCTTCTACACCGTCCTCGTCGAGGGAGATGACCTGTCCGAGCCGGTCAGCGACGCGGTGCGAGCCGTGACGGATGGGCACGTTTACCTGTCGCGCGAATTGGCCAACCGCGGGCAGTACCCCGCGATCGACGTGCTGCGGAGCGTCAGCCGCGTCATGGTGGATGTGGCCGACCAGGAGCATCGCGCCGCTGCCCGCGAGGTGCATCGCCTGATCGCCCTGTACTCTGAGATCGAGGACCTGGTGAACATCGGCGCGTACCAGGGCGGGGCGAATGCGGAATACGACGCGGCCATCAAGGCCATGCCTCTGATCCGCGGCTTCCTGGCGCAGTCGATCGCCGAGCCTTCAAGCCTCGACCAGACGCTGGCCTCGCTGAAGGACCTCCAACGCCAGATCATGCTCTTCCGGCATCGGCCATTGGCGCGAGCGGCATCGGCACACCCGTCGATCCGGCCAGCCGTCGCGAGGTGGGTGAAGGATAGATGATTGCTGCCCAGTCAAGACGGTTGGCAGTCCTCCTGCGGCTCCGGCGGCAGCGTGAGGACATGGCCGCGCAGGAGTTCGCGCGGGCAAAGGCGAAAGTGGAGGCGATCCTGGCCGACGTGTCCGGGCTTGAGGCGTTGTTCGCCGAGCACAACCGCGCCGTGCGCTGTTCGCTGACGGAGCAGCCGGCAGGAAACGAGGGTTCGGTCCGCACGACCAACTCCGCTGCGGCTTTTGCCAGGTACAAGCTCGCGGCAGCAGGAATCACGACCGCCTTGGCGCGAGAGCGGGTCAGGCTTGACGACGCCCAAGCGGCGATGAACCGAAGCCGCGACAGACTGATCGAGGCGATGAAGCAGCGCAAGGCGATGAGTCGGCTTGCCGAGCGCGAGCGCGGCCGGCAGGAACGCCGGCACGAGTACGCGTCGGTCAAGGAACTGGACGATCTGCACGCCACGCACGCGGCGTGCGTGCGGGAGGCGAACGCATGACTCGGTGCGCCGGCAATGGCTTGGATGCGAGTCCAAACAGCTCAGCGGCGGCCGTGAAGCTGCGGATCGAGCTGGGCCGCCAGTGGCTCGCGGCGGATGATGTGGCCAGGCTGACGCCGGGCAGCGTGATTGAACTTCGGTCGGCGTCCGACGGGGCGGTGGATGTCTACGCCGCCGGCAGGCCGGCCGCTCGCGGACGATTGGTCGCAATCGACGGACGCCTGGGCGTACACGTGGAGACGCTGGCCTCTGACAGAAAGACGTGACAAGCAACGCGGGCAGTGTCCGGCCCTGCAAGGATGACGAGAGTGTCCGGCAAGCGATGGATCGCGGCTACGATGATGGCTCTGATGCTGGCGGCGTGCCAGGCGGGAACGGTTCGCGCCGACAATCCGGAGGATCGCCCGGTCACCAAGAGCACCACTGCTCGCGGTACGGACGGCGGCGCGCTGGACGACTGGCCGCGTGTGCTGGGGGCCCTGGCGGTTGTAGTCGCCCTGATCCTCCTGGCCAGGTACTTCCTCCGCCGCGCGGGTGGGACCAAACGGACGGGAGCGAAGGGCGGGCCCGTCGAGACCCTCTGGCGGACAAGTCTGTCGATGAAGCACCAGTTGTTCCTCATCCGCGCCGGCCGGAGGGTGCTGTTTGTGGGGGCAGGGCCGCAGGGCGTGACGACGTTGTGCGAACTGACCGATCCCCAGGAGATCGGCGAACTGCTCGCCTCTATAGAGCAGGAAATGGGCGATTCCTTCATGGCGGAGCTGGCAAAGCAGAAAGGCCGACTTGCCGAGAAGGAGACCTCCTCCGCGGTCCGCAGCCTGGCGGAGAAGATCCGCGCCCAGGCTGACCAGGAAGAGCAAGAGAACAAGAAATGACCCACGGCTGGGACATGGAAGGTCGTGTATTGGACGGCCACGCCAGCCGTTGGTCCAGAGGTACGCGCGCCCTAGCTGTCACGGCCATGGGTGTCGTGCTGGCTGCCGCAGTTTCGGCCGATACGCCCGCACCAGCGGCCGTCCAGACCGCGCCGGCGTCTGGGCCGGCATCGGCGCCTGGGGCGATGACTGTGGAAGTGCGCGTGTCGGGAGCTCAGGGGCCGGCGGAAGTCAAGTCGGCAGTCAACTGGGTGCTCCTGGTGACGGTGCTGTCGGTGGCGCCGGCCGTGCTGGTGATGGTAACGTGCTTCACACGGATCATCGTCGTGCTGGGCCTCCTGCGGGCGGCGCTGGCGACTCAGCAGTTGCCTCCAAATCAGGTGCTCTTCGGGCTGGCGCTGCTCATGACCGTGGTTGTCATGGCCCCGACTGCTACCCAGGTCCACCAGGACGCCATCGCCCCGTACATGGCCGGCGAAAAGTCGTCGGCCGACGCCGTGAAGGCCGGCGAGACCCATATCCGCGATTTCATGATCCGCCAGATCGACAATGCCGACAACGGCGAGGACGTGTACGTTTTCCTTTCGGAAGATCTCAAAAAGAAGGACGGCGAACTGCGGGCGCAGGGCAGATCGCTGTCGTTCAAGGAAGTGCCGACGTGGTCGTTGGTGCCGGGCTTCGTGCTGAGCGAGCTCAAGGTTGCATTTGCGATGGGCTTCAAGATCTTCCTGCCGTTCCTGGTGATTGAGATGCTCGTTGCGTCAGTGCTGGTGTCGATGGGCATGCTGATGGTGCCGCCGTCGCTGATATCGCTGCCGTTCAAGCTGCTGCTGTTCGTGCTGGCGGATGGGTGGCACTTGGTGGTCGGGACGCTGATGAACAGTTTCCGGTAGGAGCACGATGATGAACGCGCCACAGGCGACGGACATGGCAAGGGAGGCGGTGATGCTCATGCTCGTGCTGGGCGCGCCGGTGCTGCTGACGGGCCTGATCGTCGGCCTGATAGTGAGCGTGCTCCAGGCGGCGACGCAGGTTCAGGACCTAACGCTCAGCTTCGTGCCGAAGATCGTGGCGATGCTCCTGGCGGCGGTCATCACGGGCCCGTGGGTAGTGGAAAGGCTTGTCGAGTTCAGCAGGAAGATGTTCGCGCCCTAGGAATGGCGAATCACAGGCCGCGAATCGCGAACCGAAAGATGAGCGAGTTGTTCAACATTGCGTATGCATCGACACTGCTCCTGGCGATTGCCCGGATGGCCGGGATATTCCTAGTCGCGCCGGTGTTCAGCCACACGGCTGTCCCGGTACGACTGCGGCTTTTCATGGCGGTCGTGGCGGCGGTGGCTGTGGCGGGGCGGCTTGGAGCGACTGCGCGCGCGCCGGCGGACGCATCCGGCCTTCTGGCCGCTGCGGCCTTGGAGCTGATGATCGGCGCTGCGGTTGGATATGCGGCGCGGCTGGTCTTCGCGGGCGTGGAGATGGGCGCGGCCTACATCGGCCAGCAGATGGGCGTCGGCCTGATCGAGGCGCTGAACCCTCTGGTAGAGGAGGACAGCGGCGCGGCGCGGCGGCTGTACGAGATGCTGACGATAGTGGTGTTCCTTGCCATCGGCGGCCACCGCGTGCTGCTCTCAGGATTGCTCGCGACGTTCGACGCTGCGCCGCTAGCCAGCGGGTGGTCGGCTTCGTCGCTGCTGGACACGGTTACAGGCCTGTTGTGGGCGAGTTTCGCCCTCGCACTGAAGACCGCCTCGCCGGTCCTGATCGCGCTGATCCTCGCGACGGTGGCGATGGGGCTGGTTCAGCGAAGCGTGCCGCAGTTGAACATCTTCTCGGTCGGTTTTCCGGTGTACACGATGTTGGGCCTGCTGGCGCTGGCGGCGGCGCTGGCGGTGGTGACGCCCCTGGTCAAGTCGGCGTGGAGGCTTGCCGCCGACCAGATGGGTGTCTGGTTAAAGGCGGCTGGATAGGGAACCCCAGGGATGGCCGAACTACTCAGGGATGAGTTTGGCGAGAGGACCGAGCAGCCGACGCCGCTGCGCCTGGATGAGGCGCGGAGGCGCGGACAGGTAGCGTACAGCCGCGACCTGACCTCGGCTGTGCTCGTCCTCGGTTCGACGCTGCTCCTGGCGGTCCTCGGCCCGCGCCTGGTGGACGATGCTGTCGCCATGATGGCAGCCCTGCTCCGGGAATCCGGGCCGGGCGGGGGCATTGCGGCATCAAGCGGCGCGCTGTGGTCCGCCGCGCGGCCGCTGCTGGCGGACTTGGCATTGCTGGCGGGCGGACTGGCGGCCGTCGCCGTGCTGGTGAACGTGCTCCAGGTTGGATTCATGGCGGCCGGACAGCGGCTCGCGCTGGATTGGGACCGTGTTTCCCTCTCTGCCGGGCTGCGACGACTGGTGTCAGCGCGGTCTGGAATGCTGGCCGTCCAATCGCTGGCCAAGTTAGGCGCTGCGGCGGCCGTCTGCTACCTGACACTGTGGCCTGCCGTTGCTGACGCATCCCTCGCGGCTGCTTCAAGCGTGTCGGATATTGCCTGGCGCACCGGGGTGCTTGTCCTCTCGCTCTCATGGCGCATTGGCGCGGCGCTGGTTGTGCTCGCGAGCACGGACTGGCTCTTCCAGCGATGGCAGCACCTGCGCGACTTGCGGATCACGCCGCGGCAGTTGAAGGACGACGTGAAGCGGATGGAGGGGGATGTCCGGGTTCGCGGCCCGCGGGTGCAGGAGGCGCGGCGAATCGCGTCTCAGCGCCTGGCCGTCGATGCACCGCGGTGGTCGGCGGTCATCACCGCTCCATCCGGCCTGGCGGTTGCCTTGCGGTTTGCGCCGCCGATGCGGTCTCCGCGACTTAGCGCTAAGGGCGCCGGCGCGGTGGCCAGGCAGATTGCGGCTTTCGCCAAGGACGCTGGCGTTGTCTCCGTCGAGGACAAGGAGCTCGCCGCTTCCATTTTCCGCCGATGCCGCGCCGGGCAGGAGATCCCGCCGCGGCTTCACGGCCGCGTGGCGGAGATGCTCGCTTACGCACAGAGAATCAAGACTGGAAATCCGGACAAGCATGGCTGACCTGCAAGGGACATTCAGAACGGCCGCGGGCTTCATCGGCCGCAATCGCGGGCTGATCCTGCCGGCGATGGCGGCGGCGATGGTCTTCGTGATCCTCGTGCCGCTGCCTCCGCTGCTGCTGGACGTCCTGCTGGCGGCCAATATCGCCTTGTCGGCGGTGATCCTCCTGACCGCCATCTACATCCGCCGCACGCTGGAGTTCAGCGTGTTCCCGGCCGTACTGCTCTGCGCGACGCTGCTCCGGCTGACGCTGAACATCGCCACGACGCGCCTCATCCTGACCGCCGGCGCGGAGGGCCGCGGCGTCGAGGAGGCCCAGTATGCCGCCGGAAACGTAGTCTGGGCCTTCAGCTACTTCGTCACGGCCAACTCGCTGGCGGTGGGCGTGATCCTCTTCGTCGTCATCGCGATCATCCAATTCGTGGTCATCACAAAGGGCACGGCCCGCGTCAGCGAGGTCCACGCCCGCTTCGTCCTGGACGCCATGCCTGGTAAGCAGATGGCCATCGACGCGGACCTCAACGCCGGGTTGATCGACGAGCAGCAGGCCCGCCAGCGGCGCACCGGGCTGGACCAGGAGGCCGACTTCTACGGAGCGATGGACGGCGCGTGCAAGTTCATCCGTGGCGACGCGGTGGCGGCCGTCCTCATCACGGCGGTGTGCATACTGGGCGGCCTCTACGTCGGCCAGGTGCAGTATCACTGGAACTGGCCGCAGACGGTTGACCTCTTCACGCGACTGACCATCGGCGAAGGCCTGGTGATGCAGGTGCCGGCGTTCATCGTGTCCATCGCGGCGGCACTGATCGTCACACGCGGCGCCGCGCAGAAGGACCTGGGCGAGGAGGTCGTCGGCCAGCTCACGGCCAAGCCTGTTGCCCTCGTGATCACCGCCGTGTTCCTGGGCCTGCTGGCCCTGACCAGGCTTCCGAAGCTCCCGCTGGCGATGGCGGGCATCGGCTGCGCCGCCCTCGCGTGGTTGCTGATGCGGGAGCGCAGGGGTGCGGAGACCGAGCCGCCCGCCGACGCCAAGCCCGCAACTGACAAGGCGCAAAACTTCGAGGAACTACTGGCGGTCGATCCGATGCGGATCGAGCTGGGCTACGCGCTGGTGAAGCTCGTGGACGCCTCTCAGGGCGGCGACCTCGCCGAGAGGATCACGAACCTGAGGCGACAGCTAGCCGGGGAAATGGGCCTGCTGGTCCCGCCCATCCGCGTGAAGGATGAGATGCGGATCGAAAGCCATCTTTACGTCATCAGGATTCGGGGCGAGCGAGTGGCCGACGGTCGCCTCTACCCCAGCCAAGTGCTGGCGATACGCGGCGAAGGTTCTTCCAGCGCCGGCAAGCTCGTCGGACGGACGGCCATCGACTCGGCAAGTGGCCGTGAGGCGCTGTGGATCAGCCCGTCCCAGGCCCCGGAGGCGCAGATGATGGACTGGTCCGTCTTCACCGCCGCCGATGCACTGATTCGCCATCTTGGCGAGGTCATTCGCGCGCACGCGGCCGACCTGCTGACCCGCCAGCAGGTCTCGCAGATGCTCGATGCCGTCAAGCAGCACAGCGGCACGCTTGTGGCCGAGGTAACCGAGAAGCTCCGCGTCGGACAGATTCAGAAGGTGCTCCAGAATCTTCTCCGCGAGCGGGTGCCTATCCGCGACTTAGAGGCGATCCTGGAGGCGCTCGGCGAGGCCGCGCCGCTCACGTCCGATACAGACCAACTTACGGAACACGTGCGAAGCGCGCTGGCCAGGACGCTTTCCCGTCAGTTCTGCGGCGCGGACGGAAAGCTCCGCTGCATCTGCCTGGAGGGCGAGTTGGAGGAGACCATCGCGTCCTACGCGAGCGGCGGACGGACGAGCTTGGCCGTGCCGCCCGAGTTGGCGTCGCGGCTGGCCGACGCCGTCGCAGACGCGATCGGCGAACTCAAGCGGCGCGGCGGTAAGCCGGTGGTGCTATGTGCCCCGCAGGTCCGCCCGGCGCTGCGAAAGTTGCTGGCCCCGGCGATGCCGGACGCCTCGGTGCTCTCTTACAGCGAGATTGAATCCGTAGAGGTGGAGTCTCAGGCCACTGTGAGGATATGAGCTATGAATCTGAAAACGTATCAGGCGAGGACGATGGCGGATGCGCTTGCGGACGTGAAGAAGGACCTCGGCCGCGACGCGGTCATCCTTCACACGCGGAGTTTCCGCAAGGGCGGCTTCCTGGGGCTTGGCGGCAGGAGGTGGTGGGAGATCACGGCCTCGCCGAACGTGAACGTCCCATCGCGGGCCAATCGCGGCCGGTATGTGCCGGCGTCGGAGCCGAAGTTGCCGGCGGTTGAGGCCGGCGCCGACCCAGTACTTGACGACTCGCGGGGCAAGACGGCCATTGCTCTGGGGGAGGGGCCTTCGGCTGCCGCTGCCATCGCGGAGCCGCGAGGGTTCCTTTCGCAGCAGATGGCCGACCTGCGGCGGATGGTGGAATCGCTGGTCGCCCGCCAGGCGCCGGCCGGCGAGAACGACATGCCGGCGGAACTCCTTGAATTCCAGATGCTTCTGATCGCCCAGGACGTGGGCGAGGAACTGGTCGCTGACCTGATGCGGCAGCTGCGCATGACGCTCACGGGCCAGCAGCTTGCGGACCGCGGCCATATCCGCGGGAAGTTGCAGGAACTCCTGATCTCGCTGCTGCCGGTCGCCCCGGAGGCCGAAGGCAACGGCGACGGCGGAAAGGTCATCGCGCTCATCGGCCCGACCGGTGTGGGCAAAACCACGACAATCGCCAAGCTTGCGGCGAACTACAAGCTCCGCCGCGGCGTGCGCGTGGGGCTGGTGACCATCGACACCTACCGCATCGCGGCCGTCGACCAATTGCGAACCTACGCGGAGATCATCGACATACCGCTCCAGACCGTCCTGACCGCCGGAGAACTGCACCAGACGGTCCGCCAGATGCGCGAACTGGACATCGTCTTGATCGACACGGCCGGGCGCAGCCAGAACGACCGGCTGCGCCTGAACCAGCTTCGCGGCTTCCTGTCGGCCGCCGAGCCGGATGAAGTACATCTGGTCGTATCGTCCACGGCCAACCGGCGCTGCGCCACCAGCACGCTGGAGCGGTTCATTCCCCTGGGCGCCAATCGCATAATCATGACCAAGCTGGACGAGGCGGCGACCTTCGGGTCGATATTGAACGTGGCCGCGGCGGGAAAGGTTCCCTTCAGCTACGTGACGGCGGGGCAGGACGTGCCGGAGGACATCACGCCGGCCGATTCGCATCGGCTGGCTTCGTGGATATTGGATGGCGCCTTGGAGGCCGGTAATGCACATTGAGGACCAAGCCAGCAAGCTTCGGAGGATGATGAACCACACCAGCGCCGCGCGGACGATTGCGATCTCGTCAGGCAAGGGCGGCGTCGGTAAGTCCAACGTGGCGCTCAACTTATCCATCCTCCTGTCGGCCGCGGGAAACCGCGTGGCGCTTGTGGACGCCGACCTGGGCTTGGCGAACCTGGATGTCCTGATCGACGTCAACGCCCGCAGGAACCTGGCCCACGTCATCGCCGGGGCCAAGCGTCTGGACGAGATCATCATTGACCTGCCCTGCGGGGTGCAGTTCGTGCCGGGCGCAAGCGGCCTGGCCAGGATGGCCCACCTCAGCGAGTTCCAGCGGGCCCAACTGCTCCAGGAACTGGCCGCTCTGGAGGCGAGCAACGACATCATCGTCATAGACACCGGCGCGGGCATCGGCCCCGACGTCCTGCACCTGGCGGCGGCCTCCGACAGCGTAATCGTGGTCACCACCCCCGAGCCGACGGCCGTGACGGATGGATACGCCTTCGTCAAAGTGCTTACGCAGCGGGGGTTTACGGGACAGATCAGCCTTCTGGTGAACTTCGCCACAGACCGCCAGGAAGCCCGGCTCACATACCAGCGGATAAGCAACGTCGCAAGGCAGTTCCTGAGCGTCAAGGTGCTGGATGCGGGGTATGTCCTTACAGACTCAAAAGTTAGGGAGGCCATCCGGCAGCGGCAGCCGTTCGTCCTGGCATATCCCAAGTGTCCCGCCAGCAAGTGTCTGGCGGCGCTGGCAACGCGGTTGTCGGCCGGGGCCGCGCTGGTCGACCATAAGAATGGCTTCTTCAGAAAGGTTGCAAGTTGGCTTGGATAAAGAAGTTAAATGCTGGATCGGACTTGCCTGCCTGGCCATGTCCGGTTGACCGACAAGAAAAAATGGAGAATGTGCGAAAAATAGCTTGACAAGATAAGATGCGAAAGATAGAAAAGCTGGACATCATAGTAAAAATGGATAATCTACTGGATGAACACAGCTCGCTCGACACCCTCCGGGTCAAGAGGTATCCACTGCACATCGCCAGGCCGCAGCCTGAACAAGGAGAACAAGCATGAAGGCAACGCAGACCAAGGCCCCATCCGACCAGGTCGCCCAGTGGTGGAAGGAGTTTCGCCGCACCAGGAGCGAGGCGGCCAGGAACCAGTTGCTCGAGCACTATCTTCCCATCGTCAAGTACACGGCCGAGCGGCTTCACACCAAGCTGCCTGATGAGGTCGAGGTCGACGACCTGATGTCCGCCGGCATCTTCGGCCTCATGGACGCGGTAAACGCCTTCGACCACCAGCGCGGCGTCAAGTTCGAGACCTACTGCGCGCCGCGGATACGCGGGGCCATCCTCGACGAGTTGCGATCGATGGACTGGGTCCCGCGCCTGGTCCGCAGCCGGGCCCACAAGCTCAGCGAGGCGATGCGGATGCTGGAGGCGCACCTCGGCCGCAAGCCCAACGAGAAGGAGCTTGCCGCGGAGATGGGCCTGCCGATGAAGGAGTTCCACAAGCTCAAGCGCGACGCCCACGCCACCGGCGTCGTCTCGCTCAACCGCAAGTGGTACGAGACCGACTCGCACAAGGACGTCCGCGAGATCGACGTGCTGGAGGACAAGCGCTCGGACGACCCGTTCCGCGCCGCCCAGAGGCGCGACGTGAAGGAGCTTGTCACTCGCGGCCTGAGCCGCGCCGAGCGGCTGATCATACTCCTGTACTACTTCGAGGAGATGACCATGAAGGAGATCGGCGAGACGCTGGCCCTGTCCGAGAGCCGCGTCAGCCAGATGCACTCGGCCATCCTGGAGCGCCTCCACCGCCAGCTCGACAGCCGGCAGAAGGAGCTCCAGGCCGGCTGAACCGGCGGCGCCGAGGCCCGGCGAGTTGCGAAAATTGGATTCGTGCTGCAAAACGACCTCTTTGGTTCAGCGTTCAGCGGCCGGTGTTTCACATGGGATTGGCCGCTACCCCGAAGGCCGCGATCGTGGGGTTCGGGTTTACCCAGATTACCCAGCCGCATATAAGTTCGGGTTCGTTCCGGAATTTTCCTTTCCACGGGCCTGGCCGTTGGCAGGTTGATGTTGATTTCCGGCAACTTTGGCTTCGTTTGGTAATCTTGACCCTCGCTCCGCGGCGTCAAGTGGGCCCCAAACCGGCCGCGGCGCAGACAAGACCCTGCGTGGTTGAGTCGTGATCATCCTGCGTATCCGCATTCCCAGCACGCTCCTGCCGTGGGCCGGCACAGTGCGGAGGCCCAACATTGTTCGTATTATATCAGGTACGAACGGAAACCGTCAATAAAATTCCGGGGCTTTCTCGTGATTCTCGGGCTTGCCGCTTTAAGATATTGCGGATGCTGATGATAGAACTAGGTTACAACACGGAGAAACTGAGAGACCCATGGCATTTCTGTAGGGGCGCCTGGTGTGAGGAGTTGGATGTGGGGAGTAGGGTGTGGGGAGTAGGGTGTGGGGAGTAGGGAGCGGGCGGCGCGGGACATTCATGCCCGTCGGGGCCGCTGCCGGGAGCTGGTTCGGCGGCAGGCGGGCGAGCGGATTTGTGAAAAATGGGTTTGTTCTGCAAAACGACGTCTATTGGCGCGGGGCGGTCTCGGGCGATCCGGGAATCGTACCTAACATATTGTCAATACTGATGCTACATCACAAGCGCGAAAGGGCTAAATCCCCCAGACTAACACATTGCCCATGCTGCGTAGCCTTCGCATACTCTCTTGTCAACGCCTTTTACCTTTGCCTGGATTATCCAGTTTGTGCAATTTACGAGCACGTTACGAGCCGCACGGCCGGGACAGCGGACCGTGGAGGCCGGACTCGGATTAGGGATTGGAGAGTTGAGAATCCTCTCCAAGCGTGATGATCAGTATCGCGTGGCGATGGAGCTTGTCCGGCCGGCGTCAGTGCAGCGGGCCGAGGCGTCGATCCGTGGGGGGCGCATCGTCAGGGCGGTTAAGAGGCTCACCCGCGTGGTGCATGCACTTCGCTCTGGGCAGCACTCAGTAGGCGGCCGCATCCGAAAGGCTGAACGTCCTTCCCAGGAGCGGTCTTCCGCTGCCGTCCTCGATTCTGGCAATCGCCCACTGGTGGCTCTGGTTCTTCGACAGGATCAGCACGCGCCCGTAGCTGGCGTGTTCGGCGAGAATCTTGGGCATCTCCTGGTTCGTGTCATACGCGAATTTCGTGTCGGCCAGAAGGCCACCGTCTTCCGTTTTGCGCTCGCGTATGCCAACCAGGAAGTCGGGGAAGAATCCCCTTCCATCCACCAGCAGCACCCGCACTGACCACGGCTTGCTCACGGGATTACGGTGCCACCAAAGGACCGTGCCGGTCGTGTCGCGGTCCAGCAACTCGCCGAACTCCCGCTCCCAGCTATTCAGGTCCGGCGGGACGGCGCGGTACACATTTCGCGCCGATGGCGGCAATGGCGCTTCGGCCGCCAATTCCGCCGGGAGGGGCTCGGCCTCCTGGATAACCGCCGCCCTGACCAAGGCGGCCCGCTGGGCCTCGGACAGCAGTTCCCCATGCGTCGCCAGCAGGACGTCCAGGTACTCGTTTAACGTGTTGGGGTCGTCGGAATCCTCCACGCCCTTCTCGATCAGCACCGTGTGCAGACGCGTGAGCAAGGCGGCGCGCAAGGCCTTGGGGTCGAATACGCCGCCCCTGAGCAGCGCCCGCTGGGCAAGGTGCCGCATCTGCTCAGGCGAGGGCAGCGCGAATGCCAGCTCCATCTGAATCGCCTGCGTGAATATCTCAATCGTCCGCTTACTGACCTTCACCTTGTCGTGCTTGAGCAGCACGTCAAGGAGCGTCTCGGCCGATAGCACGAACCGCGCGGCGCAGTCTTCCTCGGTGACGTCGAATTCCTCGGGCAGATCCTGGGTCTTGAAGCGGCGGGGCACATCGCTCCGGAGCGGATAGGAGAACCTGGGGGCCCGCCCGCCGGGCACGGCAATGATCCACGGCGGGGCAACTCCCGGTGCCGTCGCCACGGCCGGCGGGAACAGGCCGGCGGCGGGCGACGGCACGGCCTCGGCGGGCGGTGGCGTCCATATCGCCCCTTCCGGCGGCACCGGCCAGAAACTCGCCTGCCCGTCGGCGCCGAGCACTTGCACGGTATCCAAGTTGCCGACCCGCACCACTACCGTCGTCCGTGTGAGTCTGGCGTACTCGGTGTGCAGGGCGTTGATCCGCTGCCCGGCCGCGTCGATCCCGGTCTGCGCCTCCGCATCCGCCAGCAGCACATAGCCGAACTTCAGCGCCTCCGGGACGGCCCGGCCCTGCAATCGCCGGTGGACCCGCAGTATCCGCCCCACGAGCTGGACGCCGAAGTCGGCGTCGCGGGCGGCCCGCATCGAGACAAGCGTCCAAGCCCGCGGCGCGTCGAACCCCAGCGCCACCGCCATCTTGAACACCAGCACCTCGCGCGTCTCGTCGTTGGCCAGGGCCAGCAGGCCCGCGTCCGGCTCGTCGGCCGTGTGGACCGCAATCTGCGCTTCGCGAAATCCCAGGGCGAGCAATCGCTCCCTGGCCCGCTCGACGCTTCTGTCTGTGGAATCCACCTGCACCAGCATCAGCGGAACAAGCGACACGCCCGCCCGCGCCAATTCGGCCTTGAGCAGTTGGTGAAGTGCCGCGCCTTCGCGAAGGGCGGTGGCCTCGAAGTCGATAAGGGCCGCGCTACCCGGCTCGGCCTGCCAGGAGACGCACTTGATGCCGTCCTTGATGAGCCCGGCCGAGACCGCGTCGGCCCGGCTCACGCTTATCCGCTGGACTCGCCCCGCCTGCATCCTTCGCTCGAGGTCGGCAAGGTCCGCGTCGTCGGGCGTGGCCGTCACAAGGATCGTGTACTCCGGGGCCAGTACGCCCCGGAAGAAATCCGCGGCCTGGGTCTCGCCGTGGAAGCCATGGTGCGCCTCATCGACGACAACGCCGATACGCAGGCCCTGCGCCCGCAGGGCCGCCGCCATCTCGTCCACGCTGGGGTTGGTCTCGCCGGTCTTGCGGACGCTGCGGCGGTCCTTGACCCGCGTGGCCACGAGCTGCCAGGTAGTCACGAACACGTCGCCGGCGCGCGTTCCCTCCGGTGCGCGATCCTCAGCCAGCGTCCGCAGCCGCAGCCCCGCGAACTGCTCGCGCAGCGCCGCGGCCGTCTGGTCCACCACGCCCTTGAACGGGGCGAACCAGAACCACACCACCTGGTCAAGCGCCGACATCCGCTCGACGATGTGGCCGGCCATGAGAGTCTTGCCCGAGCCGGTCGGGGCCTCTATCAGGAGGTAGCCGTTGTCGTGGATGGCCGCCGCCCGCCCGGCCGCGTCGCCGCCGGCCGCGTCAAGCATCTCCTTGGCGTAGCCGAAGACCGCCATCGCGCTATCGATAGCGGCCGACTGAAACGCCTTTAGGGTCTTGATGGCCATAGGAGGCTGCTCGCCTTCATCATGTCCAGCCGCGTAAGCGGCGTCTTGTCCAGCCCCTGGGGGCACCCAGGGGAATACCGGCCTCTACGCCGAAAAAGCCCCGGAGGGGCGCCTTGGGCGCACCGCATCCAAGACGCACCTACGGTGCTAAACTTTCATTCCGAATCGCCGGGCCAGGACCTCGGGCACGGCCTCGATCTGGACCTGCTCATGGCCGCGAAGGAACTGGCGGGCCAGCTCCGGCTGCCAGGAATAGACGATCGCCGCCCGCGCACTCCGGACCGCCTTCCTAAGGGCCGGCGCGACGGCCCGGCCAAGGCGCGGCAAGTAGACAAGCAACTGTTCGTCATCGCCGACCGTCAGCAACGCCGCGGGCTTGTACTCGGCCAGGGCATCGCAGTGGATCAACTGAAGCGCGGTCCAGACCTGCGCGTGGTCGATCTCCGTCAGACGGCCGGGGTCGATCCGCCGGCAGCGCAAGTAAGCGAAGTCGCCGCCAAGCCCCGGCGTATCGCCATATCCCTCGATCACGCGGCGGACGCGCGTTGCGCACACGTCGCGGCAGAGGTTCTTTTCGGGTTCATCCTCCGTGGCCTCCGTGCTGGAAACGAGGATGACGCGGCGATTCCCGCCGTCCTCCTTGTTCAGCTTGTGGACGGCGTGCGCCGTCGTCCCGCTGCCGGCGAAGAAGTCGAGAACCAAGTCGTTTGGCCCAGTGCATAGCCTGAGCATCCGTTCGATCAGGCGGGTTGGCTTGGGATTCGTGAACGCCGCGTGACCGAAAATGGTTTTCAGCTCCTGCCCGCCCTCGTCCGTTGTGCCAGTGTCCTCATGCTTCCAGATATCCAGCGGAACAAGCCCGCCATTCTCCGTCTTTGGAAAGACCTTCAGACGTGGGTACTTCGCTTTGCCATCCCTGCCCCACCACAACAGCCCGTCTTTGACGTGCTGCTCGTGACTCTCGCGCTCAAACTTCCATGCGTGCGTTGGGTGAGTTACGGTCTTGCCGGTGTGCGGGTTCAGAATTGGGTAAACCAGATTCGGTCTCTGCTGTTTGGTTGCCGGATTCACATAAGATGCGCTGGTCCAGACACCCCGAGGATCATTGTCGGGATTCTTGTAGATCGCGTCCGACTTCTCTGTTCGCTGTTCTCGCAAAAACGCCACCAGAGGGCTGTTCCTATAGGCGAGTACGGTGTCCTTCACCGAGTAGAAGAGCTTCGCGTTGTTGCTTCGTGTGTACCGCTTCTCCCACGCAATTGATGCGAGAAAGTTCCCTTCGCCGAAAATCCGGTTCATCAATAGGCCGAGATGAAATGCCTCGTTGTCGTCAATGGAGATGAAGATGATACCGTCCTGTCGCAGCAAGTCCTTGGCCAGGGTGAGCCGCTGGTACATGAACTCGCACCATTTGGAGTGTCGCCAGAGATCTTCCTTGTCGACGAAGCGGTCGTTGTAGATGAAGTCCCTGTTTCCGGTGTTGTAGGGCGGGTCGATGTAGATGCACTTGACCCGGCCGGCGAACGTCATGCGGAGGTAGCGGAGGGCGTCGAAGTTGTCGCCCTCGATGATCAGGTTGCGCCACGGCCCCGCTCCACAGCACAGCGGGCGGTCCAGTTCGAGGGCGACGAAGTCCTTGTTCAGCGCCTTGTCTCGCTCGATCTCGTTGGCCTCCCAGACAAGGCCGAAGCGCGTCGCCTCGCGCCGGTCGCGGGCCTCCAGGAGGCGGACTAGTTCATCCTTGCTCAGGTCTCCGTAGTTTCTCGTCGCCATGGCTCCGTGTGGTGAATGCGTCCTGGCGGTCAGCCGAATCCCGCCCTGCCGCGGCAACAAGGATAGCCTGAGCGCCGCCGCTGTCAAGCGCGCTTTGAGCCGGTAGCTGTATCGCCGACAATGTCGCGCCGAACAGGCCAAGCATACCGGCGGCCGCCAGCGCGCAAAACTGACCCGGATTGTAGAGCGTGCCGCCGGTTCGCCACAAGCGGCTCGTCGTTATCCGCCTGCACGCGGAGCAAGAACGGGCGACGGGAGCGGCAGGTCAGGGACCTGCCGCCAGTCAGGTCGGGGGAAATGCCGCCAGGCCGGGAAAGGGCTTGCAGAAGGATTGTTCCACCGGATAATGCGCGGCTTGGAGGGCTGGCAGGAGCGGGACGGGCAGGCGAGCGCCGGTCGCGACTGCCGGCGCCAGACGTGCCGCCGTCGAGCATGGCCGCGATGCCGGCGAGGGAGCTCACGAACATTGAAGGCACTCCAATCCTGCCTCACGGCGGCTATCGGAAGCTTCGCGGCTACGAGTTCACGCGGGAAGGCGGTTTCACGGAGAACCTGTACCGCAAGCGGGTGGAGGCGAGGGCTGGCCGGTCTGGCGCTGGGTCGGACAAGTCGGAAGTGTCGGACAGGTCAGACGAGTCGGACCTGTCTGACAAGTCAGGATAGGCGGATGGCCTGGCTGCGCCGTTTGCAGCCACGGTGAGCGTGGTGTGCAATCCGGCGCGGCGGCGGTTAGAATTGCCGGGCGTGGCGTGCGGCAGGAAGCCCAAAGGAAGGAACATGATGGCGACAGTCCTGATAACAGGAGCGAATCGTGGCATTGGCCTGGCGCTGGTGCGCGCGTATCTGGAGGCGGGTGAGGTTTGCGGGGCGGGCGGCGCTGGCGGTGCGAACAAGGTGTTTGCGGCCTGCCGCCGGCCGGGCGAGGCGGCGGCGCTGCGGGAACTGGCGGCCGGGGGCGCGGACGGGAATGCGGGCCCGGGCGGGCGTGCTGAAGGGCGTGGCGGTGTGCTGGAGATCATCCCGCTGGATGTCCGCGACGGCGAATCGTGCCGCGCCGCGGCGGCGGCCGTCGCCGGAAAGGCCAAGGGCCTGGACATACTCATCAACAACGCCGGCTATGGCGGCGTGAAGGATGGGGAGCTTGAGGGCCTGGACCTGGAGGCGACGCTGGACCTGCTGAACATCAACACGCTTGGCCCTGCCCGCGTGACGCAGGCGATGCTGGGGCTTCTCAAGGCGCGTGCCGGTGCGGGCGGCCGGCCGCGAGTGGTGAACATAAGCTCAGGGCTGGGGAGCGTGTCGGGCTGCCGCTCGTGCGAGAGCCTGGCCTACGGCACGTCGAAGGCGGCGCTGAACTACATGACGCGTTCGATGGCCTGGGACCTGAAGCGGCACGGGATCATCGTGGCGGCGGTCTCGCCGGGCTGGGTCCGCACGGACATGGGCGGGCCGAATGCGCCGCTGTCGGCCCAGGAGTCGGCCGAGGGCATCGTCAAGGTGGCCGCGTCGCTGCGGCCGGAGGACACCGGCTGCTGGTTCAACCACGACGGCTCACGCAACGAGCAGTGGTAATTACAGTTCCATTTCGGGGGCCGATTGGGGAGAATCCTCGCCGATGAAGAGTTCAACGCAGAGGGCGCAGAGGACGCAGAGAGACATAGAGAGGAATGTGCTTACTCTGCGCCCTCCGCGATTCATGCGTTGAGCGGTTGAAGGCCCGACATGGCGGAGCTGGACCAACTAGGCCGTAGGATAAAGGAAGTGGTGATCGGCGGGGCCCGCAACCCGCATGAGCCGGGCATCTTCCACAAGCTCTCGCTGATCGCGTTCTTCGCGTGGATCGGGCTGGGCGGGGACGGCCTGTCGTCATCGTGCTACGGCCCGCCTGAGGCGTTCAAGACGGTGATCGAGCACCCGTACCTGGCGCTGGTGGTGGCGGCGATGTCCGCGCTGACGATCTTCGTGATAGCCTCCAGCTACACGCAGATCATCGAGGTGTTCCCCTCCGGCGGGGGCGGTTACGTCGTGGCCAGCAAGCTCCTGTCGCCGAAGGCGGGGATGGTGGCCGGCTGCGCGCTGATGGTCGACTACGTGCTGACGATCTCGGTGTCGGTGGCGGCCGGAGCGGACGCGATCTTCGCGCTGGCGCCGCCGCATTGGCTGAAGTACAAGCTGGCGTTCGGCGTCGCGGTGGTGCTGGTGCTGATGCTGATGAACATGCGCGGGGTCCGGGAGTCGGTCGGGCCGCTGGTGCCGATATTCATGGTGTTCATACTGACTCACGCGTTCATCATCGTCTACGCGATTGTTTATCACGTGGTGACCCCGGGGCGGCCGTCGCTGTGGCAGCCGGCGCCCTCGAGCGAGCCGATCGCGCCGCTGACGTTCATGGCGGGGCTGCTGCTGGTGCTGCGGGCCTACAGCATGGGGGCGGGCACGTACACGGGCATCGAGGCGGTCAGCAACGGCATGGCGATCCTCCGCGAGCCCCGCGTGCAGACGGCCAAGCGGACGATGACGTACATGTGGATCTCGCTGTCGGTGACGGTGGTGGGGCTGATGCTGGCGTACCTGATCTTCAACGTGGCGGGGCACTACAAATATGAGTTCTCGCCTTCGACGGGCCAGGCGGAAGTACTGCCCCGCTCGGCGGCCGAGGCGTCGTGGACGGTCAACGGCACGCTGCTACACGAGATGTGCGACGGGTGGCCCTGGGGCGGGCGGATGTTCATCCTGATCACGCTGGTATCGGAGGCGGCGCTGCTGTTCGTGGCCGCCCAGACGGGCTTCCTGGGCGGGCCGCGGGTGCTGGCGAACATGGCGCTTGACCGCTGGTTCCCGTCGCGCCTGTCGATGCTCTCGGACCGCCTGGTGACGCACAACGGCATCGTCCTGATGAGCGCGGCAGCGCTGGTGACGATGCTGCTCACGCGGGGCTCGGTGGACCTGCTGGTGACCGTGTACAGCATCAACGTGTTCATCACGTTCACGCTTTCGCAGACGGGCATGGTGCGCCACTGGTGGATATCGCGGCGGCGGCATGCGGGCTGGCTGAAGAAGATGTTCATCAACGGCGTGGGCCTGGTGCTGACGGCGTTCATCCTGCTGGCGGTGGTGGTGCTGAAATTCACGAGGGGCGGCTGGGCGACGCTGCTGGTGACTGGCGTGCTGATCCTGATCGCGTCCATGGTCAAGCGGCACTACAGCAGGAGCCGGCGGATCGTGGACCAGCTCGACGGGCTGGCGATGGCGGCCATCCGCATGGCCCCCGCGGGCGGGGCGCACCCCAAGGCCCTCCAGCCCGACCCCAGCGCGAAGACGGCCGTGCTGCTGGTCAACGGCTTCAACGGCCTCGGCATCCACGCGCTGATGAACATATTCCGGTTCTTCGGCGACACGTTCAAGAACTTCGTGTTCGTGCAGGTGGGGCTGGTGGACACCGAGAGCTTCAAGGGGGCGGCCGAGGTCGAGAAGCTCGGCGAGCACGTCAAGGATGAGACGCAGAAGTACGTGGACTTCGTCCAGCGGCAGGGATACTACGCGGAGGCGTCCACGGCCGTGGGTGCCGACATCGTGGACGAGATCGAGAAGCTTGCCGACGCCATCGTGCAGAAGTACCCGGAGGCGACGTTCTTCGCGGGGCAACTGTTGTTCCCGGATGATTCGTTCATCCGCCGCCTGCTGCACAACAACATCACGTTCGCGCTCCAGAGGCGGCTTTACCACAAGGGCATACCGTTCATGATGCTGCCCATCCGCGTGCTGCCGGAGGCGGGGGGCCGGCTGGGCGCGTGATTGCGAAGATTTCGACGCGGAAGCTTGACAGCGGAAGCGGCACGGGGGTAGTTTGGTGGCGACGATATCAGGACACGGGTCCTGATGGCCCATGTGCCCGCCAAGGACACGGCGAATCTTTTCGTAGGGAGACGAACATGCGCACGTTGCTGACCTTGCTGATGGCCGCGATCATCTCTGTCTCAGGCTCACTGGCGCTCGCGTTCGAGAGGGTCGGCGCGCCGGCCGCCGACTCGAAGACGGCCGTCAGGAAAGTCACGAAGAAGTCCGCTAGGAAGTTCACGCACAGGCATCACAGGAAGCACAAGCACAAGTCGCTGTCCAAGTCCACGAAGAAGTCGCCGGGGCTGGCCGCCCACAAGACGCGTTCGCACGTGGCCGCCACGAAGCACGGCAAGCGCCATGTCGCCACCACGAGGCACGTCAAGGGCCGGGTGGCCAGGCGCCACTCGGGGACGACGGCGGCAAAGGTACACGCGATGGCCCCGGTGTCGAAGTCTGCGGCAGCGAAGGCGCCGGCGAAGTCCGCGCTCGCCAAATCCTCGGCGGCCCCGTCAACGCCAGGCAAGGCGCCGTCGGACAAGGCGACGCTTGCCAAGGCCCCCGCGGACAAGGCCGCATTGGCAAAGGTCGCGCCAGACAAGGCGTTGGCAAAAGCCCCGGCGGATAAGGGGACGTTGGCGAAGGCGCCGGCCGAGAAGGCCCTGGCCGCGAAGGCCGGACCCACCAAGGCGCCATCCGGCGTCGGCACGGCCACCATCAGCAGGCCCTCGCCGACTCCGGTCTCCTCGGGGAAACTGTAAAGCGCAACAAACAAGGACGCGCGCCGGCGTCCAGGCCCTCGGACCCGACGGCGACGCGCGTCCCTGCTCCAAGCGGCCTTCCGTCAGTCCTTGACAAACGCGCTGATCGCCTCTTCGCGCGTGTTGAACAGGTCGATCACGCGGTTCATCCGCACCAGCTCGAAGAACATGCGGACGGGCTTGCACTTGTCGCACAGCAGCTTCAGGTCGCCCCCGTTCGAGACGAGCTTCCGCAGGCACGACAGGATCGCGCCCAGTCCGGAGCTGTCCACGAACCGCAACTGGCTGATGTCGAGGATGACCTTGCGGGAGGTCTCAAGCGACGGCTCGATGTCGCGCTTGAACTCCTGGTAGTTGCTGGCGTCCAGGAACTCGGCCCGCGGGACGATGATCGCCACGTCGCCGACCCTTTCCACGGCCATTTCCATGATCGCTCTCCTTCAGCTCTTCACGATGAACTTCGTCAGTTCGACGCAGTGGCTCCCGTTGCGCCCGGTCAGGTACCGCACCTCGTCCACGCACTGCGCAATGATAGACAGGCCGAAGCCGCTGGTCTGCATCTCGGGCTTCTTGTCGGGCGGGGCCTTCTTCGGGTCGTAGGGGACGCCCCAGTGATACAGGCGGATCACCAGGCGGTCGGCGTGGATGTCGGCCTCCAGGCGGATGCGCTTGTCCGGCCGGCCGCCGTAGGCGTGGCGCATGATGTTGGTGGCGGCCTCGTTGACCGCCAGCTCCAGGCGGCTGATGTCCTGCTCGTCCACGATCACCACCGGGAGCCTGCGCGACAGGCCCAGCACGAACCCGCGTATCCGCGCCAGTTCGGCCGGGTCGCTGGTAAGGTCCAGCTCCACGCGGGCCAGCGGCGGCGAGGGGGTCAGCGCCTTGACCTTGACGGCCACGCACGTCAGGTCGTCGGTCGGGCCCTCGGAAGTCGCGAACGAGATGATGTCCATCACGATCTTGTCGATGATCTGCACCGGCTCCAGGGGGCCGTTGGCCCGCACCAGCTCCGTCAGGCGGTTCATGCCGTAGAACTCGCGCTGCCTGGTGGACGCCTCGATCACGCCGTCCGAGTAGAACAGGATCATATCGCCGGGGCCGACCTTGACGGTCGTCTGCTCGTAGACCTCTTGCTCGTCGGCCCCGAGGAACAGGTTGCGGCCCTCCACCAGTTCGCACTCGCCGGTGGCGCCGCGAAAGATGATCGGGCGCGGGTGCCCGCAATCGACGTAGGTCATGCGCCCCTGCGACAGGTCGAACCTGGCGTAGTAGGCCGTCACGAAGCTCTCAAGCTCGATGAGGCGCTGGGTCATCTCGCGGTGGACGTAGGCGACGATGTCCCGCGGCTGGGGCAGGTGCGAGCCCAGCGATGAGGACATGAGCGTGCCTATCGCCCGCAGGAAGTTGCTCTTGGTGGCCGCGCCCAGAAGGGCGGCGTGCGTGCCCTTGCCCATGACGTCGGCGATGATCACGTCGAAGCACTGGTCGTTATGCTTGAAGAAGTCGTAGAAATCGCCGTCCACCTGCTGCGAGGGGATCGTGATGGCGGCGATGGCCGCGTTGGGGATGTCCTCCGGCGGGCGCTGGAAGAGGAGCATCTGCTGGATCCTGAAGCCTGTCTCGGCCTCGCGCCTGTGGGCCTGGGCCAGGGCGGACTCGGCCTTTCGGCTTGCCTGGTCGACCGTCAGGTAGTGCAGCGCCGTGGCGACATCGGCGGCGACCTCGCCGAACATCGCCTGCTCCTCGCCCTCAATCGCGAGGTGCGCCGGCAGTGAGGCGGTCATCACGCCGTAGACCGTCTCGCCGCGCTCCAGGCGGATGCTCAGCGACCCGTTGCCGCGGTAGATGGGCGCCAGCGGACAGCCGGGGCACTTGTGGCTCGGGCCCTCCAGCACGAGGACCTGCTCCTGATTGAGGGCGGCGGCCATGCACTTGGGGTAGTGCTCGTGCTGGATCGACTCGGCCACCGGCTCGAAGCGCCCGTCCATGCCCGCCTGGGCCCAGAGCTTCCTGCCGTCGGGCTCGTGTATCAGGGCGATCCAGACGCTCCTGTAGGCCCCGCTGCGGACCAGGTCGTCGCACACGCGGTCAATCATCTCCTGGTGCGTGCCGCCGCGGGCCACGTCCTGCTCGACCTTGCGGATGCCGTCGAGCACGACCTTGAGGTGCGCGGTCTTGTCGGCCGACAGCTTCCGCCGCTCCATGAGATTGGCGACGAAAAACCCGAGGGCCAGGAAGCAGGCGATGATGATTGACCGCATGTATATTTCATGCGCGGAGGGCAGGAGCAGCCGTTCGGCGAAGGCCCCGCGATTGAGGACAAAGGCGTCCAGTGCCGAGTCAAACACCCACGAAACAAGCCCCGTAGCCAGGAAGAGCAACAACACCGGATACTGGTAGCGCAGGATTATGCCGACACTGACCTTCATAACTAATCTTAGGCGTGTGAATTACGTCGAACCTGACTGGCGGCGGGTCTCCGACCTGCCGCTTCCGGCGAGTCTCCGACTCGCCGGCACTGGTGGGGCGGCAAGGATGGGCGGCCGGATGGTTGTGGTGGAAGGGAACTCGCTGCGGTAAGCTATCGGGCATGGGATGTTGCGGGCTGGCCAAATACTGCCTTAAGGAAGTCGCGGCGGCCACGGCCCTGGCGGCCGTCCTTTGCTCGCTGGCGTTCTGGAAGTTGCCGGTTGTGCTGGCGGTCGGCGTCGCGGCCGTGCCGGTGGTTGTATGGGCGTGGCTGTTGTGGTTCTTCCGCGACCCGCGGCGCGACGCGCCGTCGGGTGACGGGTTGATCGTCAGCCCCGCCGACGGCGCCGTGACGGACATCACGCCGATAGGCCCGCGGAGCGTGCTGGGCCGCGAGGGGACGCAGATCGGCATCTTCATGAGCATATTCAGCGTCCACGTCAACCGCAGCCCGGCCGACGCGGTGGTGCGGTCGGTGGAGCACAAGGCCGGCTCGTTCCTCGACGCCCGCGACGCGGCGGCCGGCGAGCGAAACGAATCGGCCACGATCTTCCTCACGCACGAGCGCCGCGGGCAGCAGTATCCCCTGGTCGTCCGCCAGGTGGCGGGCCTCCTGGCGCGGCGGATCGTCACCGACCTTGCCGCCGGGCAGTCGATCAGGCGCGGCCAGCGCATCGGCATGATAAAGCTTGGCTCGCGGCTGGAGTTGCTACTCCCGCGGGAGTTGGCCGGCGAGGTCCTCGTCCAGGTCGGCCAGAATGTCAAGGCCGGCCTGACGGTGCTGGCCAGGGCGGCGGAGGCCAGTACGTGAGTGAGCCATCGAAGACAGACGACCCAATCGCGCCGGCCCATCGCCGGGCCGCGGAGGAAACGCGGTCGGTGCACCGGCACCGCCGCGCCGCCAGGCGCAAGTCGCTGATCCTCCGCGGCACGGCCGTCCTGCCGGCCCTCTGCACGCTCCTCAACGGCCTGTGCGGGTTCGCGGCCATCCACTGGGCCTGCAAAGACAGGTTCGGCGATCTCGATAATGTTCATTATCGCTACTTCGAGTATTCCGCGTGGCTGATCTTCGGCGCGATGCTCTTCGACATGCTCGACGGCCGGCTCGCCCGGTGGGCCAGGCGCACCAGCGATTTCGGGGCCCAGCTCGACAGCCTTTGCGACGCGGTCAGCTTCGGCCTTGCGCCGGGCGTGCTGATGCTGCGGGCCACCGTCACGACCATCGGGTGGCACCGCGAAGGCGACGATTTCCAGCCGAATTTCCTGCTGCTGGAGCGCGGGATCTGGTGCGTGGCGGCGCTGTACATGGCGTGCGCGATACTGCGGCTGGCCCGGTTCAACGTGGAGAACGAGCCCGATGAATCCGCGCACATGAACTTCAAGGGCCTGCCCTCGCCTGGCGCGGCCGCCGTCGTCGCGTCGCTGTCGCTCCTGTTCGCCAAGCTGAACGGCTCGTGGCTGCTGAAGGACTGGATGGCGGGGCCGGCGGCGCTGGCGGCAGTGAGCGTCGCCCTGCCCGTCGCGACGCTGCTGGCGGCGCTGCTGATGGTCTCGCGGTTCCGCTACGCGCACGTGATCAACCAGTACATCCGCGGGAAGCGGCCGTTCTCCTACCTGGTCAAGCTCATCGTGATCGGCCTTGCGTGCTGGCTGATCGATCTGTTCGTGACGGCGGCAGTCGTCACGCTGGTGTACGCCCTGTCGGGGCCGGTGGGGGCAATCTGGCGGAAGTTCAGGAAGCCAAAGGGCGAGGGCGGGGCGGGGCGGGCCCCGACGGGCGCGAGTCCCCCGGCCTGACGGGCGGCGCTACTCGCGCTTGCGGATGATCCAGTCGCCCTGGTAGACGACGGGGTCGGAGATGGGCAGCGTCTCGTTCGTGATCCGCTTGATGGCCCAGGCGGACACCCGCATCATGTTGCGGTCCGGGCGCTCCTCCAGCAGCACCTTCTTGATGAGCCTGACGGTCGTCTGGCCCTCGAGCTTGAGCTTGCCGGCGGACTTGATCGCCTCGAAGCGCACGGGCAGAAGGAACGTCGGGTCGTCGATGGCCTTGTCGATGAACTCCTTTTCGATGGTCGCGCGGTTGGCGGGCGTCGTCAGCATCGGCAGCGACCGCATGATGGCCTCGGATTCCTCGTTGAGCCTGCCGGCCATCTTGATCCGCACTTCCTTGATCGCCCGCATCGAATCCAGGCCGTCGCTGTTGTGGAGGGCGGCCAGCGCCTCGACGCAGGAGATGACCACACGGCCGTTGTATCGCGAGCCCGGCGGCGGATGGTCGGAGAAAAAGCCGGGCGCCATCGCGGCGGACTTGGCGAGGACGGCGTTGATCGGCCCGGCCGCCTCCGGACGGCCCAGCCGCCCGAGCGAGAAGACCGTCTCGATCAGCACGTCGGAGTCGATCTTGATGACGTCCGTATCCTTCGCGGCGACCGAGCCGGAGACGATCGCCATGCGCGTGTCGAACTCCTCGGCGCCCTTGAGCTCGCCAAGCAGCCAGCAGGCCGACCGCAGGTTCCGCATGGCGCGGTTGAACTTCGCGCGGGCGGCGTCGACTAGCACCTGCTGCGCATCGAAGGGGACCATCGCCTTGTCGAGTTCCGCCTGGGCGACGTCTATCCGCTGCTGGGCGGCGCGCGACGCCTTCAGGTCCGAGAGCGTCCTCTCGTAGGGGGCCAGCTTGGCATTGAGGTCCGAGGCGATCTTGCCGACATCGTCGAGCGCCTTCTGTAAGGGCGCAAGGCTCTTGTTGGCCTCCTGCACCACCGCGCCGGCCTGGGCATTGACCTGCGGCGTGCCGATCTGGCGGAGGCTCTGCCGTGCGGCGAAGTGGGCCAAATCATCCTCGACGGCCTGCATCAGTTCGAACAGCCTTCCGGTGCAATCCTCGCACCTGAGCTGTCCCGCGGCGCGGATCGCCGCCAGGCGGACCATGGCGGATGGATCATCCAGGAACGGCTTGATGCGATCTCGCTTGCCCGCGTTTTGCAGCGCCGCCAGCGCCCCGCGCCGCACCTGCGGGTCGGCGTCCTTGGCGGAAGCGTCTATGGCGGCCCGCGATGAGTCGAATGCGAGTGTCCCAAGCGCCGCCAGCGCCGCGCCGCGCACGGCCGGCGCATCCTTTGCGGCAAGTTCGGCCAGCGCGCCTGTCACGTCGGCGGCCTTGGCCTTGTCCACCAGCGCGGCATTCTCCGCAGCCCGGAGGCGCACGGCCGGGGATGGGCTCCTGAAGAGGGCCGTAAGGGCGTCGGTCGCCGCCGGCTGGCCGACGTCTGTCAACGTCGCCAGCGCGTCGGCCTGAATGGGCGCGTTGCCGCCGGCCAGCAGGGGGGCAATGTCCTTGGCGGCCGTAGACAGCTTTAGATTGCGGACCATGCGCAGGGCGGTCATGACGACCCGGCCGTCGGCGTCGGCCAGGGCGTCCAGTATCGTCCGCTCGTATCCGCCCAGTGACAGTTCGTAGGCGGCACCGGCCGCGGCGGCGCGGACGTTCGGATCGGCGTCCTTCATCGCCGCCTGGATGAGCGGCGCGGCCGCGACGTTGTGCGTCTGGCCCAGGTCGCGGACCGCCTGCTCGCGGGCCAGCGCGTCGGGGTCCTTGGCCATGTCGCCCAGCAGCTTGATGTTCGCCGCGTCCCCGAAGTACTCCTTGAGCTGATACGACGAGTAGCCGTCGTTGCGGTAGCTCTTGACGGGCACCCACGTCGGCTCGGAGGGCTGAGTTTCGGCGGCCGGCTTGCTCTGGGCCATGCAGATTGCCCCGGAGAGCAGGACCACGAGCAATGCTCTCCAGGGGTGCAAACCGAAGAGGGAGGAAGGAGGAGGGAAGAGAGAGTGTTCGGTTCGTTGAGTCATGTCCAATCCGCAATTCGCAATTCACAATTCCCTAGTCCGGCCGGCGCAACTGGAACACGCGGATGACCGTCACGACGAACATCGCCGCGCCGGCCGTCAGCATGATCTTCAGGTGGTCGGCGAACAGTGTGTGCCCCTGGAGCACGCTGCCGCCGGCCTCCATGACGGCCGCCACGGGGTTGGCCAGCAGGACCCACCGGACGAACTGGCCCGAGAACGCCTTGTCGCCCAGCAGCGTCAGCAGCGTCAGCAGCCCAAGCGTTATCACAAGCCCGTACGTCCACGCGGTGGCGGTCGAGGTCCGCGGGAAGAGGCTCGAGAAGAACATCCCGGCCGAGGACACGAAGAAGACCGTCGAGCCCGCCACCGCCAGCATGCGCAGCACGTTGATCCAGATGGTCGTGTCGACGAAGATGAGTATGGCCAGCGCCGGGACGACCGCGCCGGTAATCAGCAGCAGCGGGATTATCGACGCCTGGAACTTCCCGCTGGCTATCCGCCAACTCGACATCCGCGTCGTGCGCAGCAGCTCCCACACGCCGGTCTCGCGGTCGGAGCTGATCGCGCCCGAGGCCATGGCGGGGCCGATGAGGATGATCATGACGACCATCAGCACGGCGGCGGACGTCGCAATGGCCGGTATCATCGCCACCTGCTCCATGTCGGTGCCGGCCACTACCTTGGTTCCCGCCTCCTCGACGAAGTTCTTGACGGCGATGTTGACGACCACCATCAGCACGATGGCGGAGATCAGGCAAGTCAGCGACGCCCGCACGAGCCAGTGCGACTGGAGCATCGGCCGGGTGCGGAACTCCTTGATGAGCACGGGGTTCTGCCACCAGCGGATCGCCCGCTTTCGCTTGCGGGGATCGACCAGGAACATGACGGACCGCGCGGTGAACTTGCCGTCGCGCTCGATGACCTTGAGCTCCTCGCGCGGGCGGGGCGGCGCGACAGGCCGGCTGAGCTTGGCGATGCAGGCGGCCGCGAGGGCGACGATGCAGACGCTCGCCAGCACGACATAGACCTGCCAGAAAGGCGGCCAGGCCGCCGCGCCGGTGGCGTAGCCGCTGTCCGGCAGCACCACAGAGATCATCGCCTCAAGAGGGCTGAAGGAGGACAGGACGTGCAGGATTCCCTGCCAGACCGGGCCGCAGCGGGTGATGAGGTTGCCGGTGATGGGCCAGGCCGGCGTCGCCAGGAAGAAGCAGATCACCAGAAGCACGGCGTAGGTCAGGATGATCGAGCGGTAGCTGCGGTGCATGAAGGTGCTGATGAACAGGCCAATCGCGCCCAGGAACACGGCCGTCAGGAGCAGCAGGCCCATGACGGCCAGCACCTGCGCCAGCCTCACGTCGCCGAGCATGAGGGGGGCCGCCAGGCCGATTGCGCCGCTTGCGACCACGAGCACCAGGAACGCAAGCGACCCGACGATCTTGCCGTAGGCGATCTCCCACGGGCGGAGCGCCGTGGCGAAGAGGCTTTCGAGAGTTTTGCGCTCCTTCTCCACCGTCAGCGAGGCGGCGGTGAATGCCGGCGCGAACAGCGCGACCATCGCCATCTCGCCGATGGCAAGGATGCTGAGGATTTCGCGGGCCTTGACGCCCTCGGCGTCCTGCATTCCCGTGGCCGGCCAGTAGAGCCACAGCAGGCCCGCCTGGATCACAAGGAAGAGCACCTGCATGGCGATCGCCTTGCGGGTCCGCAACGACATCAGCACTTCCTTGCGGATGATCGGATTGGTGACGAGGGCGCGAAGGAAGCCGACCTTCTGCACCAGGCTTTCGCGCCCGCTGAATGTGGTGGTAAGGCTGGCGGTCACGCTTGGCCTCCGCTTGGCGGCGCCGCGGACGGCAACATAGTCGGGGGCGGGCCGGCGGGCGGCAGCTCATCCTCCTCAGCGCCGGGAACGACGCCGGATATGGCGAGATAGGCGTCCTCGAGGCTCAGCGGGATTTCGCGGAACGTCACCGTCGGTACCTTCGCCGCCACGAGGGACTGGAGCAGGCCCGCCAGCGCCGCGTCATCGCCGCTGAAGTTGAAGCGGACGATCCCCTCGGCGGTCATCGTGCCATCGACGTGGCTGCACCGGCTGTCCTTGGACAGGAAGGCCACGGCCCCGTCGAGATTGGAGGCGGCCTTGAGCTCCATGAGCCTGTCGCGGTGGATCCGGCCGAGCACCTCCTTTATCGGCCCGGCGGCCTTGAGCCGGCCCTGGTGGATGATGCCGACCTCGTCGCAGACGGCCGCCAGCTCCGGCAGTATGTGCGAGCTGACCAGCAGCGTCTTGCCCGAGTCCGCCAGGCGGCGGAGGAGCTTTCGCATCTCGACGCGGGCCTGCGGGTCCAGGCCGTTGGCCGGCTCGTCCAGCAGGAGCACCTCCGGGTCGTGCATCAGCGTGCGGGCGATGCCGATCCGCTGCTTCATGCCGTGCGAGAGCGTGTCGACGAACCTGTCGCGCATGTATTCGCCGCCGGTGGTCTCCAGCACGTAGTCCATGCGGTCCAGCCTCTTGGCCCGCGGGATCTTGAAGGCCGCCCCGAAGAAGTCGAGATACTCCCACACGCGCATCTGCTCGTAGACGCCGAAGCTGTCGGGCATGTAGCCCACCAGCGACTTGATCGCGTCGCGCCCGCTTGAGACGTCGACGCCGGCAATGGTCGCCCGCCCGCGGCTGGACGTCAGCAGGCCCGCGAGGATGCGGATGGTCGTCGTCTTGCCCGCGCCGTTGTGGCCGATGTAGCCGAAGATGTGCCCTCGGCGGATTTCCAGGTCGAGGTTGTCCAAGGCCGTGATCTCGCTGTAGATCTTGGTCAGGCCCTCGCACTTCACGATGATGTCGTTGTTGCCGCCGTTCACCTGCTGGTTCCTTCAAGAGAGACGTCCACGCTCTCCAGACGCCACTGCGCCGTCGTGTCGCTGGGTCCGCTGACGACCTCCATCGCGATGTTGAACTGGTAGCTGCCGTCGGCGGCGCGGAAGCGCTCGGCCCGCGGCACGATTATCTCGGGCTGTTGTCCGGCGGGCCCGTCGAAACTGGCAAGCTTGTCCTCAGGCGCTGGTTCAGTTGTCCCCGGCCTGAGGCCGGACACGGTCATCCTGTAGTTCGCCGCCCGCGCCCTGATCTGAATGTGCGCGACGGCGTCCGACAATTCCTTCACCTGCGGCGGCAGGGCGGCTCGGATGTCGATGGCGCGGTTGCCGACGTCGTCCCACTCGCTCTTGAACGACCACGCCGGCGTGCGGGCGTGCTTGCCCTGGATCGTGACGAACCCGGCCGGCACGAGCACCTTGGCTCCCGCGGCCGGCGGCACGACCTCCAGCGGCCAGAGCATCACGCACCAGCCGTTGTGCTGCGCGACCGGCGTGTCCACCGGATTGAGCGGGCTTTGCGAGATGTACCCGACTAAAACGGGCGATTGCGAAATCCGCCTGGTCAGGTCCGGCTTGGTCGCGATGGCGCCCAGCAGGTCCTCGCGGAGCGTGTCGGCGATGTCGCGGACGGAAGCGCCGGTGAATTCCCCAATGCCCAGCATGTCCTTGGGGCCGATTGAGAGGCCGGCCTCGCCGCCCGCGGCGATCCGCCCCAGGCGGTACGAGCGCCGGCCCACGTAGACGACCGCGTCCTCCAGCGGGGACTTGAGGCCGCTGGTCAGCTTGCCCGTCAGGCCGCCCTCGCCGAAGGTCAACCTGCCGGATGGCCCGGCGATCTGGACCATCTCATCCAGCGCGAACGCGGCCCGCCCGCCGGGGTTGACCGCCTGGTCCGGCAGGCACATCCGCGCGCCGGTCCGCACGTCGATGATGCCGCGGATGATGCCCGGCTGCTTCAGGTCGCGTATCACGCCGCGGTATCCGCCGGTGCAGAACGCGAGCTTCTGCGACCGGTCGCCGGAGCCGTAGGCGAACATCTCCTGCACGCGCGCCGTGCCGTCGCCGGTGCCGACGGCCAGGCCGATATAGCTCAGCCGCTGCGGATCGCTCTGGAGACGGCCGTAGACGAACATGCCCACGCCGGCCAGTACCGCCGCCGGCACCAGCCCCAGCCACACAAGCTCGCCCCTGCCCGCCCTCCGCGCGAAAAGCCCGCCAAGCACCGACAGCGCGGCCGCCCCAAGGATCAGCATCGTCGGCCAGAGCCGCGGGGGGCCTTTGCGCCCGGCGATCTCGTTGAGCTGCTTCCGCGCGGGTTCATCAAAACCGTTCTCGTTGATGGCCGGCTGGATTGACTTGATGTTCCGCGTCTCAAGCAGCACGGGAGCGAGGGCCTTGTCAGACACGCCCAACAGCGGCGTGGCGAGCGTGAAGACCTGTCCGCCGCCAACCGCGCGCCTGGTCAGCAGCGGAAGGCCGTTGGCGTAGAAGAGCACGTCGGCCGTGTCCGGGCACAGCTCGGCCATGATCATCGGCGCGGCGTAGGGCACTGTCGCCACCTTCTGCCCGTCGGCCTTCGTCACGTCGAGCGCCATCGCACGATGGACGCCCACGGCCGTCACGCCCGCAGCCTGGCCGATGGGCCCGTCGAGCGTGTCGGCCAGGTCGTCGCTGGCGATGATGATCAACTGGCCGCCGCGCCGCACCCAGTCCAGCAGCGCCTCGGTCTGCGAGGCCCGGAACTTGTCGATCCGCGTCTGGCCGAGCAGCACCACAGGCATCATCGAGTAGCCGTACCACCTGTCGGGCGTGTTGGCGACGGCCTGAATGTTCTGGAACTTGCCGAGCCTGTCGTCGTTGGTGAACACCCGCCGGAACATCGCCTCGATGGCCCTGTTGCTGGGGCTGTCCGACTGGAGGCCGCCGATGCCGCAGATGGGCGTTACATCGGACGGTACCATGTTGATGGGGGAGGCGTCCTGCTTGATCATCCTCCCGGCGCGGGCGTCCCATATCTGCGACTTCTCCTCGGCCTGCCGCAGCCCCGCTTCCGCGACGGGCGGACGGCCGGTCAGGTCGAGCGGGCCGAAGTGTACGGCGAAGTCGAACCTGCGCTCCGCCCCGGCGGGGATGGCCACGATGCGCGAGTACGTCTCGTCCCCGGACAGGTACATGAACTTGATGAGCGCTTCTTCCTTCGTCTCGTTGGCCAGCGTTACGGTCCGCTCGATCCACGTGCCCTCAATGGCGTAGGTGCTGAACGGGCCGCCAACACGGCTGACGAGCTTGACGGTCGGGCCTTCATCCTGCGCCGCAAGCGCACCCGTGATGGCAAGCAGGCACAATAAGCCGGCCGCGGCCTTGAGCAGACGCGCTGATGTGTACGGCAAGAGGCGAAACTTCATCGCGTTCCTTCTACCAAGCGCCGCTTGGACGTGCGGCGGAACCTTCAGTATAATCCACGCGGATGACAGTACAAGCAAATTCATTTTTGCGCGGCCCGGCCGTTCCACTTCTTCTGGCGGCCATCCTCGCCCCGTGCCTGGCCGCCGACAAGCTGGCCGAGGACCCGCCACTTGTGGCCAAGCCCAAGGACGGCGACATAACCGGCACGATCGCCCCGGCCGGCAAGGTCTCGGCAAACAGCGTTACGGCCGTCTCAAGGGTTACGGGCAAGACGTACACGCCGGCCAGCTTCGACAAGGCCACGGGCAAGTTCACGTTCAAGAACATGCCCGGCGACGCCGCGTACGACATCGTCATCAACACCAGCGACGGCCGGCAGATAGAGGGCATCGACCTGGACTTCGCCGACTCACGGCTACTCGCCCTGGCGGCCCAGCGGCGGAAGGACCTCGGCCTGCCGCCCGAGGAGCCGCACGAGTTCGGCCAGCAGGACGTCGATGCGCTGATGAACTACGTGACGAAACTCGAGGACTTCATGGAGCAGCGGCGCGTTCTGTACATCCAGCCGCATGGCCCGCGCGCGACCATGCTCATCGAGCTGATGCGGACGCGGGAGTTCTACTCATCGGCCGGCAAGATAGTATGGCGGGTGGAGCTCTGGTACTTCGAGTACCAGCACGGCGGGTGGGAGCGCTTACCAAACCAGGAGCGGGTGCTCCAGCGCGAGCGGATCGACCCCGACGCCTGGAAGAAGATCGACCGCGAGTATTACCCGGAGCTGACCGCCCGCATCGCGGCCGACGGGACCTTGAAGGCGTCATCTGGGACGGTGAAGGCCGCCGACGGCAAGTCCACGGAAATCAAGTTCAACATCCCCGACAAGCCGGACCCATCACGCGGCCGCCCGGCCGGCACAGAGCCGAACATCCCAGCCAGCCCGCACGTCATCGGCTTGGAAGGCGAGGTCACTACGAGCCGCCCAAGCACACAGCCGTAAGAGAGGCACAGGGACAGACTACGAAATTGCTCCGCTATCGCGCCCGCGCCTACGCCACCTCGACGACCAGGTCCAGCTCCAGGGGCGCGTTCAGCGGCAGGTCGCTGGCGCCGATGGCGCAGCGTGTGTGACGGCCGGCGTCGCCGAAGACCTTGACCAGCAGTTCGCTCGCGCCGTTGGCGACCTTGGCCTGGTCGGTGAAGCCTGGTGAGGAGTTCACGAACACGTTCAGGCGGATGATGCGGGCGATCTTCTCTATGCCGCTAGTCGCGCCGACGCCAGACGCGCTGGCGGCGGAGGCGCCGGCGTGGGAACCGCCCGCGCCACCGCCGGTAACGGACGCGGCGGCCGCCAGCGCATTGAGCGCCGCCTGGCGAGCGCAGGCCTGCGCGGTCTCCAGCGAAACCTGGGCGGGGACCTTGCCCGTCGCGATCAGCGTGCCTGCCTGAATGGGCAGTTGGCCGGATGTGAAGACCAGGTTGCCCGTCCGCACGGCCGGCACATACGCGCCAAGCGGGGCGGCCGTCGCGGGCAACTCAAGACCCAATTCCCTGATTCTCTCCAGTATCGCCATCGCCTTGGCCCTCGTCGTGGAATTCGGCTGATTCGCCCGGCTCATCCCGGGTTTCCGGCGTGTCCGAGACATACTGGCCGGCGTCGGCCTTGTCTTTGTCGTCCATCGCGGCATCGGCAGGTGGTTCATCGGGCATCGAGCCCAAGTCGCCGCCCTCGGTGGTCTGAAATGCCTGGCCTTCCCGCGGCGCCTGCCCGGCGCCCGCTTGGCCCGGCCCGACGCCCGCGCCGACGGTCGCGGGCTGGGCGGAATCGTCGCCGCCGGCCTTGTCCGCGAACGCCGCGACGTAGTCCGACGTCCCGTCGGCGGGGGCGTCGGGATTGGCGGCGATGCTGATCTGGCCGAAGTTGGCGTCCTGCACCACCAGGACCTTCTTCTGGCGGACCAGCTCCAACAGAGCGATGAACAGGCCGATGATCTCGCTCCGCAGTGTGCGGCCCTCGAAGACGCGGGCGAAGGTCATGGCCCCCTCGCGCGACAGGCGGTCCATGATGTCGGCCGCGTGAAGCTCGACGGGCGTGTCGTCGTAGATGACATCGTGCGCCCGCTTCTGCTGGCCGATGGCGGCCAAGAGCTTGCTGAAGGCGTCCAGCAGGTCCCAGACCTGCGCGTCCTCCAGGTCGTACTCAAGCTGGTCCTGGCCGGGCGTGACGGGACGGCGCGGGAACTTCATCGCCTGGAGCTGTGCGGCGGCGGCCAGGTCGCCCGCGGCGTCCTTGAAGGCCTTGTATTGGAGTAGCTGGCGGACGAGTTCGGCCCGAGGGTCGATGCCGACGCCCTGTTCGGCGGCCTGGTCCTCCGGCGCGGCCGGCAGGAGCATCCGCGTCTTGATTTCCAGCAGCGCGGCCGCCATCACCAGGAACTCCCCGGCGAGGTTCGGGTCCACCTGCTGGAGCAGATCGACGTAGCGGACGTACTGCTCGGTGACGCGGGCGATGGGGATGTCGTAGATGTCCAGCTCATCCCGCCGGATGAGGTAGAGAAGCAGGTCCAGCGGGCCGTTGTAGACGTCGAGGTTGACGCGGTAGTCGTTCATCGGGGCAAGAGCATATCACGAGAAAGCGGGAAACAAAATGAAAGACGTGGGCGCACCCAGGGGGTCATCCGGCCAGTAGCGGGGCGAGTTCCTCTTCGCCGATAGTTTGCTGGTTGAGACTGGCTAGCACCTGGTTGACCGCGTCGAGAGTAACGATGCTCGGGGAGACAATCTCGATGCCGATGGGCCGACCGTCGGCGGCGAAATCGACGACAAGGCCCGGGCCGGCTTCCCGCGATGTCGCCGCGTAATCATCGCTCTTGCTGGGAAGATGGAGGTAGGCAGCGAGTGCCTTGCCATGCCGATCGCTCACTTCAAGTGATTGCCCGATAGTCATATAATCATCCTATCACGTAAGCCGTGATAACGACAAGCTTCCTGGCGGCTTCATCTGGCTCAACGATGATACGCCACTGCTTACCGTGCCAATTCGTTGTTATCGACCATCGTCCCGGGACTACGTTCCTCTCATATTTGTGCGCGTCGGCAAGCATGGTCCGTAAGTCCGTCTCGCTGAAACGCCTCTTCGTCATCCTGCGGAGGATGCGCAAGTCCAGCTCGATCTCCTAATCCCACCATTCCGGCCAACGGACTCGCATTCCGCTCTGTTCCCGCAGTAAGGACTACACGCCGAGCAGACTATCTTGCATATCGCGCCAACGCAACCGGTGCAACCGAGGAATCGGAGCTTCCAGACCAGGCAATCGACAAAGCAGAGGTCCCTTGTCAGAATGGGCGGCATGTCGGTAGAGCCGGGCAAGAGCGAACTCTTCGGTCAGATTCTCGCCAGCAAGTCGCGAGCGGTGGTGCTGCGCGGGCCGGCGGCGTCGGGCAAGACGACGGCCGTGCTGGGCATGTACGGGCATTTCGCCGGGGCGGATGGCTCGTCGCGGTGCATGGTCGTAGCGCCCAACTCGCCGGCCGTCGCGGACCTCAAGCGTCAACTGCTCGCGGCGTCGGCCGGGGGCGTGGTCATAGCGCCGAAGGTGCTGACGTTCGCGGCGCTGGCCGACAGGATACTGGCGGCGTGCCGGCATCCGGCGCGGCAACTGCCGGCGTTCCGGCGGTGGCTGCTGTTGCGGAGGATCGTCGGCGAGTTGGCCGGGGCGGGGAAGCTGCCGGCGATGGCGGCCGTCGCCGATACGCCGGGGATCATCGTGGCGCTCGACCGGGCGATCGCGGAACTGAAGCGGGCGGCCGTCGATCCTGAGGACTTGGCAAGGGCGTTGGGGCCGACGGCCAAGGCGGCACGCCCCGACAAGTCGCGGGACCTCCTGGAGGTCTACCAGGCATATCAGGCCCGCCTTCAAGCCGACGGCGCGTATGACCTGGAGGGCCAAATGTGGCAGGCCCGCGATTGCCTCGCGGCCGCGCAGTCACAGCCCAATGCGGCCGTCGGGCTGGAGGATGTCGCCGCGATGGCGGTGGACGGCTTCACGGACTTCACCCCGACGCAGCTTGAGATACTCGCGCTGCTGGCCCCGCGCATGGAGAAGTTGCTCATCACGCTGGCCCACGCGGATGATGGCCGGAAGCGGCTCTGGCACTGGACGGGAAGGACGCTGGCGAACATCCGCAGGGCCTTCGGCCAGGACTTGACAGAGATACACTGCCTGCCGCATACACCCGCCGACGACAACCTGGGCGTCCCGCTGAGCAGCTTGTGGAAGGAGGTCTTCGACATCGACGCCCGTGCGGAGGCGTTCCCTGGTGGCTTCAACATCATCGCGGCCGCGGGTGTTGAGGCGGAGGTGTCGGCCGTCGCGAGGCGCATCAAGGCGATGCTCGTCGCGGAGGGCAAGCCCGTGCGGATCGCCGTGCTGGCCCGCTCGATGGATGAATACCGGCCGGCCATCGAGCGAATCTTCGCGGCGCACGACATTCCCGTCGCGGCCGGGCCGACGATGCTCACGGATGTGCCGCTCGTGCGGTTCGCACTCGACGCGGCGACGATATCGCCGGAGCTGGCCTTCGGCGACGTGCTTCGCGTCATCAAGAACAGCTACTTCCGGCCGCAGGCGCTGGGGCCGTTCGATGCATCAACCGTCGCGGCCGCCGAGATGCTCATCCGTGAGGGCAACGTCCTGTCCGGTCGGCAGGCCTATGCGGATGCGGTCAAGCGTCTGGCGCGGCGGCTGGAGGCGCAGCGTGCCGCGGCCGCAGAGGATGACGAGGAGGCCAAGGGCATCGCGCTGGGGCCGCTCGTGGCCACGGGCGATGAACTGACGGCCGCGGCGCAGATGCTGGAGAAGCTCTTCGATGTCTGCGAGCGATGCGACCTGGCCGGACTGGTCGAGGCGCTCGACCTTCGGACGGCCGCGCTTGCCGGGGGCGATCCGGTCATCGTGGCGCGCGACCTGCGGGCGCTGGCTGCCTTGCAGGATGCGTTGGCCGCAATGCGCGAGGACTCCTCTGGTAGTGCCGCCAGCCCGCCGCTGGCCGACATTCGCGAGGCGCTGGCGGCGATATCGTGCCCCGGCCCGCGTGGCGAGGCGATGGTCGACGTGCTGGACGTGCTGGACGCCCGCGCGATCCGCTACGACCACGTGTTCCTGCTGGGCGTGAGCGAGGGCCAGTTCCCGCGGCGCTTCACCGATAGCCCGCTGGTGGGGGAGGCCGAACGCGCCGCCTGGGCCGCCAGGGACATCCGCCTCGACAGCCGCGGCGACCTGCTGGCCCGGGAGATGCTCCTGTTCTACCTGGCCGTCTCGCGGGCGGATGCGGGGCTGACCGTCAGCTTCCTGGAGTCGGATGCATCCGGCAAGCCGGGGGCCGCGAGCAACTTCCTCCTTTCGTTGGTCGGCCCGGCCGGCGGATTGGCCAAGGCGCAGGCTGGCGGCATTGTCCACCGCATCCCTCAAGGGCAGTTTGTCCCGCCCGCAGACGAGATTTCCTCTGTGCGCGATGCGTTCAACGCGGCTATCGCCGGCCTGTTCGACGCGGGCGCCGGCCCTGACGCGAGCGCTTTGGCGTGGGCCGCATCGGCCGCGCCGCGGCAGATTGCCCGCGCCGCGATGGGCATCTGGGCCAGGCACAGGCGATGGCAGCGCGGGCCGTGCAATGAGTTCGACGGCCGGCTGACAGATGAGCGGCTGATGGATGCGCTGGGCAGGCGGTTCGGCGGCGAACAGGCGGTCTTTTCGGCCAGCCAGTTCAACACATACGGCCAGTGCCCCTGGCAGTTCTTCGCGACGCACGTGCTGGGCCTGGCGCCGCTGGAGGAGCCGCAGCGGGAGCTTGAGGCGGTCGCGGCCGGGATATTCTGCCACGAAGTGCTCTTCGGCTGGATGCGTCTGCTGGCCGGCCGCCACGGGCTGCCCGTGCGCCTGAACGGAATCGCGGAGGCGGATGCGATGGCGGCGCTGGATGAGGCGATATCGGCCGAGGCATCGCGCGTGGAGGCGCGGCGCCCGCCGTATCCGCTGCTCTGGCGGCTCCAGCTTGCCGAGCTGACTCGGCGGCTCCGGCACTACGCCGCGACGATTCGCGCGCGTGGCGACGCGGCCGGCGGAGGCATCCACTTTGAGCTCTCCTTCGGGCGCGACATCCGCGACGCCGAGGATGTTGACCCCGCCAGCACGCCCACGAGCGTCGCCATCGACACATCGGCCGGCAAGATACACCTGGCCGGCAAGATCGACCGCGTGGACCTCCTCGACATCGAAGGGCGGCCGGCCATCCTCGTTATCGACTACAAGACCGGCCGACTCCCAAGCGCCAGGGACATCGTCGAGGGCCGCAGCCTTCAGCTTCCTCTCTACCAGGCGGCCGCGGGCGAACTGCTGGCGAAGGAATGCCTTGGCGGGGTAGTCCACCGCGTTGCGGAGGATGACGGTCCGTTCGAGCGATACTTCGCGGCCGTGAAGCTCGAGGATGGCGTCTTCGTCGAGGATGGCAAGTTCCCCGACGCCCGCAGGGAAGCAATGGCGTGTGTCGGCCGGTTCGTCGAGGGGATGCGGCGCGGGCATTTCGACCTGCTGCCCACCGGGCGGAGTTGCCCCGCCTACTGCCCCTTCCGGCAGGTCTGCCAGTTCTCGCCTGCTCGCCAGGAACTGCGCGCCGCGGATGAAGAAGCGCCGGAGGGCACGACATGAGCCAGGCCCCCAAGCTCACGCCGGCCCAGGATGCCGCGGCGCGGACGCGGATCGGGGAGAACCTCGCCCTTCGCAGCGGGGCCGGCTGTGGCAAGACGTTCGTGCTCGCGCGGCGGTTCACCGAGCTGCTCATGGCCGCCGGCGATGAGAATCCATTGCGGCGGTTCGTGGCGCTGACATTCACCGACAAGGCTGCGCTGGAGATGTCGCAGCGCGTGCGCTCGATGCTCGCGGAACTGGCGGCCAGGGCCAAGGGCGAGAGCCGCGAGCGAATCCTCGGCTGGCTGGAGGAAGTGGACGACGCGCGGATCTCCACAATCCACAGCTTCTGCTCGACGCTGCTCCGCTCGCACGCGGTGCAGGCGGGCATCGACCCGAACTTCGCCGTATGCTCCGATGAACTGACCGTCGGCCGGATGATCGCGGAGGCGGCCGACAAGGCGGTGCTCACGGCCGTCGAGTCGGCGCAGGAGGATGTCGCGGAGGTGCTCCAGCATGTCTCGTTCGACGAGATGGTCGACCTGGTCCGGCAGCTCGTGCGCGACCGCACGATGTGGCGGCCCGAAGACTACGCGGATGCGGACAGGACGCTGGCCCGGTGGAAAACGATGGTCGAGTACGCCCGCGCCGCCGCGTGGGCGAGGCTGGCCCGCGACGACAGGATCGCGTCGCTGCTGGCCGGCGCGAAGAACGCGATTACTGACGGCGTCAAGGAGGACCTGCTGGCGATCCGGAGTCAGGCGCTCGGCCTGATCGAATCGCTTCTCCGCGAGCCGACGCCGGCGCGTGCGGCCGCGCTTGCGGAATTGCCCGACAAACTCGGCCGGATCGGCGGCATGTCAAAGCCTGCCGTGGCGATGCGGCACATCCTGGTTGAGCTGTTCGAAGCCGCGCGGAAGTACGCTCTGTACGGTGAGGAACTCGGCGAGTTGGACGCCCCATCCGCCAAGGCCCTGGCGGCGATCACATCGCTTGCCCAGCGGGCCAATACCATCTTCACCGCCGAGAAGCGTGCGGCCGGCATGCTGGATTTCACTGACCTGCTCTACTACGCACACCGGCTGCTTGAGGACAACGAGGATATCCGCCAGTCGGTCCGCAAGCAGATCGACCAGCTTCTCATTGATGAGTGCCAGGACACGGACTCATTCCAGGCGGCGCTGCTGATGATGGCGATCTTCCCCGATGAGTCCTGGCAGGAGCTGGCTATGAGTGACACCTCCAGGCGAGACGGCGGCTTGGGGGCGCCACAGGCGAAGTTGCCCGACGGCCGGCTCTTCCTCGTCGGCGACGCCAAGCAGAGCATCTATCGCTTCCGCGGCGCGCAGGTGGAGGTGTTCCAGAACCTCTGCCGCCGCCTGGGGCCCAGGAAACAGGAGTGGCTTGACCTGTCCTTCCGCACCCACGAGGCGGGCGCGGCGTTCGTCAATCACCTCTTCGGGCCGCTGATGGGCGACGACTACGAGCCTATCAAGGCCAGACGTCCGTTCGCCGGGTCGCCGCAGCGCGGGCCTTCGGTCGAGATCATCGTCGCCAACACGGCCGAGGGCGAGCGGCCCAGGCGCGCGGATGAATCGACGGCCGCCCAGGCCGCGGCCGTCGCGCAGCGCATCCGCCAGATGCTCGACGACGGCGAGAAGCTCGTCTGGGACCAGGCCGCCAACGCCTGGCGGGCCGTCCGGCCGCGCGACATCGCGATCCTCTTCTCGCGCATGACCGCGAGCCTCGATTACGAGCGCGAGCTGGCGCGGCGCGAGGTGCCGTACTACGTCGTGGCCGGGACTGGTTTCTTCAACCAGCAGGAGGTCTTCGACGTCCTCAACGCGCTGCGTGTGATCGACAACCCGTTCGACGATGTCTCGTTCTTCGGCGTGCTGCGAAGCAGCCTGTTCGGGCTGGACGATAACGCGCTTATGCACATAGCGGCGGCCTTCAGGCCACCGTACATGCCCAAGCTTGTCGCCACGTCCGTGCCCGCGCTGACCGCACCGCAGCAGGAATCGCTGCGCACGGCCGTGGAACTGTTGTGGGGCCTGCACGGCATCAAGGACGCCGTCGGCATCGACCAGCTCATCGAGCGGGTGCTCGCGGCGACCGGATACGAGGCGACGCTGCTGAGCCAGTTCGAGGGAAGGCGGATGCTGGGCAACGTGCGAATGCTGATCGAGCACGCCCGCGCGGCGACCGCCGGGCCGGCGTCGCTGGCGGGCTTCATCGGCGAGATGGGCGAGCGGGTGATCGACCAGTCGCGGTTCGAGCAGGCGGCCGTGGCGGGGGAGGGCGAGGACGTGGTCCGCATTATGACCATCCACAAGGCCAAGGGGCTGGAGTTCCCGGTGGTCGTGCTGCCGGACCTGAACTTTGCCCGGCGCGGCGGGCGGCCGGCGCTGCTGAACCGCTCCGACTGGGGCCTGACGTACAAGTGCCCTTCGAGCGGCGCTAACGAATCGGCGCAATCTCCGGAATCCGCGGATGAAGAGGCCCCAGGGCCGGATGCGCCGCTGTCGTACCGGCTTGCAGCCGCGATGGAGGATGACGACCAGCGCCGCGAGGACATCCGCAAGTTCTACGTGGCCGTCACGCGGCACGAGGACCATCTCGTCCTCGTCGGCGCGAACTCGCGGAAGGACGGCGAGCCGTTCAAGGCTGGATGCTACCTGGGCGACCTGGACAGCGTGTTGGGCATTGCGAGCGCGATCGACAACGACCGGGAGAGTATCTCATACGGGAACAAGCGGCTCAAGGCATCGGTGAAGGCCGTCACGCCAAAGCCGCCCAGGCCGGCGCGCGGGAGGAAGCCCATCGGTCAGACGATACTCGCCGCGGCCAAGTGCGCGGAAGATGTCACGGCAGGCATACTGAAGTCGGCTGGGCCGGCGCCGGCAAAGACGGGTAAGCCGGCGGCTGAGATGGCCGGACTGGTCGGCCCTCTGCCGCCGACGCGTGGCAAGGTCGAGATCGCGGTAACGGCCCTCAGCGAGTACTCGCGGTGCCCGAGGCTGTATCGCTGGCGATACGAGCTTCGAGTGCCGGAGTGCATGTTGCCAGGAAAAGGGGACATTCAACTTTTCCCCCCCGCTGCCGGCGAACTGCCTGGTCCGGCGCCCGGGCGCGAACCAAGTCCTGCCGCAATTGAGGCAGGAAGAAGCAGAATGTCCCCTTTTCCACTCGACGCGGCGACCCTGGGCACGCTCTATCACGGCTGCATGGAGCATCTCGACCTCGGTTCCTTGGCCCGGACCAATGAAGCGGAAATCCGCAATCCGCAATCCGCAATCCGTAATTATGATGGGCCGGCGGCCATGGCCGCTTCGCTGGTCAGGCGTCAGGCGGGCGAGATGGGGCTGAGTGAGGATATAGACCTGGCGGCCGTGGCCGAGGACTTTAAGGCGATGCTCGTTACGTTTGCGGCCCATCCGCTCTCCGCGTCGCTGGCCGGCGCGCGGCAGGTCTTCCGCGAGCTTGATTTCGTGATGGATTCTTCGCCGGCCGTGCTGCGCGGGCAGATCGACCTGCTGTACCAGGACGGGGCCGGCGCGTGGCACATAGTTGACTACAAATCCGACCGCGTCGGGTCCGAGGGCGCGGATGCACACGCGGACCGCTATCGGCTCCAGATGCTTCTCTACGCCGCGGCGGCCGCCAGGCACTTCGGCGCGCCGCCGGCCGATGCGACGCTCTACTTCCTCCGCCCGGCCCAGGCAGTGCGAATCGAGATCACACCGCCCGTGCTGGAAGAGGCACGAGCATCCGTCGGCGACCTGGCGCACAGGCTGATCGCCGACCGCCGCGCCGGGACATTCATCAAATGCCAGACCCCCGCCTGCCGGCTTTGCCACTACGCCCGCCTGTGCGATCAGATCGCGGCGCCCGCGCCGGCACAATAGGGCGAGTTGCGGAGCGGCCTTTTCTCTGGCGTCGGCGTAAGGGCGATCCTAGAATCTGCCTTCCAACCCGCCGCCTGGCGGGGATCAGCGAAACCGGAGAGCCCCGGACAGCAAGGAGAACATTCATGGCGGCTGCGAAAGCGAAGAAGGCGGAATCGACCACGGCAAAGCCCGGCAAGGTGAAGATCGGCATCATCGGCTGCGGCAATATCTGCGCGATCTACTTCAAGCGGTGCAAGGCGTTCGGGATCCTCGACGTGGCCGCGTGCGCGGACATTATCCCCGAACGCGCCAAGGCCAAGGGCGAGGAGTTCGGAGTCAAGGCCGTCAGCGTCGAAGACCTTCTGGCCGATCCCGAGATCAAGATCGTCGTCAACCTGACGATCCCCAAGGCGCACGCGTCGGTCGCCCTTGCCGCACTGAACGCCGGCAAGAGCGTCCACAACGAGAAGCCGCTCGCCATCACGCGCGAGGACGGCCGCAAGATGCTGGAGCTGGCCGCGTCCAAGGGCGTTCGTGTCGGCGGCGCGCCCGACACCTTCATGGGCGGCGGAATCCAGACCTGCCGCAAGCTCATCGACGACGGCTGGATCGGCCAGCCCGTCGCCGCCACGGCCTTCATGATGTGCCACGGCCACGAGAGCTGGCACCCGGACCCGGAGTTCTACTACAAGGTGGGCGGGGGCCCGATGTTCGACATGGGGCCGTACTACCTGACGGCGCTGGTCAACCTGATGGGCCCGGTCCGCCGCGTCGCCGGCGCGACGAAGGTATCGTTCCCCACGCGGCTCATCACCAGCCAGCCGAAGAACGGCACGGTCATCAAGGTCGACGTGCCGACGCACGTGGCGGGTCTGCTGGACTTCCAGTGCGGGGCGGTGGGCACGATCATCACCAGCTTCGACGTGTGGGCGGCCGAACTGCCGCGGATCGAGATATACGGGACGGCCGGCACGCTGAGCGTCCCGGACCCCAACGGCTTCGGCGGGCCGGTCCGCATCCGCCGCGCGGGCGACAAGGAATGGAAGGAGGTCCCACTGACGCACATCTACGCGGAGAACAGCCGCGGCATCGGCGTGGCGGACATGGCCTGCGGCCTGACGACCGGCCGGCCGCACCGCGCCAGCGGCGAGCTCGCGTTCCACGTACTGGACATCATGCACGCCTTCCACGACTCCAGCGACCAGGGCAAGCACATCACGCTCGCCAGCACGTGCAAGCAGCCTGCGGCGCTGCCCATGGGGCTGGTCGAGGGGCAACTGGACATGTAGGAACGTCATCACCGGGACAAGCCCGGTGGTGGGCCTTCGCCGCGTGTCATCGATGGGAGTAGTGAAGAGTGAAATCGAAGCAGCCGTCGCACCTCACCTGGCGCAAAGGCCGCTACCTGGCGACGACCGATCCCAAGGCCATCGACGCCGACGCGGCCCTGAGGATGCTGCACACGACATACTGGGCTTCGCACCGGTCGATGGAGTGTTTCCTCGCCTCGCTGAAGCACTCCAAGTGCATCAGCTTGCTGGACGGCAAGCGGCAGATCGGCTTCGCCCGCTGGATCAGCGACTGGGCCGTGTTCGCATGGCTGACGGATGTTGTCATAGACAAGGAATACCGCGGCAAGGGCCTGGGCAAGTTTCTCATCCGCTGCGCCCTGGAGATGCCTGAGGTAAAGGGGCTGCGGATATGGCTTTCAACGATGGACGCCAAGGGGCTCTACGAGAAGTTCGGCTTTGAGTCCATCGAGGCGATGCGGCTGATCTCGAAGGATGACACGCCGGATGCGAGCTGGGGCAAGCCGGCCAATGTGGCATCAAAGGCGGCGCGAAAACGTCGGCTTACGTCTTGACTACGAACGCGCGGAAGGCTCACGCCTCGGCGACGATCCCGCGGATGAAGTGCGCCAGGCTGGGCTCGACCACCCGCTTGGCGGCCGCCTTGACGGCCGGAGGCGCGGATGGCATGGCCGCGCCAAGGCCGGCCTCGCGAATCATCGGCAGGTCGTTGACATCGTCCCCGACGGCCGCGATCTGGCCCGGCCCGATCCGCATCGCCTGGGCGACGTAGAGTATCGCGTTCCACTTGCTGGCCGTCGCGGCGAATGCCTCAACAACTGTCACCTCGTAGTTGGGCGCATAGATGCTGTGGACGTGAAGCCGTCCGGCGAAGCGCCGGGCAAGCTCGGATGACAGTATGGCCGCATCATCCGGCGGGGCGACGGCGTTGATCCGCAGCACAGGCGGCTCGCCGTCGGCCATCAGGCGCGGCACGCGGCGGATGTTGACGTTCATCTTGTCAAACCACATCCGCTGCACCCGCTCGGCGTCCGGCCCCTCGGCCAGGTAGTAATCCACGCCGTGCCGCCAGGCGTCCACGATCGCCATCGCGGAATAGCCCGCGCTCATCAGGGCGTCGCCGTACTCGCGGGCCAGGTCGCGCGAGATGGTCCGCTGGTAAAGCGTCCGCCCCGTGTCCGGCTCGGACACCAGGGCGCCGCCGATGAGGACCATCGGCTCGTAGGGCGCGGCCAGGCGCAACTGCCGCCAGACGGGGATCGTCTCGATGTAGCTGCGGCCGGTGGCGATGCAGACGCGCAGGCCCGCGGCGTCGGCCTCGGCGATGGCCTCGATGGTCTGGGGCGGGATTCGCTGCCGCTCGTCGAGCAGCGTGCCGTCAACGTCCAGGGCTAGGAGTTTGTACTTCACTGTTTCCGCTACAAATGGGCGAGGGACTCCTCCGGCGAGACACGAATCTCCCGAAGGATCTCCCGCAACAAAGGCTTGGCAATGTCTCTGCCACGATGGTTCGGGGCAGTAGTGGTCCTCCCATCGGCATGACGGTAGAAGACGTGGCTGCCTCTCTGCGGCACGGGAACGAACCCCATACCTCGCAGCGCCCTGTCCAGAGTCCTGAAGTTCAGGGCCGGAATGGAGGTCATCCCTCGACCTCAATCTGCTGCACGCCCGCAAACTGAGGCATCTCCTCCTCGGGAGTATCGAGCTCCTCAAGACACAGCCCCAGCACCTCCCGGAGATTGGCCTTCAGTTCGTCCAAGGACGCGGCCTGCGTATGTGCGCCTGGCACTGTCGGCACGATACCGACGTAGAGCTTCGTCGCCGGGTCAAACTCAACGTAAGCTGTGAAGGTCCTCATGCTGCGCTCCGGAATCGGCATCGCCAATGCCACATTGTACCCGCGCACGCGGGCAGTTCATATCAGCTCTGTGCCGGCCGGTACTTGCACACACAATCGTAGATCTCTCCCCCGATCCTGGCCGCGACGACCGGGTCCTTCAGCAGGGCCAGCCACAGCGTATCGCACTTGAACTCGGCGTTCAGGTTGCTCTCGACGGCGCGGCCCATGCCCTCCAGAACCACCAGTTCGGCGTCCGCGGCGGCCGCGTTCAGCTCGTCGGAGACGCTGGACAGGTCGATCAGCGGCGTGTCGTTGCCGGTGGACACGACCTCGAACATGCCGGCCTGCACGAGCGCCGCCAGGTCCGGGTCGGCCGCCGCCAGGCGCTCGACCACCGCGACCGTCTCATCCGCGGTCATGTCGTTGAGGCTGGGAAGCTCGTTGGCGGCCAGCACCACCTTCGTGCCGTACATCGCCAGCTCGCGGGCCAGCGGCATGACGCCGAGGATGAAGTCGCTGCCCGCGTTGTCGATGAAGAAGATGACCTTGGACCACTTCGTCGGCGGGCGGTCGGGCAGGTCCCTGGCCAGGCGGTCGAAGTCGTCAACGGCCCACGGCCGCGGCTTGGTGCTCTCAACGGCGGCAAGGAAATCCGTCGGCTTCTCCGCCAGGTGCATCGTGGCCGTCGCGCCCAGGTCGAATATGTTGCCCGCGAAGACGCACTCGATCAGGTGCAGCCACTTGTCCGCGCCTCTCATCGCGTGCAGCTTGCGGACCGCCTGCGGGTACAGCTTGGCGGCAAGCGCGTTCTCTCGCGTCTTGATGTGCGCGAACGGGTCGTTCAGCCGGTTGTCGCGAAGGACCTTCTCCCGCGCGCGGCAGAGCTCCAGGACGTTGAGCTTGCCCGACGGCAGGCTGGCGGGGTTGGCCCGCAGTCCCGCCAGGACCTGCGCGAACTGCTGGCGGGCGGTGGCGATCTGCTTGCCGGCGTTCCGGCCGTACTGCGTGGCGGCGTGCTTGAGCGTCTCCCCGAAGTGCGTCTCGAACAACCCCAGCCATCGTTCCCGCGCCGCGGCGTCCGCCAGAAGGTCCCAATCCTGCGCAACGTACTTGTCCGGATTTGCGAGCAGACAGAAGTGGCTCATGTTCCTTCCATAATATGGCCCCTCTATAGAACCCGAATCGCCAGCAAAGTCAAGTCATCAAATCGAGTTCCCAGACCGGCGAAGCGGCGCATCTCCCAGAGCACGTGCCGCAGGAGGGCCTCGGCGGACTGGCCCTTCTGGATGGCGGCGGTGGCGGCCGTCTCAAGGCGCTTGCGGCCGAACGGCTCCTCCGCGAAGTTCGCCGCCTCGACTATGCCGTCCGTGTACGCCAGGACCACGTCGCCGGGGCCGAGGATGAACGACTCGCAGTCATATCGCGCCTGCGAATCGACGCCGATCACGAGCCCGCCCAGCGACAGGCTCACCGGCGCCTGTCCCGGCCGGAACAGCAGCGGCTGCGGGTGCCCCGCGTTGCAGTAGGTGAAGCGCCGGGTCTTGTAGTCGAGCACGGCGTAGAAGAGCGTCGCGAAGTCGCTGGTCAGCACGTCCTCGCACAGGTCGCGGTTGACGCGTGCCATCACCTCCGACATCTGGTAGATGCTGGCCGCGTGCGCCCGCAGCGACGCGCGGATGGAGGCCATCAGCAGCGACGCCCTCACGCCCTTGCCCACCACGTCGCAGACCGCGATGCCCACGTTGTCCGGCGGCAGGGGGATGAAGTCGTAGAAGTCGCCGCCGAGCTCGTAGCTGGGCACGTAGAGCGCGCCGATCTCGAAGCCCGGCACGGACGGCGGCGCCGAGGGGATCATCCTCCGCTGGACTTCCGCGGCCGTCTGGAGCGCCCGCCGCATGTGGGCCGAGTGTACCGCCTCCTCGTAGAGGCGGGCGTTGACGATGGCGGCCGCCGCCTCGCCGGCAATTGCCAGCAGCAGCGACGACTCGAACCAGTCGAACTTGTATTTCCGCCCCATGTAGACGCGGATGACGCCCTCTGGATGGCCCTTGTACATAAGCGGCGCGACCAGGCCGCTGACGATGCCCTCGCGCCTGGCCTCGGCCGGATACAGCACGCGCGGGTCGTTGCGCTCGTCGGCGATGTACACCGGCTTGAGCGTCTCGAGCACCTCTTTGTCGATCAGGCTCCGCGAGACGAGGATCGGCCCCTTGTTCAGGTACTCCGGCGATAGGTTGGCGACGGCCTTTATGACCAGCTCCTTGTGGTCGTCGCTCAGCAGGCGGATGGAGCAGGCCTTGGCCTTGAGCACGTCTACCACCGTGGCGGCGACCAGGTTCAGCAGGCTCTTTTCGCCATAGAGGTCGCGGCGGCTGGTGAACTCGGCCGTCAGCTTGTACAGGGCCGCCAACTGGTCCACGCGGGCGCGGAGCTGCTTCTCGCGGTCGCACAGGCGGGAGATCATGCCGGCCATCAGGCCCAGGAGCCTGAGCATCCGCGTGGACTTTTCCTCCGTGCCGCGCGGGCCGGCGACGTCCATTTGAGGGTCGGCGGTCTCCAGGATGATCCGGCCGACGACCTCCTCTGCCATCACGATCGGCACGTCGTAGCGGACGGGCTTGATCGCCGCGGCGGGCTTGGCGGTCTTGTGTGCGGCCTCGGACCTGCCGGAGTCCTTCCGGAAGAGTCCGGCCGAGACGCTCGACGGCCTGGTCAGCGGCTTGCCGTCGGGCCGGCAATACCGAATGGGCAGGTTCGTCACGGCCGCGAACGCATCCTGCATCTGCTGGAGCGTCCGCGGCTCAAGATAGTCGGTCAATATCGCCATGGCCGCGCTTTGCGTGAGCGTATTCTATGGAAGCCCGCAACAGCGGCAACAACATTTCCCGCGCCGCCGCCGGCCCTAACTAGAATGATCCGAGCGTGTCGGCACAGATGAGACGCGTCCCATTCAGAAAGGACAGGGCATGAGGACTTCAGCGGCGGTCGTGATCGTGGCGATTGTGGCCTTGTACTGCATGCTGCCGGCCGCGGGCGGCAGCGAGGGCGGGGGGGCCCCCAAACGCGATGAATCGCGTTTGGGGACCCTCGACAAGGCCGCGGAACTTGAACTTACCAAGAACCCTGCGGCGGTTGTCTCGCCCGCGGCGAAGGCCGGCGAGCTGACCGTCTACGGAGTCAAGTTGGGCGATGCCGCCGACAAGATTCCCAACACCGCGGCCGTGAGCGCGCAGTCGGTGCCGGAGCGGCCGCAGGACGTCGTCCACATGGGGCGCGATGTCAGCTACTACGCGTTCCAGGGGAAGATTTACCGCATCCGCATCCAGGGAGACCTCGCCAACCAGATCCCCACCTATGACGCCGACCGCCTTCAGGTGGCGCTGGGCAAGGCGGACGACATTCTACGGTCGGCCTCAGGAGAGGACACCCGCCTGAGCTTCATCGCCCGCCATCTGCGCTTCACTGTCCACAGCTTCCGCATGCTGTCCGTCATCGCGGAGGTGGACTTGTACGCTCCGTGAGCTTCATTATTCCCTCGGCCAGCGCCCTGCGGAACGCCTCCTGCTGCGCGGGGGCCATCGGGTTGTCGGCCTTGCCCTCGGCCGCGGCTGGATCGACCCGGCCCTTGCCGAACTTCAGCTTGGCGAAGGTGCCTTCGATCAGTGTTTCCAGTGCCTTGGCTGCCTCGACGTTCTTGCCCGACGCCTTGGCGGCGGCGATGAGTTCCCAGGCCGTCTGGAGGTAGCGATGGTCGTTGCACCCGGCGCGGATTCGTTCCCACACGGGCGTGGTCCGGATCCCGCGGCTTGACGGGTAGACCACGCCGTACCACGACTCGCGGTGCGAGGCCAGGTCGAAGTCCGTCATGGTCCCGCCGCTGTGGTATATCCACTGCCAGAAGCCCTTTACGTCGTACTTCTTTTCGGCGTAGAACATGTACGTGCCGAACGTGAAGCGGTCCAGGCCGGTGTTGTAGAGAATGAGCCGGCAGCCGGCCTTCTTGACCATTTCCGCCAGCTTGGGCGAGTGCAGGCCGGCGCCCCAGGAATCCATGGACTTGAGCATCTTCTCCCAAACGGGGACCATCTCGGGCTTCTCGTCGGGATACATCGAATCGACGGGGACGAAGCTGATGCCCGGGGCATTGTCCTTGAGCACCTGGGCGTACCTGGCCAGGTACTCCGGGCCGTTGCCGGCGTGGATGAGGTACTCATCATCGTCGCAGAAGTTCATCGGCAGATAGCCCTTGGCCTTGGCGTGCTCCTTGTACGCCTCGAAGTAGAGCTTGACCAGCTCGCCGTAGCTCGCCAGGCCGAAGCGCGCGGCGCCGCCCAGCGTCTTGGGGTCGTCGAACCCGGCCGGGCGCAGAGAGAAGCCCGTGCCGACCGCGTAGGCGTGGATCTCCTTGGTGAAGCCGGCCGCCTTCGCCAGCTCCATCCACTTGTCCATGTTCGCAAAGTCGATGACGGCCTTGCCGTCCTTGATCTCCTTCAGCGGCATGCCGATGGCCGGGTCGAAGCTGGTCATGCCGTGGGCGCGGCAGTCCTCGATAATGTTCTTCCATTCCTTCCAGTAGCTCTCCTGCGAGGTCTCCAGCCCCAGGTACGAGTAGGGGGGATGGACCATGTACATGCCCATGGGCATGTCGATCTCGGCCAGCTTGATGGGCCAGACGGTCAGCGTGACGGGGATGATGTCCTTCACCGGGCTCGACTTGTCGGATGCCATGACCTCTATCGTGATGTTGCCGGTGTACTTGCCTGGCGCCGCGTCGGCCGGCACGTGGGCGATGAGCCAGAACGACCGCGTGACGTTCGTATTGATCGCGACGCCGTCGGCCGGCAGCTTGTCCATGTACTTGGGCTGCACCGTGTAGGTGGCGTCGTGGTTCATTGCCTTGTAGCGCACGATCTGAAGGTCCAGGTTCGCGGCGGCTATCTTCGCGCCGCCTGGTCCGGCGAGATCACCGATGTAGGCCGTCAACTTGCCGACGGTGGCCGTCGGCGAGCCACGGTCCTTCAGCGGGTAGATGCCGAAGCACCCATCCTGGTACTCGCCCGGCGCCGCGGACAGTTCTATGCCGGCGGCGGCCACCTCGTCGGCCGTCGGGGCAGAGTTGTACTCGATGCCGCGGTCGGGCGAGTGGATGAACCGGACGAATCCGTTGGCCTTCTGTGCGTCGGCGATCTCCTTGAGCGGGGCGGAGGCCGGTGGGGCCGCCTCGACGTGCATCGCCAGGTACTGCTCCTTGCGGAGGTCGTTGAGGTTCGCCAGCCACTTCTGCGCCTGCGCGTCGGAGGCCTTGGGCCAGATAACCAGGCCGCAGACCATCACGGACCACGCCTCGCCGTGGCCGTCGAAGTCCAGCTTGATCTGCCCGTCGGTGACGGCCGCGTCGAACAGCACCGGCCGGAAGGACGGGTTGACGTACCGCTCCCACAGGTCGTCGCCGGGCATGTCCTCCGTGTCCTGCCACTGAAACTCCCACTTCTTGAACGACTCGGCGTTGTACTCCTGGTCGTGGATGACCTTGCCCTGGGCGCTGACCGTGCGATGCCTGAACGTGCTGTGCCACACGCCCGCGCCCGGCGGCGCGAGCATCAGCCACCCCTTATACTCGCCGTTGGGCACGTCGACGGCGAACGTCGCCTTGATCGGGTTGCCGAAGTCGCGGACGAGGTTGTCGAACGGGCGGTGGCGGTTGAGCACCTCGCGGATGTCGAAGTCGCGGAAGAAGTCTCCGCCAGCCAGCCAGCCGAAGCCCTTGGTCTTGTCGTAGGCGCTGTCCCTGGAAACGCACGTGAAGCCTGGCATGACGGCCCCGCCCGCCGGGCCGAAGTCGAACTTCCTGATGCCCTCGACCGCGATTTCCTCGACGCCCTTGACCAGGCGGATGTTGTCGATGAATACCGTCGCGTTGGGCACGGAGATGTTGAACATCTCGATGTGCGAGACGGCGAACGGCTTGCGCTTGTTGTCCACGAGCCCGCCGACGGGGAGCTTGAGCACGTTGGCGCCGGGGCGGAGGACGCGCTGCCAGTCGCTGCGATCGTTGTATGCGTCGGCGGCCTTGGCCTTGAGCCACCCGCCGACGGGCAGCGGCTTGTCGGATGCGTTGAACACGTCGAAGGCCAGCGTGTCGTAGCCGCTCCAGTCCTGGACATCCGGCGTGAACTGCACGTTGCCGGCCGGCGCGTTGCTCTCAAGCTTCAGGGCCTTCTTGCCTGCCGTCGCGTGTTCCTCGACGACCGAGACCTTCGACTTGCCCTTGAACTCCTCGGGCCAGTCCTCAAGGACGTACTTGCCCTTGTCGTCGCCCTCGAAGCTGTACAGCACCTTGACCTCGAACGAGCCCGCGCCCTTGACCAGGCGGGCGTTGTCGAGGTAGATCGTGGCGGGCTTCGTGTCGTCGGCGGGCTTGAAGCTGAAGCTCAGGGAGGTCAGGTTGGCCAGGTCCATGGGCTTCTGGTTCTTCTGGCGGATGATCGCGCCCATGGCGATCTCGACCTGCCGCTTGCCGGGCTGGACCACGAATTCCTGGTTGTAGCGGTTGTCCCAATCGTTGCCTTGCGTGTCGCGGATGAAGGCGTAGACCTTCACCGGCCCGCCTTCCACGAACACATCCATGATGAAGCGGTCGAACTTGCCCCACTTGTCGCCCAGGTTCCGGCCGTTCCTCAGGTCGCAGAACATGGCGAAGGGCTTGTCCTTGGCCACCGTGATCTTGCCGGCCGTCTTGCCCTGCGTGGCGTGGTCGGCGACGTATTCGAGCTTGTCCGCGCCATCGAAGGCGACTTTGCCGCCCTGCTCGAAGTCGAGGATTATCTCTTCCTTGTTCGCTTCGCCCGCTCCCGTGCCCTGGGCCGGCGCCCTGGAGACAAGCAGGCCAACGGCCGCAAACAAGACAAATGCATGCAGCACAGTCTTTGTCAGCATTTCATGTTCCCTATTCAGGCCATCTCGCCAAGATGTCCACAGCGACGTGCGAACCGCCGCATGTTCTTTCAACACTGCGGATCGGCCCGCGTATCCCGACTGGCCCGCGAAGTCCTAGCCGGCAATGACGCCCGGGTCTATGCCAAGCTCTCGCGCCCGCTGCCGGGCCTGGTCGGGCGTGATCTCCTTCATCATGCCGTCCCAGGGCTTCTCGATGGCCACCCGGCCGGCCAAGGCGCGATAGCAGTCGGGCAGGTCGAACTCCACGAGCGCGGCGCGAAGCAGCGCGGCGCTTGGCCAGGAGAAGATCGGCTCCTGCGTGATCTCCAGGTAGCTCATCAGGCCGTTGAGGATCGTTACCCTCAGCTTCGCCCGCACTACTTTCCTCCCGTCCTCCTGTCCTGGCTTTCTCCCCTTCCGGCTGGAGGACGGGAGGACAGGAGAACGTGAGGAGGAGAGGATGGGACTTCCCGTGTGCTCATATACGACGGCCGCCATCAGAGCCGGTATCGCCCCGTGCCCGCGCCCCACGAGGTGAATCCGCCGGTATCCGTAGGAGGCCAGCCAGTCCAGCGTGCAAAGCACGTCGTGTACGCGCCCGCCCAGGTACGGCTGGCCCAGCATCAGCGAATTGGAGTCGAAGAAGTAATCGCACGAGTGCGTATCGGCGAGCGACCCTCCGCAGGAGTTGGAGGCCGACTCGCCCAGGCCACGTACATCGACGGCGAACAGCCGGCCGTGGCCGTTGAGGAGCTCCGGGCGGATGACGCCCGGCGCGAGATCGTCGTAGCCGCCGTTGTGGGCCACCAGCAGCGTGCAATCCTCGCCCCGCGGCGGCTGGAATGCGGTGCCCTCCGGCAGAGGCAACGTGACGATGGCCATGATGCCCGGCTCTGTCTCCAGGCCGTAGGTCTGCCTTCGCCAGCCCTGCTGGCTCCAGAAGATCGGCACGCGGTGATGCGCCACGGCATGCCGCTGTGGCAGTGCGAGCATCCTGCGCAGCTTATCCGCGAGCTTGCCGGCCGGCACCGGCTTGCGCTGCTTTGTGACGGCCAGCGCCGCATCGCTCGTGAAGTCGAACACCCGCCGCGAGCCTTCCTTGAGCGTCGAGCCGGTGGGCGTCGCGAAAAGGTCCGCGGGCTTCTGAATCGCAAGCCCCTCCTCGGCGGCGGGTGCCTTCACGCCCGCGTGCCTGGTGAAGAAAGCGTACATCGCCTCGCGAAGCTCGCGGGCGAAGCCGTGCGTGCCGGGGCCTGTGAAGATCCGCACATTGTCCTCGGCTCCAAGCAGCTTGTAGGTCCTGCGCAGCTCGCGGAATGCCTCCTGGCTGCCGCGCTGGTCGAAGAAGTCGTTGGCGGCCGTCAGCAGGATCAGCGGGCGGGGCGCGAACGGGATGAACAGCTCGTACTGGTCCATGCCGCTGGCCAGCAGGTTCGGGATCATCTGCTCGGCGTCGGCCGCCAGCTCGTTCTCCATGTTGTGCAGGTTGGTCGTGACGAAGCAGCCCGGCGCGGCCATCGTGAAGCGCTCGTCCAGCCCGGCCAGCCAGGTTGTCATCGTGCCGCCGCCGGAGTTGCCTGTGACGCCCACCCGAGATGGATCGGCCTCCGGCCGGCTCAGCAGGTAGTCCAGGGCGCGGATGCCGTCCCACGCCCGCCAGGCGCCGAAGAACTCGCCAAGCAGCGCCTGCTGGACGCCCATCGTCGTGTGCTCGCTGCACAGGCCCTGCGTACACTTGCCCTCGGCGTTGGGATACTGCACGCGCTCGCCCTGGCTGATGGGGTCGAACACGAGGACCACGAACCCGCGCATCGCAAGGCCCTGCGCGTAGGACTGGTAAGGCTCGTTGGCCTTGCCGTCCTCGCTGTGGCCGCACGTGCCCAGGACGCACGGGTACTTGCCGCCCTTGCCGGGCGGGGCCTTGGGCAGGTAGAGGTTGGCCGTCACCATGAAGCCCGGCCGGCTCTCGAAGATCACCTTTTCGATCCTGAACGCCGGCAGATCCAGCGCGCCGGTCACGCGGGCGTTCAGCGGTGTGCGCTCGGGCATCGGCCCGAAGCACTCGCGGACCTTGGCCCGCAGGTCGGCCTGGAGCTTCAGCACGTCCTTTCGCGTCCTGAGCTTCGCGCGGCGGCGCAGCCGGTCTTCATGTACCTGGCGGAAGCGGTTAACGTAATACTCCTGGACCATCTGCGGGTAACGATTCGCGGTAGGGGGCATTTGACTGATTGCTCCTTGTCGGCCAGTTTGCGGTCGGAGTGCAAACTAGCCGAGAGAACGACAGATGGCAATAATACTTCCGGCTGTTGCCCGTTCAAACAGAGAAGGCCCGCAGAAGCGGGCCTTCTGGATACCCCTAAGCGGATTTGAACCGCTGTCTCCAGGATGAGAACCTGATATCCTAGGCCACTAGACGATAGGGGCATTTTGCGGCAGCGCTACGTTCTCTTCGGTGCAGCCTGGCCTGGATGCGCCGCCGGGCGGCGCTTCCTGGATGCACGGCATATTAGCTTGCGCCCCCGGCCGCGTCAAGCGCAATTGTCAAGCGCCCGAGGAATCGCTGGCCAACCGCGCGCCGGGACCGCATAATCCGCCTGGCGAGTTCGCCGCCGCGGCGGGCGAACAGAGGAATCGAGCGTGAGCGACGAGATGACCGGCCGGCGGAGGTTCGCGGCCATCATGGACTACCGGCCGTTCGACCGGCTGCCGGTGTGGTTCTTCGGCACGTGGGGCCAGACGCAGAAGCGGTGGCTCGACGAGGGCCTCAGCAGTCCAGAAGCGATCCCCGCCGAGACCGGCATGGACGTCGACTGGGAAGAGGGCATGTGGGGCTGCCACGGCCTGGTCAACAATCGCCCCATCCCGCCCCGTGCGGAAGAAGTCCTGGAAGAAACGCCGGAGCACAGGATTGTCCGCACGGCCATGGGCGCGGTCCTCAAGGTCAACAGGATCGGCGAGTGCATCCCGCAGCACCTGGAGGAGGCCCTCAAGCCCACCCGTGCCTCTTGGAACGAGTTCAGGAAGATGCTCGACCCGGCGGACCCGTCGCGTCGCCCGGCCGGATGGGATCGGGCCGCGGAAGAACTGGACAAGCGGACGCACGCAACGTGCTTCCTGGGCGGCAGCCTCTTCGGCTGGCCGCGCGAATGGCTGGGCGTTGAGCAGATTTCGTACCTGTCCTACGACGACCCCGCCCTGTACGAGGACATCATCGCGACCATCGCGGACTTCTTCATCGAAATCCACCGCCCGGCGCTCAAGAAGGTCCGCTTTGAGTTCGCGTACTTCTTCGAGGACTGCTGCGGGCGGAGCGGGCCGCTCTTCTCGCCTGACACGTACAGGCGATACTACCACCGGCACTACAAGCGGTTGATCGACTTCTACCGCTCCGCCGGCGTGCCGCATATACTGATCGACAGCGACGGCATGGTCGAGCCGCTGATCCGGTGCTGGATGGAATCGGGCTTCGACATCCTGTTCCCGATCGAGGTCGGCACGTGGCGGGCCAGCCCGGTTGCCGTCCGCCGCAAGTACGGCAAGGCCCTGCGGATGCTCGGCGGCGTGAACAAGCACGTCATCCCGCTTGGCGAGGCGGCCATCCGCGCGGAACTTGAGCCGCTGGCGCCGCTGGCGGCCGAGGGCGGGTTCATCCCGATACCCGACCATCGCATCCCGCCGAGCTGCTCGCTCGGCCAGTTCCGGGACTATGTTCGCGTGTTCAAAGACGTCTTCTGCAGCGTTGGAAATCGGTAAGTGCATTGGGACGGGAAGACTGGAGGACGGGAGGACGGGAGGACAGAGGGACAAGCCATCGCCAGCGTGTCCTTCCTCCCCTCATCCCGTCCTCCTGTCTTCCCCTCTCACGATACGCGGGAGGACGCCGGCTCTGTACTTGACCCCGCCGTTCGTCCGGTCTAGATTCACGTGACCCCGGAGACACGAATGCAACGAACACTGGTCATAGCCAAACCCGACGCCGTGCAGCGGCAACTCGTCGGGCGGATCATCGCGAGGTTCGAGGACAAGGGCCTCAAGCTTGTGGCCCTGAAGATGCTGACTCTCACGCTGCCCCAGGCCCGGCGGATGTACGCCGTACACAAGGGCAAGGAGTTTTACGAGCGGCTGATAGTGTTTATGACCAGCGGCCCGGTCGTGGCGATGGTGCTGGAGGGCAACGAGGCGATCTCGGTCGTTCGCGGCCTGGTCGGCCCGACGTTCGGCCCCGACGCGCCGGCCGGCACCATCCGCGGCGACTATGGCCTCAGCCGTCGCTACAATCTCGTCCACGCCAGCGACTCGCCGGCGGCCGTGCGAAGGGAAACGCCTGTATTCTTCACCCGTCGCGAGCTTGCCGGCTATGACCTCGCCGCCACGCGATGGATTCTCGATTTGACCACGGGCAAGCCTATTTGACGGAACAACTTTGCAGGGGAGGCGCCATGACCGACGCAGAACGGATAGTCAAACTCCGCGAAGAGATCCGCCGCCACGACCGGCTCTACTACGTCGAGGCCAGGCCGGAGATTTCCGACCGCGAATACGACCGCCTCATGCAGGAGCTCAAGGACCTGGAGGCGAAGCACCCGGACCTCGTCACGCCCGACTCGCCCACGCAGCGGGTGTCGGGCCAGCCAATCGAGGGCTTCAACACCGTCCGCCACCCGGTGCCGATGCTCAGCATCGACAACACGTACAACGAGGCGGAGGTCCGCGAGTTCGACGGGCGTGTGCGGCGAGCGCTGGGCGACCGCAAGTTCCACTACATAGTCGATCCCAAGGTCGACGGCGTGGCGATGGCCCTGCGATATGACAAGGGCGTGCTGGCCCTGGCGGCCACGCGCGGCGACGGCGTCACAGGCGACGACGTCACGGCCAACGTCCGCACGATCCGCTCGGTTCCCCTTCGGCTGGCGGGCCAGGGCGTGCCGGCCGTCGTCGAGATTCGCGGCGAGGTGTACTGGCCGAGGAAGGCCTTCGCCGCGTACAACGCAGCGCGGGCGGCCAAGGGCCAGGAGACATTCGCCAACCCGCGCAACGGCGCGGCCGGCACGCTCAAGCAGCTCGACCCGAAGGTCTGCGCGGAGAGGAACCTGGCCTTCTTCTGCCACAGCTTCGGCGACATGCCGGCGGGCCTGCCAAACAGCGCCTTCGAGCTGATGAAAATGCTGGCTTCCTGGGGCATCCCGACGAATCCGCACACGAAGCTCTGCGGCGGGATCGACGAGGTGCTTGGCGTCATCAAGGAGTGGATGTCCCTCCGCAACGACGTGGACTACGAGACCGACGGCATGGTCGTCAAGGTCGACGAGCGCGACCTCCGCGATGAGCTCGGCGCCACCAGCAAGTACCCTCGCTGGTGCATCGCGTACAAATACGAGGCCGAGCGCGGGGCGACGGTGCTCCGCTCCGTCGATTTCCAGGTGGGGCGGTTGGGGACGATAACGCCCGTGGCGCACTTCGACCCGGTCCACCTGAGCGGCACGATGGTCTCCAACGCATCGCTGCACAACTTCGACCAGGTCGAGCGGCTGGATGTCCGAGTCGGCGACACCGTGCTGGTCGAGAAGGCCGGCGAGATCATCCCGCAGGTGGTTCAGGTGGTTTTCGACAAGCGGCCCAAGGACGCCCAGCCGATCAAGCCGCCGGCGCACTGCCCGGCGTGCAAGGGCCCGGCCGCGCGCGATGAGGGCGGCGTCTACCTGCGGTGCGTCAACCCGGAGTGCCCCGCGCAGATCCGCCAGCGGCTGGAGTTCTGGGGCGGGCGCGACCAGATGGACATCGAGAACCTCGGGCCGGCCATCGTCGACCAGCTCGTCGGCAAGGGCCTGGTGCGGCACTTCGGCGACCTGTACTCGCTGACGAAGGACCAATTGCTGGACCTTGAGCGGATGGGGGACAAGTCGGCCGACAACCTGCTTACGGCCATCGCCGCGAGCAAGTCGCGCGGCCTGGCCCGCGTGCTTGCGGGGCTGGGCATCCGCCACGTGGGCGGGCGTGCGGCGGAGGTGCTGGCCGGGCGGTTCGCGGACATCGACGCGGTGGCGGCCGCGACGACGGAGGAATTGTCCGAGGTGCATGAGATCGGCGATGTGATCGCCAAGAGCATCCACGATTTCTTCCACAGCCAGGCGGGGCGGGATGTCGTCGCGCGGCTCAAGAAGGCCGGCGTAAACCTCAAGGCACCCAAGCCAGCGACGGCCGGCGCGAAACAGACGCTGGCCGGCATGACCGTCGTGGTGACGGGCACGCTTGAGAACTTCACGCGGAGCGGTGCGGAGGACGCGATCAAAGCGGCCGGCGGCCGGCCGGCGTCCAGCGTATCCAAGAACACCGACTTCGTCGTCGCGGGCGACAAGGCCGGCTCAAAGCTCGACAAGGCCCGGGCGCTGGGCGTCGAGGTGATTGACGAGAAGGAATTCGCCAAGCGGCTCAACGGCTAGCAGGGATGCAGGGGATGCAAGGGATTCCTGGGGTCAAGACCGCTCAGGCATTTTGTGTTGCGCACGAACGCATGGGAGGGATAGTACCTCTTGAACCATTCTCAGATTGAGAGGACCAACATGATTCGAGCGGCATTGTGTGCGGCGGTGGGCCTTGCGCTCCTGGCCGGATGCGACCGGGCCTACGAAACGAAGCTGACGATCCACGATGGAGGATTCCTGTATCGTCCGCAGTTCAACATCGACACGAGCCAGTTGCCGCCGGAGTGGGGCATTAGGGCGCGTGAATTCAACGACAAGGATATGAACTTGACCTATGACTTGGACCTGCGGCATAGGGCCATGCTCGTAAGGATCGTCCTGGTTCCTACCACTCAACCAGCGTCGCAGCCTGCGAAGCCGGGAGGCATCGCTTCGGGTCAGCCTTGACTTTTCGGGACTATGCATGGGCGTAAACGGCTTGGCCCCGTTACACTCCATGCGGCGCCGGCCGAGGCAACATCGTTTGCCGGCCGGCGAAGAAGGCGTGAAACCATGAGGTCACGAATGCGCAAGGCCATATCGCCGCTTGCTGTCCCCGCCGTCGTCTTCTTCCTCAGTTTCCCCGTGCTGGCCGACTCCGCGCCGGCCTCGCGTCCGGCGATCGTGGCTGACTTCGATTCCACGGTCGTCGAGGAAACGCGCGCCAGCACGTGGAAGGTCATCAAGTACGAGCACGAGATGCTCAAGGACTGGGGCTACCCGGATGGCTCGCCAAAGAAGCCGTTCGTCGTGTGCCTGCCCAACGAGAAGGCCGAACATCCGCCGATGATCGTCTACCTTCACGGCGCGGGCGGCAAGGCGTACACATCGCTGCCGACCAAGATGTACGGCTTCGGCCCGGAGTTCGTCTCGCTTTCGCTTGACTGCGAAGGCCCCAAGGGCCCCGAGGGCTGGTACGGCCTTTTCTGGGCGCAGAACGACCGCCAGAAGTACGCCACGACGCTCGCGCCGCCCGAGCAGCGATACCTGGCCGAGATCGAGTGGGTCGTTCGCAAGTACGGCATCGACCGCAACCGCATCTATCTCTGGGGACACTCGATGGGCGGAAGCGGGACGCTGGGCCTTGGCATGGCGCGGGGCGACATCTTCGCGGCGATCTGGGCGGGCGTGCCGGCCGGCGTGGACCACGTGTGGATGCGGATGGGCTTCCCGCCGCTGCTGGCCCGGCCGCGAACCACACAGCCCACCAGCGGCAGGGCAGTCGGCTCGACCTCGCAGATGGTCCCAGGCCCGGACTACCTGCGGCGTATCAGCGGCATCGGCCTGCCGGATGCCCCGCCGGTCATCAACTTCTCCTCACAAACCGATGGGTGGGCCAACAACCAGGAGAACTTCATCCAGGCATGCCACGACGGGAGGCACCTCCTCGTTTTCTGCTGGGCGCCCTTCGGCCACACGCAGAATTATGAGACGGCCAACCCGATAGCCCTGGCCTATCCGTGGCTCTCGATCCGCAAGGACCAGGCGTATCCAGTCTTCACCGATGCCACCAGCGACCAGAAGTATCCCGGCCTGAACAACAAGGAAGGCGACCAGCACGGGCAGATCAACGTCTACTTCCGCTGGAAGGCCGTCACCGATGAGCCGGCGAAGTTTCAGATGGACCTGTGGCTGGCCGACAGCAAGGTGACGACGCGGCCCGTAAGTATCCCGGAATCCTCGACGGCCGACATCACGCCGAGGCGGCTACAGAAGTTCAAGGTCGAGGCGGGAAAGTCCTACGCATGGCGCGTGGCCGAGGGTGACAAGGTACTTCAGTCAGGCAAGGCCAGGCCCGATGAGGTGGGCCTTTTGACCATACCGCGCGTGACGATCACCGCCCAGGCGCGGACGCTGACCATAGAGCCGGAGAAGTGAATCATCTCTTCCGCGCTCGTCTGTATAGCAGCGGCGCGCCCAGCGCCAGCAGGGCCAGCGTTCCCGGCTCGGGAACGGACAGGCTGCCCTCGCCGAAGTTGTTGAACCACGTCACGTAGTCGTGCATGTCAACGATGCCGTCGCCGTTGAAGTCGCCCGCGTACCAGTCCGCGCCGGCCGTACGGCCGTAGTTCGCGAACCAGGTCGTGTAGTCCTTCATGTCCACGATGCCGTCGAGCGTCGCGTCGCCCATGTAGAGCTGCTTGGTCGTCCCGCCGTTCTGGTAGTAGAGGCGCAGGCCGTTGAGGTCGACGGATGCCCCGGGGCCAAAGAAGATGTTCCGTGCGTACAGTGCCTCCGCGCTGCCGCCCGCGCCGCCGCGGTTGCCGTTGTGCTCCAGGTCGATCAGGCGCAGGCTTGCCCCGCTTTGGAGGATCAGCGTGTCGAGCGCCCGGTTCTCGATGAAGCCATCGGTTGACAGGCCGAAATCCATGCCCCGCGTCTCGATTGTGTGGCTGCCCCCGACCAGCGAGCGGACGACCGCCATTTCGGCCTGCGGCTTGGCGATGGCCGCCAGGAACGCGTCGTAGTCGGCGATGCCCACGTCCAGGCCGTCAGTCCCCGCGTTCTTGTACGGGCTGTGTGCTGCACCAGGTTCTTCTGGAAGGTGATGTCCTCGATGGTCGACCAGGGGGCCGTGTTGTTCTGGTCGCGCACGGTGAAGAGCACTCCGAACCCGTTCTGCGCCATCGGCCAGTTCTGCTCGATGACGTTGCCCTCGATGAGGGCGCGCCTGGCGATTTTGAGCTCCAGCAGGTTCTTGACGGACCAGGCGGTCCCCCTGTACCGCGGGTCTCCGGCCTTCCATGCGCGGGGCTTGATGAAGCTGTTGTACCGCATCTCGATGTCGGAGGGGATCCGCCCGCTGACGGCCGGGTCGGCCCCGCCGAACATGACGTTCTCGCCCGCGGCCTCAAGGTAGTTGTTGTTGATCTTGTACGGCCCGTCGCCGTTCCAGCGGCCGAGGGCCTGCGTGTCGTAGCCCACCTGCTTGAAGTCGGAGAAGTAGCTGTCAACCACGGAGATGCGGTTGCCGTTCAGGGCGATGCCGCGCCTCGCGCCCTGGCGCTCGTCGCCGTGAAGGAACGAGCGGTCGAAGATGATGCATGCGGCCGCTCCGTCGTGCCCGAGTCCCCCAGCTCCACGAGGTTCGTGATGAACGTGTTGGGCGTCGGCCTGATCTCGACGCCGACGAAGCGAAAGTTGTGCGCCCCCGGCGCGGCCGTGATGATCGTGCCGCCGGAGGCCTGAATCTTCGGCATCTCGGTGGAGTACGACGGGTCGATGCGGAATCCCTCGGCCGGCAGCCGGCCCCAGTCGGCGCTGGTGCGGATGGTGATCCAGCCTGTGCCGGTCTTCTTGGGCAGCGTGTAGTTTCCGCTGAAGGTCGCGCCGGCCGCCAGCACGATCTCGTCGCCGGGCTGGGCCGAGTTAAGCGCCGTCTGCAAATTGCCGCCGGCCGGCACGTTAATCGTGTTGCCTGTGGGCGGGACGTAGGAGCTGTCCAGGAACTCGCGCGGCAGCTCCGGCACAGCCGCACGGGCTATGCCCGCGAACAGCGCGATGGCTGCAAACACGATAAGCAACGGCATCGTCAATCCACCTCTCCAACATGCGACGCCCGGCAGTAGCACGCCGCCCCGAAACGCAGTCAGAGCAGGATTGGAAATCGCCCGATTGACCGGCATGGCCGTCTCCTTTGCCGTCCATCGCCCGCCGACGGTGCGGGCCTACGCGCATCTATTATCCCCTCGTCCGGCCCATGCGGGTACAAAAAAGCGGCCGCGCAAGGCGCAGGCCGCATTGAGCGAACACCAGACTCGTGAGCCGGCCGTCAGCACATGGCCGCGAAGCTCAGCACGATGAGGAACACCATCTTCAGCTTACGATGCCAATTCTCGCGGGACATCTGATCACCTCTTGGGGCAATCGCGTCGCTTCTGATTGCTCCATGATATCGCGCCCCTCGCCGGCGCGAAGGCCCAAAGAGGCGACTTTAGCAAGAAATGTCGCCGGAATCGGAAAATGTGAAGATGGGTAAGCTTTGCCGCCTAAAGCGGTTAGCGGCGGGCGGAAGCGGAAATTCCACATTCCCTTCTTTCAGCCCTGGCGGCACGCGACCCATTCCGGCGGGCGCGCCCGGCGTTGTGCCTAACGGCCTGTTTGCTCGTTGGCCGATGAAGACGTAGAGTGTAGGCATAATGGCCAGGAAGTTCGTCAAGATATCGCTGGCGACCAAGCTGCGGCTGGTGTTCGGCTGGGCGCTGGTGGGCATCATCGCGGCCGCGCTGCTGGTTCCGTGGTACTTCATGGAGCAGCTTGCGGACCAGGGGTCGCTGCGTCCGGCCGAAGCGCTGACGCGCCTGGCCTGCAACGAGTTCATCCGCGAGCACTCCAAGCAGGGAGTCATCCGCGGCCGTGAGGCGACAAGCCAGATAGCTGCCCTGAACGCCGGCGAGAAGGGCGGCGAGGGGCCGGAAGGGCCCACCTTCATCGCCATTGGCGGCGCCCTGACCAGGGACGATGAGCTGGCCAAGGCCTCGTTCGAGCGCAACGCGGAGAGGGAGGTCAAGAACATCAAGTCGGAGGACGGCTCCGGCAAGCCGATCTACCGGTCGTACCGGGCCATACGGGCGGAGAATTCGTGCCTCGCCTGCCACGACAGCACGTCGCACCGGCCATTCACCGAGGGCCAGCTAGCCGGCATGGTCGAGGTGACCATGCCCGGCTCGACGGCCTCGGGGGCGCTGGTGTGGATGACCCGGGCGTCGTTCATCATCGGCGGGGTGCTCGGGTCCGTACTGGCGCTGGTGCTGTTCGCGTTCATCACGCAGCGGCTCATACTGCGGCCGATCCGCCGGCTGAGGGAGCTTTCCGACAAGGTGGCCGAGGGCGACATGTCGGTCCGCAGCCAGGTCAAGACAGGCGACGAGCTCCAGCGCCTGGGCGACAGCTTCAACGAGATGCTGACGGCTATCAACGACCAGCACGAGAAGCTCCGCTCGGCCAACCGCGCGCTGGACCTGAAGCTAAGCGAGCTGGCCGAGGCCAACGTCACGCTCTTCAAGGCCAACCAGGTGAAGTCGGAGTTCCTGGCCAACGTCTCGCACGAACTGCGGACGCCGCTCAACAGCATCCTGGGCTTCGCGGACCTGGTTGCCGAGAACCCCGACGAGAAGATCAGCCGCTACGGACAGAACATCGCGTCATCGGCCAAGAGCCTGCTGAACATGATAAACGACATCCTCGACCTGGCGCGGATCGAGGCCGGCAAGGCGGAGGTGCGGTTCGACAAGGTCAACGTGACCGACACGGTCCAGACACTGGTGGCGCTGATGACGCCGCTGGCGGACAAAAAGAAGCAGTCGCTCACGGCCGAGCTGGCGGGCGACGTGCCGATCATCATCACCGACGGCGGGAAGGTCCAGCAGATCCTCTACAACCTGCTGTCCAACGCGATCAAGTTCACCCCGCCGGGCGGCAGGGTATGGGTGAGGACTTCGCGGGAGGCCATCCAGCGCGACGGGCGCCGGATCGACGAGGTTTCGGTGGCGGTGGCCGACACGGGGCCTGGCATCGCCGAGGCCGACCAGCAGCACATCTTCGAGAAATTCCACCGCCTGGACCAGGGGCTGACGCGCGAGTCATCCGGCGCGGGGCTTGGGCTGTCGATCTCAAAGGAGCTCACCGCGCTGATCGGGGCGCGGCTGACGGTCAAGAGCGAGGTGGGCCACGGGGCGACGTTCACGCTGGCCATCCCCGCCGAGCCGAAGGTGGCCGGGGAGGCAGAGTAGAATCGCGAATTGCGAGTCGCGGATCATACTTCTCATACTTACCATGCGAATCATGGGAAGTGCTGGAAGCGTGGAAGGCCAGCAGAGGACCACACCACACGCAGTTGTCAATACCAGACTGTGACGATCAGGTTCGGCTCAGGCGTCTTGCCTTCCATCACGCCGATGGTCTGTGCGATGTGCTTGACCTCGAAGTTGGTCGCATCGAGCCACTCGTTGATCTGGTGCTCCAGGTGCTGGAGCGGCGCCACGGCGATCTTCGAGTAGAACACGCGGCATCGCGTCGCGCCGGCGCCGGTGACGTTGACCTGGCGCTTGTGCTCCAGCTTCTGGTCGAGCTTGGCCGCGCCGGTGCCGAACGTGCGGACGGCCTTGGGCTTGATGCCGACGCCGCCGGCCGGCGCCGGGCCCTCGGCGACCTCGGGCTCGCCTACCAGGGAGATGGGCTCCTCATCCGGGCTGCTGAGAATGTCCTCGGACATTGTTTCACTCCACCTATGAAATTGGTTAAGATCGGATATGGCCGGGCTGCTATTATATCGCCAGCCGGCCCGGGGTCAACCCGCAGGTTGCGGGATATGGCCGCCGGAATAGATTTTTCGGGAAACCTAGATGGGACATTCAGCGACCGCCAAGGATAATGCGAACCAGCGAACCGCGGCCCAGACGACCGGGGCCGGTGACAGCCTGCTGTCGGGCCGCGACAAGGCCCTCGTGCTGACGGCCATCGCGCTGGCGCTTGCGGGGATAGTCGCCCTCCAAGTCATCCGGCACGTCGGGGCCGTGCCGCCGACGACGACCAAGCCGGGCAAGCCGGCCGATCCGCCCCCAAACGTGTTCAAGCCGACGGACTTCGCCCAGATACGCGGCATCAGCATTCAGTTCAACGGGGACGATAGCAACCCCTACGACAAGTACATCAAGGAGATAGCCGCCACCGGGGCCAACACGGTCTGCATGAGCGTGGCGGCGTTCCAGCAGAACTGCGGATCGTCGAGCATCTTCTTCGACGCCCGCAAGGCCCCCTCCAAGAAGCGGCTCAAGGAGCTTGTCGGCCTCGCCCACGAGCAGGGGATGCGCGTGATACTCATGCCCATCGTCCTGCTGGACAGCCCCCGCGAGGGCGAGTGGCGCGGCAAGATCGACCCCACCAAGGACCGCAACACCTGGGATGACTGGTGGAAGAGCTACGGCGACTACATCCTCCACTGCGCCGACATCGCCCAGGAGGCCAAGGTCGAGATCTTCATGGTCGGCAGCGAGCTTATCAGCCTGGAGCAGCAGGACGACAGGTGGGACAGGCTCATCAAGCAGGTCCGCGAGCACTTCAGCGGCTACCTGAGCTACTCGGCCAACTGGGACCACTTCAAGGCCGACCAGGGGGGGCCCAGGTTCTGGGACAAGCTAGACATCGTCGGCATGACGACCTACCACGACCTGTGCGGGTCGAAGGAGCCGACGCTCGACGTGCTGATGGAGACGTGGGCGGGCATCAAGAAGGACGTGCTGGCCTGGCAGGCGACGGTCGGCAGGCCGATCTTGTTCACCGAGGCCGCCTGGCCCAACCAGGTGACGGCCGCGCAGTTCCCGTGGGACTACTACCGCTCGATGGACAAGAAGGACCCCCAGCTCCAGAAGCGGTGCTTCGAGGCGTTCTTCAAGACCTGGGCCGGGGAGCCGGCCGTCGCGGGCTACCTCGTGTGGGAATGGCGCAACTACGAGGGCCAGCGGACAGGCCCCGACGAAGACAGCGGCTACTGCCCCAAGGACAAGCCCGCGATGGAGATCATCAGCAAGTACTTCCGCCTGCCCAATGGCAAGCTGACCAGCACGCTGCCGGCCGTCACGACCCAGCCGCTTGTCGCGGCGCCGCAGGAGCCTCCGCCGATGCAGGACATCCCGGCTTTTCCGACGCCGGAGGATTGACGCGGCTCCGAATGGCGCCGTCGAGGGCCTGGATGAACTCGGGCGGCGCCTGGCCGCCTAGCTGCTGGAACTTCCGCACATCCGCCATCGCTTCGGCGTACCGCCGCTGATGGAACCGGCAGATCGCCCGGTTGCTCCACGCGGCCGCCATTGTCGGGTCAAGCTCGATCGCCTTTGTGAAGTCCGCGTCGGCCTGTTCGTGACGGCCGAGCCCGCAGTTGGCGCTGCCCCGGCTGCACCACGCCGAGGCGAACTGCCCGTCGAGCGCGACGGCCGCATCGAAGTCGGCCAGGGCCTGCTGGAACCGGCCGCACTGGAGGTACACCCCGCCGCGATTGGCGTATCCCTCGGCGAAACGCGGGGCCAGCTCGACCACCTTGCTGAACTCCTCGACGGCCTTGCTCATCTGGCCGGCCTGCACCCACCTCATTCCGAGCTGGTCGTGGGCGATCATGCACGTGGGGTTCTTAGCGGCCGCATCCTGCCAGAGCGTCAGGTTGTCCTTGAAGACGTTCGCGTGCCGCCAGGCCAGCGCGGACAGGGCGATGAGGACGGCCGTCGACGCCACGATGCCGATGGGCCTGGAACGCGGACCGGCGCGGTCGAGCAGCTTCGCGCCTGCTTCGACGGCCAGGGCGACGGCCGCCGGCACGGCGAAGTAGGCGAAGTGGTCCGCCACGTAGCTGTAGATCGTGTGATAGGCGATCTGAAAGAAGCCCAGCGCGGGAGCGAGCATGACAATGAATACCATGGCCGCCGCCAGCGGACCTCGGCCGATGCGCCTCCGCGCAATCGCCAGGCCCGCGACGGTAGCCATCGCCGACAGAGGGAACAGCCACTGCCACCACGTTCCGGCGCTTACTTCCCACCTGGTGTATACGGCCGTCAGAGGGGCGGGGCAGAGCACCTTGCCAACGTAGAACCACAGGGCACGTCCGGCGACGATTACGCGATCGGCCAGCCCAAGGGCCGCCCCGACTGGCGGCCGGGCGTCGCCGTAGAAGCTCGACTCAATCCACGCCGTGAGGACCGCGCCGCACGCCGCCAGCAGAAGCATGGGCGTCACGGCCGCCAGGTCGCGCCACCCGAGCCGCCCGCGCTTCCACCACACAATCGCAAGCAACGCCAGAGGCAACCCGCAAACGGCCGTCTTGCTCAGCAAGGCCAATGCGAACAGGAAAATAGGGACGCACCCCATTTTCTCCATGACCACGCCGGCCCGCCCAGCCCAAGACCGTGAGAAAATGGGGTGCGTCCCTATTTTCCGCAAATACGCCATCGCTGCGAGGAGCGCGAACAGCATCGACAAGACGTTCTTTCGCTCCGTGATCCAGGCGACCGATTCCACGTTCAGAGGATGGCAGGCAAACACGGCCGCGATGAGCCACGCTCCGCGCACGCCCAGCCGCCGCAGGAGAATCCACAGCAGCGCGGCGCAAGCGGCGTGCAGCAGTATGTTCACCGTGTGATAGCCGGCCGGGTTCAGCCCCCACAGGCGATACTCGATCCAGAAGCTGGTGAAGACGACCGGGTAGTATTGAGGCGTTGCGGCGAAGTCGGTCCAAATCCGCCCCAGCCCGCCGGGGCTCTTGAGGGCGGCGAGGTCCTTGACGTAGACGCCGTCGTCCCAGATGAAGCCCGCGTTAAAGACTGGCAGGTATACAAGGACCGCCAGTCCCGCCAGCGCCAATACGCCCACGGCCGTGCGAGCGCGCGAGGACATGGCTGCCAGCACGTGTAACTCGCTAGACCGGGCGACGTAAGCTTGCGTCATACCCGTTTCATCGGCCAGTCGGCGTCCCGACTTCACGGGCGGCCCACTTGTAGAATTGAGCGAGGGCCGCATGAGAGGCGATATTCCTGGCAACGTCACCGACTTGCCCGCGATGCGGGGGAAGACTCACATCTTCAAGGACCGTGCGGAGGCGGGCGAAGTGCTCGCGCGGATGCTGACGGCCGCCCCGGGGGAGCGCGAGCGGATCATCCTGGCGGTGCCGGCCGGAGGAGTGCCTGTGACCGCCGCGATGGCGATGGCGCTGGGCGCGCCGCTGGATGTTGCGCCTGTCAGCAAGATCACCCCGCCGGGCAACAGTGAGGTCGGTTACGGTGCTGTCGCGTTCGACGGCAGCGTGCGGCTCAACGACTCCCTGGTCGCCGCGCTGGGCCTGTCGGAAGATGAAGTCCGCCAGGGCATCGAGGCAACGCTTGCCAAGGTCCGCCGGCGCGTTCGGCTCTTCCGCGGCGAACGTCCTTGGCCGGACCTTGCGGGCCGCGAGGCCGTGCTGGTGGATGATGGGCTGGCATCGGGCTTCACCGTGATGGTAGCCGCGACGGCCGTGAAGAGGCTTAGCCCGGCGGCCCTGTCCGTGGCTGTTCCGACTGCCCACCTAGACGCCTTGGCGCGTCTGGCCGGCCTCGTCGATTTGATCTGGTGCGCCAACATACGCTCGGCAGACTGTTTCGCCGTGGCCGATGCCTACCGTAACTGGCGGGACGTCACCGAGGACGAGGCGGTCCGGATCCTACGCCGTGCCCTTCACGTTGGGCGGACATAGGCGTAAACAACAGCGCCTCACGGCAAGCCCTCACTCTGATCGGCCGGCGTTCAATCTGGCTTGCCGTGAGGCGCTGTTTCTTCCACCGTCAATCCCAAATCGCCAATCGTCAGTCTCACCTTACCTTCACCGGCTTTCCGCTCCTGACTGATGCGTAGATGGCGTCCATCAGGTCGGCCACGAGTATGCCGACGTGGCCGGTACAACGAAGCTTGGCCTTGCCCGCGATGGCCTGGGCGAAGTTCTCGATCGGCGAGACCTTCGGGTTCTTCTTGACGAAGGCCGGCGGCGGCGCCGTGATCGGCTCCTTCCACTTCTGGGCGTACACCTTGAAATCGCCGCCGTGGGGGCTGATCTCCATCATGGCGTTCTCGCCTTGGATGTGCAGGTGGCTCTTCCACCCGGCCGTGTTGCCGCCGCTGGTGACCGTGGCCATGCAGCCGTTGGCGAACTTGATGACGACTACGGCGTTTATGTCAACCTTGCAGCCCTTGTAGTCGGCCCAGCAGAAGACCTCCTTCACCTGCGAATTGACCAGGTACATCATCGTGGAGTTGACGTGGTAGCAGCTATCGTAGAGCTGCCCGCCGCCGGAGAGCTTGGGGTCCTGCCGCCAGAGGCCGACGGTGCCCTTCATCCAGTTCTGGCCGAAGTAGGCCGTCACGAGCTGGAGCGGCCCCATCGTGCCATCCTCGATGAGCTTGCGGGCGTAGGCGAACGTGTCGGTGTGAATCCCCTGCACGGCCACCGACAGCAACTTCTTCTTCGCCTGCGCCTTGCGGACGAGCTGGCGGGCCTGGCGGGAGTCGGTGACCATGGGCTTGTCGACCATCACGTGCGCCCCGGCCGACAGGGAGTCGTAGGCGTGCCGGAAGTGCAGCGTGTGCGGCGTGGAGACATGGACGGCCTGGGGCTTGACATCGTTGAGCATGTCGCGATAGTCGAGGAAGATCGGCGGATCGGACTTCGCGAAGTACTCCTCGCGCATCTTCTCGGCGTGGTCGCGGGCGATGTCGCACAGGCCGACGACCTCGATCTGCGGCAGTTTCTCGACGATGGTCTTGACGTGGTAGCGGCAGAAACCGCCGCAGCCGATGATCGCCAGACGGATTTCCTTCATTCATTGTCTCCTCATGGTGCATAGGGGAGGATATCACGCCTGCCAGGAAAAATCGACAGACTTGTGCGGCGGGCGCCGGATTGCGCTGTCAGGCGGCGGATTTTCGGTGTACAATACAAGGAGGAACCGATAGTCTGACGAACCGAATGGAGAGGCCAAGTCGAACATGCGATTTGCCGGCGATCCGAGAATTCGCGGCTTCACCCTGATTGAACTGCTCGTGGTGATAGCCATCATCGCGCTTCTGCTGTCGATTCTCGTGCCGTCGCTCCAGACTGCGCGGGAGATGTCGCGCTCGACCGTGTGCATGACGAACCTGAGGAACATCCACGCAGCCCTGACGCTCTACGCCGAGGACTGGAACGGCTGGATGCCCACCGAGTGCTACCCCAACGACGGGCTGCACTACTGGGACACGTGGAACCACTGCCTGGCAGACTACGGCCCGAACACCTACGGCTGGCGCCCGCCCAGACAGTACATAAACAAGAATGCGTTCATCTGTCCCACGGTGCCGCCGCCGGGCAACGCCAACAGCCGGGGCTGCTACGCGATGAACTATCCGATGACAATGGGCACTCCTGGTTCTTTCATCGCCGTGCTCGGGTCCAGCTACGTCTTCTGCCGCATGACGGAAGTGAAGGCGCCGCAGTCGATGTTCCTGGATGGCGAGACGCCGCCGGGGAACTACTCCTGGTACTGGCGGGCCAGCACCCAGACCAACGCCGTCTTCCGGCATCTGGGCCGGGGCAACATCGGCTTCTTCGACCAGCACGTGGAGGCCCGGCGGCCCCCGCAGGTGCCGGACTACTACGGCCTGGCCGGCAATGAGAACTGGGGAAAAATGCCCTGGTTCAACAACCCGTAGCTGAACTGGCGGCCGGAGCAAGGCTGGTCCTTCCAATCCGCGACCCTCAGACTACAATCTGCAATCTCTGCGTGCTCTGCGTTGATGTCTTTCTGAAAGGAACACGATGCCTGCGAGAGTGACGTTCGTTTCCGCCCGCCCCAAGGCCCTGAAGGCCGACGCCACGCTGCCGGCCATGCTCGACCGGATGCTCGGCAAGTGGGACTTCAAGAAGCGGTTCAAGGACAAGCGCGTCGCCATCAAGATGCATCTTGGCGGCGGGCTTGGGTTCTCGACGATCCACCCGCTGCTGGTGGCGCGGGTGGTCAAGGCGGTCAAGGACGCCGGCGGCCGGCCGTTCATCACCGACTCGCCCTGGGCGGTCGCCTCCGCCAAGGACCGCGGCTATACGGCCGAGACGCTCGGCTGCCAGCTCCTGCCGGTGGCGGGGGCCAGCGACAAGTACGTCCAGTCGCGGCGGGTCAACTTCCGCACGATGAAGACGGTGGAGGTCGCCGGCGAGGTCGTCGATTCCGGCGCGATGATCGTCCTCTCGCACGGCAAGGGCCACGGCCACAGCGGATTCGGCGGGGCGATCAAGAACCTGGCGATGGGCTGCGTCGACGGCGGCACGCGGAGCAAGATCCACCGCCTCATGTCGGCCGCGTTCGAGTGGGACAAGTCCAAATGCACCGGCTGCCTCATGTGCAAGGACAACTGCCCCAACGAGGCCATCGAGTTCAAGGACGGCAAGATCATCATCTCCGACCACGCCTGCAAGTACTGCATGCACTGCCAGCTTTCCTGCCCGAGGCACGCGATCACCATCGACCAGTCCGGTTACCGCTGGTTCCAGCACGGCATGGCCCTGGCGACGCGCGAGGTGCTCAAGGGCTTCGAGAAGGGGCGGGTGCTGTTCATCACGGCGCTGCTACAGATCACGCCGTTCTGCGACTGCTGGGGGTTCACGACGGCCAGCCTCGTGCCCGACATCGGCATCGTGGCCGGCGACGACATCGTGGCGACCGAGACGGCCGCGCTGGACCTCATCAAGGCCGAGAACTACATCGAAGGCTCACTGCCGTCGCCGCTCAACCGCAGCGGCAAGGGACACCTGTTCCAGCAGATTCACGGCAAGGACCCGTACATCCAGATCGACGAGTGCCGCAAGGTCGGGCTGGGGCAGCCTGAGTACAAGCTGGTCGAGGTAAGCTGAGCGAGCGGCCCCGCGATGCGCGCCACGGCCGGTCATGGCTCATGCGAGGCCGTGGCCGGCCAGCAATCCCACGTCGCCGAGGATTTCGCCGGCCGGGCCTGACGCGGCAATCCTGCCTTCGTCCATTATGATGACCGTCCGGCACAGCTCGCGGACGAGGTCAAGGTCGTGCGTGGCCAGGAGCATGGCCTCCGGCCGTGCGGCCAGCAGTTCCACCAGCCGGCGCTTCGAGCGGAAGTCGAGGTTGGCGCCCGGCTCATCCAGCAGGAGCAGCTTGACCCTCATCGACAGGATCGTCGCCAGCGCCGCGCATCGCTTCTGGCCGCCGGACATGTGGTGAGCGGGACGAGTCTCCAGGCCCGCAAGGCCGACGGTCGCGATGGCTGCCGTCGCGCGCTCGTGCGCCTCGACGGCATCGCAGCCCTGGTTGAGCGGGCCGAACGCCACGTCGTCCAAGAGCGTCGGCATGAATAGTTGGTCCTCGGCGTCCTGGAACATCATCCCGCACCGGCCGCGGGCGTCCTCCACCGTGCGGCGGGAAAGCTCCACGCCGTCGATGACGATCCGCCCCTCGTATGGCACGCCCCGCATAATCGCCAGCAGGAGGCTGGTCTTGCCCGCGCCGTTGGGGCCGATGATGGCGATGCGGGCGTCGGCCGGCGCCTCCAGGCTCAGGCCGCGGATGGCGTCGGTCCCGTCGGGGTAGCGAACGCGGAGGTCCGTGATTTCGAGGATGTTTCCCATGTCAGCCCGCGAGCAGGAAGGGGACCGCCCGGCACGCGACCAGGTACGCCGCGACGACAGTCAGGAACGCCGCGTCGCGGCCGTGAAAGCTCAGACGGCCGAGGCTGTGGGGCTCGCCGCGATAGCCACGTGCGCACATGGCCGTGTGGACTCGCTCGGAACGCTCCAACGTGCGAACGAACAGGGCGCCCACGATGCCGCCGACGGCCGCCAGGCGGCGCGACGCCGGCGCGCGAGCCGCGCCGCGGAAGTCCCGCCCGCGGCGGACTCGCATCGACTCATCCAGCAGCACGAAGATGTACCGGTAGAGGAATCCCAACTGCATCACCAGGAGCTTTGGCACGCGAAGCCGTCGCATCGCCTCAAGCAGCAGCGAGAAGGGCGTGGTACACATCATGGCCGTCAGGGCCAGCAGGCCCAGCGTGAACTTGACGGCGATGTCGGCGGCGGTCAGCCAGCCGCCGTCGATCTCGAACTGCCACGTGCCGACGGCCACGCGGCGGACGGCGTGATCGTAGAGCGGCCCTGCAAGACAGAGCATCGCGACGAAGGGCGACAGGACCAGCACTCGGCGGAGTGCGAACCACATCGGCACTCGCCCGGCCGCGAGCCAGACAAGCGGTAGGGCGGCCATCGGGACCAGCGTAGTCACTTCATATCGCCCGAAGCTGATGAGCACGGCCGTGTACGCCAGGACGGCCAGCAGCTTGGCCCGCCCGTCGAGGCGGTGGACAGGAGAATCGCCCTGAGCGAAATGGTCGATGTAGTTGTGGTGCATGGGGAGGCACTACGTGCGGGCGCGGCGCCGCATCGGGCGGCGAATGAGCCAGACGGCCGCGAGGACCACCGCCAGCGTCGCCCCGGTCCCGATCAGGCCGGCCCGCGAGACCCACTTGCGGCCGGCGGGCTTCTCGCCGGGCATGTTGTAGTCCTTCATGGGCGCGTGCTCATCTTGCCACTGGCTGATCCCCGCTGCGATGTCTCCGCTTTCATCGGTTGCAGGCGCGGCGGCATTGGCGGCGCTGGCTTGACCCGTCACGCGGGCAATCGCCCATTCAAGGCCGTCGGGGTGCTGGCTGGCAAACAAGCTCAGCACTCCGCTTATAAGCAGCGACGTGGCGGCGATTGAGACGGCCAGCGCCGTCCTGCCCATCCGCTGCGGGCCGGCGGGGGCGCAAGCGCCAAGGCCCAAGGCGGCGGGGCGCACCCGCCGCAGGTATGCCAGGACGGTGAACGTGATGAGGCCCTCAACAAACGCGATCGGCAGATGAACGCCGACCACCACAAGGAAGAAGTCCGTCGTCGCCGGCCGCAGCGGCCCGCCGATGGCCTCCAAGGGGACCAGTGCGGCGCCGCCCGTGACGCCGGCCATGCAGGCCAGCCATGCGGCCAGGTACTGGCGCGGCCCGCTCGCCGCTTGCGGATCGCCGAGCGTGCGCCTGTACACGAACCATCCCAGCAGAGAAGGAACGACGCCCATGTTGATGATGTTGCACCCCAGCGCCAGCAGGCCGCCGTCCTGGAATAGCAGGCACTGGACGATGAGTATGCCCGCCATCGTGACGATGGCCGCCGCGGGCCCCAGCAGTATCGCCAGCAGAACGCCTCCACCCAGATGGCCGCTGATGGGCGCGCCCGGCAGCGGGAAGTTGACCATCTGCGCTGCGAAGACGAATGCGCCCATCACGCCCATGAGGGGCAGCCGTTCGGCATCAAGCGATCTGCGAGAGCGCCGCGCCGCCAAGGCGACCACCCCGGCCGCAACGGCCAGCGTCGCCCCGGCGACCCCGACGTGCAGGAGTTCGTTGGGCATGTGCATCGCAACCGGCATGGACAGCGCCATCATAGTGGCTTCCTATACTGCGACAGGCAGGCGGCCGCACCCGCCGGCCCAACAGTAATAAGTTTACACCATTTCGTAATAACATCAAACCAAAAAAAGAACACCTGCCGCGTTGGACCTCTTCTCCATCGCTCGGCGCTCCGGGCGGTCACTGCTTGGCGGGGAGATGGACGGCGGCCGCGTTCGCCTCGGCGAACTTCAGGGTCTCAAACAGCGGCAGCCCAGCCTGAGCACGCTGGGTGTACTGGAGCATGTTGGCCTGCTTGGCCCGCTCCACCTCTTCGTCGACCTCGTCTTCCCGACCAAAAGCACTAGGACGAAATGCACGCATCGCCACGTCCTCCGAAACGCACAGCCCCAGCGGGGGCCAGACATGGCAGTAAGACCAGACCTCCGTGTACACAGCCTCGCTGCTAAGTGCGCCTACATCCTGCGAACGAAATGTCACTCCCGCAAGGAAGAATCCCGCGGGCGCTCCTCAGCTTCCTTTTGAACTGATCGGCACGACGTTCATCCGGCACTCAGCCGCCAGATCCAGGAACTCGCCGGTCTCGAGGTCCTCAAGCTCCTTGCCGCGGGCGTCGAGCTTCTCGTTGAGCTTGATGCACTTTTCCTGCATCGACTGATGTGTGTCGTGGCTGCCGCCGACGAGGTAAAAGTTCCTGCCTCGGGTCAGGCGCACATGGCCGTCATCGTTGTCCAGGCCCACGCCAAGCAGCTTCGACTTCGACCGCGCACGGACCACCAAACCGGCTCCTGATGTGTACGTCGATCTTATTGTAACAGTGGCCGCCTGCCACGCAAGGGGTTTACTTCAGATTTTCGGGGGCGTCCCGGCGGGAGGATTCGAGACCGCCAGTTCCAGGTCGCGGGCCATCCAGCGCTTCTCCTGGAAGCCGACCATCGCCAGTCCCTTCTTCGGCTAGTTCGCTTGACAGCCCCGCGCATATCGCTATGCTCTCTGCGTCGGCTTTCCACGGGGGCCAGAGGAGCTCTGATGGCTTCAGGCAATGTCACGGTCGTCGGTCTGCAATGGGGCGACGAGGGCAAGGGCAAGGTCGTCGACGCCCTGTCCAGCGGGCGCAAGTATGTCGTCCGCTTCTGCGGCGGGGCGAACGCCGGGCACACCGTCGTCGTCGACGCTCAGAGATTCGCCCTCCACCTCATCCCCTGCGGCATCCTGCGCGAGGGTGTGATGAATCTGGTGGCCAGCGGCGTCGCGTTCGACCCGCCGGTGGCCCTCAAGGAGATCGCGGAGCTTACCGCCCGCGGCGTGAAGGCCGGGCCGGCCAACCTCGGCATCAGCCGGGCCGCACACGTCGTGATGCCCTGGCACAAGCTCCAGGACTCGCTCAGCGAGGAGAACCTTGGCGCGGGCAGGATCGGCACGACCGCTCACGGCATCGGCCCGTGCTATGCCGACAAGGCGATCCGCTCGACGGCCATCCGCGTGGCCGACCTGCTCGACCCCGACGGCCTGCGGAACAAGGTTTCCCAGATCGCCCGGATCAAGAACGCGACGTTCGCCGCCCTCTACGGCGCTAAGCCGCTGGACGCGGCCGCAATCGCCGCCGAATACGCCGAATACGGCCGGCAGTTGGCGCCGCTGGTGGTCAACACCGGCGCGATCCTCCGCGCGGCGGTGGCCCGCGGCGAGCCGATCATGTTCGAGGGCGGGCAGGGGAGCATGTTGGACATCGACCACGGGACTTACCCGTTTGTGACGAGCTCCACGGTCAGCGCCTGCGGAGTGCCCGCTGGGGCGGGAGTGCCCCCGACCGCCGTCGGGCGGGTCATCGGCATGATAAAGGCCTACTCCACCCGCGTTGGCGCGGGGCCCTTCCCCACCGAGCAGGACAACGCCGTCGGCCAGCGGATACGCGAGCGCGGCCGTGAGTACGGCACGACGACCGGCCGGCCGCGGCGCTGCGGCTGGTTCGACGCCTTCGCCGTCCGATACACGGCGGACTTATCAGGCGTCGATGAACTGGCGATGTCGCTGCTGGACGTCCTGAGCGGCCTTGAGCAGGTGAGCATCTGCACCGGCTACACCGTGGATGGCCGGGCCGTCGAGGCGTACGACGCCGACGCCGCGGTGCTGGCCCGCGCGACGCCGGTCTACCAGGCGCTCGGCGGCTGGAAGGAGGACATCGCCGGCTGCCGCCAGTTCGGCGAGTTGCCCGCGGCTGCCAGGGCCTACGTCGAGCGGGTCGAACAGTTGGTGGGCCGGCCGGTGAGCATCATCAGCGTAGGGCCGGATCGGAGCCAGACCATCACGCGCGGCGGCAAGCAGGAACTCTAGGATGCCGCACGACACCCGCGCAATCAGGAACAAAGGGACTAGCGACGAGGAACCAGGGACTAGGGGACACCATGTTCCTTCTATACGCTCTGCTTCGCCTGGTCTCGGAATGCTCCTAGTCCCTAGTCCCTCGTCCCTAGTCCCTGTCTCTGGCAATCTGCAATTGATCCATGGCTGACCTATCCCCACAAGCCGTCGCGGCCGCTAGAAGGGCGCTGGGCGTTCCCGATGAGCGAATCCCGCGTTCGGTCGCCATCATCATGGACGGCAACGGGCGCTGGGCCAGGGCCCGCGGTCTGCCGCGCCCGGCCGGCCACGAGCAGGGGGCCGCGACCGTCCGCACCATCGTCAGCGAGGCGGCGCGCCTGGGCCTGTCGGCGTTGACGCTGTACAGCTTCTCCATCGAGAACTGGCGCCGCCCGCGCGACGAGGTCAACGCCCTCATGCACCTGTACGCCGACACCCTCGTTCGCGAGCGGCCGACGCTCATGGAGAACAACATACGCCTGCGCCACCTGGGGCGGCGCGAGGGCCTGCCCGCCATCGTGCTCCGCGAACTGGACAGGTCGCTGGCGGCCTCGGCGGCCAACACCGGCATGTTCCTGTCCCTGGCGCTGAACTACGGCGGCCGGGACGAGATCATCGACGCCGTCAGCCGCATCGCCTGGCGGGTCCAGCGGGGGCAATTGTCGCCGGAGGACATCAACGAGGAACTCCTGAGCGGTTCGCTCGACACGGCCGGCGTGCCCGACCCGGACCTGCTCATCCGCACGGCCGGCGAACTGAGGGTGAGCAACTTCCTGCTGTGGCAGATTTCGTACGCCGAGCTTTACGTGACGGATGTCTTCTGGCCGGACTTCAACGAAGCCGAGTTCCACACGGCCCTCAAGGCTTACGCCGGGCGGCACAGGCGGTTCGGCGGGCTGGACGACACAAACACCTGAATTGAGGATTGTGAACTGCGAATTGTGAATTGCTCCAGACCGGATCGGTCGGCTGGTTCTTGAGGAAGGGGAATTCACAATACGCAATCCACAATTCACAATGTCTATCACCAGATGATCCAGATAACCCCAGCCATCTCGATTGATGAATCCGCCCTTGAGTTCTCGTTCGTCCGCAGTTCCGGCCCGGGCGGGCAGAACGTCAACAAGGTATCCACGGCCGTCGAGCTTCGGTTCGACGCCGGCGCATTGCCGTCGCTGCCGCCGGAGGTGAAGCTGCGCCTGCGGACGCTGGCGGGCTCGCGCATGACAGCCGAGGGTGTGCTGATAATCGACGCCCGCCGCCACCCCGCCCAATCGCGGAACCGCCAAGACGCCATCGACAGGCTCGTCGACCTCCTCCGGCGCGCCGCCGCGGCCCCCAGGCCCCGCCGCCCGACCCGTCCAAATGCGGCCTCGCGCCGAAGACGCGTGGAAGCCAAGAGACGCCGGGGTATTGTGAAGGCGATGAGACGGGCGACATCGATCGCTTAGTACGGCCGCGGCGCGGAGAACGGATAATAGGGAGGAGTGTTGGGATTATAGTTAATGAGAAAAGCAGCGTCCCACGTCTCCACGTGGCCATCGTACATTATGCCGTTGATCGTGCGCCTCGGGTGCGGAGCGTGGTCAGCTATGTCCAATATGTAGGCCGATCCTTGATCATAGGCCATGTTGACACCGTTCATGCCGAAGTAATAGTGATTGTTCGGCTCGACGATCGCACATACCTGAGAGGATCCCCTGATGTAGCTGATCCTCTTCGGGTCGACGACAAGGCCTTGATTGTCCCAGTTTCCAAAACCCATGTGAGCGCCCGGCGAAATCCAGTTGGCCACCCAGAAGAAAGGCCATGAGTTGTAGGAAAAGTTCCATGCATACTGGCCGATGTCCTCCCTTGGCTGAGCGGGGCAGTTGGCCCGGCGGGAGTAGCGGATGCGCGGCATGTACTTATCATAGTTGCCGTCGGCAGGCTGTACGCCTATGCACTCGCCCCACGGGCCGCCGGAGCTTCTGGCCCGAACCGCATCGGCGTCGAAGTATGGCTGGATGAAATCTATCCAGTACCAGTAGACGGTGTTCCCGCCATTGTTCAGCTCGACGACCCATGGCGGGACGATCTCGTTGTTGCCGGAGATGTAGCTCTGCACCGCGACGCCCATGTTCTTCTCGGCCTGGATGCAAGGTACGCGCTTGGCGAGGGCCCTGGCCTGGGCAAGCGAGGGCATCAAGATGGCCACCAGCAGGGCGATGATCGCGATGACCACGAGCAGTTCGATCAGGGTGAAACCGACTCGGACGTTACTGCCTTGACGCATTCATCACGCCTTTCCGAGGCCGGCCGGCTGGTGTGAGAGACAGCCCGGGCGACGGCTGCTCTATGTAATTTATACCCCATAGGCGTGATTCAGGCAAGCGCCGCGAATCCATTACGGACGGACAATCCTGCAACAAACCTCCCCGTGCAGCGTAGGACATTACGTGGTATATTCGAGCGGTCAGGTTGTCGTCAGGCGGACAATTTTTCCGGGAACTTCGTGGACCTGCGGGCGTCCAAACTAATGCTTGAGGACCAGGCAACCGGTTCGAGCCAGGCCGTGGCGAAGACGATTGTCTTCGAGGACGCGGCCCTGGTGGAGCGATGCCGCAAGGGCGACCTCAGGGCGTTTGAGGCCCTGGTCGCGAAGTACCAGGACCGGGTTTACAACATGGTGCTCCGCATGGTCGGGCGGGCTGCGGATGCGGAAGAGCTCGCGCAGGAGACGTTCCTGAAGGCCCTGGAGAAGATCGGCCAGTTCCGGGGCGCCAGCGGGTTCTACACGTGGCTGTTCCGCATCGCGGCGAACCTGGCGATATCGCTGCGGCGCCGCAACGGCCGGGTGCGGTTCGGCCCGCTGACGGCCGTGGACGACAACGGCGATGGCGGCGCGGGCGAAGCGGCCACGGCGGCCGTCGCCAGCCGGCGAAACCCCGGCCCGGAGGCCGCGGCCATGTCGAGCGAGACAAACCGCCGCGTGACGCAGGCGATAGAGGAGCTGGACGACGAATACCGCGTCGTGGTCGTGCTGCGGGACATAGAGGACATGGATTACGCCCAGATTGCCGGTGTGCTGGACTTGCCGGTGGGTACGATTAAGAGCAGGCTGCACCGCGCGAGGTGCATGTTGAAGGACAAACTTGCCGATTTGGTTGAATAGCGATGAGCGACCGTGACAAAATCTGCGAAGAGCTTTCTGCCTACCTGGACGGCGAGCTGCCGGACGAGCAGGTCCGGCGCATCGAGCAGGCGCTGAGGTATGACCCGGCGCTTGCCAGGGAGCTCGAGCAGCTCCGCGCCACGCGGGCGCTGGTGCGGGCGGCGCCGCGCCAGAGGGCGCCGGACGACTTCGTCGCCCGCGTGCTGGCGCAGGCGGAGCGGTCGCACCTGGTGGGGCCGGGGCCGACTGTCGAGTCGCCGGGCGTGTTACGCTGGGCGCGGCACTTCGCGACGGCCGCAATGCTGCTCATCGCCCTGGGCATCGGCGGGATCATCGTCTACACGCTCTGGAACACGCGCCAAATGCCGCCGACGCCGATCAGCATGGGCAACGGGGACTTGAAAAGCGGGCTCTCCGGCCGATTCGAGAAGGACGCGACGAAGGATGGCGAGAAGCTCGGCGGGGGCGCAGGCTACAAGTATGGCAAGGACGGCGAGCCTCCCGGTGGGGGCCGTGGCGGCGTGGTAGGCAAGGGCGGCGATCTCGTCAAGTCGAAGGGATACGCCGACTACGACGAGGGCAATCTGGTGTCCGTGGACCGCCTGATGGTGAACGTGGCTGACCCGGACAAGGACGTCGCCCAGTTCGCGCGTGTGCTGGACAACAACAACTTCAAGCGTGCGGACGACCTCAACGCCCGCAACTACATGCTCAAGGCGGCGACGAACGCCACCGCTCAGAACACGCAGAACACGCTTGCGCGGAACACGCTGCCGCCGCAGGGGTACTATTACGTCGAGCAGCTCAACAACGACCAGGTGGCGATGGTCGTGAACGGCGTGCAGGACGGGCGTGAGGCGCACAACCTCAAGGAAAGCCTCAACAACACGATCCAGGAGCAGCGCATCCGCCAGCCGCGCAACAACTGGGACGAGGTGGCCCAGCTTGACTTGCGCAATCAGGCCGCCGTCGCGGATCAGAAACTGGGCGATCAGAGGAAGGCGGAGAACCTCGACGACATCCTCCAGGACGCCGTGAACAAGCGGACAGAGGAACTGGCCAAGATCCAGGCCCCCTCCGGCCACGGCGTCATGTCGCAGGCCGGGCCGATTAAGGCCCCGTCCACGCCGCCAGCGCCCGCTGTGGGACCGGCGCCTGGCCCGGTCGAGGGCAAGTACAAGCAGGATGGTGAAAGGCCCACGGCTCTGCCCGCCGCCAAGCCGGCGGCCGGAGGAAAGTTCGGCCCCGCCGACAGACAGGAGGCGGGCCCAGGCGAGATGCCGGGCGCGACTGCCCGGCCCGCCCAGACCGGCGTGCAAGTTCGTGGTCAACAGGCCCCGCTTGCGCCGGCCTCGCAACCGGCCGTTGAGGGACAGATGACGCAGCAGCGGTACGCCGGCCAGGTCCCGGCGTACCAGAACTCGCGGGCCTTCGTGATCATCCTGAACCGAGCGATCGGCGCCGAGGCAGCCAGGGCTTCCACCACCGCCGTCGATTCGGCCCCGGCTTCTCAAGTCGCCAAGTAGCCGGTCCTTCCTAACACAAGCCTAATTGCCTTGCTATCCGCGCCCCGGCCGCGCATGATAGGGGCATGGATGCACGTGCGTTCATCAAGGAGATCACGTCCGACCGCCGCTACCGGGACCAGATCGTCCACGTCCGCAGCATCGAGCCGCGCGAGGCGCAGCACGCCCAGCCGCGATGGCGGATAAGCGATGGGCTGCTGTCGCTCTTGCGCCGGCAGAACATCCACCAGCTCTACACACACCAGGCGGCGGCCCTCGACGCGCTGGCCGAAGGCAAGGACGTCGTCATCGTCACGGGGACCGCCTCCGGCAAGACGCTGTGCTACAACCTGCCGGTCGTGCAGCGGCTGACGGCCGAGCCATCGGCCCGCGCGATCTACATGTATCCGACCAAGGCCTTGACGCAGGACCAATTCGCCGTGCTCCAGCGATGGGCCGGGGCTGAGGAGCTTGCCGGGTCGCTGCGCCCGGCCGTCTACGACGGCGACACGCCGAGCCACAATCGCACCCGAATCCGCTCCAGCGCCAACATCGTGCTGACCAACCCCGACATGCTGCACGTGGGCATCCTGCCGTACCACGCCAAGTGGCACGCGTTCCTGCGCGACCTGAAGTACGTGGTTGTCGACGAGCTGCACACCTACCGCGGCATCTTCGGCAGCCACGTGGCGGGCGTGCTCCGGCGGCTGCTGCGGATGTGCGAGCACTACGGCAGCCGGCCGCAGATCGTCTGCTCATCGGCCACCATCGCCAACCCGGTGGAGCTGGCCCAGAAGCTCACCGGCCGGCAGGTGACGCTCATCGACAACGACGGAAGCCCGCGCGGGCGAAAGTACTTCGTGCTGTGGAACCCGCCGTTCCTGGCGGCGGACAACGTCTCGCGGCGCTCGGCCAACGTGGAGGCGGTGGACCTTTTGACGGAGCTCGTGCGGCGGCGGGCGCAGACCATCGTCTTCGGCAAGGCGCGGATCGTCGTGGAGCTGGTCTACAAGTACGCGGTCGAGGCGCTGGCCGGCGAGGGCGACCTGGCCAGGCGCATCCGCCCGTACCGCGGCGGGTACCTGCCCAGCGAGCGGCGGCAGATCGAGCAGGAGCTCTTCAGCGGCCGGCTGCTGGCGGTGGCGGCGACCAACGCGCTGGAGCTTGGGATCGACGTTGGGCAACTCGACGCGGCCATCCTCGTGGGCTTCCCCGGCACGATCTGCTCAACATGGCAGCAGGCCGGCCGTGCGGGCAGGGCCAGCCAGGAGAGCCTCGTCTTCCTGGTCGGTTACAACGAGCCGATAGACCAGTATCTCATGCGGCACCCCGAATATCTCTTCGGCGCGCCGCACGAGCATGGCGTGATCGACCCCGGCAACCCGCACATCCTGGCCGGGCAGCTCGCCTGCGCGTGCTTTGAGAAGCCGCTGACGGAGGCCGACGCCGCTCACTTCGGCCCCCTGACCGGCGAGATCGCCCGAATCCTGGCCGAGGAGGGCCAGACACGGCAGATCGATCAGCGCCACTACTGGGCCAGCACGGAGTTCCCCGCCAAGAAGACCAATCTGCGGACGATCAGCGACGACACGTTCGCAATCGTCTCCGCCGGCCGGGGACAGTCCCGCCGTTTGGGACTGTCCCCAGCTTCTTCTTCTGAGGCGCCGGAAGGAACACCTGGGGACAGTCCCAAACTGCGGGACTGTCCCCCGAGCAGTCCCCAGCAAGTACTGGGCAACGTCGATTCCATTTCCGCGCCTGAGCTTGTGTATCCCGGCGCGGTGTACCTGCACGAGGGCGAGAGCTTCATCGTCAGGGAGTTGGACATTCAGGCCAAGATCGCCCGCGTCGAGCCGGCCGACGTCGATTACTACACCCAGCCGGTGCTGGCCTCATCCGCGCGCCTGGGCGAGCCGTCCGAGACGAAGGCGTTCCTCGACGGGCAGATCTTCTTCGGTCCCGCGGACGTGACATGGCAGACCACCGCGTTCCGCAAGGTCAAGTACTACACGATGGACCTGATAGGCCAGGGCAAGCTGGACCTGCCCGCCCAGACGCTTTCCACCACCGGCGCGTGGTGGGCCACCAGCGACCAGATGCGCTCGGACGTTGCCAAGGCCGGCTACAACCCCATCGAGGCGCTGATGGGCGTGCGCAACCTGATGCTGGCGGCGCTGCCGACGCTGGCCATGTGCGACCGGCGCGACATCGGCGGCATGGTCGATTCATCGAACCTGGGCAAGCCGGTCATCTTCATCTACGACCGCTACAGCGGCGGGCTGGGCTTCGCGCAGACAGGATTCGAGCTGATCGCCGAATGGCTGGAGATGTGCCGGAGGATCGTGGCCGAATGTCCGTGCGACGGCGGCTGCCCGAGCTGCGTGGGCCTGGCGAACCTCCGGCCGCCGCTGCACCACGACCCGGACCTGGGCGGCGGGTATCCAGTGCCCGACAAACAGGCGACGATCATGCTCCTGGAGATGGTCCGCCGCGCCGGCGGCGCCGATAAATAGGGACGCACCCCATTTATCGGGCAACTGCGTCGAAAATAGGGTGCGTCCCTATTTTCCGGTAGAATTGACAGGATGAGCCAGTCGCGGGACAAGAAGCTCCGGATGTTGACGCAGTCGATCGCCAGGGGCGATTTCGGCCGTGCGCGGGAGCTTCTGGGCGCATCCGGCAAGAGGCAGGCGGACAAGGAGGATGCCCGGTCGGACGGCAAGCCCGTTGGGCTTGAGGCCGCGGGCGGGCCCATCGAGCTGGCCGCCGCCTGTCCCGGCGTGGAATCGTCGATCATCACGGCGGCGGGGGAACTGAGGCACTGGCTCATCCGCCGCACGCTGGCCGAGATCAGCCCCGACAGCCTCCCCGTCGCGCGCCGCTACGCGGCCGTCATGCGCGGGGCGGGCCAGCGGCTCGACGAGCTGGAGGCCTCGGCCGCGCTTTGTCACGCGGCCGGCGCCCGGCCGGAAGACCTGCTGTTCATGGACATCGAGACCTGCGGCCTTGCCGGGACCGCGATCTTCCTCGTCGGCACGATGTCTTTCGCCGAGGGCCAACTCATCTTCGAGCAGCACCTGGCGCGCGACTACTCCGAGGAGCCCGCCATACTCCGGGCGTTCCTGTCGCGGCTAGAGGGAGCGGGCGTGCTGGTCACGTTCAACGGCAAGGCATTCGACATGACGCAGGTCCGCGAGCGAGCCGCGTTCCACGCGATCGAGGTGTGGTCCGGCCCGCGAGGGGAAGGACCACCGCACCTCGACCTGCTCCAGGAGTCTCGCAGGCGGTGGAAGAAGAGCCTGCCGAACTGCAAGCTACAGACGCTTGAGCGGCACTTGTGCGGCCGGCTCAGGACCGGCGACATCCCCGGCTGGGCCATCCCCGACGCCTACCACCGGTTCGTCAGCACGCGCGACGCCCGGCAGATCCGCGACATAGTCCACCACAACATGCTCGACCTGCTGACGATGGCGGAGCTACTGTGCGCCACGCTGACGGGCAGCGACGCGGCGGGCGAGTAACACAGTGGGGAGTAGATAGTGGGGAGTAGGGTGGGGGAGTCGAGTGACGATCCTCTTCACTCCCAACTCCCTACTCTCTACTCCCCACGGTTCCCTAGTGGCAAGCCCTCGGGCGGGCGAATCGCTGGGCCAGTTAGTAAAGTCTCGTGAACAAGAGGACAGCCGGTTCGGGCAACGGGCTGGGCATGCCGACGATCTTCCGGTCGGCCGCGGACCGGGTGAAGGTGATGTTGCTGCGGTCTATGACCGCCAGGTAGTTCCAGGTGAACCGGGGCAGGTTGTTCAGGTCACGCAGTTGGACGACGATGTTGGCGGCGAAGACGTCGCTGTTGACCGTGACAAGGTTGCTGATGCTGCGGTATAAGGCGTCGCGGGCCGCCAGGTAGTTGACCTGGGTGGGATCGTTGTTGTAGCCGGCCATCTGCCAGAGCGCCATCGTGTAATCCGCAAGGGGGATTGCCACCTCGCCGGGGGTAAGATAGCCGCAAAAATCGCTGGCTGCCCGCAGGCCCGGGATGCCGCCAAATCGCTGGACGTTGCGATTCTGGTAACTCTTGGTGACCCCTTTGGCGGCATTGGCGCTGAGCTTGTCCCGGTAGGCGATGATGTAGTTGGCGGCCGTGACCGAATAGTTCGCGTCGATCGTCCTTGGGTCGAACGTCCCGCCACCGGGTTTGGGCAGCGTATTGGCGTAGGGCAGGTATCGCAGGGCGTCGTTGGCGGTGTTGATGTTGAGTTGCCCGTAAATCCTGAGCGGCTCGACAGGCTCATCAGCCCGTGTGTTATCGGGAGGCATGACGCTAAGGAACTCGCCCAGGAAGCAGCCTATGGGCACATCCGGGTAGAGTCCGCCGTTGGGCTGCGGCCAGCCTTCCTTGCCGGCAACGAAGGTGATCGAAGTTGGGCGAACGTTGGGCTTCGCGCGGGCGTGCTCGGCGTCCTGGGCCCAGTTCGTGGCCCCAGTGGCGTCATCCTTGATGACCGCGTGGGGGAAGTCCATGTCGCCCGCAGGGGTGCCTTTGGAGGGGCCTATGAAGTAGATGTCCAGCAGGCCGCCGACCGAGTCGGGCACGGCGTGCAGCGGCTTGATTGCGAAGCCGGGATCGTAGCCGGTGAAGTCAGCGCTGGAGTCCGTTGTATAGTTGGCGCTGCCAAGCGTGTGGGCCTTCAGCGTGGCATATCCGATCAAAGCGGTCTTGTATGCGGCCACCGTCGCGCGGCCGTAGGCGCAAGCATTGAAGTCATCGCGCTTGGCGTCGCCGCCGGCCTCGAGGCCGCCCGCCGGCAGTGGCAGGGCCGGCGGGGCAAAGCCGACCTCCGCTCCAACGGCGGAGTCCACGGGCACGTCCGTTCCCCCGGCCGCGCGGACCAGTTGAATCCTGGCGCCGGACACCTGAGTGAACTGGTCCAGTTGGGCAATCTTGCACCAACCGGCGCCTGTCCCAAAACCGAAGTCGCTTTCGGTCGGGTTATTATTCCTTGTAGTGCCATCGCCGGATGGAATTGAGCCCCCGTAGGTGTAGAAGACAACGCGATCTCCCGGATTCATGGTCGCCGGCGCGCCTGCGCCCGCGAAGTCGATGAGGTTTCCGTTGACCCCTATCTTGTATGCGCCAACCTTCAACTGAACGCTGGTCGGATTCAGCACCTCGACGGCACACGCCCAGCCTGACCCGGTGCCGTCCGCCAGAGGCGGACAGGCATAGGCGTAGACCTCGCTGATGACGAGCTGGTCCGTCAGGCCGTACACGGTCCAGTCCTGGCCAGGCGGCTCGTTTGACGGACGGAAAGCATAGGACTGCTGCGTGATGTCCTGGTTGGAGATATGCGCCCAGAGGTTGGCGACGAAATGGGCCACGTACCGCTGGTTCACCTGGGCAGTCGCGTCAACGATCTTAATCATCTGCTCATATAGGCGGTCGCGGTCCGCCTGGGTGTCAAGGCACGTGGAGCTGGAAATCAGGAAGCGCGACGGGAAGGTCTGGCTCGGATAGCGGGGGATGGACGGGGCGGAGTTGTAGGTCGTCAGCACGCGGAGCTTGTCAACATAGGCGTTCGTGGCGCCGTAGTAGGAAGTCGGCGGCGCGACCCCCGTGTTCCACAGGCAACTGGCGAGCCGGCCGGTGATCGAGGGATTGCCGCTCCGCAGCCAACGCAGGCACGTCTCATCCCCGATGGAGAACGGGCGGTAGTCAACAGGCGGGTTTACCGGGTTTATCGGGCTAAGGAGCCTCCGCGCGCAGTTCCTATCGAAATCCGTCACCACCGTGGGCGCGGCGGCGCCGGCGTAGTTTACGCAGCGTCCCATCGGGACGCCGGCATGAAGGTAGTTGCCGTAAGGGGCGCCCAAGAACCCGGCCAGATTGATGTAAGCCGGCGATATTGTCGTGCCGGCGGGCGGCAGCGTGCCGTCGCAGGCCGTGTTGACGTTAAGGAGGCCCGACAGGTCCTGGACGTTGCAGGCCCACCAGTAACGCTCGCCGCGCGCATTGGTCACGCCTGAGTCTTTCCAGACCCCGTTGGCCAGGTTCATGGGGTTGCCGTCGGTAGGAGTCATGGGGAAGGGCGGCGCGGCGACGCGCACGTCATTGTAGTTGAGGTTCATCTGGCCCGAGAAGTTCGAGGCATGCACAAGGTAGCTGGCGCCGGATGTCCATGAAGCGGAGGGCCACCCGGCGGCCGATGCCCGCGTATTCTCCGCAAGCCATCCCCCCAGCCAAGGAGTAACGTCCTCCGAGGGGTAACAGATGTACTGCTTCCAGCCGGTCGAGCCGCTGGGCATCGCGCCGTAGGGGCCATTGACGGGGTCGGCGTACCTGCCGGCCCCGATGAGCGCACGCAGGTACGAGAGCACCCCCGCGCTGACCGGCTCGTACTGGCTGGTCGAGGCGAGGGCGTCGGCCTGCTTGGCGTTCATGTGCGCGACGGCCAGGAACGTCACACCCAGCATGAACAATACGGTCAGCATGCCGATGACCATCACCAGCGCCGAGGCCCTCTTGTTGCTCATGTTCCTCATGCTTCGGTTCTCCTGCTCAGGGGCGATTCTCCGCAAGTCCTACCTCGCGACCGGGCAGATCACCTCGAACGGTATGGTCCCGAGCTTCGGATCGGTCAGCGTGAACGAGAACTTGATCGCCTGCGGCCAGTTGCACTGGTTGTCGCGGTTCCAGAGCGCGCAATACCGCCCGCCGATGCCGCCGGGTGGCTCTATGTTCGGGTCGCCCTTGCGCACAGTGTCGTTGCCGTACCACATCAGCTTCCCGGCGCCGTCCGTCGTGCCGTCCGTCCACGTGATGCTCAGCCCGGTGCAGTTGCTGGCCAGGTACTTCCACAGCAGCTTGATCGAACCCAGGTCCCCAGGCGACGTGTTGAGAGAGGCGGGGGCATAGCTGGGGTTCGTGAGAATGGTCTGCACCAGTTGTAAGATGTACGCCCGGTTGTTGCCGGCGCCCGTCATGTCCGCCTGGATGTCCGCCAGGTCCATTTTCTGGAAATAGTCCGATAGCGGGTCCGCGGAACCCACGTCGTACCTGAGCAGCCATCCGGCGTGCCAGAGGATATTGGTGGAGGTCAGCCCGTAGGCGGATATCGTGGCATTCGCGGTGGCCTGTCCGGCGGCGGGGGCGGCGTTGGTCATGGTGGAGCTAAGCCCGGCCGTGCTCAGCAGCAGCACAGGCTTGCCCGCGCCGTCGGTGGCGATGCACAGGAAGCCGTTCATCGTCGCGCAGCGGATGTCCGTGCGGAGGGTCTGGGAGAGGGCGATTGCGGACGAGTTGGCCCGGAGCATTTCCTCGGTGCCCCCCACGACCTTGCGGCTCTCGGCCATGACCATGCCGAACGTCATGATCATGATGGACAGCAGCGCGACGGCCACCATCAGTTCCATCAGCGTCAAGCCGGAGCGGCGGGGGGCAGCCAGTGCGGGATTGTCTTGCGGCTTAGCCATGCTCGCCTCTAGTTGTTCCTGAGGGCCGTTCGATTGACCAGGACGGACATCACGGGGCTGCGGGGCAGTTGTCCCGATGAGTCGGTCTCGGTGACGATGTAGGCCGAATTCACCGTAATGAACCCTCCCGCGCCGTTGCTGAACGGGTGGTCCAGCAGGTAAGTCGGCGGATTTGTCGCGGGCGGGGGGGCCACGCCCTGGACCGTCGCGTAAAGCCCCGTCGCCGGGTCGATGATAGGGGTGCCGATCGGCAGCTTGACTCCGGCCGGCGCCTGGACAGTCCTGCCGGTGGAGCCGGTGAAGACAAGGCCGCTCACCGGCGCCACGGTGACCGTGTCAGCGGCGTCGGCCTTGCCGTAGGAGATCAGGACGAACTGGTAGTCGTTGATGTCGCCCGCATACTGCCGGGCCAGGAGCTTGAAGCCGCGCATTTCCTGGCCGGCCGCGGCTGAGCCGATGGGGTACTGGACGTCAGACGGGTTCAGTCCGTTGGTGATGTCCGTGAGCGTGGCGTACTTGCCATTGAGCAGCGCGTGGCTGCACCTGGCCTTGACTATCGCCAGGCCGTTGTGGCAGATCTGCATCCCCAGCGTGTCGTTGATGGTGTTGGCCTGCTGCCTGATGGCCGCGGGGAACAGCGCGGAGACAAGCGTCAGGCCTATCGCCATGATCCCCAGGGCGATCAGCACCTCGGCCAGCGTGAAGCCGCGCCTGCCGCGGGGCGTCGTGCGATCCGACTCTGGCTTGCGGTTCTTCATTGTCATTGCCTCGGGAACAACTGCCCGGTGTAGACGTTTATGGCGATCAACTGCCCGTTGCTGTTGAGCCAGGCGGCCGTCCTGCCCGCCTTGTCGAACTGGGCGAAATCGAACATGGTTATGGCGGAGACGCCCGGTTCAAGGGACGCGGACGAAACGGGATTCGACGCCCAGATTACGGTGGGGCTCATGTCGAGGGCGGTCGAGTTCACGTCCGCGAATATCGACGGCAGGGAAGCCAGCAGGTCGGCGTTCCTGCCGTTGACCTGCTTGACCACGGCGCCGGTGGGGGAGAAGATTATGTTGAATGTCGTGAAATCGTCGAAACCGCTGGCGGCGCTGTTGATGGCGCCGCAGTCCGCGGCCGTCGCGTTGAAACTGCTGCCCGACACGAACTTGTCGTCCACCTGCCCGAAGACGATGTTGCCGGGGAAGCGGTAGACGGTCCGCCCGGTGGCCGAGGTCCACTTGCCGGTCGTCTGGTCAAAGACGAAGATCGCCGCGCAGGTCAGCCCGTCCTTCGAGCGGATGATGTTGCCGTCGGAGTCCTTCCACTGCCACCGTCCGCTGCCCGAAACATGGCTTTGCCGCCCTACCAGGCTCTGCATGATGCCCATCTGGAAGTGGACGCAGGTGAACCTGCCCTGCTGGATCGCCTCCGATCGGGCCGCCGCGAGCAGGGCCGCCATCATGTTGTATGCCTGGGCGTCGGCGCCCGAGTTGTAGATCGCCACGACGCTGGGCATGGCGACCAGCGCGAGCATGGCGATGATGGCGATGACCACCATCAGCTCGATCATCGTGAACGCCCGCGCCCTGGCAGGCCGCGTTCTTCCATTTCCACTCGACATAAGTCGTCCTCTTGGTCCGGCCCTATCGCCCATCCGACCTTATGAAGCCGTAGCCCGGGTTGTCCCACGAGCCGACCGACGTCAGGTAGTTCTTTCCCTCGCCGGCCGAGATGAGCACGGGCTTTCCGCCCATGCTGCCGGCGGCCTGGTAGTCCATGAACGTGCCCCAGGCGTCCACGAAGGAGTCGAGGGAGACGGTGCCCACCTTGGGAGGGTTGCTGTCGTCGTAACCGTTCACGAGGCGGTGGCAGACCGCGTCGGGCGGCAGGCTTTGAAGCGTGGGCAGCGTGTCGGGGCAGCGCGTCAACTGGAGATACAGGCTATGGGAGCGCCAGTATACCTGCCAGCCGTACGGGGTGTTGGCGGGTGCGCTCGCCCCCATGTAGCGGTCGCCCCAGATGCCCGAATAGTCCGGCGGCTGGGGCGGGGCGGGGATGTACGACTGGTCCGGATAGGCATGATAGACGTTCCAGTACGTCTCCACCGCGTTCATGATCGTCGCCTGCCACTGCCTGGTTAGCTTGGCGTTGGAGTCGCCAAAGACCGCCTTTCCCACGCCCGCCAGGATGGCGACGACCAGGGCGATGATGAAGATCACCACGAGCATCTCGACAAGGGTGAACGCCCTGCCCGCGCCGGGTATCGAATTGTGCCTCGTGTATCTCATGTTCTCACTCCGGTAGGAAGTTCGTTGCGATGTTGGCCGTGACGGGGTCCAGGCCGCTCCAGGAGACCTCGGCCCCAAGGCTCATAAGAAGGAAGTCCCTGCGGTACCACTGCCCGCTGGGATTCCTGGCCCACGTGGTCGGACTGGTGTCGCCGTCCCCGGTGAACCCGTTTCCGTTCCACACATAATAGAGGATCGGGTTCCTGAACGCGTCCACGTACACGATCCCGCCTATATTGGCCGTCGGCACGCTGCTGTCCAGGTACGGCCCATAGGCATGCTTCCCGGTGGGATTGACCTGCTTGCCGAGGTTGGGATAGAGGTTGGTCTTGCCGGCGGGGGGGTAGCTCCCGATATCGGCCTTGAAGTTGTTGACGGCGGCCTCAATTACATGGATCGTTCCGCGGGACATGGAGACCAGGATGTTCTGGCGGATCTTGTAGATGGACGGCACCGCGATTGACAGCAGCAGGGCGATGATCGTGATGACCACGAGCATCTCCACGAGGGTGAACGCGGCCGTGCGGCCGAGGCGGCCAGCCATCGCCCGCGCCCTGACGAGGTTGTTTCTTCTATCGTGCATTGCCGCGGCCGTCTCCTACCTGAAGTTCGTGACATTGGCCTGGTCGAAGTACTTCCTGGCCGTGCCTGGGGCGATTATGAGGAATGAACCGTCGCAGTAGGCGTTGTTCGTCACCTGGTTTGTGATGAAGGCATTGAAGCCGGGTGAGTTTGGCGACACAGCGCCGCTGGTGTAGGCGCTGTTGTCGCTCTCGAAGAACTGGCCCACCCCGGTGTTGCCGATATGCGAAGGATAGTAGCATATCGGCATGGTGTCGGGGAACGTGTCGGCGATCGTGTTGTTCTTCCCGTTTGAGGTGAACAGGATGTCCGGGGTGTAGGAGGCGTAGACATCCGTCGGGAAGCTGACGCCCGTTACGCCCGGCTTGGGAGAGAACAGGCACAGGGCAAGCACCTGGCTGCCCGTTGTTGGGGCGGTGGGAAGCACGGACCAGTTGGAATACTGCTGGCCCGGGTAGAACCGGCGCGCCGTGTCCTCATAATAGGCATAGGCTCCGTTCGAGAGGGCGTTGATGCGGGCGCGCGTCTTCGCGGCGTAGCCCTGCATGATGATGCCCTTGATCGTGGGCACCAGGATCGTCAGCAGCAGCGCGATGATGACGATCACGGTCAGCAGCTCGATCAGCGTGAAGCCGCCGCGCGGCGGTGGGGCTGAGTTTAGGCCGGTCTTGCTCATGTTCCTGTTTCCTTGGCGCCTTTACCTGCCGCCTGCCTGGCCCTGCACGCTCTGGAGCAGGGCGACCATCGGCGAAAAGATGGCCAGCACGATCACCAGCACGATGCCGCCCAGGGTGATGACCATGATCGGCTCGAGCAGCCGCACCATGGAACTCACCAGCGTGTCGACCTCGTCGTCGTAGGTGTCGGCCACCTTGGTCAACATCTTGTCCAGTTCGCCGGTCTCTTCGCCGACGTCGATCATGTTGACCACCATCGGCTCGACGACCTTGGCCTGCCTGAGCGGCTCCGCGAAGCTTTCGCCCTCGCGGATGCCGTCGTGTACGCTGTTCATGGCCCGCGAGAAGACCTCGTTGCCGGCCGTGTCGCGCGTGATATTAAGGGCCTCCAGGATCGGCACGCCGGCCGACAACAGCGTTCCCAGCGTCCGGCTGAAACGGGCGACCGAAGTCTTCGACACGATCTGCCCGAGGATGGGCGTATGGAGCTTGAGGTTGTCCACGAAGTACCGCCCGCCAGTGGATATCTTGAGCAGCCTGAACGTCAGCCAGAGTATGAACGGGAAACCCAGGACCAGGGCCCACCCGCCATCGGAGATGAAGCTGCTGACCGCGATGAGGAACTCGGTGATGGCGGGCAGCTTGACCTGCATTTCGAGGAAGATCTGTTTGAACGCCGGGATCACGAACATCATGATGCCCGTGACGATCAGGATGGCGAAGGTGATGACGGCCGCGGGGTAGATCATCGCGCCGATGATCTTGCGGCGCAGGGCCTGGGACTTCTCCAGGAAGTCGGCCAGTCTCTGGAGGATCACGTCGAGCACGCCGCCCAGCTCGCCGGCCCGGACCATGTTGGTGTAGAGGCGGTCGAATGCCTTGGGGTGGCGGGCCATCGCCTCGGACAGGGTCGCGCCGCCCTCCACGTCCTCGGCGACCAGGCGGATGGCGACGCGCATCATGCCGGGCTTCTGCTGCTGCTCAAGGATGCGCAGGCTCCGCAGGATGGGCAGGCCGGCGTCCTGAAGGGTGGAGAGCTGCCGTGTGAACTGGCAGAGCAGCTTGTTCGACACGCTGCCGGCCACGCGAATGCCGCCCTTCTTCGGAGCGGCCGCGGCGGCCGCCTTGGAGGCGCCCGGCTTGGCGCCCGTCTTGGACTTGGGGCCTGTCCGCTCCTTGATCCGCGTGGGGAAGTTGCCCATCGCCCGGACCTTGGAGATCGCCTCCTCGGAAGTGCCGGCGTCGACCTCGCCCTTGACGGGCTGGCCCACGCTGTTCATCGCCTCGTACATGAAGGTTGGCATTACTCCATCTCCTCGTAGATGGTCTGGGCCACGACCTCCTCGATGGTCGTCTGCCCGTCGTAGATCGACAGCAGGCCCGATTCGCGCAGCGTTCTCATGCCGCGCTTCCTGGCCGCCTCGCGCAGCACGTTGGTGCTGCTGCGGTTCATGATGAGCTCGCGTATCTCGTCGTCCAGGAGCATGATCTCGAAGATCGCCTGCCGCCCGCTGTATCCCGTGCCGCGGCAGTATTCGCAGCCCGCGCCGCGGAAGAAGGATCGCCCGGCGATCTGGTCGGAGGTCAGGTTCAGCTCCAGCAGCATGTCCTCCGTGGGCTTGTACTCTTCCTTGCAGCGGGGGCAGATGGTCCGCACGAGCCGCTGCGCCGCGATGCCTTCGAGGGTGGCCGTGATGAGGAACGGCTCCAGCCCCAGGTCCAGCAGGCGGGCGATGGCGGATGGCGCGTCGTTGGTGTGCAGCGTCGAGAAGACCAGGTGCCCGGTCAGCGACGACTGGACGGCGATCTCGGCCGTCTCCAGGTCGCGGATCTCGCCCACCAGGATGATGTCGGGGTCCTGCCGCAGGAAGTGCCTCAGGCTGCGGGCGAAAGTCAGGCCGATGTCGCTGTTGATCTGCACCTGGATCAGCCCGTCTATGTCGTACTCAACGGGATCCTCGCTGGTCAGGATCTTCACGTCGACCGTGTTCAGCTCGCTCAGGGCCGAGTACAGGGTCGTGGTCTTGCCCGAGCCGGTGGGGCCGGTGACGATCACGATGCCGTTGGGGCGGTTGATGAGCTGCCTGAAGATGCGCATGTCGTCCTCGCGCATGCCCAGGCGCTCGATGTCCAGCGACACGTTGGAGCGGTCCAGCACGCGCATGACGACGCTCTCGCCGAACATGGTTGGCAGCACCGAGACGCGCAGGTCCACCGGCGAGCCGTTGACGACCAGTTCGATACGGCCGTCCTGCGGCAGGCGCCGCTCGGCGATGTCGAGGTTGGACATGACCTTTATGCGGGAGGCGATGGCGACCGCGATGGATTTGGGCGGCGGCAGCATCTCGTACAAGAGGCCGTCAATGCGGTAGCGCATCTTGAACTCATCCTCGAACGGCTCGAAGTGGATGTCCGATGCGCGGTTGCGGATGGCCTCCAGGAGGACCATGTTGACCAGGCGCTTGACCGGGTTGGACTCGGCCATCTCCTTGATGGTCTCCAGGTCGATGCTCTCGCCGCGGTTCTCCAGGCCGGTAAGCTGCTCGTCGCCGGCTATCTCGTTGATGAGCTCGCCGATGGACTCCGGCTCCACGTCGTAGTGCTTCATCAGCTTGGCCTTGATCTGCTCAGCGTCCGCGATCTTGGCGGTGACGGAGAAGCCCATCAGGCGGCGCAGGTCGTCGGTCGCGCGGAAGTTGTCGGCCGAGCCGACGGCGATGGTCAGCGCGTTGGTGGCCGGGTTGTACTCGATGGGCACGACCTTGTACGCATTGGCCATCTGCGCGGGAATCTGCTTGATGACCTCATCGGCGATATCGACGTTCGCCAGGTCGACGTACTCCATGCCGGCCTGGAAGGCCAGCGCCAGCGCCCGCGCCTTCTCGTCGATGTAGCCCAGGTCGATGAGTATCTGGCCGATGGGCCCGCCCTTGGCCTTCTGGACGTCCAGGGCCTCGTGGACCTGGTCGCGCGTCACTCTGCCCATCTTCACAAGCACGCGGCCGAGCGGGCGGCCCTTGAGCTGTTCCAGGTTCTCCGGATTGGTTGCCATGGTCGGTCACTTCCTCAGAACTGGGGTATTCCCGTTCCCGTCGTCGCCTTCGGCGGGGGAAAGGGCCGGCGCCGGCAGCGGGCGGCCGGCCTTCCACGCCTCGATCTTGTCCTGGAGCTCGCCGGGGGACTGGCTGTGGTCGATGGCGTCCTCTTCGGTGATCTTGTCCTCCACGAGAAGCTTGAACAGGTGCTCGTCGAGCAGCTGCATGCCGAACTTCTTGCCCGTCTGAATGGATGAAGGAATGCGGAAGACCTTGTTCTCGCGGATGAGGTTGGCGATGGCGTTGGTGACCACCATGAACTCGAAGGCCGCGACCATTCCGCGGATGTCCTTGCGCGGCATCAGCGCCTGGCAGAGCACGGCGATCAGCGTCGAGGACAACTGAATTCGGATCTGCTCCTGCTGGTTGACGGGGAACTGGTCCACGATGCGCGTCACGGTGCCTTGGGCGCTGGTGGTGTGAAGCGTGCCGAACACGAGGTGGCCGGTCTCGGCCGCTCGCAGGGCCGACTCGATCGTCTCAAGATCTCGAAGCTCGCCCACCAGGATCACGTCAGGGTCCATGCGCAGCGACCGCCGGAGCGCCTCGGAGAAGCTCGGCACGTCCACTCCCACCTCGCGCTGGCTCAGGATTGATTTCTTGTGGGGGTGGTAATACTCGATCGGGTCTTCGACAGTGATTATGTGAGTGTCGAAGCTCTCGTTGATGAAGTTAATCATGGTGGCCAGCGTCGTGGTCTTGCCCGAACCGGTCGGGCCGGTCACCAGGAACATGCCTCTTGGGCGTCTGCACAGCGCCTTGACGATGGCAGGCAGGCCGATTTCCTCGAAGGTGAGCAGTTTGGTGGGAATCAGACGCAAGGTCAGCGATACATTGCCCCTCTGCTGGTAGACGGCCGTTCGGAAACGGCCCGCATTGCTATACTCAAAGCCAAAATCAGTGCCGCCCTGCTCCTGAAGCTCCTGCTGGCACCTGTCGGGGGTGATGGCTTTCATCAGGGCGATGGTATCTTCAGGCTCCAGGACTTTGGTCTCAAGAGGACGTAGCCGGCCGTGAAGCCGCAGGGTGGGCGGGCGGCCCACGTGAAGGTGAAGGTCGCTGGCCCCGCGCTTGATGCAGGTTTCCAGCAGTCTGTCAATGTGGATTGTCGACATCTTGGTACCTTCCGTCTAGATTATCCGCTGTCAAATGGGGTGGAAAAAGACGCAATCGGCAACGTACGAGGCCTTGGGATGTTTAGTCATTGCGACGTATGAAGTTAAGGATGAATGTTAGCTTCCGGTTAATCTGTGGCCAAATCCGCGGCCTGGGTCGTTCGCACCAGTTCATCGGGAGTGGTAACGCCGTTGCGAATCTTGATGCGGCCGTCCTCCAGCAAGTTCCTCATACCGGCGGCGCGCGCCGCTCGGCGGATTTCGCCCAAAGGGGCGCGGTTGAAAGCCAGTTCTCGCAGCACGTTATCCATCTCCAACATCTCGAAGATGCCCTGCCGGCCGCGGTATCCCGTACCGTGGCATGCGTTGCAACCCTTTCCTCGATAGAAGGTTGTCGCTGCGATTTCCTCGTCCCTGAAGCCAAGCAGCCTCAGAATGCGCGGGTCGGGATCGGGATAGACTTCCTTGCACTCCTTGCAGATGACACGTATGAGACGTTGGGCCATGATCGCCTGAATCGAGCTGGCCACGAGGAACGGCTTGACTCCCATGTCGATCAAGCGGGTAATGGCGGAAGGCGCATCGTTGGTATGAAGTGTACTGAAAACCAAGTGTCCCGTCAAAGCCGCTTGGATTGCCACCTCAGCCACATCCAAATCGCGGATTTCGCCCACCAGGATGATGTTAGGGGCTTGCCTTAACATCGCACGAAGTATGTTGGTAAAGGTAAGACCTATCGTCTCGTTGACTTGAACCTGGTTAACACCCGTGAAGTTGTATTCCACAGGGTCTTCGGCCGTGATGATCTTCCTATCGGGCCGGTTCAGTTCGTTCACGGCTGCATACAGAGTAGTTGTCTTGCCCGAACCGGTTGGGCCGGTAACAAGGAATATGCCATTGGGGCGCTTGATGATCTTAAGGAAACGTTCGTAATCGTCCGTCTCGAATCCCAAAGCCTGAATGCCCAGCCGGACACCTTCAGGCCGCAAGATACGCAAAACGATGCTTTCACCGTGGTAGCTTGGAAGGGAGGAGACGCGGAAATCTATGTCGCTGCCGGCGACGGGGAGCTTGATACGGCCGTCCTGGGGCAGACGCTTCTCCGCCAGGTCGATGCCAGCCATGATCTTTATGCGGTTCAGGACCGGGCCCTGCATCCGCTTGGGGATGTTGTCACGCTCAATGCAGACCCCGTCAATACGATACCTTACCCGGACGCGGTTGGCCATTGGCTCAACGTGGATGTCCGAGGCCCGCTGGTTGACGGCCTCGGTGATGAGCATGGTCACCAGGCGGATGATCGGGGCGGCGTCCTCGTCCAGGGCCTCATCGCTGGCCACGGCCGTGGCCGTCTCGGCCTCAGCGTCTCCGATGTCCTTCGTTATTGTGTCTATGCTGACATCGGAGCGCACGAAGTGCTCGATGTAGTTCCGCATCTTGCTCTTGGACGCCAGGCACGGATCAAGCTCGGAGTTGAGGCGGAAGCGGAGCGTGTCCAGCGTCTCCAGATCGAGCGGGTCCGTGATGATGACCTTCAGCTTGCCGTTCTCCCTGGACAGGGGCAGGACAAGGTGCTTGCGGATCAGGTCCTCGGAGATCAGGTTCATCTCCGAGGGCACGACCACGTTCTTCTCGAGGTCGATATACTCCATGTCGAACTGGCTGGCGAGGGCCTTGGTGACGTCTTCCTCGTCGGCCAGTCCGAGGGCGACCAGCGCCTCCCCGATGCGGAGGTTCTCCTTCTTGCCGTGCTCCAGCGCTTCCTGAACGCCCGCGGGCGCAACCACCGCCCAATCGACCAGGATCTCGCCGAGCCGCCGTCGCTGTTTTCGTCCCATAGTCCGAACCTCACGTCTATTGTAATAGGCCGCTTGGAGATCGGTCAAGAAACCTTTTGCCCCGTCAAGGGCCAAGGCGCGGGAGCACTCACAGAAGCGGCTTGCGGCCGTGCCGCTTGCGGACGGCCTGCGCAGCCGCCAGCAGATGACGCTCGGATTGGAGGATGCTTGTCAGGTTCGACGTCGTGATCCCAAGCCGCACCGCCGCGCTCGACACTTGTCCCTGGCAGGCGTCCAGCAGGTCGAGCAGGAACGCACCGATGCGCCAGAAGCGAAAGTCCTTCGGGCCGATCTCCATCCGGCGCATCCCCTGCGCCGGCCCGCCGCGCGCGGTGAATGTGCAGTCGAGCACGTGGGCCGGCGGCTGCGCAGTCAGGTCCACCGGCCGGCGGACCTGGCAAGCGATGTTCATCCTGAGACGCCTCAGCGCCATTCGCTTGTTCTCGTGCTGGCTGCGGGAATCGTCCCCGTGCGCGCTGATGCCGGTCGGGCGGTGATGCAGGCGGACCGCGGATGACACCTTGTTGCGGTGCTGGCCGCCCGGCCCGGAAGACTTGTAGACGTGGACGTCACACTGCGCCAGCAGTTGATCATCGTCAATCGCGAGGTAGTCCGCGGGTTCGCCCATGCCGGCCATCATAGCCGCCCGGCAGGCATGTAGGCCAGCGCCGCCGGCATCGTGCATCCGCACGGGTGCGGAGTTTCGATCAGGTCGGCCGGTTTAGGTCTTGCCGGAAAGTGGCGGTAAGTAGTAGAATGCGCGGAGTGGTTTGGTCGACGGCCCCGCGGCCGTCGCTGGCGCTTGCTTGACCTTTCGGCTGACAGGACGGCCGGCGCCGCCCTGTCCCAGATTGAATAGACCGCGACGATGAACGAGTGGACCAACGCGGAATCGCGAGTCAATCGCGCCCGCGAGCTGTACGAGCGCGGGCGATGGGTGGAGGCCGCGGCGGAGCTGCGAGCCGCGATAGACATCAACCCGTACAACGCCTCGTGGCATTTCAACCTTGCCCTGACTCTGGAGGCGATGCGGCAGCACGATCGCGCCGGCGAGGAGTTCAAGGCGGCGCTCGACCTGGACCCGCAAGACCTGGAAACGCTGAACTGCCTGGGCGTGAACATGACCCGGCGCGGCCGGTACGCCGAGGCGCTGGAGAGTTTCGAGCGCGCCGAAAGGCTTTCGCCGTCGTTCGAGCCGTGCTACTGCAACCGCATCATCACCTACACGGAGATCGGCGAGCACGAGAAGGCCGAGCTGATGTTCTACCTGGCCAGGCAGGTCAAGGATGAATGCCCGCTGTGCTACCACAACATCGGCAACAGCTACTACGCCCGCGGGCTTTACGACCGGGCGATATGGTGCTGGCGGCAGGCGCTGAAGCTCGATGCGGCCCAGCCCCAGGCCAACGCCCGCATCGGCGACGCCTTGTGGGCCAAAAGCGACCTGGAGGGCGCGCGGGCGGCCTACGAGGCGGAGCTGCTCATCGAGCCCGGGGACGTCGAGACGCTGCTGGACCTCGGCGAGCTCCTGGTCGAGATGGGCCGCCTTGACGACGCCGGCGAGAAGTTCCGGCGAGTGCTGGAGTGCAACCCGGACAACGCGGAGGCGCACTTCTGCCTTGGCGAACTGGCGGCTAGGCGCGGCCAGGTGGCCAGGGCCGAGGAGCAGTTCCGTTTGGTGCTGAGGATCGACCGCAACTACTCCGGCGCGCACGCGAAGCTCGCGCGACTGCTGCTACTCCAGCGGCGCCCGCGCCAGGCCGTCAAGCACCTGCTGGCCGAGCTGAGGCGGTGCAGCAACGACGCCGAAATGCTCCAGGAACTTGGCCAGTTGCTGATAGAGGCCAACCAGATCCAGCGGGCCAACTGTGTGCTACAGCACCTGGCGCAGCTCTCGCCCAACGACGCATACGCGCAGCACAACCTCGCGGTCAGCTACTTCATGCTGCACCGGCTGGACGACGGCATCCGCCACTGCCGCAGGGCGCTCAAGCTCAAGCCCGACTACTCGCTGGCCCTGTACAACCTCGCCCTGGCCCACCTTCAGAAGGGCCAGATAATGCGCGCCCGCCGGTACGCCGCCCGCGCGCTGACCGCGGCGCCGGGCGATGAGCAGGTGCTGCGGCTTTCGCGCGAACTGGGCTCGATGGGGTTCTGGTCCGGCATGCGCCAACGGCTGACTTCGCGCGTGCGCGGCAGCGGGCCCAGGAAGTGACGAGGGCGGCACAGCATGATCCCCGCAACGGAGACCTGCCGATGAATGTCCGCGCCAAACCGGTGATCCTGGTCAGCGAGCCGCTGAACGACCGCACTCTGGCATACCTCCGGGAGCATGGCGACGTCCGCCTGGCCGACGGGCAGAAAAACCGCCCCCAGGTGCTGGATGCGGTGGCGGACGCCGACGCGCTTGTCGTGCGGACGTACACGCAGGTGGATGAGGAGCTGCTGGCGAAGGCCCGGCGGTTGAAGGTGGTGGGGCGGGCCGGCGTGGCGCTTGAGAACATCGACGTTCCGGCATGCAAGGCTCGCGGCATCGAGGTGGTCCACACACCGGAGGCCAACACGCTGGCGGTCGTGGACTACGTCACGCGGATGATCGTCGAGATGAACCGGCGGTTCTGGCCGATGGCCGGCCCCATGACAGCGGAGGAGTTTCACAAGGCCCGCAAGCAGATCTTCGGGCGGTTCCTTTCGGGAACGGTGCTGGGCATCGTCGGCGCGGGGCGGATCGGCAGCCGCGTGGGGCGGATAGCTGCCGCCGCCGGCATGACCGTGCTCTACAACGACATCAAGGACATTCGCCTGGACTACCCCGCGACGGCCGTGGACAAGCCGACGCTCTACGGCCAGAGCGACATCGTGACCATTCACGTCCCCCTTACCTCGCTGACCAGAAAGTTCATCAACGCCGATGCGCTGGCGATGTTCAAGCCCGGCGCGCAGTTCATCAACGCGGCCCGAGGGCAGTGCGTCGACTATGCGGCGCTTGCCGCAGCCATACGCCGTGGAGCGATCTCGGCGGCGGTCATCGACTGTCACGATCCGGAGCCGCCGCCCGCGGACTACCCGATGTACGGCCTGGCCAATGTCATCCTGACGCCGCACATCGCCGCTCGTGTGCCCGCGGCCGTGGAAGCCATGTGCGATGTGGTCTACGACGTGGTGGCGGTCCTCGAGGGCCGCCAGCCCAGGTTCCCCGCGCAACCCGAGTCCTACGGCGCGGAGCCATGACGGCGTCCGGTATGCGCCTGCGCCCGTTTTCAGGGCCGATAAACCATTCCTATTTTGTTGACACGTCGGGGGCGCAACTTATAATCGGCCGGCACAATGGCCCCGTGACAGGCGGCCGAGCGGCCCGGCTTCATACTACTGCGGCATCGCTGTATACGGAATTCGCGGACCACCAATTGAGAGCTTGACCAGGAATTCGGGAGACAGCATGTTTACGGACAGGCGAGTCGTGATCGGTGCATCACTGGCGGGGTTGGTCTTTCTGGCCGCGGCCGCGGCAGTCGCGCAAGAGGCGCCGCCCGCCAGCGCACCGGCCCCCACCACGGAGACGGCCAGCAAGCCATCCGTCGAGGTGCCCGCCGAGATAGGCGACAAGGCGCTGGAGGACCTGTGGCGCGACTTCCTGGGGTATGTCAGGATCGGGCGGGCTGACATCGCCCTGAGTTACGGTCAGGCAATCCTCAACAAGAACCCCAAGCCTGAGGACATCTACGGGCTTTCCCTCAAGTACAAGGACTCGCTGGCGAGGATGGACCAGGCGTCGCGCCTGTCCGATTCGCTGAAGAAGATTGTCGGCTCCCTGCGCGACCTCATGGAGAAGGGCTACCAGGGCGATCGAGCCAATCCGGACCAGATCAAGAAGGCGATCGAGGGCCTGGGCGGCAGTCTCCGGCAGTACGAGATGTCCGTCGATTACCTCAAGCTCAGCGGCGAGTTCGCCGTGCCGCAACTGGTGCAGAAGCTTGGCGCGAAGGATACCACCGCGGAGTTCAAGCAGCGGATCGTGAACGTGCTGCTGGCGACAGGCAAGGACGATGTCAACGGCCTGACGGCCGCGCTGATGACCAAGGACCAGGAACTGCTGGCGCTGGTCGCCGGGACGCTGGCGAAAATCGGCTACCAGCAGCCGGCGCCGTACATGAAGCTGGCTCTTGAGCGCAAGGACCTGGTCGACCGCACCAGGGCCATCCTCGAGTCGTCCCTGGCCGCCCTGGCCGGCAAGGACGCCGTCGGAAAGAGCGTCGCCGAACTGGCCTACACGTGGGCCGAGAACTACTACAGGCGGAACGAGTCGCTTGTGCCGGATCCCCGTTCCTCCACCGCCAACGTCGCCACCTGGGAGGAGGGGCTGGGCGTGGTCTACAAGCCGGTTCCCACGGAGATATTCTGCGACGTGATGGCGATGCGGCTTGCCAAGCTGGCCCTGGAGCATGACCCGCGGTATAGCGCGGCCGAGGCCCTGTGGCTGGCGGCCGACTTCAAGCGTGAGTCGGAGCTCCCCGCCGGCGCGAAGGACACGACCGCCCCCGCCGACATGCCGCCGGCCAAGTTCTTCGCCCTGGCGACCGCCCCTGGGATCCTCCAGGACGTGCTCAATCGCGGCCTGAAGGAGAAGAACATCAACGTGATCCTCGGCGCCATGGAGGCCCTCGTCAAGACGCAAGGCGCCAAGAGCCTGGTCCAGCCGGTGGCCAACGGGGCGCAGCCGCTGGTTGAGGCGATGTTCTACCCCGACCAGCGCGTGCGGTTCATGGCCGCCTTGTCACTGGCGGAGGCCCTGCCCGACAAGGCGTTCTCGGGCAGTGACGCGGTGGTGTCGGTCCTGAACGAGGCGCTCCGCCAGACTGCAAGGAAGACGGCGCTGCTGGTCGTGGCCGAGGAGAACGTGCGCAACGTGCTGAAGGACGCGCTCCGCGGGGCAGGCTATGAAGTGAACGACCAGCCCGACGCCGTGAAGGCCATTGCGGCCGTTCGCGCGGCCGGCGGGGTGAATGTGGTTGTGGTTGGCGGCAAGTCCGCGGGCGAGATCGTCCCGGCCCTGCGAAGGGATGTGACTCTTGCGACGATGCCGGTTGTTGTTGTGACGGATGATGCGGCGGTCGCCGGCCAGTTCAAGAACGACCCGCTGGCGGTCGTTGTGGGTACCGGCGGTAACGTCGCGGACGCCGCCGCCAAGGCCGCCGCGGCCGGCGCAGGACCGGCCCTCGCGCCCGAACAGGCCGTCGCCTGGGCGGTCCGCGCCGCCAACGCCGCCAGGCTCCTGAGCATCACCTCCAATACCGTCTACGACCTGAAGCGCATCCAGCCGGCGCTGATCGAGGCGCTGAACAACACCTCGCCCGAGGTGCAGTTGGCGGCCGCCGAGGCCCTGGCCGTGATGTCGTCGGCCGAAGCCCAGAGGGCGGTGGCGGGCCTGACGCTCAAGGCCGATCTGCCGGAAAAGAACCGCATTGAGCTGCTCAGGGTGCTGACCGAGTCCGTCCGCAGGTTCGGCAACCAACTGACCGACCCGCAGATCAAGGGCATTTACGATCTGGTGGTCGGGACCGGCGCCGAGCCGCTTCGCGTGGCGGCGGCCCAGGCCTACGGATCGCTCAACCTGCCCGGCGAGAAGGGCAAGTCGCTGATCCTTCAACCCGGCGGCAAAGAGTGAATCCGGATTGACGACCTGACGGCCGCCGGGGCGGTGAGCCTTGGCGGCCGTTCCATGCGCTCCGGCCCAATCACCTCTGGCGGCCTGCGGCGCCGGGCAGTCGGAAGAACCCGCAAGATCTGCGGCATCTTGCCGCCGCGTATCTTACTCTACACATGGAACCCGCAGTTAGCCGGCCACAGGCCCGGTCTGTCCGACGCGGGCAGGCCGGCAGGGCGTTGAGGAGGTAACTCTAGTGTCGATTCGCGGATTGTGGTCCGGCGCGTCCGGAGAGACGTTCCCGGTCGTGCGCGCGATGTGCATCTTCCTGGTAGCCGTCGCGGTAGTCTCCTGCGCGATGGCGGCCAAGGGCTGGCAGATGGCCAGCTTCATGCTGGGCGCCGAGATCGTGCTGATGTTCGCCCTCCTGGTGATCCAGGTCAGCCGGGCGCTGGTGCGATTGCACGACCGCTCGCGGGTCATCCGCGAGGCGGCGCAGCGCGCCGAAGATCACTACGTGGCCGTGCTTCAGCGGGTCGTTCGGTTCATCGACGCCCGCGAGAAGCACACCGAGGGCCGCAGCGAGCGCATCGGAGAGCTTGCGCAGACCATCGCACGGCGCATGGGCCTGGCCGACCGGCTGTGCTCCGCGATGAACCTGGCCGGTCAGCTTCATGACATCGGCCTGCTGGCTGTCTCCGACATCATCCTCAGCAAGCGCGGCAGGCTGGGCGGAGATGAGCTCCAGACCGTCAAGAAGCACAGCGAGGTCTCCTACGAGGTGCTCGAGCCGCTGAAGTCGCTGGCGGAGGTGCTTCCGGCGATCCGCTTCCATCACGAGCGCATGAACGGGACCGGCTATCCACGGGGCCTGGCCGGCAAGGACATTCCGCTGGAGGCCCGCATCCTCGCCGTGGCCGACGCCTATGACGCCATGATTCACGACCGTCCGCATCGTCCGGCCTTGACGCCGCTTGAGGCGATGCAGGAGCTTCGGCGATGCACGCCCGCAGGCTACGACAAGACGTGCGTGGACGCCCTGGCGGACATCCTCAACGTCGCCGATCTGGAGGCTGTGGCGAAAGGCAGGGCGGAGAAGGGGACCGATGCACACGCGGCCAGCCTGGAGGAGTGCATGTCGGAGGTCTGACCACGTTTGCCGGACTGAGGATCCGCCAGCGAAGAAGCCCACCATACTGGTGGGCTCTTGTACTATTGAGAGCCGTTCTTGCGGCGGGCCATTCATCGCCCGTCATTGCGTTGTCTGGGCAGGAGGCGCGGGTGAAGAAGGGGCGGCCGTCCCGTTGGTTGCGCCGCTCTGGACGGGCGGCGGAGCGGGCGACTCGGCCGACTGAGGGCGTGCCTGAGCGGTCTGATGGCGCTGTTTTCGGTTGGCCAGCGATTCCACGTGCGGGGCCGGCTGTCCCGTGGCCTGGGCGGCCGCCTGGCTTTCGCGCTTTATGGCCTCGTAGACTTCCTTGCGGTGGACCGGAACGTGGGGGGGCGCGTTGATGCCCAGCCGGACCTTCTCCCCGCGGATGTCGACGACGGTGATCTCGATGTCGTCGCCGATGATTATGGTTTCGTCACGTTGTCTGGACAGGACCAGCATCCTCGGCTCCTTCCCAGGAGGTGGTGTCCCCGGGCGCCAAACCGCGCCACCGGGGGTTCCGTGGCGGCATAAATCCTATTTTCGCAGGCCCGCTACCAGGCGGTCCTGATGACAGACGCGACGCCATTAAGCATATATATCGGCTATATGGCTCGTCAAGCTTAGAACTGCCGAAGGAACCGCACATCGTTCTCGAACAGGAGGCGTATGTCGGTGATCCCGTGCTTCCGCAGCACCATCCGCTCGATGCCCATCCCGAAGGCGAAGCCGGTGTACCTCTCGCGGTCGTATCCCACGGCGTCGAAGACGTTGGGGTCCACCATGCCGCAGCCGCCCAGCTCCACCCAGCGGGTCGAGCCGTCGGGATAGTTGAACTGCACGTCGATCTCCGCCGACGGCTCGGTGAACGGGAAGAAGCTCGGGCGGAACCTGGTGGCCACTTCCGACCCGAAGTAGGCCTTGCAGAACTGGTCCAGGCAGGTCTTCAAGTCCGACATCGTCACGCCTTCATCGACGTACAGACCCTCGACCTGGTGGAACATGAAAGAGTGCGTGGCGTCCACCGTATCCGGCCGGTAGACGCGGCCTGGCGCGATGATCCGCACGGGGGGCTTCTGCGACTCCATTATCCGAATCTGGACCGTCGAGGTCTGCGAGCGCAGCATGACGGATTCGTTGATGTAGAAATTGTCCAGGATATCGCGGGCCGGATGCGCCAGCGGAATGTTGAGCGCCTCGAAGTTGTGCCGCTCATCCTCGACCTCCGGGCCGTAGGCGACGGCGAAGCCCATGCGCCCGAAGATGTCGCAGATTTCGTTGATTGTCTGCGTCAGGATGTGGGCGTGGCCGATGGCGGGGGGGATGCCCGGAAGCGTAACGTCAACGCCCGGCGCGGCGGACTTGGGGCCCGCGGAGGCAAGCCGCCGCGCAGCTTCGTCGTAAGCCGACTGAAGCGCGTTCTTGAGATCGTTCGCGGCCTTGCCGAGCAGGGGCTTCTCGGCCTTGGGGGCCTCCTTGAGCTTGTCCATGGCGGACTTGACAGCGCCCTTGGCGCCCAGGTACGCGCTGCGCCACGCATCGAGCGCAGGCGCATCCTTGACGGCGGCCAGCTTCTCCAGGGCCGCATCCTTCATGGCCCGGATGTCATCGAGTAAGGACATGTTCAGGCCCGTAGCTCAGGCCGTCGCGGCGGCCGCGCCCATCGCCTTGGCGACGATGGCGTCGAACGCCGCGGGGTCGGCTATCGCGATCTCGCTGAGCATCTTGCGGTTGAGGTTGATGTCCGCCTTGAACAAGGCGTTGATGAACTGGCTGTAGCGAATGCCGCGCATGCGGCATGCGGCCGTGATGCGGGTGATCCAGAGTTCGCGGAAGTTCCGCTTGCGGACGCGGCGGTCGCGGGTGGCGTAGACGCCGGCCTTGAACGTCTTCTGCTTGGCAAGGGCGTAGCGGCGCGACACGACGCCGTACATGCCCTTGGCGGCCTTGAGGACCTTCTTGTGCTTGCGGCGCCGGGCGGCGCCAATGCGTACGCGAGGCATGACTGTTCCTTTCTCTGGGCCGGTGGACTCCTCGCCGTGGCGAGGATGTTCCTTCCGCGCGGCCGCCGCACGACGGGGCAGCGCGGGCGCCCTAAGGGGCTCCCACCTGGGCCGGTGTCCTTGCTCGGGCTATCCGATCCCCAGCAGGCGCTTCGTTGAGCGCTCAAACTGCGGGGGGACCTGGGCCGGCCGGCGGAACTTGCGGAGGCGCTTGGGGCTCTTGCGGGACTTCAGGTGGCCCACGCCCGGCCTGGTCCGCATCAGCTTGCCGCGTCCCGTGACCTTGATCCGCTTGGCGACCGATTTATTCGTCTTGTGCTTGATTCTTGGCATCGTCTAATGACCTCACAGCGCCGGCGTCGCGCGGAGTCGTGCCATTCTAACAACCGCGGGCCGCGTGTAAAGGGGTCCAGGTGGAAAATTCCCGGCGCAGGCCCAGACTCGGGGCTCCTCGCAAGGCGACGGGCTCAGGCGCATTTGATGTTGTCAGGCCGTTTGGCCTTCTGGTGCGGCCGGGACGGCCGGCGCTGGGGCCTGTGCCTGCACGGCCGGCGCTGGTGGCGCGGCGGCTGGCTTTGCCGGTGCCTGTGGTCGGGCCGCAGGCGGCGCGGCCTTTGCCCCGCCCTGCGCGGAGGGCTGGGCCTTCTTCCCGGCCCCGCCGGGCGCCAGCATCATCGTTATCCGCTTGCCCTCGTAGCGGAAGTCCTGCTCGACCTTCGCGATGTCGCTCAGGGACGACTTGATGTGCTCGAAGACGCCGCGGCCGACGTCCAGGTGCGCCAACTCCCGCCCGCGGAAGCGCAGCGTGAACTGCACGCGGTCGCCGCGCGTCAGGAAGTCCCTGGCGTGGGTGATCTTGATACCCAGGTCGTGATCGCCGATCTTGGGCGTCTTGATGCGGATTTCCTTAAGTTCCGTCTCGTGGCGGTGCGCCTTGGACTTCTGCTCCTTCTTCCGCTGGGCGTACTTCCACTTGCCGTAATCCATGATGCGGCATACGGGCGGGCGCGAGTGCGGGTCAACTTCCACCAGGTCAAGCCCGACCGCCCTTGCGCGGGCCACCGATTCCTTGGTGTCCACGATCCCCACTTGATTGTTGTCCTGATCTATCAGGCGGATGGGGGAGATGCGAATCTGCTCGTTGCAACGAAGGTCCTTTGCGATGATTGTTTCTCCTATACCTGTTTCCGGGGACGGTCCCGCCGTTTGGGACTGTCCCCCGTTTCTTTCCGTTTCTTTTCTTTATCGTTCCTCGGAAAACTGGGGGCAGTCCCAAACGGCGGGACCGTCCCCGACGCTCCGACATTATCCTATGTCCGGCCGGCCCTTGGTATCAATTTCCTTGCGGAGCGCCGCCAGGAATTCCGCGACGCTGACCATGCCGCCCTCGCCGCCGGTTCGATGCCGGACCGACACCGCGCCGGCCTCCTGCTCCCGCTGGCCCAGCACCGCCATGTACGGGACCTTGGCGATGGTAGCGCGGCGGATCTTCGCACCGACCTTGTCGCTGGCGGCGTCCACCTCGACGCGGATGCCTCCGGCGCGGAGCCGCGAGGCCACCTGAGCCGCGTACTCGTTGAACTTGTCGCTGACCGGGAGGACCGCCGTCTGCACGGGCGACAGCCACAGCGGGAACGCCCCGGCAAAATGCTCGATCAGGATGCCGATGAACCTTTCCGGCGACCCCAGCGGGGCACGATGTATCATGACCGGCCGGCGGCGGGTGTTGTCGGCGGCGACGTACTCAAGCTCGAAGCGTTCGGGCAGGTTGTAGTCAACCTGGATCGTCCCAAGCTGCCACTCGCGCCCGATGCAGTCCTTGACCAAAAAGTCGATCTTGGGGCCGTAGAAAGCCGCCTCGCCGGCTTCCTCGACGTAGTTCATGCCGAGTTTCCGGACGACGTTGCGGATGTTCTGCTCGGCCAGGTCCCAGTTTTCCTTGGCGCCGGTGTACTTGGCGCTGTCCGGGTCGCGAAGGCCCACGCGGACGCGGTAGTCGTCGAGGCCCAGCGTCGCCAGGACCAGCTTGGTCAGGTCCACGCACGACTCGATCTCCGCCTCAAGCTGCTCCGGCGTGCAGAACAGGTGGGCGTCGTCCTGTGTGAACCCGCGGACGCGAGTCAGCCCGTTGAGCTCGCCGGACTGCTCGAACCGGTAGACTGTGCCGAACTCGCTCAGGCGGATTGGCAGCTCGCGGTAGCTCCGCTGGCTGGCCTTGTATATCTGGATGTGGTGCGGGCAGTTCATCGGCTTGACGATGTACGCCTCGTTCTCATCGACCGTCATGGTCGGGAATAGGCCGTGCTCGTAATAGGGGTAGTGCCCGCTTGTCTTGTAGAGGTCGATCCGGCCTATGTGCGGCGTGATGACCGGCTGGTAGCCGCGTTTAAGCAGTTCGCCGCGCAGCCATCCTTCGAGCTCCATGCGGATGATCGTGCCCTTGGGCATCCACAGGGGAAGGCCCGGCCCGACGGCCTCGCTGATGACGAACAGGTCAAGCTGACGGCCGATCACGCGGTGGTCGCGCTTCCTGGCCTCCTCGATTCGCGCAAGGTGTTCCTTAAGCGATTTGTCGTCGAAGAACGCGACGCCGTAGATGCGGGTGAGCATCTTGTTCTTCTCGTCGCCGCGCCAATACGCGCCGGCCGTCGCCAGCAGCTTGAAGGCCTTGATCGCGCCGGTGTCCGGCACGTGCGGGCCGCGGCACATGTCGATGAAGGCGCCCTGGCGGTAGAGGCTGATTGACGCGACCTGCTCCTGGCGGACCAGGTCGTCGATCATCTCGATCTTGTACCGCTGCCCGAGGCTCTCCATGCAGGCCTTCGCCCGCTCCACGGGCAGCTCAATACGCTCCAGCGAGATTTTCTCGGCCGCTACCTTGGCCATCTCCTGCTCGATCTTCGGCAGGTCCTCCTCCTTGACCGGGCTGGGCAAGTCGAAGTCGTAGTAGAAGCCGTACTGGAAATCGTCCATCAGCGCCGGGCCGATGGCGTACTGCACGTCCTTGCCGTAGAGCCGCACGACCGCCTGGGCCAGCACGTGTGCGGCGCTGTGGCGGAGGATCTCCAGCGACCGTTCATCGCGGTCGGTCAGTATCTTCAGCGAGTGCGTGCCATCCGGCAGGGGGATGCTCAGGTCGCGGAGCTTGCCATCGACTTCCGCCGCCACGGCCGCCTTGGCCAGGCGCGGGGAGATGTCGGCGGCAACCTGCGCCGGGGCGACAGGCTTGTCGTACAGGCGGCTGCTTCCATCTGGCAACACTACTGTAGTGCTCATAGTGATATCCTCGCTGCCCGGGCGCCCCGAGCGGCAAGGCGTCAAAAGATGAAGGCCACGATGCGATGGTCGCACCGAACCACGACGCCAAGCCGCTGCGGGATGTACCCGAGGCGGCTCAGCATTCGGTCGTCGTAGTCGTGGTAAGGCGCAACATTCGCTCGTGGCCTATTGCCATACAAACTATCCGGGTCTGACGGCCGTGTCAACGTCAAATTGCCTGTAGTACCGCCGTAAGGCGGTGATGCCCTCACGGGCACACTACCAGCCGCTCACGCCCATCGGATCATGGCCATGTCTCGCGGGTCGCCCAGCATCGGGTGCGACGGCATGATGCGGACGGTGTAGCCGGTCAGCCCGCTGCGGGCGCACGGCATGTTGACCGCATAGCGGACGCGCCTGTCGCCTTCCTTGTTCACCTGCTCCATCGGCAGGGCCATGCCCTCGCTGAGCTGGCCGTCGTCGTCGAGCCGGCCGTAGTAGAGCTCCACCATCAGGTCCTCAGGCGCGAGCTGGCCGAGGTCAACGACTGCCTCAACGCGCACGTCCTTGCCGACGCGGGCGCCGATGTCGGTCATGTTGTCGCTGACGTTCTCGATCCGGACGTTGCCGAAGCTCTGGTAGACCTTGTGCTTCCAGCCGGACAGGCCCTTGGCGGCCGTCATGTCGTTGGCCGTCAGCGAGTCCCACCGCTTGGAGGCCGATGCGTAGAACATCTCCGCGTACTGGCGGACCATGCGGTTGGTGTTGAACATGGGGGCAAGGTAGTTCATGGCCCGCTTCATCTTGGCGATCCACTGGCGGGGCAGCTTGTCGGGGCCGCGATCGTAGAACAGCGGCACGACTTCCTTCTCAAGAAGGTCGTAGAGGGCCTGCGATTCGACGGTGTTCTGATACTCCAGGTCGTCGTAGCTCTCGCCGGAGCCGATGGCCCAGCCGACGGATGGGTCGTAGCCTTCATCCCACCAGCCGTCGAGTATGGAGACGTTCAACCCACCGTTTGCGGCGACCTTCATGCCGCTGGTGCCCGAGGCCTCCATCGGCCGCAGGGGCGTGTTAAGCCAGACGTCGACGCCCTGGACGAGGTAGCGGGCCACGTTCATGTCGTAGTCTTCGAGGAACACGATCCAGCGGCTGAACGGTTCGCTGCGGGCGATATGGACGATCTGGCGGATGAGGTCCTTGCCGGGGTTGTCGCGCGGGTGGGCCTTGCCGGCGAAGATGATCTGCACCCGCCTGTCCTGGTTGCCCAGGAGCTTGGCGAGCCGTTCGGCGTCGGTGAGGATGAGGTTGGCCCGCTTGTAGGTGGCGAACCGCCGCGCGAAACCGATAGTGAGCGCCTCGGGATCGAGCACTTCATCCGCGGCCGCCAGTTCGGACGATCCCGCGCCGCGCTTGGCCAACTGCTCGTGCAGGTGCCGGCGGGTGAAGGCGACAAGCCGCTCGCGCCTCCGCTCGTGCGTCCGCCAAAGCTCGGTGTCGGGGATGGCGTCGACGCCCTTCCAGAAGCTCATGTCGGCCGGCTTCTCGTGCCAGCCGGGGCCGAGGTAGCGGTCGTACAATTCCGCCATGTCGTGGCTGATCCACGTCCGCGTGTGTACGCCGTTGGTTATGTGCGTTATGGGCACTTCGCTGACGGGGACGCCGGGCCACACGTTGGACCAGAGCTTGCGGCTGACCGAACCGTGAAGCTTGCTGACGCCGTTGCGGTAGCTCGACAGTCGCAGGGCGAGCACGGTCAGGTTCATCGGCTCGTCCTTGTTGCCGGGCTCCTGGCGGCCCAGCGCCAGGAACTGGTCCCGGTTCAGCCCCACCTGCGGCCAGTAGTTGGCGAAGTACTTGTCGATCAGCCACGGCTCGAAGGCGTCGTTGCCGGCCGGCACAGGTGTGTGCGTCGTGAAGATGCTGGAGGCGACGACGACCTCGCGGGCCTCGTCGAACGAGACCCCCTGCTTGGCCATTATCTGGCGGATTCGCTCCAGGCCGAGGAAGGCCGAATGCCCCTCGTTCATGTGGAAGACCTTGGGCGCCAGCCCCAGCGCTCCGAGCATCCTCACCCCGCCGATGCCCAGCACGATCTCCTGGCGTATCCGCATCTCCTGGTCGCCGCCGTAAAGCTGGGCGGTGATGTGCCTGTCCTCCGGCGAGTTCTCCGGCACGTTCGTGTCGAGCAGGTGCAGGCTGATGCGCCCGATCTGCGCGCGCCATATCTGCGCGCGGATGGCCCGCTGGGGCAGCTCCACCTGTATGGTCAGCGGCTGGTTGTCGGCCGAGCGGACGAGCTGCACCGGCATATTGTGAAAGTCGTTGCGGGGGAACAGCTCCAACTGCCAGCCGTCGGCGTTGAGGCGCTGGCGGAAGTAGCCCTGCTGGTACAGCAGGCCCACGGCCGTCAGCGGGACATCCAGCTCCGAGGCGCTCTTGAGGTGATCGCCGGCCAGCACGCCCAGGCCGCCGGAGTATATCGGGAGGCACTCGCTGATTCCGAACTCGGCGCAGAAGTACGCCACCAGCGGCTGGCGGTCGCCGCCATAGGTCTTGGTCCACCAGCCCGGCTTCTCGCGGTAGAACTGAAGGTCCTTCTGCACGCGCTGGAGGTGGGCCAGGAACCCCTCGTCGCCGGCCATGTCAAGCAGGCGCTTCTGGTCGATGCGGCCGAGCATGGCGACCGGGTTGTGGTAGCATTCCTCCCAGCCTTTGGCGTCCAGACGCCGGAACAGGTCCAACGCGTCGCCGTGCCAGGACCACCACAGATTGTGGGCGATGTCGATAAGCGGGAGCAACTGGTCAGGCAGGGAAGGCTCAATCGTAAATGTTCTCAATGGGCGCATAAACTTCCTTGCTTCGCCGGCTCACGGCACGGACGCGGTCCGACGCTGGAGGCGGACCCGTCAGGCGAGGGCCGATGAATCTGTAATCGGCAAACAACCGCCGGCAGATTATATGTTTGTCACCACGTGCCTTGCGCATGTTCCTGGCAAGCTTTGTCAATGGTAGGCCCGGCAGCGGGGCAAGAGCGGAAATTTGCGGAAGCGGGAGGGTCTGGCCTGGCTGGTCAGGCCGCCGATCCAACTGTCGGGTTTGACCTCGCAAACCGTTTCCCATACGTATAGAATAGATGCAGAAGGCGGATAAAGCCGATAACTTGAACATCGGTGAGTGTCAATATGTTTAGGCGGAGATCAAAGGCCCCCCGGTTGGCCTCTACTGTGCGTCGCGCGCGGGGCAAACCGAGGCGCAGGCCGATGTGGCGGCCGCCGCGATGGCGCGCCGGCCCCGAAACCGTGGACGCTCTGGGAGCAGGCACAGGCGCCCGGGGCGCGTTCAGTGACGAGCGTGTGCCCGGCGCATAGGCCCGGCACGGGGTGAAACATGAGCAGGAAAGCAGCTATCATCTTGGGGGTGGCCGTGGCCCTGGGTGGCGCTGCGGCGACGGCCCAGGTCAGACAGATCAACGTCGGCCAGGCGCTGGACGCCAACCCGCAGGTCGGCAGCGGCGGGTACAACACGTTCACCCCGGCCGTCGGCGGAGTCAACAGCCAGCTCTACGTAACGGGACAGGTGACGGGCTTGGCTTACTTCCACGGCCGTGTCCCGTACTCTGCCCCGGATGCTCTCCAGATGAACGTTCCGTCCAGCGACCTCGGCCTCTTCCGCGGCCAGAGCGTCGGTGTGCAGGACGTGTTGTCCCAGAACGTTGCTCAGCCGGCGCCCTACTATGGCCGGCAGGCGACCATCGCCGGTTTACAGGACCTCGCGTCGGGATCGCTGGGCATGAACCTGCCCAAGCGATACGCTGACACAGGCGCCGTGCAGAACCTGTACATAAACGCCATGGCCAATTACCAGTCGCTCATGACGATGGAGCCGAACAAAGCCATCGCCCCGACTGGGCTGGTCAAGTCCTCCACACAGAAGTACCTCATCGGGCCGGCGGAGGATGTGCCGGCCGTCAAGCCGGGGGCATTCGGTGCGTCGGTGCTCTTCGGCGTGCCCACCGCGGAGGGCCGTGAAGGCCTCGCCCGCGAACTCCGGGAGGCCGACAGCGACTGGAAGCCGGGCGCCAAGGTCGACGCATGGGTGGATGCGCGAGTCAAGGGCGGGGATTACGGACGTGACGCCAGGGCGCCCGGCGACAAGTCCGGCATGGACAAGACCGTCCCGACTGTCCCGGAGAAGCTGGACTCCAGGGGCGCCGCGAAGGACATCGCCGGATACCTGAAGAGCGGCGAAGTGCCCGAGGCGAACCAGGATGTTTTTGTGGACCTGCTGGTAAACCTCCAGGCCAAGCGGGCGGCCAAGCTTGAGGGGGCGCAGGGGGGCAAGGAGCCGACAGGGCAGGCCCCATACGACATAAAGATGCCAGGCGCCGGTCTGGGGCCATCTGAAGGAGCCGGCAAGCGGAAGGTCGAGATCGCCGCCGACCGCAGCGTCGTTATTCACGGCCTGGCGGGGTCGAGCACTGACTTGTTCAACGTGCAGATGGCCAAGGGCCAGAAGCGCCTGGCCGAAGGCAAGTTCTACGATGCCGCGGGGGAGTACGAGATCGCCGTCACCATCAACGCCAACAACCCGCTGGCCCAGGTGGGTCTGGGCCTGGCGCTGTTCGCCGCCGGGGAGCCGTCGCGGGCGGCAATGCACATACAGCGGGCCCTCCAGCTCTTCCCGCCCCTGATGGAGACCCGCCTGGACGTCAAGGGGATGATGGATGGGGCGGCGTTCAAGACCAGGCTGACCGCGCTGGATGAACGGCTGTCCAAGAGCCCCGACATGATGCTGGCCTTCCTGTCGTCCTACCTGCACCACACCGTCGGCGAATCGGCCGACGCCAAGAAGCAGGCGGATGCTCTGAAGAAACTTGCCGGCAGCGACAAGCTCATGAACTCATACGCCGATTTCGTCCTGACAGGCAAGCTGCCGGCCGCCGAGCCCAGGAAGTAGGGCCGACCGGCCTCATTTCCCCATGAGCGCGACGATCAGGAAGATGATAGCGGCCTGTAGCGTCGCTCCCGTGATGATGCCGGCCCACGCATGCGCCTTGCCCCTGATTTCCGGGCGCCGCGAGGCCTTGACCAGGCCGATGATGCCCAGGACTATCGCGGCGATGGCAAGCGGGATTCCGAGGACGGGGATGGCCGAAAACACGCCGAAGTAATACGCCAGCAGCGCGGGGGCGTTCTTGTAGGGCACGAGCCTGGCAAACGGATTGTCCGGTTGCTGGCCGGGAGGCCGGACCTGAGGTGGCTGGGGTTGCGAAACCGGCGGCAGTGTGGGGACTTGAGACAAGCGTTGCTCCTTCAGCAGGCGTGGTCCGGCCGGTTCGAGGGGCCTGCTATCCCTCGGCCTTCTTCACCAGGCCGTTGAACCTGTGGATCATCGCGCGAAGACGGCTCAACATCAAGGCGATGTAGCTCTCCGGGTGCGCCGGCCTGCCGTGCTTTTCCGTCAAGAGGCCATCGTAGACGTGTCCGAGGAAGGCCATCGTCTCCGGCTCGGAGATCTCCCGCGGGCGACGTCCCCAGTCCATGAGGGCGGCGAACATCTCGCGGTGCTTGCGGCTGGCCTTGTATTGCTGCGGCGTGAGGAAGCTCCCCGGGCGGAGGCTCAACTGGATGCCCTTGAGGCCGACGATGATCGGTTCGTAGTCCAGGTCAGGCGAGAGGCGCAGAAACTTGAACTGCTGCACGTAGCGCCCGCTGGCGCCGCCGGAGGGGGCCTCGCCGGAGTCCGCGGAGTGGCGCTTGGAGATGTCCGAAAAGAGCATGCTCGGAGCTGGCCCGGTCCGGACGATCTCATCGGACGTGATGCGCCGGATCTCCAGCCGCCCGTCGGGCCCGATCCGCGCGTCGCCGGCAATCGCCAGAAGGCACTTGATGGCGTAAAGCGGCAGCAGCCGGTTGGGGGCCGGGCGGTGCTGGCTGCGTAACTGGAGCGAGATGTGCAGGCTGTGGGGCAGGATGTCGTAGAACCCCATCGTCTCGCGGACCAGTTCGCCAAGCAGCCAGGGATCCGCGGAGATCGGCTTGGACAGGTTCAGCTCCACCGATATGCTGCCCAGCGCGGTCTCAAAGAATCCCCGCCTGGGACGGTCGGAGGCCTTCTCGTGGTGGTCGTCGATGTGCCCGCCGAGCTTCCACGTGAGCACGTCAAGCGCGTAATCCGGGAAGTAAAGCATGCCGTCGTATTGCCGGTCGCGGGGGCGGCCACCCAGGCGGCCCTCGGGGTCGCGGATGACGTCGTGACCCGTGTTGGAGAACTCCAGCTCCGCGCCGAGAGGGATGGCCCCGCCGCCCGTCTTGGCTGTGATTCGCTCGATCTCGAGCCGGGCGGCGGCGGCATCGTAGATCGAATCGGCGGCCACCACCGCCCATCGCACGTATTCCACCAGGCGGCTCTTCTGGAGGTCGGCCCCGTGAAGGCCCAGGCAGTCGGCGCAGAGCATGCGCAGGAACTCCGGCGATGAGTTCAGTATCCTCAGGGCCGCCAGCGAACTGCCCGCCCGTTCGTAATAGCGCTTCTGAGGATCCATCCTGTCCAGCTCGTAGCGGAAGTCCTGCCGGATCTTCTCCTCAAGCTGGTTGAAGATCACCTGCCGGATGACCATCGAGAGGTAGTTGGGGGCCAGTTCCTCGGCGCGCGGGTCCTGGGCGATCCTCGTGAAATCGCGCAGGCGCGATGCCTTGAGGGCGCGGCTGATGGCGTAGTCGCTTATGCCACCAGCCTCGAAGTGGCGGCGGACCAGGTCGCGGATGGCCGCGCCGTGCAGCTCGCCCAGCGCGCGGCGGGCGACGCTCTCGTCGGTGTGAAGCTGCTCGCGCTCGGCCTCCAGCAGGGCGGCCTCGATCTTCTCGCGCAGCAGTATCTCCTGCTTCAGCGGATCGCGGAACGGATAGCCGAACGAGTGCTCCATCCGCCGCAGGTTCCCCACGAACACCACGGCTTGCTGGTAGCCTTCCTTGGCGTGGACGCGCAGCGTCTTGCGGGAGTAGTTGCGGCCCTCGTACTTCCTCAGCGCCTCCATGCACGAGCCGGGCATCGGCCCGATCAGATACCCGCGTATGCGGCTGTGCGGATCGGGCACGGCGTACATGTACGTCCGGTCCGGAGAGATCTTCTTGTAGCCGTCCAGCACGGCGTCGCGGGCGCGGAACGAGTCGACGCCGTCGGCGTCACCGGCCGTCAGCACCAGGCGCTTGCCCAGCACCGCCCGGAACACCGTCGCGTTCATCAGCGTGCCATATACGAACAGGTTGAACGGCTTGTCCATAATGCGGGAACGCTTCGATTCGTTCAGGTAAGGGACCAGGGGTGAGGGACTAGCGACTAGGGTCCTCAGATGATTGCCCGACCACCCAATTGCTAGTCTCAAGTCGCTAATCGCTCATCCCTGGTCGCTACTTGCTCACCGACAGGTAATACGGCATCACCGCAAGGACGTTCTCGCGGCCCATCAGGTGGGCCATGTTCAGCATGTGGGCCACGGCCGCCGACCTGGCGCCCGCCGCGTGGCGCAGCAAGGAGCCTTCCGTCAGTTTCCCGTAAGCGGCGGCCAGACCGCTAGGCGCCAGTGTTTCCTCGCTGCTGGAATCCCCGCTCAGCAGGTCCATGAGGGTCTTGGGGCGCGGGAGAGTTATCAGGTGATAGGTCTGGCCGACCTTGCCGGCCTTCTGCGCCGCCGCGATGGCGTCCTTCAGCCCGCCCACTTCGTCGATCAGGCCGTTCCTGACCGCCTGCCGGGCGGTGAAGACGCGGCCCTGCGCCACGTCGTCGATGTTCCTGATCTTGCCGCCGCGCGACTCCTTGACGCGGTCCTCAAAGGTCCTGTAAGTCTTGTCGACCATCTCCCGGATGATCTTCTCCTCTCGCTCGTCCCACGGACGCGACAGTCGCATGCCTGCGTTCTGGCCGCGGGTCATCGAGTAGGTGGAAACGCCGATCTTGTCCATAATGGAGTTGTCGAAGCCCGACAGCGAGAGCTTGCCGCCTACCACGCCTATGCTGCCCACGATGCCGGCCGGGTCGGCCATAATCTCCGTCCCGCCCGACGCGATGTAGTATCCGCCGCTTGCCCCGAGCGCCGAGATGCTCACTATCACCGGCTTGGAGGCGGCGCACTTCTTCACCGCCTGGTATATCTGCTCGCTGGCCAGCGCCGAGCCGCCCGGCGAGTCAATGCGAAACACCACGGCCTTGACGCGACTGTCCTTCCGCATCGACTCAAACGCGTCGACCATCGTCCTCGAGCCGACCAGCTTGCCCCCGAAGAGCATCTCGCCGCCCTGGCCGCTGACGATCATGCCGTCGGCGCAGATGAGCGCGATGGTCGGGTCGCGAGGCTCCTCGCCGCCCTTACCCTTGGACAGCATGCCGATGATGGCGAACGGGTTGGACAGGTCCAGCGACGCCTTCGGCTTGCGCCCGTAGGCGTCGAGCCACTTCACCTGGCCCTTGGGATCAACTCTCCTGCCCACGGCATCGCGCCATTCCAGCTTGCCGATCAGCTCATCGACAAGCCCGGCCTTCTGCGCCGCCTCGGCGGTGAACGGGCCGGAGTCGATGGCCTTCTTGACCTGGTCCTGCGTGAGCTTGCGGCCATCGGCGATCTGCCCGCACAACTGGTCGTACAGGTCGTCGAGGAGCGACTCGTGGTTCTGGATGACCTCGGCGGAGGGCTTCTTGTTCATGAACGGCTCCGAGGCGCCCTTGAACCTGCCGGCCTGGATCATCTGCGGCTTGATGCCGATCCAGTCCAGAGTGCCACGGAAGAAGACCATCTCGGCCGCCAGGCCGACGATGTCCAGTTCGCCCGTCGGCTCCATCGAGATGTGCCGGGCGGATGAGCCGACTAGGTACTCGGCGGTCGAGGCCTCGGTAATGTAGACGTAGACCGGCTTGACGGCGTTGATTCGTTTGACCGCGTCGGCAAGCTCCTGCGCCTGCGCCCAGGAGAGTTCGGGGTTATCGATCTCGATGGCGACGGCCGCTACATCCTTGTCAAGCCGCGCCTTGGCCAGACGCTGGAGCCAGTCGCTCGTGGTCATGTAGCTGCCGTCGTCGAACAGCGAGAAGCCCGGCGGACCTTCCTCGACCTCGCCCGACATGCGAATTTGGGCGATGGTCTTGAGAGGGGCCCCGGCGGCCTTTGTGGTCGCCGGGCCAGTTGCCGGTTTGGTCGTCGCGTTGGGCGTCTGTGAAAGCGCTGCCGATGCGGTCATTCCCAACGCCACCAACACCAAGATTGGGATTCGTCCCCGGCGAGTGGTTGCCATGTCCGGCTCCTGTTTGCCGGGCGGCACGCGGATGTGTCGTCAGCCGCTCCCGAGGCGCCTGTCGCCGCGCCCGCGTTGGCCCGGTATTTAGCAAAGTGTACAATGCCTGGATGGTTTTTGTAGGAGATTCCGGCCGCAAACCGATGCCTGTCAAGCATTGGTCGTACGCGGGGCTGATCCTCACCTATCGGTGCGATGCCCGGTGCGCGTGCTGCTACTTCTCCTGCGGCCCGGACCGCGACGAGGAGATGACCGTCGAGACGGCCATGGCCGTCTGGGACGGTTTGGCCTCGGCCAGCCCGCACGGGTGCCGGATTCACCTGACCGGGGGAGAGCCGTATCTCGACTGGCCGCGACTGACTGAAATCTGCCGGCGTGCAAAGGCGGCTGGCCTATCCACGCCGGGAGGCAGGGGGCCGTTGGAGAAGGTTGAGACCAATGCATCCTGGGCCGTTAACGAGCGAGATGCGCGGGACCGCCTGGCGGCCCTGGATGACGCGGGCATGGCCAAGCTCGCCATCTCAGCGGACCCATATCACCAGCAGTTCGTGCCGATCGATCGCTGCCGCCTGCTTGCCAGGGTCGCGGAAGAGGTCCTCGGCGCGTCGCGCGTTCAGGTCCGCTGGCGGGACTGGCTGGCGGAGGGCTTCGACACGGCCGGCTTGCCGGAAGACACACTGGCGCAGGTGTTCGCCCGTCACGCGGCGCTTGGACGGGAGCGGTGGAACGGCCGGGCGGCCACGAAGCTGGCGGGCATGATAGCCGGCGCGGGCGGCCCTGCCCTGAAGTGCGCGGCGGAATTTGCCGATAGCCCCTGCAAGGAAGCTCTGCTCCGGTCGCGGCACGTTCACGTGGATGGCCTCGGCCGTGTCATCCCCGGCACATGCGCGGGGATTGTGCTGGGCCGATTGGCCGTGAGCGAGGCAGGGCAGGGCCTCGCACGCAACGGCGCCGTCAAGGAACTCTGGGAACGCCTCCGTGACGATCATGCCTCCCGGCCGATTGTCGGCGTGCTGGCCGCCGCCGGCCCCGTCGGCCTGCTGGAGACGGCCATGAAAGCCGGCTTCCGCCCAGCGCCGGGATACCTGAGCAAGTGCCACCTTTGCTGGGACATACGGCGGCGCCTGGCGGGGCAAGGCCTATGCTGCCGGGAACTTGGCCCCGGTTGGATGTACCGTTAGGTTTGGATAAAGGTCCGTCAGGTGCGCGCTCTGGGCCGCCAATTGCCTGATGCAAACGGACTTGCAATCCTCAAATCGGAACTTAGAATTCTTTGTGGAACATGACTTCAGAAAGAACGCCCCAGCCTGGTGACACGTCGCTGGACACCGAAATCGGCAAACTCGTCGTCGAAAGCCGATTGGCGACTCAGGAAGAGGTGGACCAGTGCCTGGCGCTCAGGACGCGTCTGGCGGGCCAGGCCACGCCCGTGCCGCTGTCCGACCTGCTGGTCAAGCAGGGGGTCGTCACCGAGACGCAGATCAAGCGAGTCAAGTCCACGCTCGAAGACACCCGCGGCCAGGAGATTCCCGGCTACAAGATGATCAGCAAGCTTGGCGCGGGGGCGATGGCCACGGTGTTCAAGGCCCGCCAGTTGAGCCTGGACCGCATGGTCGCCATCAAGGTGCTCCCCAAGAAGCTTGGCGAGAACGCCGAGTACGTCGAACGCTTCTACAAGGAAGGCAAGGCGGCCGCCAGGCTCAACCACGCCAACATCGTGCAGGCGTTCGACGTCGGCGAGGCGCAGGGCTACCACTACTTCGTCATGGAGTACGTCAAGGGCCACACGCTCTATGACGAGTTGGCCGCCGGCAAGGTCTTCAGCGAGTCCGAGGCGCTCAGGATCATCATCCAGATCGCCAGGGCGCTTGAGCACGCCCACAGGCAGGGGCTTATTCACCGGGACGTCAAGCCCAAGAACATCATGATCACGGATGAGGGCGTGGCCAAGCTGGCAGACATGGGTCTGGCCCGCGGCGTGGCGGATGCCCAGGCCGCGCAGGCCGAGGCGGGCAGGGCCTTCGGCACGCCGTACTACATCAGCCCGGAGCAGATTCGCGGGGAGGTCCACATAGACTTTCGAGCCGACATATACTCGCTCGGCGCCACCCTGTACCACCTTGTCACCGGCCGAGTGCCGTTCGAGGGCCCGACCCCGGCGGCCGTCATGCACAAGCACCTCAAGGAGCCGCTGGTTCCGCCCGATCATATCAACACGGAACTGTCCAGCGGATTGGGCGAGGTGGTCGAGGTGATGATGGCCAAGGACCGCAACCGGCGTTACGCCTCCACGAGCGACCTGCTCGTGGACCTGGAGTCGATCGCGGCCGGCAACCCGCCTCTCCAGGCCCGCAAGAGGATTGACGCGGGCGTGCTCACCGGCCTGGCCGAGGAGGCCAAGGAAGACACGCACGAGATGCCCGCCCAGGCCGAGCCGCAGGCCAACAACATGATGATCTACGTCATCGTCCTGGCCGGGGCGCTGGCCATCAGCCTGATCGTCAACATCTTCCTCCTGCTGAAATGATTGCGAATTGCGAAATGCGAATTGCGAATTCCCCTGAAAGCAGGTCAAATTGAGGAATGCGAATTGCGGATTCTGAACGACATGCGAAGCCCGCCGAGCTTCGTCGGCTTGAATTCGCAATCCACAATCCCCAATAAGGAGAGCCGACCAATGCGGGAGCAGAACCCACGAGTGAAGGTGACCGAAGTCGACGGCGCGACGGTCGTGTCGCTGATCGACCGCAAGATCCTCGACGAGGTCAACATCGGCCAGATCGGCGAGCAGCTCAACGCCCTGGTCGCCAAGAGCCCGCAACCGAAGATCGTCGTGGACTTCACGGCCGTCTCGCACATGTCCTCCAGCGCGCTGGGCATGATAATCACGCTGCACAAGCGCATCCGCGAGAAGAACGGGCAATTGCGCCTGTGCTCCATCCAGCCGGCCATCTACGAGGTCTTCGTCATCACGCGCCTCAACGAGATCCTCAAGATCTGCGCCACCCAGCAGGAAGCGCTGGACAGCCTCAAGGCCACGGCCTGACGGCCGGATCATCGGGGCAGCGATCCTGGTGGCGAAGATGGTGATAAATTCCGATCTGAAGGCGGCACGGGGGGTCGAGGAGAAGCTGTTGCGCGCGGTCGAATGCTGCGGGTACGGCGAGGCCGCGCGGTTCGCCATAAAGCTCGCCCTGGAAGAGGCCATCAACAACGCCATCAAGCACGGGAACAAGGGCGACCCGCGAAAGACGGTTGATGTCTCCTATCAGATCGACGCCAAGTGCGCCGTAATCACCATCGCCGACCAGGGAAAGGGCTTCGATCCGGACTCGGTGCCCGACCCCACGGCGGACGAGAACCTGGAGAAGCCGTCCGGCCGGGGCATCATGCTCATGCGGGCTTATATGGACGAGGTCCGCTACAACAAGGCCGGCAACCAGGTGACCATGACCAAGCGGAACGCCTAGGCCCTCCGCAGAGAGGTCAACGCCATGTCTGACAGGCCGAGAAGCAATCAGGCGGGCGACGAGCCGCCCGAGCCGCTGAAGGTGGACGTCCGCCGCCTGGCGTCCGCCCCGGTCGTCCGCATCGAGGGCAGCGCATCCTTCGCCGTGGCGGACAAGCTCCGGTCCCGCCTTGAGAAGCTGGCCGCCGAGCAAGCGCCCCTGGTTGTGCTCGACCTGACGGCCCTGGACTTCATCTGCTCGCCGGGCCTGGGGGCGATCATCTCCCTGCACATCAAGAGCCGCCACCACGCCGGACGGATTCGGCTGGTCAATCCGCAGCCGGCCGTCCTGGAGATACTCGGTACCACTCGCCTGACGAAGCTGTTTCCCATCTTTCCGAACGTTGAACAGGCGCTCCGGCAGTCATGACACGCGCCAAGGCGCATAGGATTGGACCGCCGATCGGGGGCGGGATCGATGGTGCATGCCCATGCGGGAAGCAGATCACTTGACCTCGTTGCAGCGATCAGGCTGTGCGCCTCGGCCGTCGGCGCAGCCCGGCCAGGTGGGGGAGGACCTCCTTGGGCACCATGCTCGAAACGTCCCCGCCGCCGCGCGCGATCTGCCTGACCAGCGTGGATGAGATGAACCCGTGCTGTGGGAGGGGGATGATGAACACTGTCTCGACGCCGGCCGCAGCGCGGTTGGTCAGCGCGACCTGGAGCTCGAACGCCAGATCAGCGCCGTTGCGAATGCCCCGGATCATGACGCTCGCCCGGATGGCCTTGACGAAGTCGACGGTCAGGCCGTCGTAGCTCTCGACGCGGACGTTGCCCATCCGCCTGACCACCTTGCGGATGACCGCGGCGCGCTGGGCCTGTGTCATCAGCGACGGCTTTTCCGGGTTTTGCCCGACGGCGACAACCAGCTCGTCGAAAAGTCTCGCGGCGCGCTGGATCACGTCCAGGTGGCCGTTGGTGAGGGGATCGAACGTGCCCGGAAAGACGGCGATTCGCCTGCCGCGTTTAGCCATGATCGAGTTCCACGCTCCGGCCGGGCCGGCAAGCCCGGCAGCGGAGCGGTGCGATTATAGCCGGCCTCCGCTGGATCAGGAAGCCCCAAGCTCGCCCAGGTCGCGCTCCAGCGGCGGAGTGAAGAAGAACTCGAACGCTCAGCAGCAAGGATATCATCCATGTTACAACAGCGCCGGGAGGCGTGAGGGGCGGCTTTGTGCGCGCAACAAGGCCCCCCGCCGTGGCGGGAGGCCTTTGTCGTGCGTTTCAGAGCTTAGTACCCGACCAAGGGATGCCACTGCGACAGATGGCTGCACCGCTCCTGCAACCAGAGGTAGTCCCAGTCCTCGGCGATAATCTTGGCTTGCAGGTTGTACTGGAGCTGGAGGCGGTCGCAGCGCTCGGGCCAGGTTTCCACCAGCGTATTGCCGCATCCTGCCAGTAACATTCCCGTGAACATCACCACGACCATCGCTAGCTTCTTCATCATGATTACGTTACCTCGTTGCCAATCCTTGTTCCGTAAGAGGCCGAAGTATGCTATGAGTCGTCGGGGCCGGATGCTAGCGGCCCGGCTTGGCAATGTCAACGCAAAAAACGACCTTCGGCGATGATTCCACGCTCAGCCCCGGTGAACGGAGCGGAACTGCTGAGCGACGTTCTTGCCGGCCTGGAAAGTGAGCACGCGCCGGGGCGGAACGCGGACCTCCTGGTTGGTCTTGGGGTTGCGGGCCTTGCGGGCGGCTCGCAGCTTGACCTCAAACACCCCGAAGTCGCGCAGCTCCAGCCGGCCCGATTCCAGCAGCGTGTGAATCACGCTGTCCAGGAACCCCTGCACGACGCGCCTGGTCAGCACCTGGTCCACTTCCAGACTGGCGGCAATCCGCTGAACGATGTCTCTCTTGGTCAAGGGGTGTCTCCAAGGGTATAAGGTGTTGTCTCTACTGCCTGCCGAGCCAAGTGTCCCAACCAGCGAGTGTTACGGCAAACGACAAGACGGGACAATTGGCACGGTAACTAAGGTATTCACCTTACCCCGGAAACGCCCGGCTGTCAAGCCGGAATCTTCACTTGCACTTGCACAGATCGACCAGGGGGCACTTGCAGGGCGCGGGCTTAGGCTTGGGTTCCTTGGGACACTCGGAGAATGGCTGTTCATGGATGGGCCCCACGTAGATGTGCGGGCACTCCTTGACCGGGGACGCCGCGATATGCGGGCATTCGGACACGGGAGACGCGGCGATGTGCGGGCACTCGCTCACGGGCGATGCGTAGATGTGCGGGCACTCCTTGGCCGGGGACGCCGCGATGTGCGGGCATTCGGACACGGGCGACGCGGCAATCCGCGGACATTCGCTCACGGGCGACGCGTAGATGTGCGCGCACTCGCTCATGGGCGAAGCGAAGATGTGCGGGCAATCACGCATGGGGGACGCGGCGATGCGGGGGCACTCCGGAAACTCCCAGCACGCCGGGTCCGTACACCCGGCCAGCGCTGGCACCATCGCCGCAAGACCGGCCAGCATCGCCAATGGTCGCATGGCTCTCATGGCTTCTCCTTCCGATCCCTGAAGAGCGGGCGCCATCTTCGGGGCTTCCGGGGCCGCGTCGTCTCCTAAAGCCTAGACTTCATTCCAAGTATCGTCAAATCCTGCGCGCATCGCCAGACATTTCCGGCCCGAACTGAGGCGCGCGGGAAAGTTGCGCGACAGCGTCGGTGAGTTCGACGTAGATGTACGGAATGCCGCCCTCTTCGTGCAGGCGGCGAAGCGATGTGTGATGGCGCTCGTAGACGGCTGCGGCCTGTTCGCCAAGCCCCCCGCGGCAGAAAAATGTGCGGCAGCCAAGCGGCCTTCGCCGGCGGGCAGTGCATAGCGGGCCGACCTGGTACGGGCATCTGTGCAGCGGGGCCTGTCCTGGGCGCGGAGGCGGCTCCTCAAGCAGATAGGCCAGTTCACCGGCGGAGACCATCAGCCGCTGGCCGCTCAGGTCGAATTCGCAGCACGACCCGCATGCAAGGCACCTGGCCGCGAGACTCGAAATATCCCTATCCGCCTGCGCCAGGACTTGACTGACGGCGGCAAGGAATTCCGGCCAGCCGCGGCACAATTCGACGACCGCGGCCAGGCCGTCGGAGTCGCGGCGGCCTTGCACGCCGGCGTCAGTGCGCACACCGCCCCGTGGCGGGACGGCGGCCCGTGCGACGTCATTCGGACGTCTTTTCTTGGCGGGCGTGGATCTCATCTATGGCGAAGAGCCTTCCGCGGTTGATGCCGGGGCAGCGCGCGGCGGCCCTGGACCACGCGGCCGGGTCTGTCAGGTTGTGCCGCCAGAACGGCCACGTGCGGCACTGGGCGGGCCGGACCATGTAGATCGCGCATCGCCGCGCGGACCGGCCGTCCTGGCTTGGCTGGAGAAACATGCAATCGCGCGAGTGCTTCTGCTCGAGGATGGTATATCTCCCGCTGACCCGCCGCAGATACGTCCGCCGGAGCTCCTCCGGCGTGATTCTGAGAAAGGCGGCGATGGCCGTGATCTCAGCGTCGCTGACCCAGACGTAGCCCTCCTCCGGCCCGGCGCAGCACCGGCCGCACTGAAGGCACTCGAACGCCAGTCCCGCCGCATACCACGGCGGGTTGGGAGCCAGGAGCGACATGCCTGTGATCATACACTGTACAACTCCGCAAGTCATCAGTTGCTTTGGCCGGGCGTATCACGTAGTATATGTGTAGACATTGAAATCACCATTTTGGCTACAGGAACGGCGCAACATGAAACTGGTTCCGGCTCGTGAGCTCAGAATCCGGCCAAGCAAGGTCTGGAAGGACCTGCGCGAGACACGTGAGATCGTCATTACTGCGCGAGGCCAGCCTATCGCGGTGATGGTGCCGACCACAGGCGATGATGTCGAGGACACTTTGCGGGGCGTCCGCCAGGGGTTGGCGATGGAGAACCTGCGCCGGCTACAGGAACAGGCCAAACGGAAGGGCGTCAAGATGACGATGGAGGAGATAGACGCGATGATCGACGACGTTAGGAGGCGCAGGGGGAAGTGAGGATCGTCCTGGACACGAACGTGATTGTCTCCGCGATCCTCACGCCTGGCGGGACTTGCGTCGAAGTCATGGGCCGCGTCTTTGCCAAGACAGCGCAGGTGATTGTCTCCCCGGCCATAGAAGAGGAATACGCGGCGGTCTTGGGCCGCGCCGAACTCGGCCTGGATGCTGTCAACGTCGCAAGGCACATTGAGTTCATCCGCCAGCACGGGATACTCCTTCCGACGATAGACACGGGTATCGTCGTTCCGCGCCCCACCGACAAGAAGTTCATCGAGTGCGCGATAGCCGGCCGGGCCGATTGCATCGTGACGGGGAACAATCGCCATTTTCCCGCGAGCGCCTGCAAAGGAATTCCCATCATGTCGCCGGCGGAGTTCATCGAGGCCATCAAAGGCACGTGATCTCTGGCCTTCCTGGCCCCCGCTCGTCACTTCCCGTTCGGTTGCTCGCTCAGCCTCGTGTAATACTGCTTGAGGGCCTCGCGAAACTCCTCGGGCAGCTTGCCCTTCATCGCGTCTGAGATGTCGTCCATGATGTACTTGGGCATGTTGACCGATGTGTCGGAGGTCACGTCGATCCCGCCGGTGAGCAGCAGCTTGGACTGGGTGAGCGTGTTGATCACGTCCTTCCTGGCGCGCAGGACGTTCTTGTATCGGAAGTTCTCCAGGTCCTTGCGGACGCCTGACATCAGCGTGATGGATTCCAGCAGCTTGATGCCGGATGGGTCGGCCGCCCCGAACTTGCCGGCCACGCGCTCGGCCTTGTTCATCAGCGTCGCCTGCTTGCCGGCGAGGCGCTTCATCTCCTTCTGGAGCCCGGCGGGCACTGGGCCTTCTAGGCCCTCGCCGCCACCGCCGGACAGTTTGCCTCCGCCGGTCGAGCCGCCGGCGGATTCCTTGCCGTCGTCCTTGACCTCGCCCTTGGAGAACGGCTCCGGCGTCAGGCGCGTCGGCGTGCGACGGCCGCCCTTGTCCGTGGCCTTGTCCTCGACGAACTCGCCGGTCGACTTGCCGCTTCGCCCCTGGCCGCTGCGCCCGGAAAGCTCGTCGTTGTTGGGAAGCTGATTGCCCGTGACGCCCTGGGCGTTCATGTTGGAGATCGGCCCATCCGTCGCGTCCCAGCCGATGCCCTTGTCGCCGCTCATGTTGTACTTGCTGGTCTGGTCCTCCATCTGCTGAAAGAGGTCCTCCTCCTGCTCCAGCAGGTCGCCGACGAGGTCCTCAAGCTCCTTGGGCAGTTCTGGCTGCTCGGTGCTGGTCTGGCCGTTGCCGGGGTCCTCCATCGACCACTTCTCGCGGTCCGGCTTGTCGGGCAGCCACTTCTCGATGTTGGCGGTGAGGGTCTTGGCGTTCTCGATGCCGTTGTCCTCAAGGGCCGTGGCGATCTCGGTGGCCTTCTTGTTCAGGGCGTCCTTGGCCATCGTGATGTCGCTCTTGACCGAGATCAGCTCCTTCATCAGGACCGGGTTGGAGAAGTCCTGCTGGGCCATCTTGGAGAAATCGTTGAACGCCTCGTTGAGGAACTTCTCCCACTTGTCCTGCGCCGTCTTTAGGTCGTTGAGGAGCTTCTGGTCCTCCTCGTTGAAGTCGTCGACCGGCTTCTTGGACAGGCGCTCGGCGGCCGCGATGAGCTTCTTCTGCTCATCCATGAACTTCTCGAGGTCATTCTTCAGCGCGGTCAGCTTGTCGCGTGCCTCGGGCGTGAGCTCGGTCGGGCGGCTTGTGGCCTTGTCCAGCGGGGAAGTCTTGTTGGCCAGCGACGGCATGATCGCCAGCAGCGTCCGCAGCGCGTCGATGATCTTGAACTGCGTGTCGGACAGCGCGGCGGCCTGGCGGCCCATCTGGTCCTTGACGCTCATCGCGGCCAGCGCCTTGGCCTGCTCGATGGCGACGGATGCCTCGTTGTTGGCAAGCGTGGCGATCTCGCCCTGGAGTTTGCCGGTGTCCTCGTCGAACGGGAACTTCTCGACGATGTCGATTAGCTCCGTCCTAATGGAGCGCTGCGCGGCCAACATGTCGTCGGCCAGCGCCGCCAGCAGCTTGCTCACATCAGGCTTGGGGTCCTTGGCCAGACGATAATCGTCGTGCTTCTGGACGGCGATGTTGCAGTTGACGTACTGCTCTTCCTCGATCTTGAGCAGTGCGGCCAGGCGCCGGCGAAGCTCCTCATAGCGTTTGGCCTTCTCCGCGGCCACCTCGGCCGGGTCCTGGACGGTGATCTTGAACTTGTCGGATACGCTCGTCTGCGGCCCGCCGACGCCCGGCAGGTTGCGGTTGTCGGTGGCGGTGGCGTAGTAGACGACCACGTCGCCCTTTTTGTAGGCCGACAGGTCGAAGGGGAAGTTGAACTCCATATCGTTGCGCGTGATCTTGCCGGGCGGGAAGCCGGCAACCGGCTTGGCCTCCTGGTCGGCCAGGCCGGCGTAGAGCTTCACTTCGGTCAGGCCGTAGCGGTCGAAGGCGCGGACCTTCATCGGCAACTTGCCGCCGGGGGCCGCGGCCACATCACGGCCGGGGACGACGACAGCGACCTTAGGCGGGTCGTCGGGGATGGCGCGAATCGTGTAGTAGCCCTTGGCGGACTTCTGCCCAACGTCGATCCCGGCGGGGTCATTGCTTGTGTCGGGGAGTTGCTGGAGGACCTTGCCGTTGGGGTCCAGCAGGAGCATCCGGTACGCGCCATCGGCGTTGACAGGAACAACGGCGGTGAATCGCGTGCCGCCTAGGGCGGCCGTCATGGGCTGCGCGGAGACCCCCTGAATGTCGATCGTCACAGCCGGCAGGCCCGTCGCAAGTCGGAGCGTGACCATCGCCTTTGTACCGGTGGGGGCCTCTATATGGCCGTCGGTGTTCTCCTTGGTCTCGACCTTGAGGCCGGTGTACTGCGGGCACTCGTAGGTCAGGTCGATGCCCTTCACCTCGACGCGCTTGATGACGTTGACGCTGAAGAACGGCTTGTCGGCCGGCCATCGCGAAGAGCCGATCCTGATCGCGTAGCGGAAGGACTGGTCCACCTTGGCGATTGGGAAGGAGAACGTCGAGCAGGCGTCGGAGGCGAACATCGGCTGCGGGGCCTGGCCGTCGATGATGACCTTGGCCTCGTAGGGCGTCGCGGCGTCGTTCCTGATGCCGGCCGTGATGGTGACGGCATCGCCCGCGAAGATGGTTGCGCCATCCTCGGGCGAGTACTTGAGCAGCTCGATCCGGTTAGGCACGCGGACAAAGTCGTTGGGCCGCAGCACGGCCATCAGCCCGCTGGTGAACGCCTGCGGCTGGAGGGCGACGAATGCCGCCAGGCACACGGCCGCGACGCCGGCGGCGATGCCCCAGCGCCGCATCGACCGCATGGAGATGCTTCGGTTGAGGTCCACGCGGTCGGCGCGGGCCTTGGCCTCGCGTATGGCCATCTCGACCAGTTCAGGGCTTATCTGTTGGCGGTCGGCGGCCAGGAGGACGGAGTTGATGAGGTCGTTGCGCAACTCTGGCAAGTTCTGCTCGATGAATCGCGCGACCTGGGCCGGGTTCTGCCGCCAGAGGAGCGTGCGGCCGATGAACCACGCCAGCGCGCCCGCGGCAATCGCCGCCATGCCAACCAGCAGGCACCATCGCAGCGCTGTGGGGGGCTGATCGGGCCTTTGGCCTCCGAAGATTGCGCACAGGTCCGCCCAGTAGCCGGCCAGCGCGGCTGCGACGATGACCACGCCGATGATGAACGTCCCGGCCGCGAGGCACCCGGCCGCCAGGCGCAGAATCCATCGGCGTGAGCGGACGGCATCGAGGCGCTGGAAGATCGCCTCTACACCGCCATGCGCTTCAAGCGTGGTCATGGCGTCTTCCTTTTCGCAGGGCGCGCATCGTATGCGGCGACCAGGGCATCAGATATATTGTATCGTCCCGGACGCCGCACGGGTAACTGTGCTTCCACACATTAAATGCGGCAGGTGGGTACGAAGGCTTGCGAAAATGGGGGCGCTACGCCCCGAACGCCTCTTTGTACCAGGCGTGCATCTCGTCGTCGCTGATGGAGGTGGTGCGGCCGGCCTCGTACTCGGCATCGACGCGAGCCCGGACCGCCAGCAGCCGGGCGTCGTCCTTGGCGACGTCCAGGCCGTGGTGCGACTCGATCCAGTGCTTGATGCCGGCCGCGCCGCTCTTGTCCGTGATGGCGACGGCCGGGGCGCGGTTCAGGATCTTCACCGTGTCGAAGGCGTTGTAGATTTCCTCGCTCTTGGTCAGGCCGTCGGCGTGGATGCCGGCGGAGGTGATGTTGAAATTTCGCCCGACCAGCGGATAGTTGTCGGGGATGTCATGGCCGACGCTGGCGCGGTAGTAGTCGGCAATCTCCGTGATGACCGCGTAGTTGACGCGCGGGTTCTGGCCGCGAAGCTGCGCGGCCTCGATGACCATCGCCTCCAGCGGCGTGTTGCCCGTCCGCTCGCCGATGCCCAGCAGGCTGGCGTTGCATGATGCACAACCGTAGAGCCAGGCCGTCGCCGGATTGATAAGCACCTTGTGGAAGTCGTTGTGCCCGTGCCATTCGAGCAGTTCGCCCGGCACGCCGGCATCCTCTATCATCCCGCGGACGAGCTTTGGCACGCTCCGCGGCAGGGCGGCGTGCGGCCAGGGGACGCCGTAGCCCATCGTGTCGCACAGGCGAATCTTCACGTCCATCCTGTACCGCTCGCGGAGCTTCATCAGCTCGCGGGCAAGCGGCACGACGAAGCCGTAAAAGTCCGCCCGCGTCAGGTCCTCGAAGTGGCATCGCGGCCGTATGCCCTCATCCAGCGCGGCCCGGACGATGTCCAGGTACTGCTCCATCACCTGCCGGCGGGTCTTCTGGAGCTTGAGGAAGATGTGGTAGTCGCTGCACGAGGTCAGGATGCCCGTCTCGGCCAGCTTCATCTCCTTGACGAGCTTGAAGTCGCTGGCGACCGCGCGGATCCAGCCGGTCACCTGCGGGAACCGGCAGCCCGCCTCCAGGCACTTCTCGACGGCCTGGCGGTCCTTGCGGGAGTAGAGGAAGAACTCGCTCTGGCGGATCAGGCCGCTGCCGCCGTCGAGCCTGGCAAGCAGCTTGTAGATATCGACGATCTGCTTGACGCTGTAGGGCGGGCGGGCCTGCTGGCCGTCGCGGAAGGTGGTGTCGGTTATCCAGATTTCGCGCGCGGGAGCCGGCGCGGGTGCGCTGTCCTCGAACACGACGCGCGGAAGCTCCGTGTATGGGAAGACGTCGCGGAAGAGATTGGGTTCCGCGACATCCTGAAGCTCGAATTGTACGCCGTTTCGTGACACGCCATCATGTTACAGAACAGCGCGGCGGGAGTGAAACGATTTCGCCCGTTGCGTGCGGATATTGTGTGGTTGCTGCGACTTGCGGCTTGGAACTGGCCGAAACCGGCACCGCCTGGTACAATTTGAGAGTGAGGTGGCAATATGGCAGAACTCATCGCGGACCGGATTGAGGTTGATCCCAAGCGATGCCACGGCAAGCCCGTGATCGCCGGAACGCGCGTGATGGTGAGGACCGTACTCGGCTCGTTGGCGGCAGGGGATCCGCCCCAGCGCGTGGCTGATGCTTACGGGATTACGGAACAAGACGTCCTTGCGGCGATTGCCTTTGCAAACCAACTCGTGGGCGATTGGGAACACGTTCCGGTTCGGGGGTAGGACATGCGATTCCTGATCGACGCGTGCTTGCCACGAGGCTTCAAGGACATGCTCTTGTCCCAAGCGCACGTGGTAATCGATGTCCGCGATATTGGGATGGGCCATGCCGATGATTCTGAGGTAGCGGCCTATGCTCAGTAGAATTCATTATGCCTGCTGACCGAAGACTGGGGTTTCGGGGACGTCAGGGCCTATCCGCCAGACGCCTATTGCGGCATTGTCGTGTTTGAGACCGCAGACATGAATGTCTATGGAAAACTGGCTCTGTTGCGATCATTCATGGCGAGAATCGATGTCACTACGGCCACGAAGGGTCGGCTGGCTATTGTCTCCCGTGGGAGCGTTCGACTGAAGCCGCCCTTGTAGGATCAAGTCGGCGCAATCCTCACCATGTGGCCCTCGATTCGGAGCCTGCCCTGAGCGAACAGCGATATCGCCTCCGGATACGCGATCAACTCCTGTTCGAACACGCGGGCCGCCAGCGTGTCGGGCGTGTCGCCTTCGAGGACGGGGACGCACTTCTGGACAATGATCGGCCCCTCGTCGTACGTGTTGGTCACGAAGTGTACCGTGCAGCCGGAGACCTTGCACCCGGCCGCGAGAACCGCCTCGTGGACGTGGTGGCCGTACATGCCGTGGCCGCCGAAGCTCGGCAGCAGGGCCGGGTGGATGTTCATCACCCGCCCGGCGTATCGCGGCGGCACGAGCCACGGCGAGAGGAACCCGGCCAGGAGCACAAGGCCCACGCCGGCCCAGTCGAGGATGTCGGTGATCCGCTCGGAGTAGACCTCCAGGCTGGGCGCTTCCTTGTACGCCACCAGATGAACGTCCAGCCCGGCCTGCCGGCTCAACTCGATTCCCTTGCACGGCCTCGAGGCGATCACGACCGCAACTTCGGCCGGCAGCCTGCCGTCGCGTATGTGGCTGAGGATGTTGGTCAGCGTCCTGCCTCCGCCGGAGAGCAGCACGCCCAGGCGGAGGTGTTTTGTTGGAGCCGTAGGGGGCTTGTCGGTCATACGGGGGATTAGAACACAAACAAAGGCGAAGAGGGAAGAGGGAAGAGCGAACGGCGAAGAGGGAAGAGCGAGGCGAGAAGAGCGAAGAAACGGACGGGAAGGCCGGTCTTATCTCTCTTCCCTTTTCACTCTTCTCTCTTCGCTTTGCTTCGGCCAGCGAGGCTGAAGCATACCACTGCCGCCAGAGGCGCCACGGCCAGCAGCGCAACGCCTGCCTGGAGACCGAAGGACTTGGCGGCCAAGCCGATGGCCATCGGCCCGACGACGCCGCCGAAGTTCCCAACCGCGGACAGGACCGAGTACATCGACGCGCCTGCCTGCGGGAACCTGTCACCCGCGCACCCAAGCACAGTCGGCCAGAAGCCAGCGACTCCGAAGCCCACGACGCTCAGCCAGAGGATCGTGTTGAACGCGCCAAGCGGCAGCGCGGCAAGCAGGAGTCCCGCGACGCAGACCGCCCCGCCCAGCACGAACAAGAGCCGCGGGCCTATGCGATGCACGATGGCGGTTGATGAGAATCGGCCGACGGCCATGATCGCGCCGAACGCCATGAGACCGAGCCCGCCCTGAGTTCGCGTCCCGCCGGCCGCCTCCTGCACCATGGCAGGCAGCCAGCTCGACGGCCCCAGTTCCGTGACCCCGCCCATGAATATCGTGGCCACCAGCAGCAGGAAGGCCCCTCGGCCGATGATCCGGCGGACGCCCATCCTGTGTGCCCCCTCATGCGTCTGCGCGGGCAGCGGCAATACCAGCATCGCCAAAGCGGCCGGGATCGCCAGCGCGGCCGTCGCCAGGCTAACATCCTGCCACGCCCAGCCGCGGTTCATCAGCAGGATCATCAGGCCCGTCGTCACGATCAGGCCCACCGGGTAGAAGGAGTGCAGAAGGTTCGACACGCGCGTGCGGCGGTCGGGGTATAGCGCGCAGACCAGCGGCGTCAGAAGCGGATCGGTCAGACCTGCGCCGGTCCCCAGCACGGCGGCCCCAGAGATCGCGGCGCCCTGCCCATCCGCGCGCCAAATGATCGCCAGGCCGGCCGCCTCCAGGACTGCCCCGGCTACAAGCAGCGGCCGCAAGCCTACGCGGTCGGCAAGCGGGCCGACGATGAGGGTCGCCAGTGCGAGGCCCCACGGCGCGGCGCTGAGGAACAGTCCTTGCTGGACCGTGCTCATCCTGAACATCGCGCCGGCCGGCGTGACGAGCATCGCCGGCGCCGCGATGGCCAGGCTCACCTGCACCATCCCCACGCAGCAGAACGCCAGGATGGTCTTGCGCGGAAGGTTCATTGTGCCAACTGCTACTCCTGCACCCGCCGCCGGGCGGATGAGCCGGCGATGTTAGCAGAATTCATCCGTGGGCAAAGCACAATTGCCGGCCGCGCCGCGGGATGGTGGATCGGCCGATCGTGGCGTGGGCCTCTGGCCCGCGCGTCTCGCGGCCGTCCCGGCCGCGTGGCCGCAGGCGAGACGCCCATGCCGCCATTCTCCGATGCCGCGCGCGGAATTCCCGGCGGAGGGCCGCAATTTGGTGTTGGCGCACATCCGGCCGATATGTAGACTTACCAATTCGCCACAAGGCATTGCGCGCCGCGCGTACAATGCCTCGCGGCGTGGCTGGACGGTCCAGCCGCTCGACCCGCCAGGGCGTTACGCAACCGGCGGGCGCGGCGGCCCGGCTCGCAGGGAGCCGGGACTCGACGCCGCGCGGACGGCAGAAACAGGCAACGGACAGAAGGCAGCAAATGGTTGATCACAATCTGATTCAGTCTCTTGGCATCTCTGACGCGGACATCGAAAAGCAAATCTCCGAAGCTCTGGGCAGCGAATTCAAGCAGGAAACACTGGGCGACGTAATCCAGACCAAGACCAGCCCCACGGTAGGCGCGATCCTCACTGGGCGGATCGTCAACGTGGTCGGCAACGACGTGGTGGTTGAGGTCGGCCTCAAGAGCGAGGGCACGGTTGACATCGCCGAGTTCGACGACCCGGCCGCCATACAGCCGGGACAGGAGATCGAGGTCTTCCTCGAAGGCGTTGAGAGCGAGAGCGGCCTGGTCGAGCTTTCCAAGCGAAAGGCCGACCGCATCCGCGGCTGGGAGAGGATCCTCAAGAGCAACAAGGAAGGCGACCTGGTCAAGGGCGTCGTCACGCGCAAGATCAAGGGCGGCCTGCTGGTTGACATCGGCGTGCCGGCGTTCCTGCCGGCCAGCCAGGTTGACATCCGCCGGCCGGGCGACATTGGCGAGTTCATCGGCCAGATGATCGAGGCGAAGATCCTCAAGATCGACGAGGAGCGGCGCAACATCGTCGTCAGCCGCCGCAAGCTCATCGAGGAGCAGCGCGAGGCCGCGAAGAAGAAGCTCCTGGAAGAGATCCAGGAGGGCCAGGTCCGCAAGGGCACCGTCAAGAACATCGCCGACTTCGGCGCGTTCGTGGATCTCGGCGGCATCGACGGCCTGCTGCACATCACCGACATGTCCTGGGGCCGCATCGGCCATCCCAGCGAGATGCTCAAGATCGACCAGGAGATCGAGTGCCAGGTCCTGTCGGTCGACCGCGCCAAGGAGAAGATCGCCCTCGGCCTCAAGCAGCGCACCGCCAGCCCGTGGGAGCAGGTCGAGACCAAGTACCCCGTCGGCACGCGCGTCAAGGGCACGGTCGTCAACATCATGTCCTACGGCGCGTTCGTCAAGCTGGAGGAGGGCCTGGAAGGCCTTGTCCACATCAGCGAGATGAGCTGGACCCGCCGCATCAACCATCCCAGCGAGATGGTCAACGTCAACGACGAGGTCGAGGTCGTCGTGCTGGAGATCGACAAGGAGAAGCAGGAAATATCCCTCGGCATGAAGCAGGCCGAGCAGAACCCCTGGACGGTCGTGAAGGAGAAGTACCCGCCGGGAACTGTCATCACCGGCACGGTCCGCAACATGACCAATTTCGGCGCGTTCGTGGAGATCGAGGAAGGCATCGACGGCCTGCTGCACGTGTCGGACCTTTCCTGGACCCGCAAGATCGGCCACCCAAGCGAGGTGCTCAAGAAGGGCCAGCAGCTACAGTGCGTCGTGCTGGCGGTGGACGAGGAGAAGATGCGCGTCGCGCTGGGCCTCAAGCAGCTCACCGAGGACCCGTGGCTTCGGCAGATTCCCGAGCACTACCTGCCCGGCCAGATCGTCAAGGGCAAGGTCACCAAGATCACGAACTTCGGCGTGTTCGTCGAGCTTGAGCAGGAGCTCGAGGGCCTGCTGCACGTCTCCGAGCTGGCCGATCACAAGGTCGAGAACCCCAAGGACGTGGTCAAGGTCGGCGACGAGCTGGAGGTCAAGATCCTCCGCGTCGACACGGACGAGCGGAAGATCGGGCTGAGCCTGAAGCGCGCCCAGTGGGCGGCGGCAGAGGGAACGCGGCCCGAGGCGGCGGAAGGCGGCGAACCCGTCCGCCGGCGCGGCGGCCTCGACGGCGGGACCGGCCTGCTCGGCGACAACATCATCTCGGCCGTCCGCCACAACGAAGAGGAGCGCCAGCGCCCGCGCCGCGATGTCCAGAAGGAGCTGGAGGGCGGCGGCCCCGACGATGCGGCCATGGACGCGCTCAACGACGAGAACAAGTAATTTCAGGCGACAGGCAGAAGGCAACGGGCGACAGGTCAGGGAATGTGTTTCTGTCCTGTCGCCCGTTCCGTTTACCCTGTTGCCCGCTGCCAGTTGCCCGTTGCCTGATTCCTGGAAACCGTCCTTGACTCCGCGCGGGCGACTGCATACTATCCACGACTCCGCGCGGCCGAGTCGCCCCGGGCCGCGCCTCTGACAGCCGAGCGTCGGCTGGATCAGCACGCAACCTGAAGAATGAGGGCGAATCCTTAGCGAAGGTGACAGCAGCATGAAGACGAAGTCGATTCGGATCGGCCTGATCGCGCTGGCCGTCGCCGGCCTGGCGATAGGCTTGATGGCCCAAACCGCTTCCGCCAGCGAGGCGGACATCAAGATTCCAGACCTGGAGAAGGTGAAGTTCGCCAACTTCGGCAACGTGTCGGGCCATAGCCTGATGTACATCGGGTTGGCGGTCTGCGTTTTCGGACTGCTGTTCGGCCTGTTCCAGTATTCCCAGATCAAGAAGCTGGCGGTCCATTCTTCGATGGGCAACGTCTCCAATACGATCTGGGAGACGTGCAAGACCTACCTGCTCCAGCAGGGCAAGTTCCTTGTCGTGCTGTGGATGCTGATTGCGGCCTGCTCGGTCTATTACTTCGGCGTGCTCGATCACTGGATTGCCGGTTCGCACGAAGGCAAGGGCAACCCCGGCATCGGCGGCCTGGTGCTGGTGCTGGCCGCATCCATACTTGGCATCCTGGGCAGTTACGGCGTGGCGTGGTTCGGCATCCGGATCAACACCCGCGCCAACAGCAGGGCGGCTTTCGCGGCGCTGAGGGGATATCCCATCGGCGCGATGACTGTGCCGATGAAGTCCGGCATGAGCGTCGGCCTGCTGCTGGTCAGCGTCGAACTGTTCTTCATGATCTGCATCCTCGTTTTCCTGCCGCGCGAGCTGGTCGGACCGTGCTTCATCGGGTTCGCCATAGGCGAGTCGCTGGGCGCATCGGCCCTGAGAATCGGCGGCGGCATCTTTACCAAGATCGCCGACATCGGCTCGGACCTGATGAAGATCATCTTCAAGCTGCCCGAGGATGACCCGAAGAACCCCGGCGTCATCGCCGACTGCACCGGCGACAACGCCGGCGACAGCGTCGGCCCGACGGCCGACGGTTTCGAGACCTATGGCGTCACGGGCGTGGCCCTGATCACGTTCCTCTCGATGGCCCTTGGCGCTACGGGCGCCTTCGGCGATATGGGCGCCATGCTGATTATCTGGATATTCGTCATGCGTATCCTGATGATCCTGACCTCGCTCGTGTCCTACTACATAAACGAGAAAGTCACCCTGGCGACGTACGGGCAGAGCAGGACGTTCGACCCTGAGCGCCCCCTGACGCACCTGGTGTGGCTGACCTCACTGATTTCGATCGGCGTGACCTTCCTGGCCAGCTACCTGATGCTGGGGGACGCCCAGATTGGGGACAAGAAGCTGCCGAACCTGTGGCTGGTGCTGTCGATAATCATCTCGTGCGGCACGGCCGCCGGCGCGCTCATTCCCGAGTTCACCAAGATATTCACCTCAACCAAGAGCAAGCACGTCAAGGAAGTCGTCACATCCGCCAATCAAGGCGGCGCGAGTCTGGGCATCCTGTCGGGCTTCGTTGGCGGCAACTTCTCGGCCTTCTGGACCGGCTCGCTCATTTTGATGCTAATGGTGATCGCGTGGAAGGCGGCCACCATCGGGGACATAAACGCCCTGATGCCCGAGCCGCTCAAGGGCCTCGGCTTTGCCGGCCCGATCTTCGCCTTCGGCCTGGTGGCATTTGGCTTCCTGGGAATGGGACCCGTGACCATCGCGGTGGACAGCTTTGGCCCTGTTACGGACAACGCCCAGAGCGTGTATGAACTGTCCCAGATCGAATCAGTCAAGAACATCAAGGAAGAGATCAAGAAGGACTTCGGCTTCGAGCCGGATTTCGAGAACGCCAAGCACTTCCTGGAGTCCAACGACGGCGCCGGCAACACGTTCAAGGCGACCGCCAAGCCGGTGCTTATCGGCACGGCCGTCGTCGGGGCGACCACGATGATCTTCAGCATCATCCTCCTGCTGGGCAATACGCTTACAGGCGGGCTGGAGGAAGTCGTCAAGCACCTGAGCCTAGTCCAGCCCAAGATCGCCTTTGGCCTGCTGATGGGCGGAGCGGTGATCTACTGGTTCACGGGCGCCTCGACGCAGGCGGTCGTGACCGGCTCGTTCCGCGCCGTGGTGTACATCAAGGAACACATGGACCTGACCAGCCGTACGGCCGACATCAAGGACTCCAAGGAAGTCGTCAAGATCTGCACGCAGTACGCCCAGAAGGGCCTGGTCAACATCTTCATCGTGGTCTTCTGCATGGCGCTGGCGCTGGCGTTCTTCGACAGCTACTTCTTCATCGGCTACCTGATCGCCATCGCGTTCTTCGGCCTCTTCCAGGCGATCTTCATGGCCAACGCCGGCGGCGCGTGGGACAACGCCAAGAAGATCGTCGAGGTGGACCTGAAGCAGAAGGGCACCGAGCTCCACGCCGCCACGGTAATCGGCGACACCGTCGGCGACCCGTTCAAGGACACCTCAAGCGTGGCCATGAACCCGGTGATCAAGTTCACCACCCTCTTCGGCGTGCTGGCGACGGAGATCGCCGTGACGATGGAGAACATGAAGACCGCCAGGACGATCATCGGTGTGGTGCTGCTGCTGGTGGCGCTGGTCTTCGTATACCGCAGCTTCTACGGAATGCGGATCCCGCACGAGGAAGGGCTGAAGATGAAGAAGTGATCGACCGGTCACTGGTTAATCGGTTGACCGGTTAGTCGGAAACAACCTGGACGTTCAGCACGCGGCGGTTCCTTCGGGAGCCGCCGCGTTTGTCCTGACTTGTCCGCGGCGTTGCCTTGCACTGGTGCTAGGTGTAAACTTGGTCAGGTGGAGAATCCTATGAAGCCGACATTGCCGCTTGACAAGATGAGTATTGCAGACAAGCTCCGAACTATCGAAGAGATTTGGGGCACGCTCCAGGAAGTTCCCGATGACGTTCCGTCCCCCGCATGGCACGCTGACGTGCTAAAGGCACGACTGGAACGGGCGCGGAGTGGCGTCTCAAAGTTTGAAGACTGGGGAACCGCTAAGCGCAAGCTTCAGAATCGAAGAAGATGAATGTCCGAATCCTCGACGAGGCGCAACTGGACTTGGATGCCGGTTTCCAATTCTATGAGTCCCAGGAGACAGACCTCGGGGATTACTTCATCGACAGCCTGTCATCGGACATAGATTCGCTCCGCTTGTACGCCGGAATTCATGCTCTGCATCTGGGGTTTCACCGGCTGATACCAAAGCGGTTCCCGTATGCCGTCTACTATCTTGTGGAAACTGGCGCCGTTTCGATCTACGCCGTCCTGGACTGCCGCCAAGACCCAAGGAGCATCCGGAAACGCTTGACCGGTCAATCCGGATGATTCGGTATGCAAGTGCCGGAGTTGACGAGGATGGCATTCGGATTTCGCATGTTTGAGCCGACGGCAAGGAATGTTTCAGTCACCAGCGACACGCTGACTGCGGACCTTGGCGACCGCAGGAGCATTGGGCTTAGTACACCGCCCCGCAAGTTGGGGGCGGATAGTCATGCGGCCAGGGCCATCTGACACTTGGCCATGACCTTTGCG